>CALRPI020000037.1:0-51026 GCA_943370025.1 Phormidium lacuna HE10JO | reverse complement strand
CATGTTCACCGCAAGTTGAAGGTCTTTCGGATTCTGTCCGAGCGTTATCGCAATCGTCGCAAGCGTTTTGGCTTACGCTTCAATTTGATTGCGGCTATCCTTAACTTTGAGCTTGCTTCCGCATCTTGATTCACGCAAGAGGTCTAATCATTACCGGATTAGACAATTTACTTGTTTTTGAGAAGCCTAGGATCATTGGTCATTAACTGAATAAGCTCTTGCCTCATACTCTGCACGGCAGATATAGGTGGCATTAAAGCTAACTTTCTTTCATCTAAAAATGAAATATTTATTTCTGTTATTTGTCTTTGTTCAATTAATTCCTTCAATATTATTATTTCCTTTAAGCTAGAATCAGGGTAGTTACAGATAATCCAATATAGATAAGGATACATTTCAGAATAAATGCTTAATATTTGGTCTACCATTTCCTTTATTTGCTCTTCTATCTCTTTCATTTTTTCTTGTATTCTCCTTATTCCCTCTTGTATTTCCTTTATTTCCTTCATTCGCTCTTCTGCCTTTAATGAAGGGACATACCCTTTGAAAGAATTTCTCCTTGCTTCCTGCAATGCTGTCCATACCTCCATTTTTTTCGGTGATAGAATATCTGTCCATAATGATTCTATTAAAATCAAGCTAGAAGTGCATCTTTGATAACCGTCCCATAATTTCTCTCTTTCCCATTGTTGACCATCCTTTCTTAATTGATAACGATTGTTTACGAAAGTAACGAATATTGCAATACCTCCACCAACCAATGAACTAATAACATATTTCCAACCATCTGGAATATCTGGAATTCTTGGAATGTCTAACAACATTAGTCTTACTTCCTTTCAATATTTTTTATCTCATCAATTGTCAGACCATAAATATAGTGAATTATTTTGTGTGATTCATACGGCTTTCAGTCAAGTCTGCAAGAAACTGCTCATACTCATCAAAATTTGGCTCGATCGCACTATGACGTTCTTTAATATAGTCACCATTGCCCACATCTAGGTATTGCAGAAATCACAGCATTCCCACCACACCGAGAGACTCAATTAAAGCTTTATAGCCGAGGTTTTTAATATTGGATTGGTTCATTTTATTCTAGCCATTTGATCGAGATTTTTGTAGGACTTACGCACAGCCAACAAATTATTTAGGGTTCTGGAGTCAGGATTTCCCTCACACTGCGGCGGAAGTCCTGATTTTTTTTAGCACCACCAAAGTTATTAAACATGAAACTTGCCAGTGTTGCGGAGGGCATCTAGAAAGGCAAACACCGCCGGAGAATGGAGGGCACTCCCCAAAATGGCAGCACCAATGACTCGTTCTAAAGGCACTGGCAGTTGTTTTACTTGAACTTCTGTAGGAATAGGAATTGCGGCTAACCGAGGCAGGATTGCGGCTCCCAGTCCTTGAGCAACCATACTGACGATCGTAGAATCTTCCCGAACAACGTAGGCAACTCTGAGAGATTGTTCCCACTGCGCCCAATGATCTCGCACTGCCGAAGTACACTCAGCGTAGTTAAACAGAATAAAGGAGAAAGTAGCTAAATCTTTCCAAGTTAGGCGATCGGGTAGATAGCCAATAGATTTGGGGAGCAAAACTACATACTCATCCCTAGCAATTTCCCAAGTATCAAATTCTTCCGATCGCGGCAAGGGTAATAAACCAATATCCGCTTGTCCTTCTCGTAAAGCCTGCTCTACGGCAGAAGGATCGTCCTCAGTAATCTCTAAGCTTACCTGGGGAAATTGTTCACTAAACCGCGCAATCACTGGAGGTAATAAGTGGGTAGCAGCACTCCGAAAAGAAGCAATCCGAATCCTGCCCCCTTCTAATCCTTTTTCTAGGTATATCTCGTAGTCAATTCGTTCACGGATTTGCACCATTTTTCGAGCATAGGCAATAATTCTTTCTCCTACTAAGGAAGGACGCGCCCCAAATCTGCCCCGCAACAAGAGCGGTACGCCTAATTCTTTTTCTAGGGAGGCGATCGCCCGACTGACCGCCGACTGCGACACCTCCAAACTCAGGGCAGCATTGGAAAAATTACCTTTCTCGGCCACTGCAATCAAAGTTTCTAGCTGGAAGATATTCATCGGTCTAGGGTAGTTTGTCTTTTGGATATTTTAATTCGGTTTGCGCATAGATGCCATGCACTAAGGGTTTTGATTCCTGAATAGAGTCAGACTAAGCTGTAAGAAGTAGTGAAATAAAAGTTTACACGACTGAGCTAATTTCACCAGTACTAATTCGATCGATCAGACAGCATGTTGATCGACCCAAGCCAAGCAAGAGTTTACGAGGAGTTAAGTATATGTTTGAATTGCTATCTTATGAAAAGTTCCGGGATACCCCCAGCGTCAGATTTTTTGATATCACGATCGCCACTTCCAACGTGCGTGATTTAGTAGATCATGACGGCCCCGCCATCAGCCCGAACAATACTTCTGAGGATGATTGGCAGTTCTATATGCATCCGAATCAAGAAGATAACTTGCTCTCTCTCAAGGGTGGCAGGACTTTCTTTTTAATTAATTTTGCTTGGGAAATTCCCTTTCATATTGTTCGCTTAGAAGCTAACGGGAAAATTTTGCGGATTCCCCCCAACACTTTCCATCGTTCCATTTCTGACCCCGATGGTTCTTTAGTCCTAAATCAGGCTGTGCGGACGACAAAAGCTACAGTACATAGCGAGTTTCGGGTTTATAACAGTGGAGAAATTCCCCGGCTGCAACGTCTGATTACGGAAAAGATGACCACAGGCAAACCAGAGGAAAAACAAGTTCTCCGCCGCTATATCGATCGCCCCCATCATCTAGCAAACAATCTAACTAACAACCAGAAAAAAACAGAATCTGGCTATAACTACTCTTCCACCAGCAACGCCGCTTAGTTTTAGCCCAAATTCGCATCAGCATGGTTACAGAGTCTGACTTTCCGTCCCCCTTCGAGGGTCAGAAAGTCAGACCTATACATAGCCTCTAACGGTTTGATAAACCTGTTGCAGATAATTTTTTATCAGTTCAGCCTCTAGTTTAGTCAGGGGTAGGGGTGGTAAAACTTGCCAAACAGAACCGGGAGTTGGGGTGGGAGTCTCTGAGTTAGTAGGCAATATGGGATCGCAAGCCGGATTATACCTCCAGAAATCGGCAGGCAATAGAGCCGGGGACTGGTCTACCGCTGGGCTGGCTTCTGGCAAAACCGTGGCAGGATGAGGAGATTGCTGCCGTAAGGACTGGAGAATTTGCTGGCGAGTTTGTCCTCGGAGTTGAAAAAGGACAAAGGGGTCTTCTCGGAAGCGATCGCCCAATAAATAATAAACAGCCGCCACATGTTTGCAGGGATTTTGGGGGTCAGGACAGCTACAGGCAGAATTCACTTCTGCCAACTGAAAAGGAAACAAACTCAAACCATTGGCGGCAAAAACCTGCTCAATCTCTGGCGGCATCTCCCCCGCCAATAACTGGGCAGAATAAATCGCCTTCGTCGCCAAAGTTTCGACAACATACTGCCAATCTTCTGCGGTGAAAGGGTCTAGGGAAATAGTTACCCCATAGGGCTGGGGATCAGTCCCCTGGACTTGAGCTAAAACTTTCTCGCCTTGAAACTCAATACTCAGAACATTGCCGCCTCGAGCGTAGTTCCAGCCGCGTTCTAGGCGTTTCTTAAACCGATAGGATTGGAGTAAGTCAATCCAACGCTCTACCCACCAAGGATGTTCCGGCAAAGAATTTATTTGTTGCATAGTGGCATTTGTGCAAATAAGGTTTGAGAGTGGGTGGCTGTAGCCACCCACTCTCAAACTACTGTAAGTAAAAAGCCAAGATCAAGCTAGACCTTGGCACTGATATGTAGAAACAATGTTGTTACTGAGTTGTTACTTACTATACTGAGGTACTTTGAATAAGAATTTCCCAAGTCATTAGTCAAAGCTAAATTCCTCTAAATATTAATGTAACATAAAACACTGTTTCCTTGTAATAAATCTTTACCCATATTTTTGCCAGAAATGTAATTTTCTTGTAAAGATTCCCCGAACAACAGAGGGTCTGATTTTCCGCTCCCGGAATCTGAAGTTTGGGAAGTTTTTGCAGGCTTTGGCGATCCTCAGCCCGCAAAAACTTCATAATACGTCTGCCCTAAATGTTTACTTTTCATCGGATTGCTCTAGAAACTCTAGGGTGCTGAGAAGACGGAGGGCAGAGTTATAGGATTCGCCAATCAGTTCTTCCCTCTCTTCGTGGGAGTCTGCCAAATCATCCACCACTAAGCGGAGAAACCCAATCATCGGGGTGAGGCGCGATCGCACCTCGTAGGAAGTAGCAATCAGCGCCTTATTAACGGCGGCTTTGATAATAGCATTGGCATCTTGATCAAATTGCATGGCGTAGAGCTGGGTGTAATAGCCTCCTTTTTCTAGAAGTTCTTCATGGTTGCCAACTTCGACAATTTTTCCCCGATCGAGAACGGCGATTTGATCAGCTTTTTGGATTGTAGATAAACGGTGGGCAATGACGATCGTGGTGCGATCTCGACATAACTCTTCCAGAGCTTGTTGGACTAAGCGCTCGGATACGGTGTCTAAGGCACTAGTTGCCTCATCAAGAATCAAAATATCTGGGTCGCGGAGTAAGGCTCTGGCGATCGCCAACCGTTGCCGCTGCCCCCCCGATAGCATCACCCCCCGATCCCCTACTTGGGTATCAAAACCATCGGGTAATTGAATAATGAATTCATAAGCATTGGCTCGTTTAGCCGCTTCGACAACTTCCTGTAAAGATGCCCAGTCCCGACTGTAGGCAATATTATTACGCACAGAGTCATTGAACAGGAAAGTATCTTGGCTAACAATCCCCATGGCTCTGCGGAGCGATCGCAAATTATATTCCCGTAAATCTTTCCCATCAAGGGTAATTGCCCCTGATAAGGGATCATAAAATCGCGGCAGTAGGTCTGCCAGAGTTGATTTTCCTGCTCCTGAAGACCCCACTAAGGCAAGAGTCGTCCCCTTGGGAATCCAAAGATTAACGTGGTCGAGAACTAAATCTGTATGGTCTGGATAAGCAAAGGTTAAGTCTTTGAACCTAATCCCTTCCCTGATTTTTTCATAGCCGAGATGCCCATCAGCCATGAAGGGCTTACTTTGTCTATTCAGGAAGTTGGCAATAATTTCGGCACTAGGGATGGCGTTCGCTAGACCACTGCGGGAAGAATTAAGCTGTCCCACAAAAGGCAGGAGACGAAATAAGAGGAATAAATAAGTCAGCAGCAAAGTAGACAAGGAATCAATCTGGTTGCTAAAAAACACCTTACCCACCGCCACAATTCCTAAGATGGCGAGAACACCGCTAATTTCGTTGATAGGGGCGATCGCGGCAAAATATACTTGAGAACGAAATTCTGCCTTTTCTCGATCCTCAATTAGGGTCGCCAACCGCTGATATTCACGAGCTTCATTCGCTACAGCTTTGATCAACCGAATCCCCATCAGAATTTCTAGCAATGCCGTAGAGTAGAGAGATGACTTATCAGAAAGAATCTTTCCTAATTTCTTAGCCTCTCGAATAAAGAATTGGTTGGACAAAGTTACTAGCAGGAATAAACAAGTAGAAACAATTGTTAACTGCCATGAAATTGAGATCAGGATCACAATAAATACGATAATAGTTAGGACAACGGTAAAGATACTAATAACTGTCCTAATTGCTCCTGATGCTCGTCCCACCTCATGACTAATTTGGTTAATAGTATCCCCCACCTTAGATTTCGAGTAAAAATCTATATCGACATCTAGGAGTAGTTTTAATCCCTCCTTACGCATAGCATTAACTAAGAGCTGAGATAGGCGACTAGAAACCAAAATATTGATATAACCTGCCAAGTTTTTTAGGGAAATCGCTACCAAAACAAGGATAGTTAGAAACACCGTTTCGTGATCCGCAGATACCTGAAATGGTGTAACCATATTTTTAATTAAAGGGGGCAAACCACTGATTGCAAAATTATTTTGTCCCAAGAAGCCAAGAATTAATGGCACAATTAGAGTGGTACTAATGCCATTAAAAACTGCTCCAGAGAATCCAAGAATAATGGTAAGAATTACTAGGAATGGATATCTGAGAGCAAAACTAAAAAGTAGATAGTTGGCGGACATAGAAGTTGAGGATTGCAAAACTGGATTAGAAAAATTAGAGAGGATATTGCTACGCAACACTAACGCGATATTGCTACGTAACGCTAACGCGATATTGCTACGCAACGCTAACGCGATCGATGATTTTTCCAAGGATTACTGCCATTTTATTTAAGCTATATAGTTCAATGCAACGTTCCCTTGATTGATTACCCAGAGAATTAGCTGTCTCCAAGTTCTCCCAAATCCATTTGATTTTAATCGCAATTTGTTCTGGGGAACTGGGGGGAACGAGGTATCCAGTTGTCCCAAGGATTTCGGGAATATCTCCAACCTGAGTCGTTAAAATTGGTTTAGCCATAGCCATACCTTCTGTAAGTTTAATGGGAAATTGGGCGATCGTTGTTAAATTCTCCCGTTGAGGAACCACAAATATATGGGCAGCCGCAATAATTTCTGGTATGGTTTCTACTGGAAATTGGGGTAATTTAATAATCCATTGACCCCAAGTATTTAATAATTGGTCAAGATAACCATCATTAATTTCGGTTCCCCCCACAATTACTAAACGGTAAGCTGGCTCTCCTAACTGTTCTAAAGCCAGCAATATATCTTCCAAACCCTTATGGGGGCGAGCTGTCCCGGGAAATAGTAAAACTCGATAATCCGTTAGGTTATATTTTTCTCGACTTGCGACTGGATTAAAATTCTCTGGATTAAATAACTCCACATCTTTGCCGTTGGGTAAATAGGTTCCCCCAAAACGGTATTGTAAAAATTTTGTATCGACCGTTAGAGCATCTGCTTGGGCAATAAGTTTCTCACTCCATTGGATATATAAAGGATGGTGCGGATCTCGCAAAGCTCCATTTGGCTTGAGGATATCCCTTGCTAGCTGTTGCATTGTCGGATGATAGACCCAGGCATCGCCCCCATGCCAACTCATTTCCCAGTCATCCATATCCAATAAGACAGGAATCCCCGTTTGCCAACGTTTAATTAATGCTAGTCCTAGACTTGTGGGGTTGGGTTTACAGGCATAAATTAAATCTCCTGAAATCTCTGACAAAAGCTCCTGAAGAGCAGGAATAATTTGGGGATAGGAGCCACCGGGCAAGGCAAATATTTCTAAATTATCTGGAGGATGTGGATAAATTTGCTCTCCAAATACCAGTCCATAGAGCTTGACACTATGCCCCAACTTCTGCATTACCTGAGCTAGAAGATAGGCTCTAGTTGTAGCTCCACCATTGAGGTCTGGGACAAGAAGAGAGATATTTTTAACCATTATCTAAAACCGTTGCTAGTTGTCACTAAAAATCATGGTTATTCCTAAAAATGCCGTGGAGTGAAATATTTCCTAATCTACATAGCAGTTTAGGCAGTAGCCTTAACGAATTATCGAGGTTTCTGTAAAGTTCTTGTAAAGTTCTTGTAAAGTTATCACGAAGCAGCAACGGAACTTTTAAAATAGTAAGTACCTATGGAAATTCTCTGTCTTCCAGTCTTAAATGATAACTATATATTTTTGTTGCTCGATCGCCCCCAAAAAATTGCTGCGGTAGTTGATCCTGCATTGGCTGCCCCAGTCCTAGATCAGTTAAGGTTGCTAGACCTTAAGTTGGTTGCTATTTTTAATACTCACCACCATAGAGACCACATCGGGGGCAATCGAGAACTCAAACAACATTTTCCGGGGCTGGTCGTTTATGGTGGTGCAGAGGATCGGGGCAGAATTCCGGAGCAGGAGGTGTTTTTAGGGGATGGCGATCGCGTCAAATTTGCTGATCGCGCTGCTCAAGTGTATTTCGTTCCCGGACATACCCGCGCTCATATTGCTTACTATTTTCCCCCCGTAGATTCTGGAGAGATCGGGGAGCTTTTTTGTGGGGACACCATTTTTGCTGGCGGTTGTGGCAGATTATCGGAAGGAACACCAGCCCAGATGTTTAATTCCCTAGCCAGATTAAGACAATTGCCCGATCGCACTAGGGTCTGGTGCTCCCACGAATACACCCTGCATAATCTCCAGTTTGCCTTGACTGTAGATAAAAATAATCCCCAGCTTCAGGCAAGGTTCATCGAAGTGCAACAAATGCGATCGCAAAATCAATCCACAATCCCCACGTGGTTAGGTATCGAGAAACAAACCAATCCTTTCTTACGTTGGGATAACCATCCCTTACAGACGAGCTTGGGCAAAAAAGACCCAGTTCAAGCCTTTACTAAATTAAGAAGTATGAAGGATTTCTTTACCCAATATAATTGATAGTATGGCAACTCTCGTTTTGCTGCGGTATCTATTGAGGGCGCAAGGCATTCACTGGTGTCAACTTAACGTCAAAGGTATTCCTAGACAGATGTTTGATGCTTATCCCTCGATCCCCCCTAGCCCCCCTTAAAAAGGGGGGGGACAAGAAATGTTCTTAAAGTCCCCCTTTTTACTAGCGCAGCGGCGCGTTAGTGCGGGGATTCAGAGGGATCAATACTTAGCTGCAACCTATATTTATCAATAGTTTCAGCCTTAAGTTAACACCAGTGAAGGTATTGCGCCCCTATAGCTATCTATACTTTGCTGGATTGAGAACGGCTATAAATCCTGAAAATATTTCTAACTAATTACAGCGATTCATAAAATTATTAAATAATTATCAAAAATTATGGCAAGAGATCTGCGCGGCTTTATCAAAATTCTCGAATCCCAAGGGCAACTGCGCCGGATTTCTACCCCAGTCGACCCTGATCTAGAGATTACCGAAATTTCTAACCGAATGCTTCAGCAGGGAGGTCCCGGCTTGCTATTTGAAAATGTGAAAGGCTCCGCTTTTCCGGTGGCGATTAACCTGATGGGAACTCTGGAACGGACTTGCTGGGCAATGAATATGCAAAACCCAGAGGAGTTGGAAACCCTCGGCAAAAAGCTAGGAATGCTCCAACAACCCAAACCTCCCAAAACTGTGGCTCAGGCTATAGATTTTGGCAAAGTCCTCTTCGATGTCCTAAAGGCAAAACCGGGGCGGGATTTCTTGCCTGCCTGTCAACAGGTAATTATTGAAGAGCAAGATTTAGATCTAAATATTCTGCCTCTCCTCCGTCCCTACTCAGGAGATGGGGGCAAGATTATTACCATGGGCTTGGTGATCACCAAAGATTGTGAAACCGGGATTCCCAACGTGGGGGTCTATCGCCTCCAGTTGCAATCAAAAACTACCATGACTGTCCATTGGCTCTCGGTACGAGGCGGAGCCAGACATCTCCGCAAGGCAGCAGAGCAGGGCAAGAAACTAGAAGTCGCGATCGCCCTCGGTGTAGATCCCCTAATTATTATGGCTGCGGCCACCCCAATCCCTGTAGACCTCTCAGAATGGTTGTTTGCTGGATTGTATGGCGGCACAGGCGTACAGTTGGCAAAATGCAAAACTGTAGATTTAGAAGTGCCAGCAGATGCAGAATTTGTTCTAGAAGGAACGATTACCCCCGGAGAAGTGCTGCCAGATGGCCCCTTTGGGGATCACATGGGCTACTACGGCGGGGTGGAAGATTCTCCCTTAGTCAGGTTCCACTGCATGACCCACCGCAAAAAACCTGTTTATCTGACCACTTTTAGTGGCAGACCTCCTAAGGAAGAGGCGATGATGGCGATCGCTCTAAATCGGGTCTACACTCCGATTCTGCGGCAGCAGGTCAGCGAAATCAAAGATTTCTTCCTGCCGATGGAAGCCCTCAGCTACAAAGCTGCCATTATTTCCATTGATAAGGCTTATCCCGGTCAAGCGCGCCGGGCTGCCCTCGCTTTCTGGAGTGCCTTGCCTCAGTTTACCTACACTAAATTTGTGATCGTCGTGGATAAAGACATCAATATCAGGGATCCTCGCCAAGTTGTGTGGGCAATCACTTCTAAGGTTGACCCGGTGCGGGATGTATTTATTCTGCCCCACACTCCCTTCGATACCCTTG
This sequence comes from Phormidium lacuna HE10JO, assembly GCA_943370025.1. GTDB lineage: Bacteria > Cyanobacteriota > Cyanobacteriia > Cyanobacteriales > JAAUUE01 > JAAUUE01. Next base: position 40,933 of record CALRPI020000037.1, on the reverse strand, counting down.
ATTTTGCCAGCGAGAAAATTGGCTTAGGGGGAAGGATGGGCATTGATGCGACAACCAAGATTCCCCCAGAAACCGATCATCCTTGGGGGGAACCCTTGGAATCAGACCCTGATGTAGCTGCCATGGTCGATCGGCGTTGGGCAGAATACGGTTTAGATGATATAAAAGTAACAGAAATAGACCCAAACTTATTTGGTTATGTCATGCCGATAAAGTAAATACCAAGAATAAGTCAAGGATTAACATGAAAAATATCTCTGATAATTTACGCACAATTAATTTATGCAGAATGGTTGCGATCGCTCCTCTTCTTTTGATTAGTAGTCTAGTGGGTGGATGTGGTAACTCTTGCCAAGATTTATCAAAAAAATCGGCATCTATGTTGGTGAAAGTAGGTGGAATAGAAGAGACAGCAAAGTCAGATATTGCCGTAGTTATGGATGTCCGGCTGGATGGTGATCCAAAGGGAGAGAATGGTGTTGTCATTCCCTCATTGGCAACAGCGATCCAAGAAATCGAGGCATTAAATATAAGTGATGCCAATCTTAAGAGCAAGCAACAGGATTATGTCAGTAACCTGAAAATTCTCCAAAAAGCAATGACAGATTGGCGTGATCCTAGTAAGAGAGTAGAAGCACGCAAGGTAATCGCAGAAGTTGGACCCAAGGTTGAAAAATCATCTAAAGAGCTAATGGGTGCTTGCACTCCTTAGGTGTCTAATAGACCTCTTATGTAAATAAAATAGCTTCACCCCCAGCCCTTACTGAGAGGTAGTTGTATTGAGTGAGTAGGGGTGCATTGACAACGCCTTTAAGTTTCGATGTCTGAAATCTTAAGAATCCCATGCTCTTTAGACGTGGGAGTGTCAATCTTGTATGGCAAGCACCATAATAGTAATTTCATAGAACCCCCGCAAAGCGGGGGTTCCACGACACAAAATGTTCTAAGGAAAGTGGCGACAGCTATAGCATTAGGATAGAAGGAAGATGCCTTATGGCTATTGCCTAACACATCGTAGCATTAGAGATATCAAGCATTAGAGATACCAAATGGGTTCTATAAATAGCCTCCTAGAAGTGTTGTTTCAAAACATCCCAAATAGAACAATCCCAATAATCTACATGGGAGCTAATTAAACCTTGGGAATTAATTTCTAATTCACTCCATCCCGGAATAGCAATTCTGGGCTGCCAAGGTAGAGGAGTGTTCCAACTTAAAGTCCAACGGGTAATGATTTTGCCCTGAGAATTACTCAAGGAATTAGTTTCATTAGAGTCAACTTCTGTTTGCTTAATTTCATGGAGTTCTAGGTAAGGATTGCCAAACCATTTATTAATAAATCTAATCATTTTCTGATATTTCTCAACGCCCCGAAAACTATTCATTGGGTCTTGGAAATAGACATCCGGGGCATAGATATCATAGGTCTGATCTAAGGGAAATTTTTGGTAGTCCGATCGCAGAATTTCTAATAATTCCATTTTGGTATTAATCTTCCGAAGCGATTAGTTCTTCTAGGTGGGCAACTCTTTGCTCAATTTTACCTAAAGATGGGAACTGGCTGAGGGAGTTTTGCAGAGCAAGGATGACGGTGGCAAGGTTTTCGATTTCACTTAATTCTGGGCGCTCGTGGAAGTCGGTAATTAATTTGTAGAGCTGGTTTTGGATGGGGGCGATCGCCTGAGCCATAGTTTGCTGGCCATCTTGGAGAGTGCGGATGCTAATTAGCAGGGCATTGATTTGGTCGGGGGATAGGGTGGTGGAGGCGGACTGGAGTTGGGCGATCGACTCGGAGAAGCTATTAATTGCCACTTTTAATTCATCCATCTGCCCCATGCGAGTCCGATTAGTGCGGCGAATTAGTTGTTCTAAGCGGCGGCGATTAAGCAGGTTTAGCAACAATAAAATTGCCACCAGGAGTAATCCATAAATAAGTTGTTTAGAAACTGCGGCAACAATTAAACTAATCACCGTGAGAATGACGACTACTAGTTCAGTAATTTCTAGCCAGTGGGCATTTTTAAACATTTACTGTTTACTCCTAGGTTTCACTTAATTTATAGTTCTGCTTTGATAATTATTTAAGAGCATAAAAGTAGGATGGGCAACATTTATTCCTGCTCCTATAGTGATCTAGAATCTAGCTGTTGTTGAGAACTACTAACTACATCTGGTAAATTTCGTTGCAACTTATAGAGCCAAACCAAACCTAAAGCTCCCAAACCAATTAAAATCAAACTAACAATTTGGGCTGTTCTCAACTGTCCCGCCATCAAACTATCGGTACGTAATCCTTCGACGAAAAACCTGCCGATACTATAGGCAATTAAGTAAAATAATGCGAGGGTTCCAGTTTTGATCGGCGAGTTGGGCTTGAGGCTACGGAAGAAGATAAATAATAGCAGACTAAATACTAACAAGTTCCACAGAGATTCGTAGAGAAAGGTGGGATGAAAATACTCAAAATTAGCATAATCTACAGGGCGATTTGCTGGGGGAATGAATAGCTTCCATGGTAAATCGGTGGGGCGACCAAAAGCTTCGGAGTTGAAAAAATTCCCCCAGCGGCCGATCGCCTGCCCTAGGGCGAGGGAGGGGACGACTAGATCCGCCAACTTCCAGATGGAAACTTTTTGCAGCTTGGCAAAAATTATCGCGGCGATCGTGCCCCCGAGAATTGCCCCATGAATCGCGATTCCTCCCTTCCAGATAGCTAGAATATCCCCCGGATTATTTTGATACTGTGACCATTGAAAAACCACATAATAAATCCTCGCCGCCGGGATTGATGCTACGACTAACCAAATAGCCAAATCTGCCAAGAGTTCGGGGTTAACCTGCCGCCGTTTCGCCAGATATTGAGACAAGGTGACCCCAATCAACACTGCCGAGGCAATCAAAAAGCCATACCAGCGCACCGCAATACTCCCCCATTCAAATAGCATCGGTCCCGGAGAAGCAAACTGCCAAGCTAAAAGTTGCATAGAAATTATAGAAATTAACAAAGTCAATAATTAAATTAAATAACTAGGTCAAATTTAGCATACATACTCCTGAAGCAATTCAGATCGCATTGCTAAACAGTAGTTCTCATTTTGGAAGAATTGCTTGATTACTTAGTTTTAGTAGGGGCTTGGCATTTGCGCTAGAGATTTTTATTGTTTATGGAGTTGGATTCGCAAATGCGAAACCCTCCTCGAGTCACCACGACAATTATCCCGCAGCATCAAGAGGGTAGAACATTTGCGGAGGAAATTTATTGTGTGATGAGATAACTGTCTCGCAAATGCGCTACCCCTACAACAAAATTTATTGATCGCACATTCGTTGCCACATTGGATTAAACCCCTAAAATATTGACTAGGATTGAGTTTGTGTGTGGACTTAAACGATCCTCAGCCCACACACAAACTGCCGAAACGATCTCGGAAATTGCTCTAGATATTAATTTTGATAATTTGTCCTTCAAGTAGTCAGATTAATTGATTAATAATTGATTAATATCGGTATGACTCCCTATCCCTGAGAAATTGACGATTATTTCTATGCCTACTTTCCCCCAACCTCCGAGCCAATCACCCCAATGCCTGCATCCCTGTAACCCCTATCACTACGCTCTGCTAACCTACTGGGTATTTTTTCGCCCCAGTGCTTGCCATAGCTATCTCTACCAAGCTAACCCAGAGGTGTATCGCCTCGGCGGGTTAGCAAGATTTTGGTATGGCTTGTTTGTGCCAGCCTACCGCAGGCTGTATTTGATGCTGCCGATCGCTCTCCTGTTTACAGCCCTACTAGCGGCGATCGCCCTCTGGTTTTATCGCCAAGGAATGACGGCGGGGCATACTTCTTGGGTGAATAGTGTGGCAATTTCTGGGAATGGGCAGGTGATGGTGACGGCGGCGGGCGATCGCTTTGAGCGGGTGCAGATAGTTTCCACTGATGCCACCCTGAAGGTGTGGGATCTGCAACAGGGCAAGGAATTGCATACCCTGAGGGGGCACGATACCAGCGTGAATACGGTCGCCATCACCCAAGATGGCAAAATCGCCGTGTCTGGAGGGCGAGATCGTACCCTGAGGGTGTGGGATTTGCAGCAGGGGAAATCCCTCAAGACCCTGAAGGGACACCGGGGCTGGGTGACGGATTTGGCAATTTTGCCCAATCAAACTCAGGTAATTTCAGCAGCGGTGGACAATACCTTGAAACTATGGAATCTAGATTCTGGGGAAAATATCCGCACCTTCACTGGTCATGAGCAACCAGTCCTCTCCCTAGCGATTACTAGTGATGGCAACCAATTAGTTTCTGGCAGCAAGGACCAACAGCTAAAGGTTTGGGATATGGCTACTGGGGAAGTTAAATACACCCTCACTGGTCATACCGGGGGAGTCACCAAGGTAGCGATCACCCCTGACCAGCAAAGAATTATTTCCGCAGCGGCGGATAATCAACTCAAGGTCTGGGATTTGAGTCAAGGTCGGGAAATTGCCACTCTGGCGGGACATACCAGCACGATCGAGGATTTAGCCATCACCAAAGATGGTAAGTATGCCGTTTCGGGGGCGGACGATCGCACGGTACGGGTTTGGGATTTGCAACAAAATCAACTCCTTCATACCTTGACAGGACATCAAGGCTGGGTGACAGATTTAGCATTGACATCCCAAGGACAAATCATTTCTGGCTCTAGCGATCGCACTGCCAAAATCTGGGATCTAGCCACCGGTAAACTTCAGCACACCCTAGCGGGACACCAAAGCTGGGTACGCACGGTGAGTGCCACCCCTGATGGCAAGCAAGTAATTTCTACAGGATTTGAACGATTCCCTAAGCTCTGGGCGGTGAATACGGGGGCAGAACTTCCCCTCGGCGGAGTCAGGAACCAACAACTATTTTTCAATCTTGTCTTTGCTAGTTGTGCCAGTCTGTCGGCCATGATGGCGATCGCCGCTATGGGAATTTTCCTCACCTTGGGGTTAATTATGGCTGAGGGCTTGGGAACGTTTGCAGCCAGTTTGTTGATTACGGTGGCAAATAGTGTCCTACTTTCGGGGGCGTTGGTGGTAATCGATCGCTTCCGCAACAACCCCAGTTTCAAGGAACAATTTAGCGCCGAGGCTCTAGTTTTGATCCTCTATATTCTTCTAGGGGTGACTCTAGGCTTAACCTTCAGTGCTGCTAGTGGTTTGAGTGGGCGTAGAGCCATCGGGGTTTTTAGTAGTCTATGCTTTATCTTAGTCATCGCCTTTGCTGGGGGAGTGATCACGATTATTCTCTTCACCGCCGCCATTAGTATTCGGGGGCGCGTGCTGCCAGCAGTGGGTACTTTTCGGACGATCGGGATTTGGTTTAACTTGATGGTGGCGGTGGGGGCGTTGCGTCTGCCTATTTATGCTCTGGAGTTTCTCTGGAGTGTGCTTACGCTGGTCATTGGCAAACAGAAAGATCATCCAATTCTTTGGGATGAATTACTAGTTTTGCCCCTGCCCGGTACTAGTTTCTGTTTACAAAGACAACTCCAACTAGACTCGATCGATTCTAGGGCGGGTCTAGAGAAATGCTTACAAGTGATGATCAATCCTTGGCAAAGGGCGATCACCCAACGGGTACTAGTTAAATATCTCGATCGTCATCCCTCGCCCCTCAAACTTCTCTACACATGGCTAGAAAACCCCGCCTTAGATGAATATTTTTATCCCCCAGTCAGTTCCCAAGATTGGCTCTTATTACCCAACCAAAGAACATTCCTCCTAGGGGAGTTGGCACATACTTGGGTTGATCCAAGGACGAATAGCTTGAACAGCCTTTGCGATCGACTGATCTGGTTTCTCACCTATTGGCGGCGCCAAAAGAAAAATACACCCCTCCGCCAATTCAGTTATCAGTTGCTTGTGCTGAGCTTTGCCGAAGCATCAGTTACCAGTTATCAGCCACCCATTATCAACAGATCAGACTTATTAATTCCTAGCCTGCCCTACCCCGGCGGTCAGGAAGTTAGTCAAGCTTTTCATCTCATGCAGGAGTTTCTGGGCTATGAACAATTAGCTGATTTTTCTATTCTCCAGCCAAACTTAGAGCTAACTAATTCTTTGGAGTTGAGCTTCTTGTCTAAACTTCAGCGGTTATTTCTAATCAAAAATAAGGTAGCAGCTTACTCCCTGCCGCAAAAAACTATAGCCACAAATTCAGAATTATTATTCCCAATCCTCCAAGAACTACAACTGCTACGAGGAGAACTGACTACCATAACCAATACACCAGAAGTAAAAACCCTCAACCAAATTATCCACCAATGGCAGGAAATACTCTATTCAGCCAAATACAGCGATCCTAAATAAGTTGAGAACGGCTCCCCCGGAGGAGGAGTCGTTCTCAACTTATTAAAATTCTAAACTCAGTTAGGATTGCTATATATAGCAACCGCCAAGGGGGTTGAGATAATTTTGGTTCTACAACACAACCTGCTTGGCGACGACTATAATTAACAGTTCTCTTGATCAATCGGTTGAAATTACGCCGACAAGAGCTAAGTACAAAGTATTCTTAAGAACGCACTCTATGTACTCTTAAGAAATTCAGTTAGTAATGTCTATTTAATGGTATCTCTAACTTCTTTTGCCTTGTCTCTGACTGCATCAGCCAAGCCTTTAGCCTTATCTTTTACATTCTCAACTGTATTCCGAGCAGCCGCTTCCACTTGTTTTGCCTTACCTTTTGCCTGTGTTTCTGGGTCGCCAACAATATTGCCTAAGGTTTCTTCAAGTTTACCTTCAATATTCTTAGCTGCTGCTTTAGCTCTTTCTTCTAAGCTCATAATTAACACCCTCAGTTCAGTGAATATTTTCGTTGTAAATTGCTACGCAAATTGTTGCATAGCAAAGTTTCTTCATAATTATGAAAGAAAACAAGATTAACAAATTATTCCTAATGATGTTTTAATTATGAGCAATTTGTTTTAGCTAAACTGCAAACACCAAATTTAGATACAAATTTTAATGTATAGCCGTCGCCAAGCAAATTGTATTATGGAACCCCAACTTCGCTGGGGGTTCCATAACCAAAATCATCTCAACCCTCTAAAATTCTAAATTCATTTAGGATAAATATATATAGCCATCCTCACTAATAAGGAGTTGGGATGACAATCAGGGTAATTCCTTGGATATTCACAACCGAGCAAATAGTTCCTTCTTCTAAGGTAATAGCTTGTGAGCATCTAGCAGGCCAATGGGAACCTTGGTAACGAACTCTGCCACGATGATTTGGTTGGATTACTTCGTCAACTACGGCTTCTGCGGAGGGATCAAGTACCATAATCTACACCTCTTGATTCTTAAGTAGTGATTTGTGATAAAGTTACCTACTATAGTAGGTGATCTTTTGGGATTCGTGCTATTTTAGTGATAGAAAGAAAAAAGCGATCGCCCATAGGCAATCAGTTGGTCATGTCAGCCCTTTAATTGCAATAATCGATAGTAGATTGTCAGTCTCAGGTTATCGATTACCACAGCTAAAGGGATGGGCGATCGCAAAAGTTGTCTAACAACTAGGGGCAAGGAATTCTGCCTTCAGAAGTCTCACATAACCTAGCCTGCGGCTTTTCTTTAGCCATAGCATAGGAGCCAAAGCTGACAAGAATAAGCGAAACTGCCACGAAGGCTTGAACTTTCGAGAATATAGACATAGACTTGTACCATTGTTATTTAGTGTTGCTTCCTAGGAGGCAGCATTTTTCTTATTTGGGAATAAGTTGATCCTGCCTCCCAGCCTCAGGCGCAGCCATCTCCCCAAGAGGGTCATCAACTAGCGCCTGACAAAGGAGTATCGATCCGGCAGTAAGTATTTATGCAGTGTATTTACATACCCTTGATTTAGTCATTAAAAAAGGTGTTTGAAACATTTCGCGTTCCAAACACCTTTTTTTATGAACAACCCTGCCGCTTGAGGCGGGGTATTAAACTCAATTTTTTTCATTACAGCACTTTGCGTTCAAACAAGACACGCTACGAACATTGAAAGTCCTATCAATGTTGGGTTTGAGAGTGGGTGGCTGTAGCCACCCACTCTCAAACTGCTGTAATTAAAGCCACAAGAGGTGGGGGATTTGACCCTTGAAAAGACTAAATACTGAGCCAATATCTAGTTAGAAGGAATGAATCGTTTACGTAGGGATTCTACTCGACTCTTAGCCGTAGAATTATTAGCATCATATTTCAAGACTTCTTCATAGGTTTGCAGCGCTTGATTAGTCAACTGCTTCTTCTCGTAAGCGAAGGCAAGATTATTTAGGGCAACCACATATTCTGGATTGAGTTTTAGAGCTTCCTTATATTGACGAATTGCCAAATCGTACTGCTCCTGAGAAAAATAGGCAAAACCCAAGCCGTTGTAGATTAGTGCCAGATTTTCTGGCTCTAGATCCGTGCCGGCTTTCATTGCCTTCTGGAACAGCCCTAGAGATTGGACAAACATTCTTTTGTCTAGATAAATACTGCCTAGTTCGTAATAGTCTGCGGCTGTACCTTTTTCTTGTTTGAGTTTATTTTGCAGCTTAGAAAATTTGCTTTCTACCTTACGAGTTCTAAGAATCTGTTGAACTAAAAACCAACTCGCACTAGCTAAGAGAGCTAAGAGGACACTAATATATACGATCGGTAAATTATTTTCCATAAATGTAATAAGTTTCGATATTTAAGGTTTCGGAGCACAAGGGATTACGTCCCTATTAGGTATTAAGCAATATTGGGTGGAGGACTAGGGGGAGAACTTTTGTAAATAGTGCCGACTTGTTGGAGTCGCCTTTGAATGGCACTTTCTAAATCTAGTCTGCTCACCTCAGTTCCATGAATGATATCCCCCGGAGTCTCAAAAAAAACCACACTATCTACCATAGTCATGGCAAACATCTGAAACAGAATGTGTAGCACTGGGACTGCTAGGGTCAAGATTTGTGTATCTGGATGAATCTGAAAGTTATGACTATCCTTCAGGGTCGGAAAGCCATAAATTACATTTTTCTCTAGCTCTGGTTGAGTACGATTACTTAGGGTTGTCACCAACCAACTCTGATCGGAAGATTGCAGGATATAATACTGGGAACGTTGCAGCCTAGTGGCAAAATGCTTCAAAACAGGAGCGATCGCCTGCATAATCATCGGGGTTTGCCCGTCTTGAGGCGCATTGTCAATCAGTGCCTGCATCTGTTGTTCTAGTTTCTGTTCTAAATTCGGTTCTAAGTTCATGGGTTTCTAATCAAACTATCTATCCTATGCTAGGGTAAATCTTAAGCATTTAACAAATATGGGGGAATTCTGCCAAGACGTGGAGGCTATTCATCAACTACTCCTAAAGGAACTTCAGCAGTATACCAAAGCTAAGGAAGCAAACTGCTCAGAAGTAGCGATGCGTTTTACCAAGGAGGTAGAGCGTATTTGTGAAATGAGTCAGCGCATTCAAGACTCTGGTGAAGTAGATATGTGGGCAACAAAACTAGCTCGCCATCGCCTCACCCAGTGTTTGCGCTACTATCAACTAGGCTCCCGCCGGGGCAGATCAGAACTCCACAGTAATTTGAGTGCCATTATTTATCGCTATATCAATGTTCCGAAAAACCCCACCAGCTACCAAATCCGCTTGCAATTGATTGAGGATTTTCTGCAAGGATTTTATGGTGAAGCCACCAAGGTTTTTCGAGAACAGAACCACCTTGATTCTCGCTATGTTCCTCGGACTTTGTTGGAACTAGCTGAATATATGGCTTTTGTCGAACGCTATGCCAAACGACGGATACCCTTGCCGGGGAGGCGATCGCAACAATTAATTATCCTCCGCGCCCAAACTTTTTCACAACAGCAACCCCCAGAAACGTCCATTGATATGGATCAAGCTGCTGGAGGAGCCACCGGGGACTCAGATACTCCTAGCCATGACAGCACCCTGAAGCAAGTCAGGGAATCTATGGTGGTCAATGATAAGGATCCCCTTTCTTCTAATTTGCGGCAGTCGGTAATTGATGAACTGCTTAAATATCTCGAAGACCAAGGACAAAAAGAATGTGCCGATTACTTCGTGCTGCGGTTACAGGATCTGCCTACCAACGAAATTGAAGCCATCCTAGGGCTAAATCCTCGGCAGCGGGACTACCTCCAGCAGAAGTTCAAATATCACCTGATCCGTTTTGCCCTCTCCCATGGCTGGGAACTGGTGCATCAGTGGTTAGAAGCAGATCTAGAGAAGAATCTAGGCTTAACAACCCAAGAATGGCAAACTTTCCAAGGGCAACTAGACAGCAGGCAAAAAAATATCCTCCACTTGAAAAAGCAAGGATTAAAGGATTCTGAAATTACCCAGACTTTAGGTATTACCACTAACCAAATCCAAAACTCTTGGTTCAAAGTCCTCGATAGTGCTTGGAAAATACGTAATTCTACTTTATCCGGATCAAAATTATCTAGCCATGAATAATGACACTGAACAGGAACTGAATGATATGCTCAACAGCATCAAGCAATGGCTACAAAATGCCTCTAGTGGTGCTTTGGCAATGGATGCGATCGCTGTCTCCCCCCTAGAGGGATCAGCCATAGACTTCCCCCTAGACCCTCTAGAGTGGGAAGAGCTAGATTCCCCCTCAGTCCATAGCCCAGAACTAGCAGCTAGTAGTCAGGAGCATCAGGAAGTCCCAAACCCGTCAGGGTCACCTATGGTTTATAAATCCAACTGGGGAGAAATTCCAACTGTGCAACAACGCTTTCAATCAATCTTAAAACAACGCATTCAATCTGAAATAGAAAACCGTCTCCCCTTATTTCCTTGGGAGACGAGTATCTCAGACTATGAATTAGACGAACCAGCCTTCCTAGCTCCGGCTGTTCGTCTCCCAGATCTCAAGCAGTGGCTACCCCAACTCCAGACCCTGAATGACGGACTCCAAGGACTGCCAGAAGCAGTTTTGGCTCAAGTTTTGCAGGGCTGCTTTGCCGTAGTTGCTACCCCCCGTAAATTGGGAGTGCAAATTGTCAAAGCCGTGGGAGAACTGTTTCCTGAAGGTGGGCAATCCCTCAATGATGTGGCAGGCCTAGTTCTTGCTGGAGGCTTCCCCGGTAGGGGTGCTTCCCTAGCCTCCCCCACAGAAATAGATTATGCCTCAGCCACTTTAGATCAGCAGATGGCTCTATCGTTGATGGCAGCACAAAAGATCATCAACTCCTTGACCCTATCTGTTTCCGCAGCCAAGCCCCATCTCCATCGCCAATGGCAGACCATCTACGGTGCTATAGATTTGCAGTTGACCTATCAAAGCAGTCAAGAGCTATCTAGACGAGTTAGTAACCCTTCCCTTCGGGTGCAGGTGTGGTTACCCAAGGGCGGCAAAATGACCATTGATAACCCCCATGATTCTGTGATGACCGAGCGGGCTTATCCGGGCTACCTCAGTGCTGAGCTATTTGATCTCCAACCAAATCAACTCTATCCTTTAGAGATTAAACTATTAGAAGGAGAACAAACCCCCCTCAGCTTTGCTATTTCTGTCACCAAATAATTAGTCAATAGTTAGGTAGGTTAACCATTAGTGAACTAATGATTTAACCAATTATTTAACTATTAATCTGAACTGGATAGGAAAGAGCTAGGGATAATCATGGCTTAGAACTATCTATGACTAATAATTCTTTACCCCCAACAGATATCCCGTCACGGGGTTGGCATTTACCTTCTCTAGCAGAGGTTCAGAGATATTTTAACTCTTTGCCTAGGGTGCAGCCAGAAAACTCCCTCCTGTTGCGGGTGTTGGTGCAACTACTGGTGACGGTGGGCATAATTGCCACAGATATTGCAGCGGATACCCAGATGAGTGCTTGGGCTGTGCCTCTGAGTTTTGTGGGGGCTAGTTGGTCTTGGCAGCGGCGGCACGATCGCAATATTTCGGTGAAGTTTCTCCTAGCTTTGGGGATGCTGATCGCCATGGGACTGTTTTTTCGGAATATTATTGCCCAATTAAATGACACTCGCTTAGTTTTAGCAGAGCTATTAACCCAAGTTCAGGTGTTGCATACGTTTGACCTGCCTCGGCGCAAGGATTTGGGCTATTCGATGGTGATTGGGCTGATCCTCTTGGGGGTGGCGGGGACTATTTCCCAGACCATGGGCTTTGCGCCTTTATTGTTAGTATTTTTGGCGATCGCTATTCCCACCCTGATCGTAGATTATCGATCGCAGTTAGGTTTGCATCCTCCACAGAGAAATTTAGAACCATCTTGGGGCAATGGACGGCGGAAAAGTCTTCAGCTACCGGGCTATTTATCAATTCAACGGCTGAGTTTATTTCTGGTGATTATTCTGGCGATCGGGCTAGCCCTATTTGCCCTGATGCCGAGGTTTCCCGGCTACCAACTCCAAACCTTTCCAGTGAGTGCCCCGGTGAATGTGGATGAGTCTCGGTTCCAAAATATGCAGCAGGGAATCAGGAATCCGGGCTACCAAGTAGGGGATTTGGGGCAGCAGCCGGGGACTACTCCGGGACAGGTGGATAGCAAGTCTTACTACGGTTTTAGCAGTCAGATTAATCAGAACCTGCGGGGAGAACTGGTTCCCCAAGAAGTAATGCGGGTGCGATCTCAAGCTCCGGGATTTTGGCGGGTGCTGGCTTTCGATCGCTACAACGGTCAAGGCTGGGATATTTCTCGCGATCGGCAAGTGGTGCGCATCCAAAGACCGGGCTGGACGTTTAGATTTTTCCTCGCTCCCCCCTTCACTAAGGCAAAAACTAGGGAAGTGATCCAAAGTTACACGGCAGTAACCGACTTACCCAATGTGATTCCCGCCTTAGCACATGCACGGGAGATTTTCTTCCCGACTCAAGAGGTGGGGCTGGATCCAGAGGGGGGGATTCGATCGCCCCTCGGACTCATCGATGGCTTTACCTACACAGTGATTTCGGATGTGGCTTACCGCAACCCCAAGGAACTAGAGCAGGCGGGGGTGAATTATCCAGAGGCGATTCCTAAGTACTATCTGCAAGTGCCACCAGCGCTCGCTAGTGACATTAAACAGCAAACGGAAAAACTCTTTGGACGATCGCCCAAGCCCCTGACGAATAATTACCAAAAGGCTCTGTTTTTGGCACAACGCCTGAAACAAACTTTTCGAGTCCAGCCCAATTTGCCGTTCCTGAAGGAAAACGAAGATTTGGTGACAACTTTCCTGAGATCGGAAGGGGGCTTGCCGGATCATTTTGCCACCGCCTATACCATCATGCTCCGCTCCGTTGGCATCCCTGCCAGATTGGTGGCTGGGTTCAATACAGGGGAGTTTAATCCCTTCACTGGTTACTACACGGTGAAAAATACCGATGCCTTCATGATGACGGAGGTCTATTTTCCTGACTATGGCTGGTTTACCTTCAATCCCTTGCCGGGGATGGAATTAGTCCCCTCTAGTATTGAGGAGTCCCAGACCTTTAGTGTGCTACAACAATTTTGGAGTTGGATCGCTGGCTGGCTACCTTCGCCGGTGAGTGGTTTCTTTGCCTTTGTTTGGGAAACCATTGCTGGGGCGATCGCTTGGGTTTTCGGCACTCTTTGGGGCTTGATCTTTGGTAGTTGGCTGGGCTTGTTAACCGGGGCGGTGGGGGCGATCGCTGTTTCGTTTCTCGGTTGGCTTGGTTGGCAAAGGTGGCGATCGACTCTTTACGCCCTCTGGCTGCGGAAGTTACCCCCCATGGAAAGCCTCTACCAGCAAATGCTCCACCACCAAGCCCTCCAGGGCCACCCGAAACAACCCGCCCAAACTCCTTGGGAATACGCCCAAACCTGTGAGCAATATCTGGAACCAGAGCAGGCAGCTATAATCCTAGAAATTTCTCAAGCTTATATGGCTTGGCGATACGGAGCCGTGAGTCCCGATCTACCTTACCTGAGGCGAAAATTCAGGGATTTAGTCAAATCTCAAGAAAAATGGCGCAGCATGGTAAGGGTTATATCAAAGCAATAAATAATACATAGTATATAAAGTCTAGAAATATGTTCGACAAATATCTAGAATAGAGTTTATATTTGTCTGTATAGTTCACATAAAAAAGCTTGTTTTTTTAGGATGTCAAACACAGTTTTTTGAATTCGACATATAGTCAATCATAAACAAATGAGTAAGTTAGTAAATAATGGCTAGGCAAACTTTATAACTCAAATCACACTGCTATAAATAAATTTAATAAATCCATGTTTTGACATGTGAGGTAAAAATGATTAGAGAAATCGATATCTTACTTACAGAAATAGCAGAGGTTGATGGGAGGGATATAAAAAATAAACGAAATGAATATACACAAAAAATAATTCAAATTCAAAACCTTTCTAACTCAAATTTCTCACCAGAAATTTTATTTAATCCTACTAATACTCCACAGCAAAAACAATTTATTGCCGCATGTTTTCTTAGGCTTATTTGTCACAATGAAAAAGCAATCTGGGAAGATGTGGTTTTTCGAAATAAAGTTTTTAGCCTTTTTGATGAGCAACTTTCTAAAATATATCCGAGTCTAGATATAGGGGAGAAAACAGAAAATCATGAGAAGCTTTCCTGCTTGAAAGGTCTTGAGCATAAAATGCTTAATGAATTTAAGATAATTGCATCAGACCTTACAAGTTTAAAACTTGCAGTTGATTGCCAAAGTAAAATCATGAAGGCATTAAAAAAGCCTATAAATAGATTTTTCCTACATAATTTCATTGATACTTCTCTCATCTCTGAGGAAAGGTTAAAAGAATTATTCGATAACCTAAAATTTTATGAAGAAACATCTGGTGTTTCTCGAATGAAGGTATTTCATAATGTAGACAACATATTTTCTAAATATATCCAGGAGGTTGAACAATGCTCTTCGGAGTTTTCAAAGCTTTGTTTGGAAAATATATTTAGAAAGATTCATAGTTTAATTTGTGATGATTTTGGAAAGAGTGACATTATAAAACCTGCTAAGGTAAGGTTGCTTCACCCAAGTCGAAAATATCCTTTTCACAAAGCAAATGAGCAGATCGATCTAAAGTTTGTTTTGAAAAATGAGGGCTTAGGATATGCGTTTGATGTTGAGATTGAAGTCATGGATACTGATGGCTTAATGACAGAGTTCAGCCAGATTATTTCAGCAGAGATGAAAGTCGAGAGCTTTACATTTATTTTGCCTGTTATAGTTTTATCTAACAATATTAAAAGTCCAAGCCTATTTATTCGTTGGTCATGGCGAAATTATAATAAAAGTCCAAGTTTTGATGAAGACCTCTTTGAATTTGAACCTCAAAGAGAAGACATTGATTGGGCTAGAATAAAATCCAGAAGACCCTATAGCTTGCAAGCCGTTGAGAAGGAAGAAGAACTTGTTGGTCGAAAAGAGCTAGTGGAGAATATATATGCTAATTTGATTTCAGATACTATTGAATCAGCTATGATATTTGGACAAAAAAGAGTTGGTAAGACATCAATAGCTAAGACATTAGCCACTAAGCTTCAGAAAGAAAAAGGTTTTGTACCTATATTTATTAAAATAGGTGATCTAGATAAAACCTCTTCTAAAAGTTTTATAAAAACCCTCGGAGATGCCATTGTAGAAGAAACTCTTTATCATGATGAATTAAGTAATTTTGAAATTAACAGACCTATTTTTGATGAGGTCTTATCTCCTCCTCTCGCCACCTATTTCAAACGTATTAAGAGAATTCTTCCTAAGCTTAAGTTTATTATTATCATTGATGAGTTTGATGAAATACCTAGCGAATTATATCGCTACACTCATATTGGTAATACATTTTTCCATAATATTAGGGGTTTGAGTCAAGAGGGGACTCAAATAGGCTTCATACTTATTGGTGGAGAAAACATGCAAATTATTCGCCAATCTACTGACAGGTTAAACCTTTTTTCTCCTTTCCAGGTTGATTATTTTGATAAGGAAAAGTTTTTTGGTGACTTCAAAGAGCTTATAAGATATCCTGTTCAAGATGTTCTTGAGTTTAGTGATGAGTCAATCGACAAAATATACAGCTTAACTGAAGGGAATCCATTTTTTACAAAATTCATTTGTGACAAATTGTTTAAACAGGCATGTGATAAGAAGGACTCATATATTTCAATCGATGAGTGTAAAGAGGCAATAGCTGATTCTATTGAATCATTAGATACAATTAATGTAAATCACTTTTGGATTGATGGTATTTGGGAAGATCAATCGGAAAAAATAGATCAGATTCAAACACAAAGAAGGAAATTTTTAATTGCCTATGCAGAGATTAAGCGCTGCAATAGTAGAGTTGGAAGACAGGAAATTCTTGAATCCAGAATTTTGAGTGATGTTGCAACTGATACCATGATTGAGAGCTTTATCAATAGAGGTATTCTCTTAGAAGAAGATGGGTATTTTCGCTTAAAGCCTGAACTATTTGACGAATGGCTTATTCAAAGAGGCAGTAAGCTATTGACTAGCAGTCTCTCAGATGCCAATGCTCTTTATGAACTAAAGAGAAAAGAAGATAAAGCATTTGTGAGTGATAAAGAAATCATGATTTTGATTAAGAATTGGAGCTTATATCGTAGTAGGGAAATTACTATTTCTCATGTGCGTGCTTGGTTAGATCAATTTGCCGATAATCTAGAACGCCGCCTCATGTTTAAACTATTAGAACATGTTAAATTTTATGGTGAACTAGAAATTCGGGAAAAACTCAAAATAATTCATAATCACGTCAAAAGAAATATGACATATTCTATTAAAGAGGGTGAGAAAAATATTCGTGCAATCATGTTGAGTAGTTTTGACAATCCCGCAAAAAGCAGTTCCTCTTATGCACGTCTATATGCAAATGAAAACAAAATTATTAGCACTAATGTTGCTTCACTTGAAGATATTACTACAACTTTGGAAAAAGACAATGATCGAAGGATATCTACAATAGTTTTTATTGATGATATAGTAGCGTCAGGTGGTTCTATTGTTAAAGGCATTGAGAAACTTAATCAACTATGCGGAGATACAATAAAAGATAGGAATATTAAAGTTGTTATAGCTACTATTTGTGGACTTGAATCAGGAAGAGAGATTATTGAGAGAAAAATAGAGTCAGAAATAACTTTCAAGATTGAAATATATATATGCGATAATCTTGATGATTCTAACCGTTGCTTTACTGATCGATCATCAGTTTTTGATGACGAAGTAGAAAAACAGAAGGCAAAGGAAATTGCACAAAAATATGGAATAAAACTACAAAAAAAACAACCTCTTGGATTTGACGGTGGGCAATTACTAATCACATTTAAAGATACTTGCCCAAACAACTCACTCCCTATATTGTGGTGTTCTTCTGAATCTTCGTGGGTGCCATTATTTAGTAGACATTAAAGTTGATAGTAACAGAATTATATAAATGCAGATAACGATTTGGTAGCTAATTGTGAGATAAATTTAAGTGGTATATAGTTACGTCTGACATTCAAGATTATTAGAGTGCGAAAGAGTTCTTGAGAAGACAAATAATAACATCTACAACACTCATAAATTTACTAATACAAGAGGAAAAACTACCAGTTAATTAACTTTTTAACTATATGAAATCTGGTGTTAGCAGCTTTCTCACCATAATCTCATAGAAAGTTGTTTTCTTCTAACGACTAATTTCTGTTGCAATTAGGAAGATTACAGTTAGTATTAGCGATAAAAAAATTGATAATTAGAAATCTTGGGTTGATCATGTTGCAAGATAAGGAACGGGCTACTCGAAATAGAACTATTACTTTGACCGAAGAAGAACAAGCCTTCTACAAACAAAGGTTATTGCAGCTAAGTCAGCCTGTAGATTTACAAGACATAATTAACCGTACTCTTAACCAAGATTTGTCTCAAATAATAGATTTTCTGCCAAAGCAATCTGTTGACTTGCTATTTATTGATCCACCTTATAATCTCAACAAAACATTCAACTCTAGTAGTTTCAAGAAAATGGAACTCGACACCTATACAGATTGGCTAGATGCTTATTTAGGTGGTCTTGAAGAAACATTGAAACCTACTGCTTCGATTTATATCTGTTGTGATTGGCAATCTTCCCCCGCTGTGTTTGAATCTATTAAAAATCGGTTTCAAGTTCGTAACCGGATTACATGGGAGCGAGAAAAAGGTCGGGGGGCTAGTAAGAATTGGAAAAACTCATCGGAAGATATCTGGTTTTGTACAGTTTCTGACACTTATACTTTCAACGTAGATGCAGTCAAACTAAAGCGCAAAGTAATTGCTCCTTATACTGTGAATGGCACTCCCAAAGATTGGGATATGACAGAGCAAGGAAACTACCGTCTTACCCACCCTTCTAACCTATGGACAGACATAACAATTCCTTTTTGGTCAATGCCAGAAAACACAGATCATCCAACTCAAAAACCAGAGAAATTAGTGGCAAAAGCTATTCTGGCAAGTTCCAATCCCGGAGACGTTGTTTTTGATCCTTTTCTTGGCTCAGGAACAACATCTGTGGTTGCCAAGAAATTAGGTAGACAATATTTTGGGGTAGAGCTTGACGAAATGTATGCTTGCTTGGCTGAGAAGCGCCTGGAAATTGCTGAAATTGACAGTTCAATCCAAGGATATTCTGAAGGGATATTTTGGGAGAGAAATACGCTGAATGAACAGGTGCGCTCTATGGAAAAGAAGCATAATTCTGGCAATGGTATAATGACTTAATTGAAATCATTATCCTGTATCGGCCTACGGGTCCCAAAGAATTAGAACTTGTCAGACAAAGTGGCTTTCGTCGATGGCCACCTCGACTTCCTGAGCAGCCAATTTTCTACCCAGTCACAAACGAGCAGTACGCCATAGATATTGCGAGCCGTTGGAATGTAAAAGATAGAGGTAATTGGTGAGTATCGATCGCAACTGTCGCAGGAATTTTCATGACACTTTTTGGGGTGCATTTATTCAATGCATCAACTGCCAAGGTGGTTAGGGGTTAAAATTCGGTAGGGAGTGACCTATTAGT
Organism: Phormidium lacuna HE10JO; assembly: GCA_943370025.1. Taxonomy (GTDB): domain Bacteria; phylum Cyanobacteriota; class Cyanobacteriia; order Cyanobacteriales; family JAAUUE01; genus JAAUUE01. The sequence goes on along the minus strand of CALRPI020000037.1, from coordinate 21,908 downwards.
CATTGTGGTGGTTTCTCTCTCAAGGGGTGACAACCTTGCTCAAATAATTACTGGGAGAGGATTACAGCTTACAAACTACTTAGAGAAAGTTATGATAACGAGCAAACTTAGTTCGATGATTTTCTTCCTTGATACTTGTAATACTGATTATCTCGTTGGAGTATTAGTATATAAGTATCATTTGAAGGATTTCACCAGCTATATTGTTTTCTAATATTGTCAGCTAAAACCCTTATGTAGTGGGCAGTTTGCCTGCGTTGTCACCCCTTGAGGGTTTCTCTAACTACCGTGCGATCGAGCAAGGTACGTAAAATCCTATCTAGGCGGTTATTATCAATCGGTATCAAAATGGAATGGCAGCGCTTACAAAAAGCCCTCACCGTGGAGGCAGAATCTGGTTTTGTTGACCTCCAAGGCCGCCAATACCGCTTTAGTGAATTTCTGACTCTGACTCTGGGACAAACTCCCCGGAGCTTGACTGGTGCTGACCAGAAACGATGGCTCGCGATCGCCCAAGATTTTTCCTACTATCCCCAGCTTTCCCTAGTCCAAAGACAACATTTAGTTAACGAAACCAAACGATTCTTAGCTCAAATTGAACAACGAATTACTGGCATTTCTACTGCTGAAATCATTCCTGAAAAAGAACCGAAATCGATCGTCGTCGACCCTAGCAAATCCCCTTTAAAAGTTGCTCAACCAACTCCAAAAGCTTCAACTTATACCCAGACTCCCCAACTACATCAAAGCTTAAAAGACATTTCCACTATTGGCATCAAAAAAAGCCAAGACTTAGCCAAGTTGGGTTTATATACTGTGCGGGATTTATTGTATTATTATCCCCGCAATCATATTGACTATAGTAAACAAGTAAAAATTAATCAGCTTAAGGAAGGAGAAACTGTCACCTTGGTGGGGACTGTGAAGCGATGTAGTTGTTTTAGTAGCCCAAAAAATAAGAAATTAACTATCTTAGAAATAATCATTAAAGATGTTACAGGACAATTGAAAATCAGTCGGTTTCTGGCGGGGAATCGCTATAGCAATAGTGGCTGGCAACACCAACAACAACGCCGCTATGCCGAAGGGACAATTATTGCTGCCTGTGGTTTAGCAAAGCGCAATAAATATGGCATGGGTTTAGATAATCCAGAGCTAGAAGTATTAGCGGCGGCAGGGGCAACGATCGAATCTCTGAAAATCGGCAGATTACTGCCAGTTTATCCCCTCACGGAAGGAGTAGGGGCAGATCTCGTCCGTCAAGCTATGGTGACGGTTTTACCTGCTGTCCAGAAAATGCCCGATAGTTTACCAGAAACTATTCGGAAGCAGTACGATTTAGTCTCGGTAAATCAAGCCTTAAGTCAACTCCATTTTCCTGATAGTACTGAGAGTTTGGCAGCAGCTAGAAGACGGTTAATCTTCGATGAATTTTTCTATTTGCAATTAGGATTTCTGCAAAGAAGAAGTAAATTAATTTCTACAGAAACTAGTGCTATTCTTTCTCCTCAAGGCTATTTAATCGAAAATTTCTATCAACAACTGCCCTTTAGTTTGACCAATGCTCAACAGCGAGTAATTGGCGAAATTATTCAGGATTTAGCAAAATCCACCCCCATGAATCGCCTAGTTCAAGGAGATGTGGGAGCAGGAAAAACTGTGGTAGCTGTGGTGGCAATTTTAGCAGCAATTCAATCAGGATACCAAGCGGCTTTAATGGCTCCTACTGAAGTTTTGGCAGAGCAACATTACCGGAAGTTAGTAACTTGGTTTAATCTGCTGCATTTGCCTGTGGAATTACTCACCGGCTCCACGAAAATTGCCAAAAGAAGAAAAATTCACGCTGAGCTAGAAACTGGAGAAATCCCTTTATTAGTGGGAACCCACGCCTTAATTCAAGATAAGGTGAACTTTGCAAAATTAGGTTTAGTCGTCATAGATGAACAGCACCGATTTGGGGTAGGGCAACGGGCAAGATTACAGCAAAAAGGAGAATCTCCCCACGTTTTAACTATGACGGCGACTCCCATCCCTCGGACTTTAGCTTTGACAATTCATGGGGATTTGGATGTGAGTCAAATTGATGAATTACCACCGGGTAGACAGGAGATTCAAACGACAGTTTTGGGTAGCAAAGATCGGCAACAAGCCTATGATTTGATCCGCAGAGAAGTAGCTCAAGGTCGTCAAGTCTATGTCGTATTGCCCTTGGTGGAAGAGTCGGAAAAGTTGGATTTAAGGTCGGCGATCGAAGAACATCAGCACCTCTCAGAAAAAATATTTCCCCAATTCACTGTCGGTTTGCTCCACGGACGAATGACTAGTGCTGATAAAGATGAAGTCCTCACTAGATTTCGAGATAATCAGGTACAAATTATTGTCTCCACAACAGTAATCGAGGTAGGAGTAGATGTGCCAAATGCCACAGTGATGCTAGTAGAAAATGCCGAGCGCTTTGGTTTGTCCCAACTCCACCAGCTCCGGGGACGAGTTGGGCGGGGCAGTCAGCAATCTTTTTGTCTTTTAATGAGTGGTTCCCAAGCCGACACCGCCAAGCAGAGGCTGAGTGTGTTGGCACAATCTCAGGATGGTTTTTTCATCTCGGAAATGGATATGCGTTTCCGGGGGCCAGGGGAAGTTTTGGGCAGTCGGCAGTCGGGGCTGGCGGATTTTGCCCTAGCTAGTTTGGTGGAAGATCAGGATGTTCTGATTTTGGCACGGGATGCGGCGGAGAAAATTATGCTGGCAGACCCTAGTTTGGATAGTTTGCCTTTGGTGCGGGAAGAGTTGAGCGATCGCTACCAAAAACTCATGGGTGGGGCAATTTTAACTTGAGTCTCCAACGGAGGCGCACCTGCGGGAAGTGCAAAAGAAACAAAAGTGTTGTATTAGTAAAAATACAAATATATCCAACAACACCCATCTCTGAGTTTTGCGTTTCTGCCACAAATATCGCACCATCAGTCTGTTCACACTTATCAAGGAGATACATGAGATAAGATTGGGCGATCTTAATCTCAACAGGAAAATAGGATCAAAATAGGTGGGCATTGCCCACCCTACAATATACGATCTGGCATTATTTAGATTCACAAATTTCAGCTACTCCCCAGTTACCAGATGTTCCTCAGCAACTAGGTGGACAGGAACAGCCTCTTGGAGGTCAAGGGGTTGGTATACAGGGATGGGGTGGGGTTGGTGGAGGCGAATTAGTTGGGCTAGGGTTTTCTTGAGTTGGGTGCGGGGGACAATCGCATCGACAAAACCGTGCTGGAGCAAATATTCAGAAGTTTGAAAATCATCGGGCAGTTTCTCCCTCAGGGTCTGCTCAATCACCCTTCTGCCAGCAAACCCAATGGTGGCTTTGGGTTCGGCAATAATAATATCCCCCAGCATGGCAAAACTAGCCGTTACGCCGCCAGTAGTCGGGTGGGTGAGGATGGGAATATAAAGTAATTTAGCTTGGCGGTGTAGCTCCAGAGCACCAGAAATCTTTGCCATCTGCATCAAGCTCAACATCCCCTCCTGCATCCTTGCCCCACCAGAGGCACAGACAATAATCACCGGGAGTTCCTGCCGGGTAGCATACTCAATCAATCGGGTCAGCTTTTCCCCCACTACTGAACCCATACTGCCCCCCATGAACTGAAAGTCCATCACCCCCAGTGCGACGGGTAAACTATCTAGGTGTCCTACTCCCGTTTGTACAGCATCGATGAGGTGGGTTTTTTCTTGGGTTTCCTTGAGGCGATCGGCGTAGGATTTGCGATCGCGGAACTTGAGGGGATCCATCGGGCGCAGGCTTTCATTCAATGCCATCCAAGTATTAGGATCAATTAATTGACTAATCCTTTCCTCGCTGTATACCCGGAGATGATGCCCACACTCTAGACATACTTGGTTATTCGCTTGCAGATCCTTAGTATAAGATACCGCTCCACAAGCCTCACACTTAGTCCACAAACCATCGGCAATTTCCCGCTCTTGGCGGTGGTCTCCGGGCGCTGGTGATGTCCCTTCTACTTGACGACGATTGGCAAACCAATCAAATAAAGACATAGATTTAATTTCCTGAATTTTAATAGTTTTAAATATTTTTTTGAATCTGATGATTATATTTTCCGCTAGATTTAATAATTTACCGCATCACCTCAAGGAAATCTTCCCCCTAACGGAAAATACACCAGAGATTTCTAGATATCCGATCCCCAATTAGGAAGCCTCTCCTGTAGAATATACAGAAATGTTCATATTATTAAGTAAAAAATCTCATAGGAGGGTGTTATTCCTGAGCAACTAACCCTGACAGTCAGCTTGAGAGGCACTCGTGAAATTAAAGACAATTACCAGTTATTCCGCCTCACTGGTTTGTTAGATGCCTTTTCAGAGTTGATATTTCGTAAATCTATTGGTACGTGTATTGATGAGGGCCCAAAGGATATTATTCTGGACCTATCCAAAATTGAGTTTGTGGATAGCTCTGGTTTGGGTGCTTTGGTGCAGTTAGTCAAAAAAGCCCAAACCGATGGTGGAACTCTCCAAGTAGTCTCGAACCCAAGGGTGACCCAAACCGTGAAGCTGGTGCGATTAGAGAAGTTTTTATCGCTCCAAAACTCTGTCAATGATGCGATCGCTAAAATCAAACCATCTTAGAATCCTGAATCTTAAGTCCTGAGATGATTAGGTCATCAGATTTCTAGCAGATTTCTAGAGCACATCTCTGGGGCAGGGGGTTCTCGCGTGACTTATCCTGCAAGCTTGAGGCGGGGTGCTTCATTCCAAAATTTCAGTGTAATGTCTACATGGGTAGGACTTACCCATGTAGACATTGGTGGGGGCTGCGACGACCCTCAGCCCCCACCAACAGACACAACTCCCGATAATTCGGCGGTGCGTTAGTCCTATTGGGTTAAAAATTTACAGCAGTTTGAGATTGGGTGGCTACAGCCACCCAATATTGATACCATTTTGCTAAATATAGCGATCCTAAATGGGTTGAGAACGGCTCCCCCGAAGGGGGAGCCGTTCTCAACCCTCTAAAATTCTAGAATCAATTAGGATCGCTATAGTTGATACAAATAAGATTTTGAATGTCTTACTGTGTAGGGATTCAAATCAAAAAACTGGTGAAACCAGTTTTTTGATTTGGTATGACAGGACTTTCAATAATTTGTAGTGTGTCTCATTTGAACGCAAAGTGCTGTAGGTTGAAAATTTAGGTTGAAAATTTAGGTCGAAAATTTGGATGACATTGATGCCTTGCCCCAATTTAATGTCTTACGAACTGTAGCAACCCCAGAGCTACAGCGTCTTTCCCCTGCGGCATTAGCCTACCTAGGCGACGGGGTGTATGAACTTTATGTCCGGTCTCGGTATCTCATGCCTCAGCGGGCGCAGAACTACCATCGTCGGGTAGTAGCGCAGGTCAGGGCAGAAAGTCAAGCTCTCCAGTTGGCTAAAATCCTCCCCTACCTCAACCCCAAGGAACTAGATATGGTGCGTCGGGGTCGCAACGCCGTGAAGAAATGCCCCAAGCGCCTAGCCCCAGAAATCTATCAGCAGGCAACCAGCCTCGAAACCCTAATTGGTTATTTGTATTTAGAAGATATAAATCGCTTGATGGAATTATTTAGCAAGTTTGATTTCAGTTAGTTGGCAATCAAGACTTGCGCACTCAGGAATTACTTGTGGGCTGAGGGTTGTTGAAGCCCGGAAAAATGTTCGATATCCTACAGCAGTTTTTGTTCAAATAAGACACGATGCAACTGTATAAAATGCTTATCAAGATTAGGTTTGAGAGTGGCTACAGCTAGCCACTCTCAAACTGCTGTAAATATAGCAACCGCCAAGGGGATTGAGATGATTTTGGTTGTGTAATCCCCGCTTCGCGGGGATTACACAACCTACTTGGCGACGGCTGTATATTGCTGTGTCAGGATTTAAGCCAAAGCAAGAGTGAAACCCTTTTCTTGATTTAGGATGACAGTGCGTAAGTTCTAACCATTTTCAAGGGTAGGCGTAAGTAGTAATCACTTTCTAGGTTCCCTAAGAGTTACTGGCAACATCATGGTATAAACTACTTAACAGTTATTGATTGATGTAATTTATGAAAATACTGGCTCTTGTTCCGGGTGGCATTGGCGACCAACTGCTATTTTTTCCTGCCCTTGATGATCTCAGACGTAACTATCCAGAAGCAGAGATAGATGTCCTAGTTGAACCCCGATCGGTAGGGGCATACCGGATTTGCCAATCAGTAACAGAAGTAATCAAATTTGATTACAAAGCTCGAAATGGGTTGGCAGACTTTGGCAATCTTTTGGGGGTAATTCGCGATCGCGAGTATGATGTGGTGCTCAGCTTGGGGCGGCGCTGGGCGATCGGTTTCCTGTTGTGGATCAGTGGAATTCCTCAGCGAATTGGCTATGATGCTAACGTCGGCAAGGGATTTTTTACGGATACGGTTCCCCTAAATCAAGACCAGTATGCGGCGGCGATGTACCATGATTTGGTTAAAGGTGTGGGGATCGAGTCTCCCTGTCCACCAGTAGTCGCCAATATCCCCAAACCGGATATGACTTGGGCGAAAGCTAAACAGGAAGAGTTGGGGATTACCGAAGGTTATATTGCCATCCATGGCGGCTCTAGTCGTCTGGCACAACAGCAGGGAATTAATAAGCTCTATCCTGTCCAACAATGGCAGGAAGTTATTCAAGATATCCATCAGAAACAGCCGAATCTGCCGATCGTCCTCCTGGCTGGTCCCGATGATCAGGCATGGGTCAGGCAAATGCTGCAATCTTCGGCAAATATCCGAGTAGTTGCTCCCGGCAATATTGGGCAATTGGCAGCCATAATTGCCGGAGCAAAGCTGATGCTGTGTACAGATAGTGCGCCGATGCATGTCTCGATCGCGGTGGGAACTTATACTATTGCTTTATTTGGGCCGACTCCTGCCCAGAAATTAATTCCCCAGAACGATCGCTGTGTGGGCATCCAATCACCCACGAGCTCGATCGCCGATATTTCTCCAACCCAGATTTTGGAGCAGATCTGGCGAAGTTAAGTACCTTCATTGGATATATTCATAGGGGCGCAAGGCTTTGCGCCCTTAACTATGGGATTTAAATGTAAATTACAAGAGGCAGCAAATAGAGTGGCTAAAGGCGCAGTTTTTCTCGATCGAGACGGAGTTTTGAACCTAGAAGTGGGTTATATTCACAATCTAGAAGATTTGCAGTTAATCCCCGGAGTGGCGGCAGCAGTGAAGGAGTTGAACGATCGGCAGATTTTTTCCTGCCTAGTTACTAACCAATCTGGGGCAGCCCGCAATTACTACTCTCTGGAGCATATTGACGGACTTAATCAGCGTTTGCAATATCTCCTCTACCAAGGTGCAGGAGCGAAGCTAGATGCTATTTATTCCTGTCATTACCTGAGTTCCCGTGTGGGTGGGATTAATCCCCAGTTTACTGGTTGGAGTACATGGCGGAAACCCAATACCGGAATGTTGGTGGCCGCAGCTTGGGATCACGATCTTGATCTCAGGCAAAGTTTCATGGTGGGAGACAAAGCCACAGATATAGATTTAGCCCACAACGCTGGTTGTCAAGGCATTCTTGTCCAAACAGGCTACGGCGAAGCTATTCTCAGCGGAGACTATCAGCACCACGCCCAGCCCAACCATGTGGCTCCAGATTTAGCTGAAGCTGTAACTTGGATTTTAGGGCAGATCTAGCATGATTCATCCAAAAGAGATTTTTGAAGCTAATACCAAATTAAAAAAATGGTTTCACCATTTTTTTAATTTAAACCTCTATACAGCAAGGTATTCAAAATCTTATTTGTATCAACTATTTAGCAAAATGGTATAAGGATTTCCTCCGCGCAGTGAAGGAAATCCTTACTTCTTTGGTACTCCCTTAAACCAATAAAGGAGCCGTTTTGATGCCCTGAAGTAAATAGGTTTCCATTTCTCCCTTCCCTTTGATTTTCATTGTCCCTCGATACTCAAAGTTATATTTATGCTTGAGAACTTCGTAGGTTTGAGCAGTGACCTGAATGCAGCCGGGTAAGCCTTGGGATTCCATTCGACTGGCGGTATTCACCGTATCTCCCCAGAGGTCATAGATAAACTTCTTGGTGCCAATCACCCCAGCAACTACCGCCCCAGTATTGATCCCGATCCGCATTCCCAAGCGAGAACCGTGGAGGCGATTGTATTCGGCTACGGCTAGGAGCATGTCGATCGCCATATTGGCGATCGCTTCAGCATGGTCATCTCGATGCCGGGGCAAGCCGCCCACCACCATGTAGGCATCCCCAATAGTTTTGATTTTCTCCAGTCCATGATATTCACTTAAGGCATCAAAAGTGGAGAAAATACCATTTAAGAGTTGGACTAATTCCACGGCTTCGGTTTGGGCAGCAATTTCCGTGAAGCCAACTAGATCCGCAAATAATACCGTCACATCGGGGAAATAATCGGCGATCGTTTCTTCGTTTCTCTTCAAGCGCTGGGCGATCGGGAAGGGCAGAATATTTAGCAACAGACGTTCCGACTGCTCCTGTTCGTAGCGGAGGCGTTCCTCTGCTAGCTTGCGTGCCGTAATATCGACAACAGTTCCCTCGTAGTAAAGTAAATTTCCTAGTGGATCCCTTACAGCTCGAACATTTTCGGAAACCCAAATCTTTGTACCGTCTTGACGATAAACCTGAGACTCAAACCGAGATACCTTGTTATAGCGGTTAATCTCCTGAATAAATTCCTGCCGCCGTTGGGGATCAACATATACCTGCCGGGAAATAGTTTGCACACTGTTGATAAGAGCCTTGATCGACTCGTAGCCATAAATTTTAGCTAAGGCGGGGTTGACACTGATAAAAGTTCCCTCTAGAGTGCTTTGGAAGATGCCCTCGCTGGCATTTTCAAAGATACTCCGGTACCTTTCCTCAGCTTCTCGGAGGGCGGCTTCGGCTTGTTTGCGAGCTAGGACTGTGCCTAGTTGGGCGGCGATCGCCAGTACCAACTGTACCAATCGTTCATCTTCTTCTCCAGCATCAAAAATGAAAAATACCAACACCGCCAACACCTCATCCTGCCCAGAGGTTTCTTGAGAACTGCGGTTGGCAATAATTGGCACACCTAAACCACCTAGGTGATAATCTCGGACAAGTTCACTCCGCTTAAATTGCTCTGATGATAGTTGAGACAGATCCTGTTGCCACTCATGGAGCTGAGACTGCCACACTCGCCCCGACAACCCATCTCCTTTGGCAAAGGTTAACCCTTCACTGGCACGGCGAAACTCGGCTAAATCTGTAGTATCGGCATACCAAGCCTGACTACAACGCAAAACTCCACTGCTATTATCGGGAAGCCATGCTTCTCCATAAGCCCAGCCCTTGAGCTGGCAAATCTCTTGCAGAACGACTTCTAAGGCACTTTCCACACTTTCTAATTCACTGATTTGCATAATGATGCTTTGCAGGAGATTAACTTGGGTTTCTGCCCATTTTCGCTCGGTGATATCAATCATCATCCCTTCGTAGAATTGAGGTTGCCCCGCCTGATCGTATACGGTGTGGGCATTTTCTGAGACCCAGATCACTTGCCCATCCCGACGCTGGACTTGAGATTCAAACTTCAAGACAGTGCCCTGTTGTCGCATCAGATTGAGAAATTCTTGACGGCGATTAGCATCTACGTAGATCATCCTCCCTTCTTCGGTGAGTTCATAAATCATTTCTGGGGGTAAATCATAGCCAAAGATATTGGCTAGCGCCGGGTTGGCATTGAAGATTTCTCCGTCTAGGGTGGTTTGATAGATGCCGTCGGTGGCATTTTCAAAGATGCTGCGATATTTCTCCTCGGCTTGGCGCAGAGCCTCTTCTGCCCATTTGCGCTCAGTAATATCGTAGAGGACTGACAGCACAGCAGGTCTGCCATCGAAGGACAGAACTCGACTAGAAGTAATGACCCAGATGGCTTTACCTAATTTATTTTTAATTTGTAATTCGTAGTTGTGGATGGAGCCTTGTTCTTGAAGTTTTTGTAAGACATAAGCTCGATCGCTAGGATTGAGATAAAACTTTTCGGTGCTACTGCCGATCAATTCTGCGGGGGTCATGCCCAGCATGGGTTCAATCGCTTCATTGATATAAACCACCTTACCGCTGGGTAGTTCACTAATAAACACGGGAATTGGCGTAGCTGAGGCGATCGCCCGGAACCGTTCTTCGCTTTCCTTGACCTGCTGCTCAAATCTTTTCCGGTCATTAATATCTTGGACGATCGCAATGTTATAGGCTGGTTCTCCCTGATCATCTCGCACCAGCGATACTGTGAGGCTGACCCAGACTGGATGCCCTTGCTTGTGGATATAACGTTTCTCGATCGTAAAGGTAGAAATCTCGGCCGCTATAAGCTGATTCATGTAGTTGATATCTAGCTCTCGATCGTCGGGATGGGTCATTTCTAGATAACCAATATTGATCAACTCCTCTGGGGTGTAGCCGACAATATCGCAATATTTTTGGTTAAATATTAGTTGTCCACCGTTGAGTTCTCCTTGGGCAATTCCCACTGCTGCCTGCTCAAAGGTCAATTGCAATCTGGCTTGACTGTCTCGCAACTCCTGTTCGATGCGTTTGCGATCGCGGATATCTTGGATAATGGCAATGGTGTACTGGGGTTGCCCGTTGGCATCCCTAGCAAGGGAAATACTGGCATTGACCCAAATCAAATGCCCTTGCTTATGGATATAGCGTTTCTCCATCGAATAGGTAGGAAGTTCACCCGCCACCATTTCTGAGTAAAGATTTCTTTCTATGATTAAATCTTCTGGATGGGTAATATCTTCGTAGTTCAGGGTTTTAGCTTCTTCTACGGTGTATCCCAACAATTCTGCATATTTTTGATTGCAGGTTAAAATTTTCCCTGCGGCATCAGAGAGGGCTACCCCCACCGCAGCTTGTTCAAAAGTTGCCCTCAGGTATGCCTGACTTTGTTGGAGTTCCTCTTCCACTGCCTTGCGATCGCTAATATCCTGCAAGACGATGATCGCATGATCCGGCTCCCCATCCTCATTTCGCACCAAAGATAAACTAAGATTTGTCCACACCACTGATTTGTCTTTGCGGATGTAGCGCTTTTCAATATCAAAACTATCAATTTCCCCCGCCAGTAGTTGTTTTGTGAATTCTTCATCAATAGTCAAGTCATCAGGATGGGTGCGTTGGCGATAATCCACTGTTAGCAATTCTTCTTGGGAATAACCGAGAATTTCACAATATTTTTGATTGCAGAGCAGGGATTTATTGCCAAAGGTTTCGTAGGCAATCCCCACCGAGGCTTGTTCAAAGGTGGCACGCAGACGGATTTGGCTCTCTTCTAGTTCTACTTCCATCCGTTTGCGATCGCTAATATCCTGAGCAATCACCACCGTATAGACAGGGTTCCCCGCTTCATCCCTAACCAAGGAGACGTTCATATCTACCCAAACCAGATGCCCTTGCTTATGCACATAACGTTTTTCCAAGGTAAAAACAGAAATTTCCCCAGTAATTAACTGACTCATGCCTTGGTCGTCTTTAGCCAAATCCTCTGGATAAGTGTAGTCTCTATAGCTAATCACAGCCAATTCCTCTGCTGAGTAGCCATGAATTTCACTCATTTTCCGGTTCACTAGTAGAGATATACCATCTAGAGAACCGTAGGCAATGCCCACTGCGGCTTGATCAATAATTGCCCTGAGCAATAGCTCATTTTCCTTCAGGGCTTGTTCGGCTCTTTTTCTAGCGGTAATATCTGCCAGGATGGCGATCGTATTTTGAGGGTTTCCCTCCCCATCCCTAACCAGAGAAACCGTCAGATCCCCCCAGACTGTGGAACCATCTTTCTTGAGATAGCGCTTTTCAATGGAGAAGCTCTCAATTTCTCCCCGGATCAGCCGATCTCCCTCTGCCAGAGCTATTTCTAAATCCTCTGGATGGGTAATATCTTGGAAATTTAGCTGCATTAATTCATCTCGGGTGTAGCCAAGAATATCGCAATATTTCTGGTTCACCAGTAGGGTATCCCCTTGGTCAATAGTCCGGAAAGCAATCCCCACCGATGCCTGCTCTACCATGCCCCGGAAACTAGCCTCACTCTGGCGGAGGGAATCTTCCATTTGCTGTCGTTGTCTCAATGCTGCTTGGCGTTCACTGATATCCCGTACCACAACACAAAATACTTCCTGATTGCTCACGGCAATGACATTGGCATTCACTTCCACATCAACCAAGCTACCATCAGCCCGTTTGTAAAGTCTTTCTCCTAGGGAGAGGTATTGAGATTGAGAGAGGGTTTCTAAGCTGCGATCGACCCCAACCCGATCGTCAGTGGTCAAGTCATAAACTGTTAAATTTAATATCTCGGCTTGGGAATAGCCCAGCAAATTACAAAAAGCCGAATTTGCTTCAATTACTTGCCTAGTTTGAGCATTGATCAAGAAAATCCCTTCCGATGCCTGTTCTACAACTTTTTGGTAGCGCTCTTGGCTTTCCTGTTGCTGGATTTGGGATTGGGAAAGGGCATTTAGCATCGTATTGATCCCTTGGGCTAGGCTCCCCAATTCGTCACTACCCCGCAGATTGATCCTTAGATTAAGACTGCTATTTTTGGTAATTACTTTAACTTGTTGATTGAGCTTCGCTAGGCGGGCGATGACAATTCTCTCTAGCAGCAAAATAGTGGTGATCCCAAAAACCGAACTCGCAATACCCAGAAACAAGAAAAAGAACTTTAAGCTCCTTTCCCCTTGTCGGTAGACAGTTCTGGGCATATCTGCCCTCAATAGCATTGCTGGTTTGCCATAGATATCCCGCAGCAAACTGTAAGCCGCAACTGTATCTCGATCCATAATTAATACGGGAAGAGAGGCTAGTTCTCGATCTCGATCTTCGGGGCTTAATTGATTAGCAGTAGTACCACCAAGTACCGTAAACTCATAATTAATTTGTTGATTAGCAACCAATCTATTTCGTGTTTCTTGAAAATCTTGAGGTAGTTGGGGATCATTGCTGCGGAATAGGGATAGGGAAAGCTGCTGTTTCGCTGCTAGGTTATTAAGAAGAGTTTGGTCTAGGTAGCGTCCCATAATTAGGGTTCCGGCGATCGGTCCCTCTGCTTTACTATTGAGGATGGGGCTAGAAGCCAGCAGTAACTTATTTTCATTGGAGCCAAGTAAAATTAAGCCCTTATAAATTTTTTGAGGATCATTATGCCGCCAGAGGACTGGGTTATCTTTTATGTGGACTTTTAGGTCTAAGGGAATGGGGAGGGAAAGATTGTTCTGAAAGTCGTAGGCCCTAGCATAGAGAATTTCGCCGTTGGGTTTAATATAGAGCAGGATATTAATATTTAGACTAGTGAAAACATTATCCACCAAAGTTTTATTCAAGAATTCTTGATTGCCATCTTGAATAAACTGATAGGAATCATCCCAGAAAGACCAATCACGGATACTGCGGCTGAGGTTTCTTGCTTGATCCCAAATTCCTTGGGCAGCCTGATCGACAGTTGCTTTAGCAGTTTGGTTTTCTATTTGCGAGAACCCAGCCCGAATAATATTAGTGGAAGTGGCATACAGCACCCAAATCAGCACCAGTATGGTCAAAACCACTGTAATAAATGTCTTCGTTCTGATCTTCATGCCTATAACTAGTTAATTAATCAACATACAGGGCGATCTACCTACTAGTGCAGTGGGTCAGCTAGGAGCTTGTTTCATCCAGTATTGGTTGAGTAGTCCATTGCTTTTGAGAATTACTACTAGATATTAGTTTAAGTCACCTAGGGCTTACTGCTCTTTACCGAATATTTACGGAAAAATCACTAATTTTATATAAATGTACTGATACGAATCCTCCCTTAGTTTAAAAACATCCTAATTCTTAATCGTGCTGCTCTTTCTCCTATCCTAGTGTGGTTGGGGCTGAAAATTTACACAGGTAGGATAAATTCAATGAGCCAAGTGGCTAGAGCCGATCGTCTCCTATTCTCATAACTTTCTTTAATCCAGCTATGGCGATCGCCGGTTGTGATAGAGTTTTGATGCTGGTCAGCCCCTAGGTGGGGATCGCTGAGGGCTCCCACTCAGTCTAGTCGCAGAGAGGTGAAAGTTAGATAACTGCTTATACTTATTACTTCCTTAATTACTATAGTTATCCTAAATGAATTTAGAATTTTAGAGGGTTGAGAACGGCTCCCCCGGAGGGCTGCCGTGTACACACAAGTATTGATCATCTCGTTTAATGGGGAGGATCCCCCTAAATCCCCCTTAAAAAGGGGGACTTAAATTAACTCTCCCCCCTTTTTAAGGGGGGCTGGGGGGGATCAAATCCTGAAACGTAGTCGGAATGGACTTGTGTGTACACCGTAGCCCGGAGGGGGAGCCGTTCTCCCATTTAAGATCGCTATATTTACTATAGCCATGAAAGTTGGATGAGAATCCGGGGAAAACGCAAGCAACCAGAAGGACGGCTATAGCTAGACTAGCAATGGGGATTTAATGCCCTGAAGCAGATAGGTAGGCATATCTCCCTTGCCTTTGATTTTGACAGAACCTCGATATTCAAAGTTATATTGATCCTTAAGAATTGCGTAGGTTTGAGCCGTGACCTGAATACAGCCGGGCAAGCCTTGAGACTCCATCCGACTGGCAGTATTCACCGTATCTCCCCAGAGGTCGTAGATAAACTTCTTGGTACCAATAATGCCCGCCACCACGGCTCCAGTGTTGATGCCAATCCGAATACTCAGGCAGGAATTATGAATGCGGTTGTATTCGGCAACAGTCAGCAGCATATCGATCGCCATATTTGCGATCGCTTCGGCATGGTCATCCCGGCGCTGGGGCAAGCCGCCCACCACCATGTAGGCATCGCCGATGGTTTTAATTTTTTCTAGTTGGTGATATTCCGTCAGGTCATCAAAGGCAGAAAAGATGGCATTTAAGAGTTTAACTAGTTCCACAGCTTCGGTTTGAGCAGCAATTTCCGTGAAGCCGACCAGATCGGCAAATAAGACCGTCACATCGGGAAAATAATCGGCGATCGTCTCCTCGTGCATTTTCAGGCGTTCGGCAATGGGCAGGGGCAAAATATTTAGTAATAATCGCTCTGACTGCTCCTGCTGGTAACGCAATCCTTCTTCGGCAATCTTCCGGGCGGTAATATCGACGATCGTCCCTTCGTAATAAAGCAATTTTCCCTGCGGATCGCGCACTGCCCTGGCATTCTCGGAAATCCAGATCATGCTGCCGTCTTGACGATAGACTTGAGATTCAAACCGGAATATTTTGTTATGGCGATCCATTTGCAGAATATATTCCCGGCGGCGATCGGGGTCTACATATACCTGTCGGGAAATGGTCTTGACGCTGTTAATTAAATCCTCGATCGATTCATAACCATAAATTTTCGCTAGGGCGAGGTTGACACTGAGATATCTGCCCTCGATCGTACTTTGATATATGCCCTCACTGGCATTCTCGAAAATACTTTGATACCGTTCCTGAGATTCTGCCAAGGCATTGAGCATAGTGTTAATCCCTTGGGCAAGACTCCCAAATTCATCGTTACCCCGCAGTTTGATCCGGAGATGCAAATCGTGATTTGCCGTAATCTGCTTAACTTCCTGATTCAGATTGGCTAAACGCGAGAGAACAATTCTCTCTAATAACAAAATTGTCGTAATCGCAAAAACGAGGCTGGCAACCCCAAGAAAGAGAAAAAACACCTTTAAGCTTCTTTCCCCAAGACGATAGACAGTTCTTGGCATATCAGCCCGCAAGATCATCGCTGGCTGGCCGTAGATATCCCGCAGCAGGCTATAGGCAGCAATGCGATCCTGTTCTAGGACTAAGACTGGAAAGGATTTTAATGCCTGCTCCCTCTCTACTGGACTTAGGGGTTTAGCATCAGGATCACCAAAAACGGTGAATTCATGATTGATGGGCTGATTAGTAGCTAGGATATCGATAGTTCCCAGAAAATCTTGGGGAAGTTGGGGATCCCGGACTCGAAAGATGGCGAGGGAAAGTTTCTGATCTGCCGATAAAATATTGAGGACTGGTTGATCCAGATAGCGCCCCATAATCAAGGTTCCGGCGATTGCTCCTTCTCCTTTGCTCCTTAAAATGGGACTGGAAGCCAAGAGTAATTTGTTAGTATTTGCAGGAAGTAAAATCAAACCCTTATAAATTTCCTTGGGGTCTGTATGCTGCCAGAGGGCTGGATTGTTTTTTAAATGTGCTTCTAAGTCTAGGGGAATAGGTAGAGATAGTTTATTCAAAAAGTCGTAAGCTCTAGAGTAGAAAATCTCCCCATTGGGTTTAATGAAAATTAGAATATTAATATTTAAGCTAGTGAAAACATTGTCCACCAGATTTGTGGTTCTAAACTCTTCATTGCCGTCTTGAATAAATTCATAGGAATCATCCCAGTGCGACCAATCACGGATGCTATCACTAAGTTTTCTGGCTTGATCCCAAATGCCTTCGGTGGCTCGATCGACATTTTGTTGAGCAGTTTGTTTTTCGATTTCTAAAAAACCAGAGCGAATAATATTGATGGAATTTGCATAAAGTACCCAAACCAAGGCCAATATGGTTAAGACTACCGTAATAAATGTCTTAGTTCTGATTTTCATGCTTATATATAGCAGTCCTAAATCATTTTCTAACAGTTGCCAAGTCAAACTGCTTCTGGTAAATGGTTTCACCCGCCGAAGGCGGGTGAAACCATTTAGGATAACTATAGCAATTCACGATTGGTCTGAAAGGTCATTTATAAAGTGGCTAGAGGGTCTGATTTTCCGCCCCCGCTAGGGGGCGGAAAATCAGATTTTATAAATAGCCTCTGACAGGAATATTATAATTCCTAGCAAAATCATTCACACCCAATAATTATCAATAATAGTTATGAAAACTGGACTACAATCCGGGGAAAGATACCGACAGCAGCAGGGCATGGTCACAGATGCATGGGAAAGTAGGGAATTACCGATTACGACCAGAGCTTGGTTAGAAATTAATCCTTCCGCCTTAGGTCATAATATCCAGCAAATAAAATCCCTCCTCTCACCCACCACAGAATTGATGGCGGTAATCAAGGCGAATGCCTATGGTCATGGGGCGGTTTTAGTGGCTGAGACTGCTTTGAAACATGGGGTGACCTCCTTGGCGGTGGCAACGATCGCCGAAGGGCAGGAACTGCGCCGGGCAGGAATTGAGTCGCCAATTTTAGTCTTGGGGGCGGTGAATACTCCTGAAGAGATCAGAGCGATCGCCCAATATCACCTAGAACCAAATCTCTCCACTCCGGAACAGGCAAAACTTTTCTCCGCCACTATAACCAATTCAGCAGCTAATTCAGAAAAGATTATAGGGTGGGCAATGCCCACCTTAGAAGCCACTCCAGAAAAGTCTGTAGGGTGGGCAATGCCCACCACATTACTTAAAGCTAACTCAGGAAAATCCTTACCAGTCCACATCAATATTGATACCGGCATGTCCCGGCTAGGAATGCCTTGGCAGGAGGCACAGAAACTAGTTCAGCTAGTCCAATCACAACCGGGGTTGGAATTAGCAAGTATCTATTCCCACCTAGCCACGTCGGAAGATAATGATTCTCCGGTGCGGCAACTGCAACACGATCGCTTTCAGCAGGTAGTAGATAGTTGCAAGGCTCTAGGATTAGCCTCCCATGTCAAATTCCATTTAGCCAATTCAGCGGGGACTTTGGTGGATGCGGGGCTGCATTACGATCGCGTCCGGGTCGGCTTATCTCTCTACGGCTTGTATCCGGCTCTCCATTTCCAGTCCTTGATATCTCTGCAACCAGTCATGGCGGTGAAGGCACGGATCACCTTGGTCAAGCCCCTAGCCGCAGGCACCGGAGTCAGCTATGGCCATCGATTCATTGCCTCCCAAGATATGCTGTTGGCGGTGGTGAGCATTGGTTATGCTGATGGCATACCGAGGCTATTATCAAATAAAATGAAGGTATTAATTCGTGGTCGTTTTGTCCCCCAAATCGGTAGCATTACCATGGATCAGTTAATGCTAGACGTGAGTACTATGCCCGATCTGCAACCGGGAGAAATTGTCACCCTGCTGGGGCAGGATGGCGATCGAACTATTACTGCTGATGACTGGGCTGAAGCGATCAAGACTATTTCTTGGGAAATCCTCTGTGGCTTCAAATCCCGCCTACCCCATGTAATCAACTAACTGATTATGGAAGTTCCTAGACTACATCCAGAAACCATGGAAGAAGTCCGCCAACGGGTGGATATTGTTGAGGTGGTTTCTGAGTATGTGGTGCTGAAAAAACAGGGCAAGGATTACACCGGACTCTGCCCCTTCCATACAGAAAA
The DNA here is from genome assembly GCA_943370025.1 of Phormidium lacuna HE10JO. Classification (GTDB taxonomy): domain Bacteria; phylum Cyanobacteriota; class Cyanobacteriia; order Cyanobacteriales; family JAAUUE01; genus JAAUUE01. The sequence goes on along the minus strand of CALRPI020000037.1, from coordinate 3,484 downwards.
TAGCCCCAGCTTTAGTGTTAGTCCCAGCAAACAACTCTACTACTGCTTTGGCTGTCAGGCGGGGGGAAATGGGATCAAGTTCCTAATGGAGGTGGGGAAGAAATCCTTTAGCGAAGTGGTGCTAGATCTGGCACAGCGCTACCAAATCCCCATCAAAACCCTAGAACCGAAGCAACGGGAAGAATTACAAAGACAGATTTCTCTTCGGGAACAGCTTTATGAAGTCCTCGCGATCGCCAGTAATTTCTTTCAACACGCCCTACGCCAACCCCAAGGAGCGAAGGCTTTAGATTACCTGAAAACAAAACGCCAATTCTCGGAAGCCACGATCCAGCAATTCCGCCTCGGTTATGCCCCCAGCACTTGGGATACCCTCTACCGCTATCTGGTGGAGCAAAAGAAGATCGCCGTTGCCCTAGTCAACCAAGCGGGATTGATTTCCCCAAAGAAATCTGGGGATGGTCATGTAGATAGATTCCGCGATCGCTTAATGATTCCCATCACTGATGTCAGCGGTCGGGTGATTGGGTTTGGCGGCAGAACCCTGAGTGAGGAGATGCCAAAATATCTCAACTCCCCGGAAACGGAATTATTTATTAAAGGGAAGACTTTGTTTGCCCTAGATCATGCCAAGTCTCCGATCGCCAAACAGGATCAGGCTGTAGTTGTGGAAGGATATTTTGATGCGATCGCCCTCCACGCCGTGGGCATCCAGCAAACCGTTGCCTCCTTGGGGACAGCCCTGACGGGAGAGCAGGTCAAATCCCTGTTGCGGTATACCGAATCTAAGCAAATCATTCTTAATTTCGATGCGGATAAGGCGGGGATCAATGCAGCCAGTCGCGCCATCAGTGCCATTCATCCCTTAGTGTATAGCGGGCAGGTGGGCTTGCGGGTGCTGACCATCCCCGATGGCAAGGATGCCGATGAATATCTGCGCCATAATCCCGTGAGTAAATATCAAGAACTCCTCACCAATGCTCCTTTATGGATTGATTGGCAACTCCAACAATTACTAATAGGTATTGACCTAAAACAAGCGGATCAATTTCAACAGGTCAATAACGAAATGGTCAAAATCCTCAAGGAAATTACCGAAAGCAATCAACGCACTGCCTATATTCAACAATGCGCTACCCTGCTCAGTCAGGGCGATGGCAAATTATTCCCCCTCCTCTTAGAAAATCTCCTCACCCAGTTAGGAGGAGGGAACCGGAGCAGCTTAGCTTCTCCTTCAACCAAGTTTGCTCAACAAATTGCCAAGGGTTCTCCGAAAATCCCGGTTTTTAGTACTTCCAGCGATCAGAGCCTGTTAGAAAAATCGGAAACGTTGTTAATGCGTCTGTACCTGCACTGCCCAGAATATCGGGAGGTGATTATTACGGTTTTAGAAGAAAGAGATTTAGTGTTTACGATCGCGGAATATCGTTTTCTCTGGCAGCAAATTGTGGCGATCGAGCCAACTTTATCTAGTCAGCAGCCGGATCTAATCGCCAAGCTTCAGGATGAATACCTGCAATTCCCAGAAAAACTAAACAAAATATCCCATCTATTCCACCTCGATGAATTTACAGAAAGACAAATTGGTGTGGCTCCAGAGCTAATCAATGCGGCTGTTGCCTGCATGGAGCGAGTCATCTGTGAAAACTGTTCTCGTTACTATTTAGACCTCTGGAAAAATACAAGTTTCAAAGACAACCCTATCCTTGCAGAACAATATTCGAGGGAGTTAACCAGATCAAAACAACGCATCAAGGAACTAGATGGGGAATTACAGTTTTTATATTTCTATCGCTAAACCCAAGGAAGCCACAGTTGTAGGCTGTGCTATAGCTTGGGTAGGACTTACGTAGTTGGAGGTTGTTGTGGGCTGAGCGTAGTCGAAACCGGCAACAACCTCCAAAACCTTGCAGCATTTTTCATATAAATGAAATACGCTGCATTTCCTGAAATATTGACTAGGACTGGGTTTTCGTATGGGCGGCTGTCGCCGCCCATACGCAACCTGCTGTACATGATTCGATCGCAGCACGTCGTACTATTTTACTAAATAGTTGATATAAATTAAGATTTTGAATACCTTGTTGGACTTTAGACTAAAAAGAAGAAAAGAAAGGTAGAAAGTGCTTGGCACAAGCTGCCAAAAGAGCAATGATCAATAAACCAAATTGACATTGACTACTATGATTTTCCAGAAACTATAGTAAGTGCCATTCTAGTTAGGACGGGGACGTTTTTGAGGGCGCGCGGAGCGCGCCCTCAAAAACGTCCTAATCAAATCGGCGACTACTATACAAGAATTTCGCAAGTCGGTATATGAACACCTAGGGACAGCAAAAGATGCAGTATTTGAAATAATGGATGCCGTCCTGACAAGTCCGAGCGTCAGCTCCTATGTAAGCCTGTCGATGAATCCCTTATTTCGGCGAAAATGGTCAAGTATCTACGAGGCACTGCAAGATAGCCGACCAGCCAGAGCAAAGCTGATGAAGCTGATGGTGCAAGAGATGCCCACCGAAGAACAACCTTTTCTGGCGGGAGACCATAGTATCTGGTTGCAACCAGAGGCAAAGACGCTGAAGGAAAGAGGATTCCATCATGGCAAAGAAGCAAGCATCCAGATAGGACAAAGCTACAGTACCCTAGCATGGATACCCGAAACGAGCAGGAATTGGGCAATACCGATAAAACATGAGCTGATCACCAGTTTCGAGACCCCGGTGAGTAAAGCCGCCTTCCAACTCAAGCAAGTCACAGAGCAGTCAAGCGTGCGCCCCCTAGCCGCTTATGACCGAGGATATGGGAATGCCAGTTTTGTCAAAGCAACAGCTAAGATTGAAACAGACCTATGACTCCGATTGGCATCTAATACCTGTGTTTGGGGAGTTCCGCCCGTCTATAGTGGTCGTGGCGCACCTTGTAGGCATGGGCATAAATTCAAACTGAATGCTCCTGAAACTTAGTCTATGGCTACCACAACCATCGAAATTAATGATCCCAAAATCGGTTGGGTGCGAGTAACTCATTGGGGTGACTTTCATTTCCGTACTTCTCCAGAACGACCGATGCAGATTTTGAGAGTTGAGGTGATGGAACTCTTGACACGCAATCGTAAGTTTCAACCGATGTGGTTGGTTTGGGTGGGTAAAACCATGCCGGCTTTGGAGACTCTGTAGTTAAAATATCTGCGGTGCTTTGCCTTGGAGCATTGGTATCGTTTTGCCAAGCAACGCTTACATTGGAATCAGCCCCAGATTACTTCTACTCAAGCTGCTGAGCGTTGGAGTGCTTTGATGCCTTTAATGACTTGGCAACTTTGGTTTGCTCGACAGGAGTGTGTTGATTCTCCTTTACCTTGGCGGTCTCCTCAGGATAATCTTGCTCCTGGTCGGGTTGCTCAAGCCTTTGCGGTAATTATTGCCGCGCTCGGTACTCCGGCTCTCTCTCCTCAACTACGCGGTAAATCCCCTGGGCGCTCCAAGGG
>CALRPI020000036.1:0-51515 GCA_943370025.1 Phormidium lacuna HE10JO | reverse complement strand
TCTGCGGAAATCCTTGATTTTCTTAAGGTGTTCAATTAGACTATCCATATTAATTTAATTGAAAAAATAGGCGATTACTTCCTAGTTTACTAAGCTGTAATCGCTTTTTATTTGCTTGATTTGACTTTAGAATGAAACAGCCCTGCCTTCAAAAGGGGGGGATAAGAATATTCTCAAAGTTCCCCTTTTGTTGGTGCAGCCTGTCCAACTGATGTAGGGGGATTTAAGGGGATCGAACCATAATCGTCACGTCTATGCAATTTGCATAAATTTTAGATCAAGGTAATATCTCAACTTGAGGAGATGCAGCTATGTGTGTTTGTGTTAATTGCTTTTATGTCGATCGCTGCTTCACTTACCACGCGGTAGAACACCAGCATCAACAGCCCCACCTGACAGAAACCCCAGATTTTGAAGCCACAGAACCGACTATTAATGTCAACATTCGGACTACGGCGGAAGAAATCCAGATGGAATGGGATGTGGTAGGTTGCGAAAGTTTTACTCCAGAAATGGGCAAGTGGGCAAAACTCCGCCCCGGCGAACTAGTCCCCACCTAGGTTAGCGTTCACGATCATTGGCTGTGCTCGGTGAGCGGAGTCGAACCGAGGTGAAATTATTCAGGATTGCGATAGTCTGGTTTAATTAGAATCAACAAAGTTTTATTTATACCGACATAATTATCTACCGAACTATGGAAATTTTATTTACTGCTTTGGGGAAAATTCTCCTCCTGACACTATCAGTACCCGCAGTGGCGGCACTATTTTTGGAACTCCGCTGGCGATCGCGCCCCGGTAATGAACTAGAAATGACGGCTGGGGATTGGAGCTATGTGGTTTTTGAACCAGAGCAGTACGTTTTAGTGGGGAAACTAGAGCTAATTAATCACAATCCCACCAGAGAAGTGATTGTTCCCCAACTAGAAGCAAAAGTAACCCTCCTCTCGGAAACAAGCCTCGAAGGAATTAGTTATGATTGCCAAATTTCCCCTCGCCATAGCGATTATCCAGCAAGGAAAGATGGGTATTGGTTTGCCTACATTGTCAATCCCAAAGTATTACAACCCAAGAATAAAACTGCCCTAGAAATTCGTCTCGAAATTCAAGGGGCTGACCTGCAACCTCTACAAACTGCTTGGATTCAAGTAAATTACGAAACCTACGGTCCCGAAGGAATAGTCTCAAAAACTCGGCATGTTGTCCTGCCACTGCAATTCCCCGACCCCAACACCAATCCCCAATGGCGGCAAACCCCAGTGGCTCAGGTCTTGCCCATTCGTACCCATATCTTGACTCATACCGATCGCCCGGAGGATGTGATCGATCGCTACGTAGCACCCCATGCCCGCCCCGGCGATATTGTTGCCATCAGTGAAAGCCCCATGGCAATCATGCAAGAAAGGCTAGTCCACCACAAAGAAGTCAAGCCCGGTTGGGTTGCCAAACGCCTCTGTCAATACTTCTACCGCAATGGTAGCTTTGCCACGGCGGGGGGATTGCAAGTTCTTGTGGATATGGTTGGTCCCCTGCGGGTGATCTATGCTTTCGTCGGGGGAGCAATTTTTAAGGCTGTGCTGAAGCAACCGGGCATGTTCTACACTCTGGCGGGATATCAAGCAAAGCTGGTGGATGATGTCACCGGAACTATCCCCCCCTACGACCAATTTATCGTCCTTGGTCCCGATCATCCCCAACAAATTGTCAATGAAATTAAACAAAAAACTGGCTTAGATGCAGCCATTATTGATGCAAATGATCTCAGTGCCGTGTATGTTTTAGCTAGTTCTGGAGTTTCGGAACAACTACTCCAAGATGCCCTCCGCAAAAACCCAGCCGGAAATGACAATCAACAAACTCCGATCGTTTTGATTCGCCCAAATAGATAAAATCATATAAATGGGGTTTAATCTGCAATGAAAAGACAGTTTATAACTTTTCAATCTGTTCAAGATTCCTATCATTTTCTCCAATATCTAGGCGTATCACCTCGATTGGTGCAGCATGTCAAATTAGTCGGTGAAGCGGCAGAAGTTCTAATTTTCCAATTCCAAAAAGTTGGGATTCCCTTCGATGCCGATTTGATTCGATCAGGCGTTATTTTTCATGATGTTGGCAAGATATTGCACCCCTCAGAACTGATAGAAAAAGGCAGTAAACATGAGATGGCAGGTGAACTGCTGTTGTTATCAAAGGGGGTTGATCCCAAAATTGCCCGTTGTTGTCGATCGCATGGACAATGGCAGAAAATTGAATGTAGTTTTGAGGAATTAGTGGTAGCACTTGCTGACAATCTCTGGAAAGGGAAACGCATTATTGAACTGGAAAATAAAACAATTAGTAAAGCCGCAGCAAGGAGTGGCAAAGATTATTGGGATCTTTTTATAGCATTAGATGGAGAATTTGAAAAAGTCGCATTAGGAGGTGATTTAAGGCTCTCTCGTAGCCTTGCCTTCTAACAGGATTTGTTCTATGCAAAGTAGTCTGACCTTGAGTACGATCGCCACATTATTCACTGCCATGATTATTCTGGCAGCTATTCCCAGTGTCAGTGTCTTAACCGTCTCCACAAGATCAGCTACCTCTGGATTAATTCATGGTATCTTGACGACTCTAGGCATAGTCTTTGGAGACATAATCTTCATCCTCATTGCCCTCCGGGGATTATCATTTCTGATGGCAACGATGGGGAATTGGTTGTTCTTGATCAAATATTTGGGAGGGGCTTATCTCCTATTTCTAGGCATAGGATTATGTAGATCAAAACTGCCAGATATCGAAACAGAAATAGCAGTAAAATCCTCTTTATTATCTAGCTTTTTAAGTGGACTATTGATTACCTTAGCGGATCAAAAAGCCATCCTATTTTATCTTGGTTTCTTCCCAGCTTTTCTTGATCTGACTCTAATTTCTGATCTTGATACAATCTTGATTATCGGCATTACTATAGTTGCAGTAGGTAGTGTAAAAATTGTCTATGCTTTCATGGCCGATCGAGCGAGATTGCTGCTAAGTTATCAAACCAGAAAACGGATGAATATTGTAGCTGGCGGGGTGATGATGGCGATCGGATTATTTTTAATAATCAAATCTTAATTGTCCCTAGAACAACCCTAAGTAATTTCATCTGCCTTCGGCAGATAAAAAAATTATTTAGAAGAATTACTATAGCGGGCAATAAATGTCTTGACAGCTTCAGTGACAACACACTCAACTTCAACATCAGTAATCTTTAAGCCCATGACTAAAAATCGTGGCCAGAAGATGACATCGTTAATCATCCCCAGAAATTGCCTTGCCGCTAGGGGGATATCTTGAATTTGATATCTTTGTTGATCAATTTCCCTTTGCAGATAGACATGAAGTTGTCTGAGGTAGGGTTCCTTCCCTCGATGGTAGAGTTCTTCACCTAATTCTGGAAAGCGTGGTGCTTCAGCAATGATTACTCGTGTCAATGCTTCAATTTGCGGATCCCTGAGCAGTCGAGCATACTCTTGACCGATCGCCGTTAGGGTTGTGGCTGGATCGGCATTTTCACTAGATAGTTCCGCCGCATTCACCTGCACTTCCCACACCCGTGCCATGATGCCACCAAACAAATCGCGCTTAGTAGAAAAATGTTTATACACGGTGGCAGTGGAGACAGCAGCTTCTTTCGCCACCATCTCTAAGGTTGTGCGCTCATAGCCGATCGCCAAAAAATGCTGTACAGCAGCATCCAAGATTGCCTGACGCTTTTGGTCAGCGACACTTTTACGGTATTCCTCAAGGGGCATCGAAAATAAACCAGTCTGAAACGATCCCTTCAGTTTACCCTCTCTCTGTATCTATTACGTTAGAAAAGGGGGGAACTTGAAAAAGATATTTCCCCTTTTTTTAGAGGGGATCGAGGACTAAGCATCAAACAAAATAGGTTGGTATACGTTGACACCCGTAACTCTCAGAGTGCGATGTTCTCAATCTAATGAGGATGGCGTTATCAAGTAGGCTAGTTATCAATGGATAAGATAAGGTAAGTCAATTAACTTACTATTGACAACCTCTGAATCCTTCTTGTAATTTTATATAGTAAGTGACTCGACTTACCATACACAGAATATAAAAGGAGATGTGATGAAACGCCAGATGATGTTGTTTTTGACCGGGATAGTGATGGCTATTTTGATCAGCATGGGGGCAGTTGTAGTCCACAACCCAAACCCAATCACTGCCAATGAAGTTGCTCAAAATTCAGGGGTAACTAGAGTAAATAATGACCTACGATCGCTCTCGACTCGTTTTGATCGTCCAGAGGCACTACAAGGATGGCAAGAATTTCAGGTACAGGGATGGGTGCCGAAGTGGGAACCCCCCAAGGTCGAAAATGGTAGGTTAGTCCTCCGCCCCAAATCCTCTGGTTGGTTTGAAGACAATACAGCAGGGCATCTCTACCGTGAGGTAACTGGAGATTTTATCGTGACTACTCGGATCAAAGTAGTCGGAACTCGCACCCCTGTGCCGCAACGTTCCTTCTCCCTAGCTGGATTGTTTATCCGTGAACCGCGTACTTTTACCAAAACAACCTGGACTCCGAAGAACGAGAACTGGCTCTTTTTCAGTGCTGGCACTGCTTTTCCCGCAGGTCGATCGCAGTTTGAAATTAAGTCTACCTACAATAGCCTCTCAACCTTAAAGATTTCCGAGGCAAAGGAAGGCTGGATGCGGTTGCGAATTGCCCGTTCTGGTGAATTATTTACGCTGCTGTATCAGGAAGAAGGTTCTCCTGAGTGGAAAGTTTTGGATCAGTTCATCCGTCCCGATCTGCCCGAAACCCTCCATGTTGGGCTAACAGCTTATGCTGATTACGATTCAGTGGCTCCGATTTACCCAGACTACCAAAGATACAACGAGCAGGGCGCACCCACTCAAAATGCCGATCTGATTGCTTACATTGAGTCGATTGATTTCCGCCGCCCTAGCACTCCGCGTTTCCCCATTGCCACCCTCGATCCCCAGATTTCCTTTGACCCGAAAGTTTCTGAAACTCGGATCAGAGAGTTAACCACAAATTAATCCCAAATTAAGAGGTCAAGATGAATAATTGGCGGTGGGTTCAGTTACTAATATTTTTTATTGCTTCAGTGGTCATTGCGATCGCCTGTACTCGGTTATTCGCCTCTCCATCCAACTTGGTTTACCACGCTGCATATCAGGGAACTGCCCCCTATCAAGTAACTGCCCCCGCTGTAAAGAATCCTGTGTCCGTGAATTTCCCCGTAGATTACAAACAGCAATTTGTCCATTATGCAACGGTGGACTGCCCCAACAGTCGCATTGTCAGGAAAATGTATATCAATCGGGAATCTCTAGGAGCGATCGCCGCTAGTCAGACTATTCCCAGTGGCTCGGTAATTGTCATGGAAACCCATGCTGCCGAGCTGGGAACTGGAGGGAACTTAGTGCCTACCCAACTGAATAATATTTTTCTTCGGGAAAAGCAGGATGGTTGGAGTATTGATCCAGATAGCGGTAAATGGCAATCTGCTTGGTATAGCCCATCAGGAACCTTGGTTTCTGGCGATCAGAGTTCCTGTATTAGTTGCCATACCAGAGTGAGTGATCGTGATTATGTATTTACCTTGCCTGCATTAATCACCGCAGCCCAAACTAGACAATTGCAAAAACAAACAACCGAATTCAGCACCTCGGTTTGCCGTTAAACTGCTATATTTCCGAGTCCGCGAAGGCGGACTTTGTTCTTGTAGTTGCGGTTTCAACCGCCAGAAACTTTTCAGACTACTCTGGTTTCGTATCTCGCAACATCAAAGCTGCCACGGCTGCTTGGGGAGTAATTTCATTATTTAATAATTTCTGGACTTGGGCAGAAATGGGTAAATAAATGTCTTTATTTTCTCCTCTTTGCACTAACACTGAAGTAGTATTAACTCCCTCCGCAGTACTGCCAATTTCTTGTAAAACTGCTGGCAAGCTTTTCCCTTGAGCTAAACCATAACCCACTTGATAGTTGCGGCTGAGGGAACTATTACAAGTGGCAAGCAAATCCCCTAATCCTGATAGACCATAGAAGGTTTCTGCCTGCGCTCCCCAATCAATGCCAATCCGGATCATCTCTGCCAAACCTCTGGTTAATAAGGCAGCTTTGGCATTGGTTCCTAACTGCAAACCATCACAGGCTCCCGATGCGATCGCCATCACATTTTTCAGGGTTCCCCCCAATTCCACCCCCAAGGGATCGCCGTTGGTATAGACCCGAAATTTAGGCGAAGAAAATAATTGTTGGACAACTTTTGCCGCCGCTAAATCGTAACTAGCCACCACACTAGCTGCTGGTAATCCTTGGCTAATTTCCGCTGATAGATTTGGTCCCGAAAGAACTACTAAAGGATTTGCTGGGAATGCTTCTTGCCAAATTTGGGAGGCTGTATTAGTTGTGGCAGAATCTAAACCTTTGGTAGCAGTAACTAGGATGTAATTGGTAGGTAAATTGAGATTGGTTAGTTGATGAACTGTCGATCGAACTCCCGCCATCGATACCGCAGAAATAATTACATTAGTTCCAATATTATCTTGAATATTCTCATCAACTAGTGAGCTTAATAACTGCTGATTTCTTGCCGAACAACAGCTAACATTATGCCCATTAATCTCTAGCAAATACCCCAAGGTCTTACCCCAATTACCACTACCAATAATTATGACTTTCATAGACAATAAATATTATAAAATTATGGAATCTGATTCGGTGTGACAATACTATCTCGCTTTATTTCCTGAATTTGGCTAACTTCAAAAATCAATGTAAAGGGTTGTCCCATAGATATCTCCACAAACTCTTCTAGAAGCTGTACTTGCTTTGGAGTAATTACTTCCCGACTACGAACTGTTAATCGGACTTCCGGTGGATTTGTCAACCAATTTGTCTCAGTTCTGATTAGTTCTACCCTTTGAAAAGTGATTGTCCGCTTTAATAAAGCCTGTCTCAGACTAGTTTCTAGGCGATTTTGCTTCACTAAATCCACAAAACTGATACCTAAAGGAATTAGCAGAAAACTTGTCAAAATACCTGCTATTATCAATGCCCGGCGTGCTTGATTAAATGGAGCGTAACCTACGATTGAGAATGTCACCATACAAGAAAGTGCAATCCCCAATAAGTTAGTTAAATAAAGTAATAAAGACCCCAAGCTAAGCAACCAATTGTTATGAGACAAACCTAAGCCAATTACACATAATGGGGGCATTAAAGCTACAGCAATTGCTATTCCAGCCAAGGTACCGGAAATTTTAGGTTGTACTTTTGCATAGCCACTAATCCCTCCAGCAGCGATCGCAATTCCAATGTCTAGTAAATTTGGTTTTGATCGAGCCAATATCTCACTGCCAAAAGTTGAGATTCCTGCTAAGTATCCTAAACAATAGGAAAGAACTACTGCCAATAAAGTTCCTACTAATACGGAAATTAATCCACGGCGAAAGAGTATTATATCTCCTTCTAAAGCCCCAAAAGCTAAACTCCGAATTGGCAGCATCAGGGGAGCCATAATCATTGCGCCAATAATAACTGCTACACTATTTGAAAGTAATCCAAGAGTGGCGATAATACAAGAACTAATAATCAAAATTAGATATGTTGAGTCAAGCTTCGCTTCTTCGATTAATTCTAATCGTAACTGCTGTAGTTTTATTGAGTCAGGCTTTCTTTTTAGGAAAAGATTAAGCACCCTAAGTAATTTCTTTAAGAGAAGGACTATTCTACTTGTCACTAACTTTAAGAACTTATAAATTGTATGTTTAAGATTCATATTATATTTACAGCATATTTCATGCAAGTGGTATATATTTATACAAATAAAGAAACTGGATTACCTATTATTTTTCTTGGTGTTCATGAAGCCATTCCTTGGGGATTTGAACTATTTTCTCATGTCCTCTAGGTTTATGGATTGGTTTACCGAGGGGGCGAGTTTTTAGGGTTCCGGCATAGAAAGAATTGATCCGGTCTTTAGCAATTTCTAGATATCTTGGCTCTCGATCGATCATCATTCCCCTCCGTTGATGTTTAATAGCCGCAATCACACTAGAACCAGCGCCTCCAAAGGGATCCAAAACCCAATCATCTTTGTTAGTTAAAGCCAAAACGCATCTTTCTACTAATTCGATCGGAAACTGGCAGGGATGATCAGTTTTTTCGGGATGGTTGGATTTTACATTGGGGATTTCCATCACTCCCGTTTCCCATTCTTGACAGATTAATTGCCAATAATCAGAAGGATTTTTCCCTAAAGGGTTACCACTGGGTTGGCCAATTTTCTTGCCCTTATAATGCAATTTCCCCGGATATTTAGAGGGGACTCTCACTGAGTCTAAATTAAAAATATAGTCCTTAGTTTTGCTAAACCAGAGCAACACTTCGTATCTGCCAGAAAACCGATTAGAGGCATGAAGACCATGATCGAAATGCCAAACTATTCTGTTTCTTAGCTGCATTCCTAAAGATTTGAATATGGGATAAAAATAAATATCTAAGGGAAATACTTCGCCATTATCAATGAAATTACCCACTTGCCAAACAATGCTGCCATCGGTTGTAACTAATCGGTATAGCTCTGTAATAATTTCTCGCTGCCAATCAAGATAGTAATCAAGGGCGGTTTGTTTTTCGTATTCTTTACCAATGTTGTAGGGAGGAGAGGAAACTACAAGCTTAAATGATTTATTTGGCAGTTGTTTTAGCTCAGTTAGGGTTTCATTTTCTCTGAGGACAATGTGGCTATCTTGTTGAAATTCTGATTGAATTTCGTAAGGGTCGATCATGATTCTAATTATTTGATGAGCTACTGACCTGATTTTACAGGAATTCCGATTGTTAGGACTACTGGGTAGCATAACTGTATAATTATCTCTGGAAATTAGCTAAAAATTACTTTTACAGTAGTTTAGGAGTAGATATAGCGATCCTAAATCATTTGCGAACAGTTACTAAGTCAACTTGCTTCTGGCAGATGGTTTCACCCGCCTCCGGCGGGTGAAACCATTTAGGGTTGCTATAGCTGTTGCCACCTACTCCTAAACCAAGCTATAAAAAATACTTGTAAATTAACTGGAGATAAAAAAATTATGAATCAACCCCTTGATCCGGCTGTGGTGATGAAACAAGAAGTGGGCAAGGCTGCGGCTCAGTTGGTGATGTCGAATACGATCGTAGGTTTGGGGACTGGCTCTACTACGGCTTATGCGATCGAATATATCGGTGCGCGGCTGAAAAGTGGCGAGATCACCAACATTCAAGGCATCCCTACTTCCTTCCAAGCCGAAGTTCTCGCCAAACAGTATGGCATTCCCCTGACTACCCTAGATGCAGTGGATCATATCGATATTGCCATTGACGGTGCCGATGAAGTAGACCCCCACAAGAACCTGATCAAAGGCGGCGGGGCTGCCCACACTAGGGAAAAAATTGTGGATAGTTTAGCTGCCCAGTTTATTGTGGTGGTGGATAGCTCCAAGTTAGTTGATAAATTAGGCTCTACTTTTAAGCTACCCGTAGAAGTGATCCCCATGGCTATGACTCCGGTGATGCGGGCGATCGCTAAACTAGGCGGCAAACCAGAACTCCGCATGGGCATCAGAAAGGCAGGTCCGGTGATCACCGATCAAGGCAACATGGTAATTGATGTCAAATTTGACTCCATTCCCGATCCGGCTGAGTTGGAAAAAACCCTCAATAATATTCCGGGAGTATTAGAAAATGGCTTGTTTGTTGGCGTTACAGACCTAGTTTTGGTAGGCGAAGTAATTGATGGCAAACCATCAGTTAGGGAGTTTTAATCTAGATTGATATAAAGCCACAGCTACGGGAGCAAAACTTTTCTAGGCAGATTGTAGAAATTCCTAGATTCCTTTCAGTCCGCGCAGGCGGACTTTGTTCTTGTAGTTGCGGTTTCAACCGCCACAAACTTTCCAAATATCTATTAAAAGAGAATCTACAAATGCTATTTCATATTAATGCTTTCCAGCTAGATACTGATAGTGAAAAACCAACTATTTGGCATGAATTAGCAGCTAAAACTAGATTAATAATTGCGTTAATTCTTCTGCTCGGAACAGTATTAACCCCTAATGCCAACTGGGATACTTGGTTGGTTTATGCAATGGCAATTTTTAGTTTGGTGTTAGTAACTAAAGTAAAAATCCATATTTTACTAAAGCGAGTTGCAGTGGAGTCGGTATTTTTAGGTGTAGTTCTCCTTGGGACTTTATTTCGGAGTGGTGGGGAGGTGCTGTGGAGTTGGGGTTGGTTGCAGATAAGTTTTGAGGGATTAGTGATTTTAGGAAGTGTTTTTACTAAGGCTTTCTTATCGTTAACAATTATGAACTTATTAACTATGACCACCTCAATTCCAGATTTATTAAATGCTCTATCGGAATTGCGAGTTCCTCCTTTATTAGTAGCAATTATGGTTTCTATGTACCGCTACATCAATGTTTTAATCAGAGAAACCCAAGCTATGCAAAGAGCCGCAACATCCCGCAATTTTCGGGGCAAAGATCAATGGCAGAGATTGGTAATTGGGAATATGATTGGTTCTTTGTTTGTGCGTACCTACGATCGCGGCGATCGCATCTATCAGGCAATGTTAGCTCGTGGCTATCAAGGCATTGCGAAGCCAGAAATATCACCGAAAATCACCTCAAAGGATAAATGGGCGATCGCTCTGGCAATTACCTTGATTTTTGTCGGTAAATCTTTACTTTTATTATGATGGGCTAGATGTTTTATTAGATATTTTACTAAGACGAATTGTCAGAAAAATTGTAATTAGCAAAGATGGCAACAGGACGATCGCCAGCACCGTGGGATTATTGCTAGTGGGGGAAACCCACAGTGCTGCAATCTTGATTAGGAGCGCGATCGCGAAGGAAACCAAGAAAACTTTAGCCACAAATCCACTTTGATCATTCATATTTATGCTCCTGAGTTTTAATTAAGATTAGTTTCCCCAGAGCAGGCGGTTGAAACCGCAGCTATAGGAGAAAAGTCTGCCGTCGCGGACTAATACCACGTCCGGTTTATATAATACTTTTATTCATGGCGGTTGAAACCGCTGCTACAAGAGCGAAGTCCGCCTGCGCGGACTGTGAACTGGGATAGGAATACCCTTGTTTATCAGGTAGTCACGCATTGTAATGGTGCTTGGGGCGCTTCGCGCCCCAAGCACCATTAACAAAACCATTACTTTGCAGCACTACCGTTTATCAATGCTTTCAGCCTTAAGTGACACGAATGAAGGCTTTGTGCCCTCAATCCTCAGTATGTACTGACGTTCATCGCTTACTTTGGTACAACTGAAATATAGTCACGCCAGTAGCCAGTAGGATGTGTTAGGCGACAGCCGTAACGCATCTCCCCTGCATTCTGATGCGTTACGGCTAATGCCTAACGCATCCTACGAAAATATTGACTTTAGATACAGAAAATCTCCCTGAGGTATTATGTCATGCCCGTGATTAGGATTTGTGAACAGCAACAGTTGGATGGTGAGTTTCGGGCTAGGTTGAGTGTTGCCGATCGAGATTATGCTGACATCGTGGTGGACGATCGCTTCTTTGATATCAAGGAGGCGGAACTGGAGTGGTATTTTGAGCAGTGGTTACAATTTCCGATGCTGAACAAGGTCAAGGCAGAGGAGGTGGCAGCCACTATCAAGAGTTATGGGCAGCAGTTGTTTGAGCAGGTTTTTAGCGATCGCGATGCCTATGCAGACTATAAGGAGTTGCGGAACAATCTGGAGACGTTGCGGTTTGAGATTGTGGGGGACAATCCAGATTTTCAGGCGCTGCACTGGGAGGCGTTGCGGGATCCTGCTTTGCCTCGTCCGCTGGCGGTGGATTGTGTGATGGTGCGGAGAAGTCGCCAAGCAGCGGCGAAGATGCCAGCCATGCAGTCTTCACCGACGATTAATTTGTTATTAGTGACCGCGCGACCATACCAAAATGATGTGGCTTATCGGACAATTTCTCGTCCGTTGATTGAGGCGATCGCTAATTCTCAGTTGCCGGTAAAAATAGATTTGTTGCGTCCTGCTACTTTTGAATCTTTGGCGAGGCATCTGAAAGCCGAGGGGCAGGGGCATTATCACATCATTCATTTTGATTGCCACGGGGCGCTGTTGAATTATCGGCAGTTCAATCCACCTAAGGATGAGAAGTCGAAATCTGCATCCAATCCCCTAACTTTTAAGCGGCAGGAACGCTATGGCAGAGGAGAAATTGCCCCCTATGAGGGAGTGAAGGCGTTTTTGGTGTTGGAGGGAGATGGGGACGGGGAAGAGGATTTGGTGGAGGCGACGGAGATGGCGGCGTTGCTGACGGGGCAGAATATTCCGGTGTGTATTCTCAATGCCTGTCAGTCGGGGAAACAATTGGGGGCAGAGGCGAGTTTTGTCTTGGGGCAGGATGAAGACTATCGGGAGACAAGTTTGGGAAGTCGGTTGATGGCTGCGGGGATGCAGATGGTGGTGGCGATGGGCTATAGCGTCACGGTGACGGCGGCGGAGGTGATGATGCAGCAGGTGTATCGGCAGCTCTTTGCGAGGCAGCCGATGGAGAAGGCGGTGCAGTTGGGGCGCTGGGAGTTGTTTCAGCAGAAGGGCAGAAGGGCAAGTTTTAATCAAACTATTCCCTTAGAAGATTGGCTGTTGCCGGTGGTCTATGGTTCCCAGCAGGTGAATTTGAATTTGCGGGAGTTTTCGCCCCAAGAGGAAGAGCTATATTTTGAGGCGCAGGATCGGGAGTTTCGGTTTGTGCAGCCGGAGTATGAGTTTGTGGGGCGAGATTTGGATATTTTGCGGATTGAGAAGGCTTTGCATCGCCACAATATGCTGCTGTTGCAGGGTATGGGCGGGACGGGGAAGACGACGCTGTTGAATTTTTTGCGGGAATGGTGGGAGAAGACCCATTTTGGTCAGCAGATTTTCTATTTTGGCTACGATGAACGGGCTTGGACGCTGGAGCAGATTTTGTTTGCCTTGGGGCAGGGGGTTTACGACCGTTTTGAGCTGGGCAGGTTTCAGGCGATGAGTTTGGCGGCTCAGTCCTCGAAACTGGTGGCGCTATTGCGGGGGGTGGAGCATATTTTGATTTTGGATAATCTGGAATCGGTGACGGGGGAACCATTGGCAATCCCCAATACGCTGCCACCGGAGGAGCGGGGCAAGTTGCGAGATTTCTTAGGGCGGTTGGCGGGGGGCAAAACTCGGGTGATTTTTGGTTCTCGCTGCGCTGAAGATTGGCTGAAGTCGGTGACTTTTCAGCAAAATATCTATGGGTTGCGGGGCTTAGACCCGGAGGCGAGGACGCAACTGGCACAGAAGATTTTGCAGTTCCATGTGCCGAAGCGGGTACAGGAAATCGAGGCGGATCCAGAATTCACCCGATTGATGAAGGTGTTGGCGGGGTATCCGTTGGCTCTGGAGGTGGTGTTGCCGAACCTGAAAAGTCAATCGCCCTCGCAGATTTTGACAGCGTTGCAGTCGGCTGATTTTGAGGATGTTGACAGTGAGGACAAAACCAAGAGTATTTTGAAATGTGTGGAATATTCCCACAGCAATCTTTCTCCTGATGCTCAGAAATTGTTGATTTGTCTTGCGCCTTTTAGTGGGTTTCTTGATCGTGACGCTATTCCCGTTTATGCCGAAGAATTACAAAAGTTAGCACCCTTTACAGATTATGATTTTGCGGGTTTTGATGGAGCAATTCAAGAGGCGATTAATTGGGGTTTGCTGGAAGGAATGGATGAAGAGAACCGCCTGCTGACAATTCAACCGATTTTCCCGTATTTTCTGAAAACCAAGGCGGCAACTCTGAACAAGGCAACCCGACAGGCGCTGCAAGAGGGCTTCAAAAATCACTATCAAAACTTGGCTGATTCCTACAATCAATTGATGGAATCAAAAGATGCCCAAGAGCGTCAACTAGGGATATTATTCTGTCGATTGGAATACGAAAATCTCTACAATGCGCTACAAATTTGTTTAGCAAATCAAGAAAGTATGGCGGTATTTACACTTTGGGGTGTTCTTGATGAGTATCTAAAATTAATTACGGATGCTAGTCAAAAATTGAAGTTAGCTAAATATGTGTACGCTGAATTAAAAGCTTATCCAGTTTCACTAAAAAGTTTAGAATTAAATCTTTCTATACTTGGATTGGCTGACACTTTAGCTGTTAGCTATTTTGAACTTAAAGATTATTCGGAAGCAAAAAGAGTTTATCTAGATAATTTGGAGACAATACAAGCTTTAACGGCTATACCAGAACAATCTAAACAATCTTTGATTGCCAGTACCTACCACCAGTTGGGAGCAGTTACCCAAAAAATGCGAGAATATGCAGAGGCGCGGTCATACTATCAACAATCTCTTCAGATATTTATCGAATATAGCGATCGCTACGAACAAGCTGGCACCTACCACCAGTTGGGAAGAGTTGCCGAAGAATTGCAAGAATATGGGGAAGCGCGGTCATACTATCAACAAGCTCTTCAGATTTATATCGAATATGGCGATCGCTACTCCCAAGCCAGCACCTACCATTGTTTAGGGAGTGTGGCAGAAGATTTAGAAGATTTCCCAGAAGCAAAAAACAATTTCTTGCAAGCTCTGCTTCTTTGGCATGAATTTAAGGATGAATATAGCATCCAAACTTTCTCTGTTCCTGCTTTCTCTCGCCTCTATCAAGCCACCCAAGACGAAACCCTCTTAGAATCAATGGCACAGATTTTAGGCATCACTCCAGAGGAGGCACAGCAATTGATTTCGTAGGAGATCTCCCCCAGCCCCCCTTCAAAAGGGGGGAGAATTAATTAAAGTCCCCCTTTTGAAGGGGGATTTAGGGGGATCCTCTCCATCAAACGAGATGACTAGTACTTGTGTATATACGGTAGGTTCAAAGGGGGAGAATTAATTTAGAATTAACTTAATATTTAGGGAGATATGCAATGAACTGGGAAACCTATATTCACTCCGATCCCAACATCTTAGTTGGCAAACCCGTCATCAAAGGAACAAGACTTTCTGTGGAATTTATTTTGGGTTTATTATCCACAGGCTGGACACAGCAGCAAATATTAGAAAACTATCCCACCCTAACCCCAGAATCGATCGAATACATCATTGAAGACCTAGAAGACCTGCGAGATCTGCGAATTGCCAAACAAGAAGAATCTAATCAACCTTCCCTATCCTTCCAAGAAGTAGCCCAACAATTAAAATTGCAACCATAAATTTCAGAACATTTTCACTGGGTCGATTTTGGAGGAGATGGGTCGATATAAAGAAGAAAATTCGGGAATCTGGCAGGGTTTTGGGGTTAATGGGACGATTTGGGTTAGATTCCCGAATTTTGAGAGCGCTGCTATTCAATGGGGAATTGGGAGCGCGATCGAGCAATGTTAGAATCAACTTATACCTAGGGATATTTCATAAAAACCATAAAAGAAGGCAAAAATTATGGATTGGAGCGATCGAATTGCCACAGACCCCTTTATCTGTCATGGCAAAGCTTGCATCAAAGGAACAAGAATTATGGTATCAGTCATTCTTGATAATCTTACCGCCCAAGTCAGCGAAACAGAAATTTTACAGAGTTACCCAACACTAACTTCTCAAGATATTCTCGCAGCTATTAGCTATGCGGCTGAGTTAGCCCGTGAGCAAATCATCCTATTACCCACCAGCGCATGAAATCGGCGATCGCACAAAATCCTATACAAGGACACTTATGGATTGCTGAAGAGGGGAAGATCAGGATTAGATAGTTCAAAGTCAATATAATTAAAAATGTAGCTAAATCTACCCAACCAAAGATATGACCACCAGCACCGAAACCAACTTTTCCAAAATCCTAGAAGCAGCCGATCTCCTCCTCCTAGAAGATCAAGAATATTTGATTCATATTCTCCAAAACCGATTGCGCGATCGACGCAGAGCCGAGTTGATCAAAGATGTCCAAGCAGCTCAACAAGAATTTGCTCTAGGTCAATGTACACCAATCACACCAGAACAACTCATGGAGGAACTTCTTGGGTGAAATTTACATTACTACGCTCTAATACCTTTGTGCGATCGACACGAAAAATCCTCAAGAAACAACCAGAATTAGCTCCAATTAATGTTCAGGAAAAGAAATGATTCAACAACTCCCTATTTTCATTTCTCCAGAAACCATCACCCAGTTTTGTCAACGTCATCATATCCGCAAACTTTCATTGTTTGGTTCCATCCTGCGCCAAGACTTTACAGATATTAGTGATGTAGATTTCTTAGTTGAATTTGAACCCGAACATATTCCCGGATATTTCCGTCTCACAGGTATGGAAATCGAACTATCAGAAATCATTGGGCGCAAAGCCGATCTGCGTACCCCAAATGAATTAAGTCATTATTTTCGTCAACAAGTTTTAGAAGAAGCATTAGTTCAATATTGTGAATCGAGAAATATGGGGGGCGATCGCTATAAAATTTAGAAAACCATCCCGAAGGAAAATCCCATGCAAGCATACAAACTTCAAGGCAAAATCGACCCCTCTGGAAAACTCATCATCTCCGAAGCGATCGAGCTTCCCGCTGGTGATGTCGAAATCATTCTATTACAGCCAATTAATTCCTATAATTTATCTGCCCCTATTCCCAATGGCACAACGACCCCAAAAACTCCAAGGCAAGTCAATTGCAAAATTCCATCCCTAAAAGCATGGTTTGAAAAAACCGAACCTGCTCCATCTAACTTTGATGAAGATCAAGCCAAATGGGAATATCTCAAGAAAAAACACGGGCTATGAAAATTCTCCCCCCATCAGCATAAACCCACTATGGATACCCACCTCTCCCCAGCCGAAATAGAAAATATTAGCCAGCTTTTGCAAGACTACTCCCCCGCCCAAAAAGCGATCGCCAGCCTCAACCAAACCAATGGCGACTTAGAACAAAGTTTCGTCTCTCTCTGGGCAGCAGAAAACGGACAACAAACCTTCGATCGACAAAAACTTTGGCAATCTACCATCACCGTCTTCCGGCAAGAACTCTGCGGCAAAGAAGGGTTTCAAAATCAGGTCAAGGAATTTAATAAAAACCCCACCAGTGCCCCTTTATTAACAGGTTTAATTGTGGCTGTAGTTCACTCTGTGGGTGTACCCATTGACCCAGCGATCGCCACCATTATTGTTTTGTATATCCTCAAAGTTGGCATCAATATTTTCTGTGAATATATCAATTAAGTGAAACAGGACTTACACACTGCCAACGAATTATTGAGAGTCGTGAAAGTTTTTGCGGGCTGAGCGGAGTCGAAGCCCTCAAAAACTTCCACCTGAGTAAGTCCTGTGAAACATGAGCTTTCCCCGGCAAGTAATGGGAGAATTATTGAAGTTCTATGAGGAAACCCCATGTCATCCCTGCCCAAAATCCTGATGATTACTGCTCTTGCCTCCCTAGCACTGGGGATTGATCCTAGGGGCGATCGCCTAGCCTTTGCCGCCAATCCAGACCATGTGCAACAGCTTTTAACCACCAATAACTGCCCTAATTGCGATCTGCGGGGGGCAAACCTAGCCAATGCCAGATTACGCAATGCCAATCTCAGCAACGCCGAGCTACAGGGAGCGACCCTCACCTTTGCCAACCTATCCGGGGCGAATCTGACTAGAGCCAACTTGACCGACACCAACCTCGGTGGGGCAAATCTGCGCCGGGCGAATCTGCAAGCTGCCCAAATGCGGCTGGTGGATTTGAGTAATGCCAACTTGATTAATGCCAACCTGAACCGTGCCAATCTCGATACTGCCAAATTAGCTAGTGCAGATCTCACCGGAGCCAGCCTGAACCAAGCATACTTAGGCGATAGCAATTTAATTAGCGCCACCCTCAAAGATGCCCGTCTGCCTAGAGCAGTGTTAGCGGCAGCCAGTTTAGCCGGAGCAGACCTGCGGGGGGCAAATTTTCAAGGGGCAATTCTCCGGGGGGCGGGGTGCGATCGCGCCGACCTGAGCGGAGCTAATTTTACGGATGCCGACTTAACGAATACGAAATTTGCCTACGCCAACTTGAGCAATGCCAACCTGACGGGAGCTAGACTAAATTTTGCCCATTTCTATGGGGCAAACCTCACGGAAGCAAACCTGACGGGGGTAGATTTGCGCAGAGGCAATCTCTGGCGATCGATCCTGACGGGGGCAAATTTGGTCGGAGCCAACCTAGAAGCAGCGACTATGCCCCTGAGCCGTCTCGATCGAGCTAACCTCAGCTACAGCAATTTTACCGACGCGGATCTGCAAGGAGCCAATCTCGTCTCAGCCAATTTAAGTAATGCCAACTTCAGCCATGCTAACTTAATTGAAGCGAATCTAAGTAATGCTAATCTAACTGATACTAATTTTACTGAGACTAAATTTAAGTAATTATGAAACAAGATATCCGCCGGACAAAGATCGTTGCCACGATCGGACCTGCTAGCAGTAGCCCAGAAGTCCTCAAAGCCATGATTGAAGCCGGAGCAACTACCCTGCGCCTCAACTTTTCCCACGGAACCCATGCTGACCACGAACGCAGTATTCGCCTCATCCGCCAAGTTGCCTTTGAACTAAATCAACCCGTAGGGATTTTGCAGGATCTGCAAGGTCCGAAAATTCGGCTGGGGATTTTCGCCGATGGCCCCATTACCCTAAAAAATGGCGATCGCTTCATCCTCACCCCTGACCAAGTTCCCGGAACCCAAGAAATTAGCTCTGTCACCTACGAACCCCTTGTGGATGAAGTCCCCAATGGGGCAAATATCATGCTCGATGATGGCAAGGTGGAAATGAAGGTAGAGGCGGTGGATAAAGACAAGCGCCAGTTACACTGTCGGGTCGTGGTGGGTGGGGTGTTATCGAATAATAAAGGGGTAAATTTCCCCGGAGTTTATCTCTCTATTCCCGCCTTGACCGAGAAAGACAAGCGGGATCTCACCTTTGGGCTGGATCAAAATGTGGATTGGGTGGCATTGAGCTTTGTTCGCAATCCCCAAGATGTGTTGGAAATCAAAGAACTGATCTCCAATGCCGGGAAGCAAGTTCCGGTGATTGTGAAGATTGAAAAACATGAGGCGATCGAGGAAATGGAAGCAATCCTCTCCCTCAGCGATGGCGTGATGGTCGCCCGTGGGGATCTAGGGGTAGAACTCCCCGCCGAAGAAGTCCCCATCCTGCAAAAACGCCTGATCGCTACTTCTAATCGTCTGGGGATTCCCGTGATCACCGCAACCCAAATGCTCGATAGTATGGTCAGCTCTCCCCGCCCGACACGAGCCGAAATTAGCGACGTGGCTAATGCCATCCTTGATGGTACCGATGCAGTGATGCTCTCCAACGAAGCCGCTGTCGGCAAATATCCTGTAGAAGCCGTGGCAACTATGGCTCGGATTGCTAACCGGATTGAGCAAGAGAAAAACTTCCCCCGCCTAGAAGATAGCCGCCGCAACATTACCAATGCCATCTCCCATGCCGTGGGGCAAATTGCCGAAAGCCTCGACGCTGCTGCTATTATTACCCTGACTAAAAGTGGAGCCACCGCCCGGAATGTCTCGAAATTCCGCCCCTACACCCCGATTCTGGCTGTCACTCCCCACGTAGATGTGGCAAGGAGACTACAACTAGTCTGGGGAGTGAAACCCTTAATTGTTCTGGATTCCCAATCCACCGATGAAGTATTTGAAACAGCCATTAACCTCGCTCAAGAGTCAAACCTATTAGTTGGCGGAGATCTGGTGGTGATGACTGCCGGAACTTTGCCCGGAGTTTCCGGTTCCACCAACTTTTTGAAGGTAGACCTAGTGACTGCTGTGTTGGGCAAGGGAGTGGGTCTAGGTAATGGGGCGGTCAGTGGTCGGGCGAAGGTGGCTCGGACGGCGATCGAATCTGCCAATATCTATCCCGGTGATATTTTAGTGGTGCAAACTACCAACGCTGACTACGTGGAGGCAATCCGCAAAGCTGGGGGAATTATTACCGAAGATGAAAATGTCACCTGTCACGCAGCGGTAATTGGTCTAAGATTAGGAATACCAGTGATTGTGGGCATGAAGAATGCCACCAGCATTATTCGTGATGGCGGCATTCTCACCCTAGATGCTCAACGGGGTCTCGTTTCTGCCGGGGCGACTAATCCTAGTATTAGCAACAGCTAGCATTAATAATTAGTTAACTTAGTTAACCATGACTAATCATAGTTTTCCCGATTTTCTGCTGCAAGGCTATCAGGTGATTCGTGAGTTAGGACACAATCATCATGGCGGCAGAATCACCTATCTAGCGGTTACTGTAGATAACCAGATGTCTGATTTTCCTGAGGAGAGCCAAAGTCTGCCCACTCAGGGGAACCGAAATGCGTTCACTGAGCGGAGCCGAAGTGTGGTGATTAAGCATTTCCAGTTTCATCAACCGGAAGCTAGTTGGTCTGGCTATGGGGCGATCGAGCGGGAAATTCAAGTCCTCCAAGGGCTGAAACATCCGGGAATCCCCCGCTATCTAGATTCTTTCCCTACGGAAACTGGATTTTGTCTAGTGCAGGAATACAAACAAGCCGAATCCCTTGCCTCCCCTCGCAGTTTTGCCCCAGAAGAAATTAAGCAAATTGCCGTCGGTTTACTAGAGATTTTGGTTTATCTGCAAAAACGCCTACCTTTTGTGAGTCATCGGGATATCAAGCCAGAGAATATTCTAGTCGATGAGGAGATGAATGTTTATTTGGTGGATTTTGGCTTGGCAAAGGTAGGTCAAGGAGAAGCCACCACGGGCACGGTCGCCAAGGGCACTTTAGGGTTCATGGCTCCTGAACAGCTATTTAATCGTCAAGTCACGGAAGCTTCTGATCTGTATAGCGTGGGGGCAACTTTAATTTGTCTGGTGACCGGGACAAAATCCGGTGAGATTACCAACCTAATTGACGATAACTACCGCCTCAATTTTCAACATTTAGTGCCTCAACTAAGTCTGCGTTGGCTAGAATGGCTGGAAGGAATGGTGGCATTGTTGCCCAAGTATCGCTACCGCAATGCCACAGAAGCTTTAGCTGCCCTAGAGCCGATCTATGTCACCCGAACTCCAGAGGTGGTTTGCAGTGAAGATAACCTAGAATTTACCGCCCGCAAATTGGGGCAGAAACTAACTAAATTTATCACTATTCATAATTTTGTCCCGGAAACTACCCTGATGGGTTCCCTCGCTGTTGTTGCTCACCCTCAGGATAGCCCCCAACAAACCCCTTGGATCAGACTGCCCTACCGAGAGCTGACGGGCAATCGATCGATGGTCAAGGTGACGGTAGACACGAGAAGATTAAAAGCTGATGCGGTTTATGAACGGGAGTTAGAACTAGTTAGCAATGCCAGTCCCGAAGTGCAAACCATCAAGATTCGGGTAAAAACTGCCCCAATTCCCTTGCCAGCTAAGAAATTACCGATCTCTTCACTATTTTTGTTGGTATTTTTTGGGGTGATGGCAGCATGGCTAGAGGCGATCGCTTGGGCGGGGGTAATCCAGAAACATGGCATGATTGGTTTAACCATGGCTTTGTTTGTCACCATGATCATTGCCCTGTTTGGGGGCTTGATGGCGATCGCTGGCCATGTTTTAACTAAGATAATTCGCAAATTCCGCTGTCAATTCAAAATCAGGTATCCACAGATTGATGAAATAGCCGTGTTTGGCTTAGCCAGTCTGGCAGCGGTTAGTGCGGCGCAATTTGGCAGTCTATTTCGGGAGCAAGCAGTGGCTATTCAAGCTCTGACGGTAGTGGATGTAGCGGTATTTATGACCATGTTTATCACGGGCAAAGTAGTAGAAATCAATCGCCAACAGGGATTCAATCAATTGATCTCCCTACTAGTAACTCTGCTTTGCTTAGGTTTAGGCATTAGCTTGGGTTTGGGGACAAAATTGGGCTGGAGTAATGTTTGGGTTCTGGGATCGATCGCCGCCACCACCACGCCCCTGTTGGGAATTTTCCTCTACCCACCCTTGGAGAGGAGATATCGCCTCGATCGCTACCGCCAAAGCGAACACCATTTAATTTCTCCCTGATCAAAAGGGCATGGGTTTTGGAGAGCTTCCCTTGGGAGATCAACTTATAGCCAGCAGTTCATTAAGCTTGTTTTTCAGGATTGGCGATGTCATGAGTGGATTGTAGATTTCTCCTGCGTAGGGTTGCCAAACATAACTAGGGCTAAAGGAGCGAAATACGGGCAATACGCCTAACTCTTGTTCGATTGGCTTTGCTACAACCAGTCCGGGGATAGATAAGTTAGATGATTCTTCAATCAGCTCGCTGTAAGTCCTGAATTCATCGACTTCAACACCAACTAGCGCATAACGGAAGGTCGGAGCAGATCGCAGCGACTGATAGAGTAAGATTCCTAACTCTGTCATTAAATAAGCACTTTCAGGGCTGTCTATTCCCACTTCACTAAGATTATTGGGCGAAACCCGACACCACCAATTTTCTTCTATGTCTTGGAATATATCTGTGCGGCATAGACACTGACAACCATTTGACAGCAAAAACGATATTCCCTCAAAATGTTCAGCGAATTTATGGGCATTGCTCTGATCAGAACCACATTCTGCCGACAAACTAAATATCCATGCCATTTTCATAAACTCCCATTATTTGAGTACCCACTAATCAACCCTTTGCCAATATTTTTGGGTGTTTGCCAATGCTGTCTCGTACTTTTCTAGAGACATCGTAAATCTTGGTATTATGCTAACGTGGGTTGGGCTATCTTGAACAGCCTCTAAATCTCCAGTAATAATGCTGCCATCAATCTGCCACAGAGGGTCTTTGCCATTTCCCCCAAATTTTGAAGGTTTGCGAAATGCGGGTAAACCCTCGATTGATAGGGAAACAGACATTCCTTTTGTATCCCTAATAGCAACTGTCACAAATTCTCCTTGAAACTTGCGTTGTGACTCTGGCAACAAATAACCTTGTTCATCTAGACAACTTATGGGAATTTGCTCAATATTTATATCAATAGTTGGTCTAACCCCTAATAATCTAGCACTACGACCAATTTTGGGTCTGTCGTTTTGCTCTGCCATGCCACGATAGTAGAGTTTCGCCATCGCCTACTATTTGAACTTTTACACAACTACCCTCCAAACTACTGACCGCAATAGACGATCAGATCGATCTCCACGTCTCCTAAACCTGCTAAACCCATGACTCCCACCGTGGTGCGGCTGGGTAGGCGATCGCTGGCAAAGTAGCTGGCGTAGATTTTGTTGACAATCTCAAAAAATCGAAAATCTGTAACAAAGATTCTGACCATCACCACATTTTGGAAACTTGTGCCAGCGTGCTCTAGAACTAACTTGAGGTTTTCCATAACACGAATGGTTTGTTCCTCGATCGATCCCACCTCCACCTTTCCAGTGGCGGGGTTTTCTGCCAATTGCCCCGTCACAAACAGAAAATCCCCCGCCCTGACAGCATGGGAATAGGGAGCAACCGTAGGCAAAACACTCTCAGGTAAAGTAATGTATTCCAGCATGATTTTGGTTAGTGATTATAAAGCAACCGCCAAGGGGGTTGAGATGATTTTGATTGTGGAACCCTCGCTTCGCAGGGGTTCCACAACACAACCTGCTTGGCGACGGCTATACCTCTGGATCCGCTTTGATTAGAGAATTGCTGATGACTGCGCTTACGCTCAGTCATCAAAAATTTTCCTGTCTTACAGCACTTTGCGTTCAAATGAGACACATCACAAATATTGTAAGTCCTATCCATGTTGGGTTTGAGAGTAGGCTGAGGGTCGTCGAAGCCCACTCTCAAACTGCTGTAACTTCCTTGGCGACCGTCAGTAAAAAACGATAGACACGGCGCTGCCGTGTCCCTAAAAAATAATTAACGTTTTGGTTCAATCCAGAATTTTTAATCTAGAAATTAGTTAGTTCTACTTCAATCTACTTAGACCACTTCTGAGCCATAAGTTCTGCTAGATCCACAACCCGTTGGGAATAGCCCCATTCGTTGTCATACCAAGCAATTACCTTCACCATATCACCACCCATAACCATCGTCAGGCTGGCATCAACAATAGAAGAAGCATCATTGGATTTGTAATCAGAAGATACTAACTCTAGGTCACTGTAGGCTAAAACACCCTTGAGATAAGTATTTGCAGCTTCCTTGAGAGTACGGTTAACTTCTTCGGCGATCGTACTCTTTTGTACCTGCACCACCAAGTCAACTACCGATACATTCGGAGTAGGTACCCGGAGGGCAATCCCATTCAGCTTACCGCTTAGTTCTGGTAACACCAAACCGACAGCCTTAGCCGCTCCTGTGGTGGTTGGCACAATATTCATTGCCGCTGCTCTAGCTCTGCGGACATCCCGGTGGGAAGCATCCAGCAATCTTTGATCCCCAGTATAGCTGTGGGTAGTGGTCATCGTACCCTTGATAATTCCAAACTGCTCATGAATGACTTTAGCTACTGGAGCCAAGCAGTTAGTAGTACAACTAGCATTACTGACAATGTGGTTTACCTGATCATCATAATCTTGATGATTCACTCCATAGACAAAGGTTGCGACATCACTACCCTTAGCTGGAGCGGTGATTAATACTTTTTTTGCTCCGGCTGTAATATGTTTAGAAGCTAGTTCTTTACTAATAAATACGCCAGTAGATTCAATAACTAAGTCAATATCCCAGCTACCCCAAGGGAGCTTCAAGGGATCGCGATCGGAAACACATTTGACTACTTGGCCATTGACAGTAATGGTGTCATCATCAGCACTAACATCTGCATTAAACTTCCCTAACATGGTGTCGTAGGTTAGCAAATGGGCATTAGTTCTAGGGTCTGAGGTATCATTAATACCGACTACTTGTATTTGGCTTTCCTCACGCCCAGCCCAGCACCGCATAAAGTTGCGTCCGATGCGTCCAAAACCATTAATTGCTACTCTAATCACTGTTTTTTACCCTCTGTAACTTGCCTTCATTATATTTTCTATTATTTAGGACTTACGCACTGTCAACGAATTATCTAGGTATCTGGACGTTTTTGTCGGCTGAGCGGAGTCGAAGCCCGCAAAAATTTCCAAACGCGTAAATCCTATGATTGTCTCAGGGCAGAAAGGCTCCTAATACTGCCCTAGATTCTACCACCAAGGGGATCGCTAGGGAGTAGGAATTTAGAGCATTATTTCCGGGATCAGCTCAACCACGAAGGGATTACCCCTCACAGATTGCCGATCGCCCCAAGGCGATATTCTTATATCATTTTGCTAAATGGTTGATACAAATAAGATTTTGAATACCTTGCCGTGTAGGGATTTAAATTAAAAAACTGGTGAAACCAGTTTTTTACAGCAGTTTGAGAGTGGGCTGAGGGTCGTCGAAGCACACTCTCAAACCCAATATTGATAGGACTTTCAATATTCATGGTGGGTCTCATTTGAAAGCAAAGTGCTGTAATTTGGTATTAGGCAAGGTTAAGGCGATCTTAGGGGTATTTGCTGAGCATCCTTGGCAGAGATGCCCCTGCCTTGAGCACCAAAATACCATAAAGCAGTCACCGCCTCGGCACGGGTAACGGGACGCTGGGGCTGCAAAAGGGTAGTAAAACCAAAGACTCGGCGAATATTGGCAAGACTGCCATTTTGGAAATCCATAGCCACAGCCCTCAGGGCGAGGGGATCGATCCGGGCGGCATCCTGAAACCCCCAAGTTTGCTGGACTGCTTCGATCGAGGTGGTGGGCAGAGCTTGCCGGGTATCGAGGGGAATTTTCCAGAGAATTAATTGCTCTCTGGTGACTGGGGCATCGGGGTTGAAGGTGGCGATCGACTGGTCGCCGCTCAAGCGGGAGGGGATTAAGCCCGCCTCCGCCAAACCTTGAATTGCCCCAAAATCTGGGTCTTTGGCGGCAATATCACTAAAAGCTGGCTGGTCAGTATTAGTTGCTAAACGCACCTGCTGCCCCGGTTGATTCTGATAAATTCGGTTATTGGCAGCGACTAGCCAACGGGCATACTCACGGCGAGTAATGATTTTATTCGGCTCTAACTGCCCCAGACTAATTTTTGTGCCTCTAGCATCACTAGTGATCACCCCCAAAGCTAAGACATCTTCGATGGGCGATCGCATTGGGGCAGGAATATTGCTATCACCAGTTGGAGGAGACGGATTAACAGAGAAGCCTTGGTTTAAGCTGGGGCTAGAAGTAGGATTTGGGGAGGCACTAGGGCTAGTCGGGCTAGAAGTTGGACTAAGAGTTGGGCTGGGGAAATTGGCAACCTGCCCATACTCCAAGGTGAATTCTGTGCCACTGGCAGTTTGAGGCTTAATCGTTAATTGCAGTTGCAGACTATCCCGGCTGGCAACTAGGGTGGTCTCATTGGTGGCGGCAGCGTTGATTTGCCAGTTTCTCGATCGCAACTCCCGCCCATAAAAACTCTGGATCAAATTACTCGGATCCCCAGATTCCCAACGGGTGACTTGCCTCGCATTCTGCAAAGTGGAAGATTTAAGCAGGGCTTGAGGATATAGGGGAATTTCTTGAGGGAAGCCTTCTGGCAAATTTGAGGGGCTTGGGGTAGGACTAGGTGAACTACTGGGACTAGCTAGTTTGGGATCCGCAGCAAAAGTCCGCTCCAAATCTTGGGCATTGGGAGTGTTGGCACAGCCCCCTGTGAAAATTAGTACCAATAGGGGCAGCAACCAAATTCGTTTCCTAGTAAGTAGGGCAGAGTTACTTAATCTCAAAATTAAAATCTCAAAATTACCTTATTTCAATTTAGTCTGGACTTACACATTTAGGCGTTTTTACAGGCTTCAACAACCCTCAGCCCGTAAAAGCATCCAGAACTTTTGACAATTCTTTGGCAGTGCGTAAGTCCTCTTAGTTTAATTAATTTAACTTAGTCTCTTTATCAGTTGCAAAGTCAGTTACAGATACGATCGATTGGACAACGATTCTATTGCGCCCCTGTCGCTTCGCCTCGTAGAGAGCCGCATCAGCACAGGCAATCAAGTCCTCTAGCGATAGATTTGAGCGAGGAATCACACTAGCCACACCTAAGCTCATAGTAACGTAAGGTTGAACCAGAGTTTGGGCATGGGGGAGTTGTAATTCCTCTAGCTGACGCTTGAGGGTTATTGCCACCTGATGCGCTCCCTTAGCCGGAGTATTAGGCAGCACCACCACAAACTCTTCTCCACCGTAACGAGCAACTAGATCCGCCGGTCTTTTGACATGGATACTCATGGTTTGAGCTACTTTTTGTAAGCACTCATCCCCAGCTAAGTGGCCATAGGAATCATTATAGGCTTTGAAATAATCCACATCGCAGAGAATTAAAGATAAATGCTGCTCTTCCCTGAGCGATCGCTTCCACTCCTGAGCCAAATAATCATCGAAACGCCGACGATTCGCCACTTGAGTTAAACCATCTAAATTAGCTAGTCTTTTTAATTCTAGATTCAACTGCCGGAGTTGATCTTCCGCTTGACGACGCTGAATCAAGGAACCCAACTGATCAGCCACCGCCATTACTAAATGTAGGATGTTATTTTTGATGGTCAAGGGTTCCCCACGGAAAAAGAGCATGATGGCCACTAAACTTTGCTGACAGCTCACTGGCACAGCTAAAGCTCCACGAATACCCACTGCTAGAGCCTGATCTGCCCCAACAAACCTATCCTCCTCCACTACCCGCAAATCATTAACCCACTGAGGTTTCTGAGTACTCCACACCGTACCAACCAAGCCCAGACCGGGGGTAAATCTCAGGGCTTTCTCATATTCATAGAAACTAGCTAAATTGTCGTCTTGGATATAATGACCGGGGCTACACACAAGACAGTTGTGTTCATGATCAACAATCCATGCCACCCCCATATCCCAACCTAGGCTATGGCATACCTGCGCCAAAACCACTGCCAAAGCCGCATCTATATCCTCTACCTCATTAATTGCTTGAGATATGGACAATAGTAATTGCAGTTGATTATTTTGGATTTTTAACTGGATTTGGGATTCTTGCCAGCGAAGATGGTATTCAATTCTGGCTAAGACTTCCACCGGCTCAAAAGGCTTAGTAATATAATCCACCGCCCCTAGATTGAATCCCCGGACTTTATCCCCCGGCTCCCCTAAGGCACTGATAAAAATAATCGGAATTTCTCTAGTTTGGGGATCTTTTTTTAGGAGCTGGCAGAGAGTATAGCCATCCATCTCTGGCATATTGATATCCAATAAGATCAAATCCGGCTGCATTAACTGAATCGATCGCAGGGCCAGACTAGCATTAGGAGAAACTCGAACTCTATAGCCATGACCCGTCAAAATTTGCATCAACAAGTTTAGATTAGCTGGATGGTCATCCACTACTAAAATATTGTAGTGATTATGGGCATGATCCTGATCAAGGTTATCTTCCATAGCATGATTGACAGTTTCTAAATCAGTAACTTGGTCTAAAAGTAGAGAATCTAAAACTAGCTCCACCTCAGGAGAAATAGAATCGTCCAAAATCTTATCTGTTTTCAACTCCCCTATTTGCATAGTCTTTGATTATTGTGTAGTAAATATAAACTTGACTTTTGAAAACACCCCATTGCAAAACAAAAATTACTATAGTAATCCTATATTATTCACCAAATAAAATTGCTTCTGGTAAATAGTTTCGCCCACCGAGGTAGGTACAATTATTGGGGATTGCTACAGCTTTTCGTAAATAGATCAAGTCCACTATATTCTTAATTCTGAGTTTAACAAATATCAAGAAGAAGACTTATTAAACTTCTCTATAAACGATGTATTTCTTGTCACAATATTCACAACTTATGAATTACATCTATTTACAACCAACTATAGACAGTATTTTACTTAAGTTTTAGACAGAAGTCTTTTGTGTTAGTCAGTAGTCTGTTATTTTAATATACAAGTAATATACAAGGAATTTGCCCTTAGTTCAGGAAAATATCAGGTAATCAAGGATAATTCAGTAAATTTACGGTTGTTTAGTTAATTATTAGTATGAGTTATCCTAATTTATTGGGAGACTATTTATTAGGATTTCTCGCCCCTGTAGGGGCGAGAAATCCTAACTTTTAGCCACTTTATAAATGACCTCTAAGCATAAATAGATAGCTATCTTTAAAGCAGTAATTTTCTTTGGTATATAACCTTCTCCAATTTCATTAAAAAATTCTGGTAGCGTGCACCACCGCAATTGTGATTGTTCTTGCTAGAGCTGTGCTTACTACAGTAAAATTACTCTTTCATCCCTAATAGTAAATAGGTCGTCATTTCACCTTTACCCTTAATAGAAATACTACCTCGCTCCTGAAAATTAAATTGGGATTGTAATCTTTGGTGGACTACCTCTGTCACTTGAATTTGTCCCGGAATACTGCTAGATTCCATCCGGGAAGACACATTAACAGTGTCACCCCACAGATCGTAGATAAATTTAGTTAAGCCAATTACACCCGCCACTACTGGGCCAATATTAATGCCGATTCTCAGACTTAGGTCTTGGTGATTGTGGGTATTAAAATTTCTAATTGCCTGCTGCATATCTAAGGCCATACGGGCGATCGCCACATCATGATCATCCCGAGGCATCGGCAAGCCCCCCACCACCATATAGGCATCCCCGATCGTTTTAATCTTCTCTAGGCCATGGCGTTCTGTGAGTTGATCAAATTCACTAAAAATTAAGTTTAATAATTCCACTAATTCCCGCGGAGTCTTTTGACCAGAAAAGTCTGTAAAACCCACCAAATCAGCAAAGAGGACACTCACATCACTGAAACTATCAGCAATTACCTCTTGCTTTGCTTGCAGGCGGATGGCGA
The DNA here is from genome assembly GCA_943370025.1 of Phormidium lacuna HE10JO. GTDB lineage: Bacteria > Cyanobacteriota > Cyanobacteriia > Cyanobacteriales > JAAUUE01 > JAAUUE01. The sequence continues at coordinate 21,605 of CALRPI020000036.1, read as the reverse complement.
TCGGCTTGGGCAAGATATTTAAGAGCAACTTCTCCGTTTGATCCTGAGCCAGTTTTCGCTCCGTCACATCAGAAACCGTACCTTCGTAGTAGAGAATCTTTCCCTTAGAATCCCTTACAGTCCGAGCATTTTCCGAAATCCAGATCACTTGTTGATCCTGCTTATAAACCTGAGACTCAAACCCTAACACGGCATTATTCGTCTCCACCAAATCAATAAATTCTTGACGACGTTGGGAATCGACATAAAGCTGCTGTTGAATATTCTTCAACCCGATAATCATCTCCTCTGGGGAATTATAGCCATAGATTCTGGCTAAAGCCGCATTGGCACTAATGTAATGACCATCAGGAGTAGTTTGATAAATCCCTTCTACCGCATTTTCCACAATGCTGTGGTAGCGTTCTTGGGTGATATGCAGAATCTCCTCTGTACGTTTGTGCTGAATCAGCGAACCTAGCTGGGTTGCCACTCCATTCACCAAATCAATTAAGTTTTTTTCGATCTTTGTCACCTTCCGGCGATAAAAAGTTAGCACTGTCAATACTTCATCATGGAGAATAATCGGCACCGCTAGAGCCGCCCTTAGCCCCCAGCGCAGAGGAACCTCTGGATTAGTATAAATCTCTGAAGCTACTTCCAAATCTTCAATCCACATGGCTTGCTGAGTCAGCCAAGTTTTGCCCACCAAGCCAACCCCGGGAGCAAAAATTACATTCATTCTGCGACGGTGCAGATCTTGAAAACTACGCTGACGAGAGTTTTCTCCGACAACATCATTGCCATACCATCCCGGACTACACTCTATCAGAGTCTGCTCTTCATTGGGAATCCAAGCTTCCCCATAGTCCCATTGAGTACTCATACAAACTAGTCTTAATACTACTTGCAGGGCTGAGTTGACATCTTCTTGGCGACTAACTGCTTGGGTAGTTGCCAGCAACAGGCGTAATTCCGCCTCCGACTGGCGACGTAATTCCATCTGTTTATTTAATTGTTGGTTTTGGTGCTGGAGTTGCTGCTGGAGCTGTCGGAGCCGGAGTTGGTGTTGGATACGCGCTAGAACTTCTAGAGGCTCGAAGGGCTTGGAGATATAATCCACGCCCCCAAACTGAAAAGCCTTGATCTTATCGCTTACTTCCCCTAAAGCACTAATAAAAACCACCGGAATAGCCGCAGTTTCTGGGTCTGCCTTGAGTTCCTGGCAAACTTCATAACCATTCAGGTCTGGCATATTAATATCCAACAAAATCAGGTCTGGGGGATAGGATTCGACGGACTTGAGGGCTAGTCTGCCGCTGGGAGCAACCCGAACTTTGTAGCCTTGCTCTGCCAAAATCTGAGTTAAAAGACTAAGATTAGCAGGGATATCATCTACTACTAATATATTTGCTTGAGGTGGGGTTAGATCTGACAAATCTGTGGCCATAATCGTAGTTTAGTCAGGAGAAGTTAAGGGTTGGACAAGACTCAGAAGAAATTCAAATTGATATTGGGTAACTAGATTTTTGAGAATTGGCACTAGCTCTGGTTTAACTTGATCAGGCTCTTCTATTAAAGCATTAATTATCTGTAAATCTCCTTCAACTAAAGCTATAGATAAGTTTTTCAACCAATAGGGAGTGACATCCGCAAAATCTGCGGCAGAAATATGTTGACCTAATGCCGAAATCATCTTGCTCTGTAATGCTAAAGTTGCTGGAACTTCTTGATCTTGCTTTTTAGTATGTTTAGAATCTTTAGCAAAAGATAAGGATTCTATCCCATCAGTAACTACCCCTAGATAGTTGCCCGGAATTTCCTCTGGGAGAATCGGCTGCTCATCGCCACGCCCAGTAATGATCTGGAAAGTAACTGTTGTTCCTTGATCTAATTGACTTTGGAGTTGCATTTCACCGCCTAATAGTCGCACAAACCCTTGGCTAATACTTAAGCCTAAGCCTGTACCTGTGGATGTATTTTGACCGCTACTGGTCTGGCTAAAGGGTTGAAAGAGGCGATCGATCTCCTCTGGGGCAATCCCGACCCCCGTATCAATCACACTAAAACCCAAGGTTAGATCAGAATTCAATTCAGAATCAAGAGCAGCACTGACGGGGGAAGATTTTCCTAGAAGTTCTACTTTGATCGTAATACTACCTTTTTGGGTAAACTTGAGGGCGTTGCTAACTAAATTTAAGAGAATCTGACGGAGTTTTAGTTCATCACTGTAGATATACTGGGGAACTGCGAGAGAGCAGTTTTCTGAACAAGGACTAATGCCAATAGCGGAGATTGCTAACCCCTGCTGACTAGCTTGGAGTTGAAACATTTCTACCACCTCAAATATTAGTTGATGGAGATCAAAGTGCTTTCCCTGAAAAGTAGCTCTTCCTGCCTCAATCTTAGATAAATCCAGCACTTGATTAATCAAGGTCAAGAGATGCTCCCCGCTAGAAATAATAATGCCTAAATTCTCTTGCTGCTCTTTAGTGAGGTTGGCTTGATGCCACAATAGTTGGGAAAATCCTAATATTGCATTGAGGGGTGTTCGTAATTCATGGCTCATGTGTGCCAAAAAAATCCCCTTGGCTTGACTTGCTTCTTCCGCTACTTCCTTTGCTTGGCGGAGTTCTGCTTCAACTTTCTTGAGTTCTGTAACATCTGTACAAGCCCCAATGATCCCCCGAACTTTTCCTTGGCTGTCTAGGAAAGGACTAATCACGGTGTAGTAATACAAAGTTTGCCCTTGAATATTCGTAATTGCTTGAATACCAGATGTTTTAGTTTTGCGCTCTGCCATCACAATGCGGTTATCTGCAAGAAATTCTCCAACATTTTGAGAGTTGGGATTAAAATCCTCATCGCTACGACCGATCATTTCTTCTACTGAGACACCATGAATAGCAGCGGCAGCTTGATTAGCGGTTAAGAAATACCCCTGAGTATCTCTAACAAAAATAGGATTAGGGGCAGTGTTTAAGACTTGCTGGAAGAAATTACGTTGCTCTACTAAAGCTACTTCAGCTTGCTTGTGGCTGGTAATATCTTGGGCATGGGAGACGCTGTAGAGGGGTTGATGATCCTGATCTCGCACTAGTACCACACTTAATAAAGCCCAGACTTCTCTACCGTCTTTGCAAAGATAGCGTTTTTCTAGATGGTAATGGGAGTGTCCCTTCTCGATCATTTGGGTATGTAGAGCAAGATCGTGATCTAGGTCTTCTGGGGAAGTAACGTCTTGAAAGGAAAGCTCCAATAGTTCTGCCTCGGTATAGCCCAGCATTTGACAAAAAGCAGGGTTGACTTGGAGAAATTTCCCAGCAATGGTACACATATTCATGCCAATGACACTTTTGTTGAAGGCTGTGCGAAATTTGGTTTCACTTTCTCTGAGGGCGGCTTCGGTTAGCTTCTGTTCCTGCAAGGCGGCTTGCTGGTCGGTAATATCGATCGCAACTGCGGTGACAAACCAATATTGTTTAGCTTCATCCCACCGGGAGGAAAAGTGATCCGAGATCCAGCGCATTTTGCCATCGGGATGATAGTAGCGATATTCAATAGTCAGGGAGCCTTGTTGACATATTTTTTTATTGATATCATGCCAAAGATTTAACTGATCTTCGGGATGAATTCGTTGATAAAACAGAGAAAGATCTGCGGCTAATTCTTCTGGAGTGAAGCCAAATACTTGTTGCTGTCTAGCAGAAAAAAATAAATGTTCCCGTTTGCAATCTGGGGGATAAATACGAAAGCCGGCGATCGCAGCGATCGCATTATTCAAAACATCCTGAAACAAGGCTTCTGATTCTAGGAGAGTAGCTTCGATCGATTCCCGCTGCTGGATTTCAACCACTAGTTTGTTATTGAGTTTAGATAGCTCTACTGTGCGTTTGTGGAGTTTGAAGTGTTGAAACTCCACATATCGAGTAATTACTAAGCTACTCAGGATAGCACCCAGAACCCCAACTAGGCAGAGTAAAACTAAGGTTCTTCTGGTAGCATCTCCTCCTTGGGCAGTCAACACATAGCCGATAGTCATAACAATGCCCACAACCTGAAGGATTAAGGGCAAGGTTAACAATATTTTGAGAGGTAGCTTGCCTGAAAGCACAGCTAGGTAATACCTCAGGGATATGAGCGGAGTCTCCATAGTAATTATGCTCCAGATATAGTCCCTAGTTTAAGCTAATAAACATCTAAGTGGGAAATGGTCATGCCGTAATTCGTGCAGCATAATCATTTATTTTCTCAGGACTCACAACACCTTGCGTTCAAATGAGACACACCACAAACATTGAAAGTCTTGTCAATGTTGGGTTTAAGAGTGGGCTGAGGGTCGTCGAAGCCTACTCTCAAACTGCTGTACATCCTATTTTTGGACTCCTATTTTTGGTTTAAAGAAAATCGAGAGATTGAGCGAAGTTAAGTAACTGTTCCAATTGATAGTTTTCTACCAATTGTAGGAGGTGCTGATACAGATGGGGATGGGAAGGGGCAATTTTTTGGAGTTGCGATCGCATGGCATCAATATCTCCTTCTACAATCAAGTCTTGGAAATTGGTCAGCCAGAAGGCTGGTAAAGTCGTTGTCTGCTCCAGCAAACCCCGGTCAGGTGGGGAGTGATCGCTCAGACGAATGGTGGGGTCAGAGAGTCGATCTGCCTCAGCCAAAATGGTAGATAAATTAGCTAAATTATCTAAATCAACTTCCGGCATTACTAAGGGCTGGTTTCCGGCGACGGGTTCGTCTAGAGCTTGAATAACCCTGGGTTGCGGCAGGTTGAATTTGAAAGTGCTACCCTGTCCCACCTGACTCATGACACTAATCTCTCCCCCCAGCAATCGGATAAACTGCCGACTCAAGTATAAACCTAGACCAGTTCCCTCCGTTGATTGATGACCAGCATCAGTTTGGCTAAAAGGCTGAAAGAGGCGATCAATCTCTGCTGGGTTAATTCCTAAGCCCGTATCCGTAATCTCAAAAATAATATTTTCCTGTTGATAGCTAACTTGGAGGGAAACACCCCCAGAATTAGTAAATTTAACCCCATTACTCAAGAGATTGAGCAAAATTTGCCGCAACCTGACTTCATCAGTATTAATAAATTGCGGAGTATTCGTCGTACATTCACAGGTTAACCAGAGACCCTTTTCCTTTGCCTTCAGGGATAACATTTCCTGAGTTTCTTGTAATAGAGCAGTCAAATCACAATTTTTCTGGTGGACTGTCATCTGCTGCGCTTCGACCTTAGAGAGATCTAGAACTTGATTAATTAGGGTGAGGAGATGCTCCCCGCTCCGGCTAATAATATCCAGATTATTTTTCTGGGCGGCAGTCAGATTGCTATTTTGCGACCCCGCCCCAAAGCGATCGTCCTGCATAATTTTTGAGAACCCTAAAATGGCATTCAAAGGAGTCCGCAGTTCATGGCTCATATTTGCCAAAAATGCACTCTTAGCCCGATTTGCAGCTTCGGCGGCTTCTTTGGCTTGGCGCAGCTCCTCCTCGGCTTGTTTAATATTCGTGATATCCGTCGCCGTGCCGATGACCCCCTGCACCTCACCATAGGCATCAATAAAAGGACTCAAAACAGTTTGATACCATCTCAATTCCCCAGAAACACCTGAAGTTTGCTGAAAGGGGATGATTTTAGTGCATTGCGTAGTGATAACTTCTTGACTATTGAGATTAAATTTAGCTGCTTGGTCTGGAGCAATATTAAAATCCCCCGGAGTTTTGCCAATCATCGATTCTACCGTGCCCCCATAGAAATCTGCTGTCGCTTGGTTCACTGCCAAAAAACGCTCTTGCCTGTCTTTGACAAAAACTATGGCGGGGACTAGATTGATAATTTGCCTGAGGAAGGCTTGCTGACTGGCTCGCTCCTCTTCTGCCAGTTTGCGATCGGTAATATCAATTCCCACGGCAGTAACAAACCAACATTGTGCCACCTCATCCCAGCGAGATACTAAGCTATCTGAGATCCAGCGAACTTTACCATCGGGATGATCAAAGCGATACTCCACAGTGGTTCTGCCTAGATTGCAAACTTTTCGCATGTTACTCCAAGCTGTATAGCCTATATCTTCTGGGTGAACTTTTGAAGACCAAAGCTGAGGATCGGCAGCTAATTCTTCTAGGCTATAACCAAAGACTAGGAGATGACCTTGAGAACGATAAATTATCTCTACGCTGTAATCTTGGGGTTGCACCTGAAATAAGACGATCGCCGCATCGGCAGTATTCAAGATATCTTGCAACCTAGCTTCAGATTCTGCCAACAGCACCCCCATCGAACGGCGCTGTCTAATTTCCATTTCTAGCAGGGTATTGGTTTGAGATAGTTCTGCCGTACGTTGTTCTACCTGCTGTGCCAAAGTTCGGTTGTAGTTAGCCAAAAGTTCTTCAGCCTGCTGGCGTTCCTGCAAGGCGGCTTGGCGATCGCTAACATCAATAATTACCCCATCCCAGATCACATCGCCATTCGGTTGTAATTCTGGCGTGGAAAAAGCTTGATGCCATCGGATATGTCCATCTTTCAGGAAGCGATACTCCACTGTCCAAAAATTCAGATTATGGAAAGAATCGAGGATGGACTGCCGCATCATGGGGATATCTTCAGGGAAAACCTTTTGCCAGATGAGGCTACTATCTTTCATGGCTAGCTCTGGCAATATTCCATAGATTTCTGTTAATTGGGGACTAATATAAGTAAACTCATCGCGGCCATCGGTATGCAAGACATAGCGATAGGTAATGCCGGGGATATTTTCTGCTAGACGACGGAATTTCTCATTACTTTCCTCCAAGTCCTGAAATGAATCCCGGAGCTGAAACACCATCAGGTTGAAGGCTTGAGCCAACTCCCCCACTTCGTCTAAGCGATCGATCTGCACTGGATAATAAAAATTCCCTTGGCTAATCGCCTTAGCTGCCCGACTCAGGCGAGATAAAGGCTCCACTAACCAGCGAGTTGTCCACACCCCACCGCAAATACCAAGAATCAAAGTAATCAGACAAAAGCTGACAGTGATGAAGGCACTCTGTTTCAGGGGGGCTGTAAAGCTAGATTCCTGCACAACTGTAACGATCAACCAATCTAAACCCCATTGATCTCGAAATGGAACATACCGCACAAAGTGACGATTTTGGATAATCTTAGCAATAAATCCCTTGGTTCCCGTATCTTTTTGGGGATCGGGGCGGAGTCTAAAATCCAATATCTGGGGAGATTGGGTTTGCAGCCAATTGGGGTCTTTGGTCTGTAAGTATTGGGCAGTGGTTCTAATTAAATAATTGCTACTATCCTGAGCGGTGATTCTTTGCAAATTTCCCTTAGGATCACGTCGGAAAGGTTGATCTATATCTGAGGTTGCCACCAGTAATCCCGATCGTTCCACAATGAAAATTTCCCCATCTTTAATGCCCGAGAACTGGCTCAAGAAATTACTAATTTGCGCCAGTTCTAGGCTGGCGGCAAACACACCCTGTACTTCCCCTTGAGAGTTATAGACTGGGCTAGAAGCATTTAAGGTAAATTCATTGATCGTGCTGCCTCCTCGACGAAATATGGAGTTCCACTTGGGGGGGTGTTTGGCGATTGCCGCTTGCTTCGCTGCTTGGAACCAGAGGCGATCGAACACCCCCCGCTCTGCTTGTGGCAAGGGTATTTGTGCTTGCAGTTTTCCTCGATCGCCATTGGCATTTGTTTGATAGCGATACATAATCTGGGGAGCCGCTTGCTCCGCAACGATTAACTCCAAGCCCTTATCTATCTTCAGCACACTCCGCAGGTCTCCTTGAACACTGCCGTAGGTAAGATAACTAACTTCGGGAAACTGGCTAATTTGATTAGCTAGATGGGATTCTATTTGAGATAAATCATTTAGGCTTAGTTGTCCCAAACGGGCAGCATCCGTATTGATTTTATTAATAGTCCAAGGCTTTGCTAAGTAGTTTTCTAGGTAGAGAGTGATGCGATCGCTAGTTTCGTGTAAAAGTTGCCCTACCAATTCGCTAACTACCTGCTGACCATTTAAGGTGGAAATAGCCCCCGTCACCCCAAAAATTATCAGGGTCTGAAAAATCATGAGCATAGTTAAAACCTTGCCCAAGGAATTACGCCCCCAAACTCTCCTCAAAATCTTTCTAATAGAGCTAGGAATAAATTTTCTCTGACTATTCATAGGACTAGATTGCTTGGCTACCTCCAGTTTCCTACCTCATTATTAGTCCTTGTACCCCTAATCCTGAAACACCCAAATACTGCCAGAATAACAAGCGACCCAAACTTGATTTGTTTCTGAATCGTAGGTAATGCCAATGGGATTTGCTTCCACATTAACAGTTTCTACCACCTCCATGTCTGTAGTCCGCACTTTACTAAAACTTTGGGAGTCGTAATTGACAACATAGAGGAATTCTCCATTCCCAGAAATTGCCATGCTCCGGGGCGATCGCCCGGTGGCGATTTTCTTGATCACTTTCCCCGTCTGCAAATCAATTTTGCCCACTCTCCCTTCCCCGTTAAAACTCACATAGAGATATCGATCGTCAGGAGAAATATTCACATGGCGGGGGGCATTGCCCATCCCGTTTAGCCAATTCAGGGAAAGATTTTGCAAATTCAATACCGCCACATCTGTCGAACCCATCACCGTAATGTAGGCTTTTTGAGATTTGCTATCAATGGCAATCCCCCGGGGATAAGCCCCCAAGTTAATCCGCTGCACTTCTTGGTTTTTCTGGGTATCAATCATACTGACATCCCAACTACACCAATTAGTCACAAGGACGTAGCGATCGTCCGGAGAAACCGCTGTATATTTGGGAACAGCTCCGACCTTGATGACGCGATCGATCTGCAAGCTCCCCGTATCAATGCGATAGACAAAACTCGGATCATACTTCGCCCCCGGATTGCACACATCATCCCCCGGATTATTAAACCCCTTGCCAAACATTTCGTAGTTAGAAACCCAAGCATATTTGCCCCCATGGGAAAAGGCTGCTTCCACGGGGGAACCTTGGTAACTGCCGGAGTAGCCTTGGTGGCCATAGTTGGCGAGTTGGATTCGATCGCTAATGGTTTTCACGAGCTGAAAGCTCCGGTCATAGACAGTGATCGTATGGCGATACATCATGTTTTGAGCAAAAAATAATCCGGCTCCAGAATGGACAATAGACTTGGGAGATATATCACCCCGGATGGTTTTCAGGAGGGTCATTTTGCCCAGATTTACTGCCGGGAGGGCAGCGAGTTTTGGCTGAATCGAGGCTTGGTAGCGCTGGTATTCCTTGACTTTATTCTGGGCTGTAACGTAATTGCTATGGGTCTTGGGGACGGCTTGCATTTGGGCGATCGCCTGCTGCCAAAACTGGTCTGCCTGCTGCCACTGGTATCGAGTGCGGGCTGTCTTCCCCACTTGCACTGCTTGGGTTGCTCGCTTGATCCCCACCCCAAAAGGGTCAAATTGTTTCTGGGCAAAACTCAGATAGGTTTGGTAATCTTTGGCTTTTTGTTGGGCAGCGGGATAGCTGGAGCTATTGGGGGGAACGGCTTGCATTTGCTGCATTGCCTGCTGCCAAAGGGGGGCAATCTCTGCCCATTGTTTTTTATCTGGGGAAACTTCTTCGAGGGCGATCGCTTGGCGGGCAGTGGCGATCGCCTTGGTAAAAGCGGGATCATTGCTGGGGACTGGGGAGGCGCTCAAGCTGGGGGAGCGCAAGTTACTATTGTTGGGGCTGACCTTGGGATTACTAGGATTGGGATTACCAGTATTGGTAGGGGTGGGGGGATTGTTAGTAGCTTGGGGGTTCAGCTCTGGTTGGGAGACGGGCTTGGGTGTCCATAGTTGCTTAGCCATGACCAAACCAAAGGCGATCGAGGCTCCGACAACTAAGTTGCCATAAATCAAGGGTTTAACTAAGGGTTTAGTCTGGGGTCTAGTCCGGGAGCGAGGCAAAGCATTATCCCCATCTTGAGCAGCCTCAGAACTCCTTGGCATTGATTGAGGGGTGAAGGGAAATTCGGGTTGGGAGGAGTGCAGATTTGGGTGCTGGAGATGATATTGCAGGGTATTCAGGATATTCTGACCGACGAGGAAGCGATCGAGCCTAGTGCAATAGAGGGCTTGATCAATTAACACCACCAAGTCTGGATTAAGGTCTGCTGCGTATTGATCCCAAAAAATCTCTCCCGTCTCTCGACTGATGCGGAGCTGACCGGGCAGAATTCCGGTCAGCAGATAGATCCCCATCAAGCCAAAACCCCGCAGATCTGTACTATTTGGCTCTGGGTCTTGGAAATACTTAGTTCTAATTCCGGCAAGATTGAGGGCGATCGCTTGTTCTAGGTTGCTCTGGGGCAGATAGCCATAGATGTCTTGAAAAATAACCTGACTATCAAGGGATTGGCGATAGTGGCTGACCAATAACCGCAGCAATAAAAACTCTGCCTGTTGCGGTTTTATCATTTCTCCCCGGAGATTCAACAAACTGCCTTGTGGCTTCAATACATTCTGCATAGCTCTACCCCCATAGCTCTATCCCCACTACCACGCACCTCCCAAGCTGCCTCCTATTATCACTGTTTTTGCGACTCATCAGGATAGCTAAATTATTGTTGAATTTTCTGGGCAAACCATGAGAGGGCACTGCTGCTGGAACCTTGGCTGAGTTGGATCAGTGTTTGGTCTAGGGTGGCGATCGCTAACCCAGCCAAGGCAATAGATTCAGCACATTGAGCATATTTACCATCGGGTTGCAACCGAAAAGCCGTTACCCGCAAAGCTTCCACATCTATGACCCAATACTCTGGGATGCCAAGGGCGGCATAAAGTTGTTTTTTCTCATCTAAGTCGGTGGCAATTGTCGTATCACCAACTTCCCCCACTAAATCAGGAACTCGCCATTGGTTGAGATTAATTCGCCTTGGTTCCCCTGCCTGCCAGCGTGGTGAATCAGCACCAATATATAAAACTAAATCTGGGGATGCGGCTCTTTGTTCGGGTTTTTCTAGCAAACAACGCCCAAAGGAATCGTAGGTTTGATTTGGGTTACGGCTGAACCAAATGAAAAATAAGGCTGTAAATAAATCACTAAACCAAGCATGATTGATTCCTTCGGTTCCCATTTCAACAAATAAATATCCTTGATTGAAAAATAATCTGGCTCTTTCTGGAGTGGGGCGATCGCAGTAGCGAAGATAATCTGCCCAAGTGGCGGGTTGCCATTTTGGTAAGGTGGTTGCAAAGTTGGAGCTATTAGTAAAGATGGAATAAGCAGAAGTCATAGTTCTCAATTACATTTCTTGGGTAAAAGTGGATTTACTCAAATTGCCGAGGATAATGTTGATATCTCAACTCTCCGGTTTTGATTGGCAAGCAGATAGCCATTCATCAGAGCTAATAGCTTACTTAATCATTTTCCACAAACCACGTAATCTGATTCTATACAAAATCCTTTTATCCATAGCTTTTAAATTATAAATTTTTCTGTAACACTTCCTTGATCTATCTGGACTTTGACTTGAAATTCTTCCTGAAGCTCACCTCTCAGTCCAACTTGAATCCATTCATCAGATTCTTTTGCTTCAACTTGTTCAAAAATACTCCCTTTATTATCTATTACTAACATTTGCAATGTGCTTGGCAGATACTTTTGACCATTGCTAGGATAAATTCTAATTTGAATAAAGTATTTGTGTTTTTTCTCCTCCTCAAAGCCTATTAATAACCCAAAAGAATAGTTGGTAATTCGCCGATTTAAATTGATTTTTCTAGCCCAATACAACCTAGACTTATTCCGGCTAATTCTTGCTAATTTCCATTCAGGAAAAGCAATCATGATATCTTCTTCTGGCATCCATTGGTCGGAGAACATTTGCCGACTCAAAATATTACTAAATGCCAGTGAAGCGTAGGAAGCATTCGCAAAAAACACATAAATTGTTTGCTCTAAATTGCTTTTAATCTCTTCCAGAAAATCCGTACTTAAATTGTACTGATTGCTTAACCAAGTAGACAAATAAGTAACCCCCTCAGAAGTTGAGCTATTAACCTGCCTGAGTAACTCTTGCTCAGTAGTTCTTAGCTTCAGCGCAGCTTCTTCCAAGTTTTGAGCTAATTTCTTCTTGGTTATTTTAATCTGCTGATTTAATTGACAATTAGTTAGTTCATAGTTACGCAATTTTTGGGCATCTTCTTGGGGTAAGTATCTGAAATATCCGGCTAAGAAAGTTATTCTGCTGAGGGATTCTGGGTGCGATCGCATCCACTCTTCCAATTCTTCATGAAAAACTTCGTGGCGATAGTACCAGATCATCAGAGATTTTATGAATCTATCATTTAAGATATTTATATCTAACTGAGAATGATCTGGTAATTTATCAAGAAACTCTTGTTTTAGTTGCCACTGTAAATTATCTCTAATTTTATTTAGCTTACGACTGACTGCGTATTGAGAAATTGGAGTAGGAAAAACTGTCCCAATTAATTCTTGATTGATTCCTATAAATCCATAGCCAAGAATTAATAATACATCATCAAGAGATTTGATTACCTCTCCCAACAAAGTAGAAATGATTCTAGAATTATCTAGAGGTTGGGGACTAGAAATATCGAGTGAAACTAAATATTCTTCCGGCAACTCTGGTATTTCAATTTCTTGATCCTTTATTTGATGATCCAATAGCTGATCTAAAGATATTTCTTTGTAGGATTGTTTGTTTTCTAGTGCTTTGATACCTATTTCTAAAATCTCTTTGACCTGTTGAGGACTAAAATTTACGTCATTCTCTTTGCAGCAGTTTTTTGCAATCTCTATTAACTGCTCTGACGTAGGTGCCTGGATAACGTTATTAACTCTGGGTAGTCTATCTGCCATCTTTTTTAGATGAGAGTAAACTATTAAATATTGAGATACCTGAGATTCCTGTAGCTCGCTTAGAGCCTCCCGTAGATACTTATTTGATGCCCTAACTAATGCCCCATATCCATGATTAATTCTATACTTCTTAGTCATGATATCATAGCAATCATACTTAAGAATTTTCACTACCCAATTGATAAAGAATCTCCGAATACTAGCAGTCTCAGTAGTGTTCTGACAGTCTGTAGCTTCTATATTCAGTTGATATAGTTGAGGGAATTTGTGAATACTACATTTAATGCTCCTCATTGTCGTCGGGAGAGCTTGATCATAGTATGGATGCAAACCTTGACCAAGATATGCCTTTATTTCCGGCATCTGATCTATAGCAAATGATAATACTTCGGCAGCTTCAGAGCTTCTTAAGCTATCCTTGATTAATTTACATAATTCCTTATCATTTAGTGTCATAGCCATATTGTAAAAATTTATAAAAACTAAAGAGTAATGTAATCGGTGCTTTATAGAAATATTTTTCGTTCTACTCCGCTGACTTTCGGAAATTGCATAAATCTCCACTGAGCAAAGACATATAAGTAAGACGTGTAAGAACCAATCTTCACTCTCTTCGCCTAAAGCCTCCAATGTCGGTATCCTTCGAGTTGCTTCAAGAGAGCCGGGTTGGTTAGCAAGTGTCAGTGTCCTTCGAGTTGCTTCATGGCAGTGACATTTAGCCCTCATATAGTGGCTAGGGATGATAATAAATTTAATATGAGTCCGTGTTTATGCGGAATAGTCTAATTGTAACCACACAATTAGACTATTCCGCCATTTCCATTTATAAAGTTTTAATAAGATCGATGCTGTATATAACGCTTTGGTGTGCTAGATTTCTAGGAAGCAACTCGAAGGTTTATCAGGTTAACTCGTGATACCCCTTTAAATCACTAACCTAAACACTGGGACACCAAGCATATGAGAAGAATCAATTCCACAGATATTATTGTTGGGATCGGCATTTTGCCCCAAACCCAACTCAAAAGCCTTACTAGCCAGCCCAGCACCAACTCTTTACCAGAGCCATCGGTAAAAAACGGTAATAACTCCCCCACGGAGATTATTATTGGCATCGCTATTTTGTTGCTGGTCTTGCGCCCGGTAATGCTAAAGCAAAAGCAAGCTCCAAAGAAAAAGCCCCCTTCCATGAAAAAGTAGCCCTGGGCTAGATTGAAAGTTAACTGTACCCTCTAATTTAGGGGTGCAGTTATTGATGTAAAAAGAATAATAGCTCGTATCTCTTCTATTTATTGAGGTGCGAGATTTTCTTCGACTTGTTCGTAATTACACTTCTCTAAGAGTAGCGATCGCTATCAATACAAATGCTCTCGATCGGCAACAAACTCTAAACAAGCTCGAATGTCTTCCTCTGTTAGTTCGGAAAAGTTATCTAAAACTTCCTCTCCGCTAAGTTTTCGTAACCTGTGCGATCGCTTCAAGTGCTTCATCACACCATGCAACCCAGTCTTCTTGATAGCGAATTGCCCGACGAATGATTAGGTGCATATAGACATCCTTCAACTCAAGTGATGCCAAATTCTGAGCAAAATATTCATCCAGTTTTTTGACATGTTCCACCATTGCGGCATGGAGCTTGCGTCTGCGTTCAATCTCGTGAATCATTACCCGACTCGGCACAAGATGTCCTGCCAATCCCATTACGCCTAGATCTTCGCGGATAGCCGTGGGTTCCGTTGGTTGGGTTAACCAGTCGGTGAGTTCTTGTTGCCCCTGGGTCGTGATGGAATAGATTTTTTTGTCTAAGCGTCCGGGCTGGGGAATTGCCTCGTAGGTGACGCTGCCTTGTTGCTCCAACTTGGGAAGTTCGGCATATACCTGTTGCTGGCTCGCTTTCCAAAAACAACCACCAAATCCTTCTGTAAATTCTTTAGCCACCTCGTAGCCACTCAGTGGTTGACGGGATAAAAAAGCGAGGATCGTGTGCTTGAGAGCCATAGATGTAGGTCTTTAGAATTTTAAGGAGAACTTCCGGACTAAAACTGCTTGACAGATTTCGTGATGTTAGTTTACCTTAATTCTTGTACTCAAAAAGTTGAATACAACAAATGGAGCTTAAGTATGGGTCCTAGCAATTTCATTGGACGATCGCCTTCAGGAAAGAATTTGAGATCACGGCTACAGACCCGATATGGTTCTTGGGCGGTAGTCACGGGTGCTTCTTCTGGCATTGGTTATGAGATTGCCCTACGGTTAGCAGAAGCGGGATTGAATCTCGTTTTGGTAGCGCGGAGCCAAGCAGTGATGGATCGGATGGCAGAGGATTTCCGCGATCGCTATAAAGTTGAGGTGCTTGTGGTGAGGCTGGATTTGGCGATCGAGACAGGAGTGGAAACTCTCTCTGCCACAACTCACGATCTGGATGTTGGATTACTAGTGGCGGCGGCGGGTTTTGGCACATCGGGATCGTTTCTTAATTCCCATCTGGAGCAAGAAATAGAGATGCTGAACGTGAACTGTCGATCGCTCTTGGGGTTGTGTTGGTACTTTGGCCAGCGGTTTGCCAAGCAGAGGCGGGGAGGGATGGTTCTAATGAGTTCGATCGTCGGCTTTCAGGGAATGCCCTTTGCTGCTCATTACGCAGCAACCAAAGCGTATGTTCACTCATTGGCTGAAGCCCTATATATCGAACTTGCGCCTTTGGGTGTTGAGGTAATTGCCTCAGCTCCAGGTCCCACCAATAGCGGTTTTGCCGATCGGGCTGGAATGAAAATGGGGCAGGCTCTCAGCCCAAGGGAAGTAGCTAAAGCAACTTTGGCAGCCTTGGGTCGCAAGTCCATGGTGCTACCGGGATTTCTCTCAAAACTCCTGACTTATTCCCTTGTGCCTCTGCCTCGGTGGGCACGGGTGCGGATTATGGGCAGGGTGATGAAAAGTATGACAAAGCAATAAAACCCTTACTTTGGAGACCATGATGACAAAATTTGAGGAACATCCAACAATACAGTGGTGGCGAAAGTCTCAGAATGAGAGGCTACGTCAACAGGCTGCCCAACCACCCGATGCGGACAATATGCCCCTAAATGCAGATGCACTAAAGGAATTGTGTTTACAAGCTGGGGCTGATGATGTGGGATTTGTGGAAATTAGCCGACCTGCGATCGCCGATCAACATACCGATATCCTCGCTGCTTTCCCCCGCACAAAAACCCTGATTAGTTTTGTCTGTCGCATGAATACTGAGAACGTGCGGGCACCTCTAAGATCGATCGCAAATACCGAATTTCATGCCAGTGGTGCAGATATCGATCGCGTCGGTCGGTCGATCGTGGAAACATTAACCAAAATTGGCATCCGTGCCTTAAATCCATCAGTAGCCTTTCCCCAAGAAATGGATCGCTACCCTGGAAAAGTTTGGACTGTATCTTATAAACCCCTAGCGGTCGCGGCTGGATTAGGACACATGGGGCTACATCGGAATGTTATCCATCCCAAATTTGGCAATTTTATATTGCTAGGAGCGGTGTTGATGGAAGCGGATGTCACGGACTACAATTATCCCATTGATTATAATCCTTGCATTGATTGCAAACTCTGTGTTGCTGCTTGCCCCGTTGGCGCAATCGGCATGGATGGACACTTCAATTTCTCAGCTTGCTACACTCATAATTACCGTGAATTTATGGGCGGATTTACGGATTGGGTAGAGACGATCGCTGATAGTAAAAACTCTCGCGAATATCGTGAAAAATTTAGTGCGGCTGAATCTGCTTCCATGTGGCAAAGTCTGTCCTTCAAAGCCAACTACAAGGCGGCCTACTGTATGGCGGCTTGTCCTGCTGGGGAAGATGTGATTGCACCCTTTTTGAGCGATCGCCAAGGGTTTGTCCGCGAGGTCGTCAAACCATTACAAGATAAAACTGAAACTATTTATGTCATCCCCGGCTCGGATGCAGAAACCTATACAGCTAAAAGATTTCCCCATAAAACTGTCAAACTAGTCAGTAGTGGGATTCGTCCCGTATCGATCGCTGGTTTTCTATTCGGGCTACCACTCCTTTTCCAACGCAATCAGTCAGCAGGATTAAATGCTGTTTATCACTTCACCTTCACAGGTTCTGAGTCTTGTGAAGCAACAATAACAATTCAAAATAAAATATTGCAAGTGCAAACGGGGCATATTGGCAAAGCTGATATAACAATTACAGCAGATAGCAAAACTTGGATTGGGTTTCTCTGTAAGGAACAAAATATTATTTGGGCAATCATACGGCGCAAAATTCGGATCAGGGGCGCAATTAAACTACTTCAAGAATTTGGAAAGTGCTTTCCCTCGTAAGACTTATATAGTAGTCGCCGATTTGATTAGGACGTTTTTGAGGGCGCGCGGAGCGCCCTCAAAAACGTCCCCGTCCTAACTAGAATGGCGCTTACTATAATTCCCTAAGTCTAGTCCGAACACTGAAATTTGTTACTCTAGACTTAAGCATTTGGACGTTTTTGCGGGCGCAGAGCACCCGCAAAAACGTCCAAAATCCTAGATAATTTGTTCGCCGCGCTTAAGTCCTATTACTGATTGACTCGGTTCGGGAACGATACTTCTAGAACTACACAACCAATATCTGTTTTGAAAGGTCCATGGGTTTCGCCGGGGGGGCGGCTGGCATAATGCCCACTCTCTAGCCACAGATCAAAAGCTTTGTCATATAATCGACCACTGACAATAAAAACCTCCTCTGGATAATCATGATTTTTGCCCCCAAAAGCTGTCGTATCCGCACCGGGCAGAAATCGGGTCAGGCGAGTATATTCCCCCGTACTTTCATCCATACTCAGGGTCAATTCTTCGAGCATTCCCTCCAACCCCTGAATAGGTGTCCATTTTTCTTGATTCTCAGGCACCAAAGCATTCCAGTAAGTCATTGTTGATTTAGGCATAGATATTTAGCTCTTCTCAAGGGTCAAATTGTCTGCCCCAAGAGGCGGGGCTGTTTATAGGGTCAAATTATTCCCCACCTCAAGGGGCGGGGTTATTTATAGAATCAAACTCATCGCCCCAAGGGGCGGGGTCATTTATTTAGATAATAAAATATTTGATTGTCCTGTGGCTGTGGGAGGAACCAAGGAATTACCATTCCATTTGTCGATCGCTTGCTTCATCAAAATTCTCTCCGTCAGGGCAGAGTCTAGAGCCTTGAGCCGTTCTGCTTCGATCCCGGCAGTGACTAGCTCCGTCTTTTTCCGTTCCTGCTCTTGGATGGCAATTTGTTTCTGCTCCACAGCTTTTTGGACATCAGGATCCAGAATGAATCCGGTGACATTGAAATCTTGAAAATTAATATACCCCGCCTGCTGTAGTTGCTTGATAATGTCAGCTTTGATCTCTGTGGCGACAGTTGCCTGATTTTCAATAATAAAAGTCATGGCGTACTGAGAAATAACATTTTTCACCGCCGAGAGGAGAACGGGCTGAACTACGGTAGCTTGGATGGTTTGGACATTTCTGCCAATTTGGATATAGGCTTGGGGGGCAGCCTGAGGAGCGATCGAGAAGGTCGCCGTGGCAGCCACGATGATTTTCTGGGAATCTTTGGTCAGGGAAGTAAATTCTTCTGGGAGAGCGATCGTCCGGATGCTCAACTGACTAATATCCCGCAATCCCGGAAACACGAAACTAATCCCCGGCTCCACCGGCTCGGCTTGGACTTTACCAAAGCTAGAAACAATCCCCACATTGCCAGATTCCACGATCGTACACCCAGAAATCAGGAGGGCAAATATCAGCAATAGTGGCACAAAAATTCTGGCAGGTTTCATAATAATTCTCAAGAGTTGTTAGAGGTCATTTATAAAGTGGCTAAAGGGTCTGATTTTCCGCCCTCAGATGGGATAAAAGATCAGACTTTATAAATAGCTTCTTATTTGTCAGTATACGGAACTTTATCAACGCCCATCTAAAAGGTAGGATTGTAATCGACCTTTTGCATGAATAATGTCAGTTCGATGGTTTTTAAAAGCCTGATCGAATTCAACTTGGACAAGATGAGGACTGAGGGTCGTCGAAGTCCGGCTCTAGGGGGGCTGGTTTCGACTTCGCTCAACCAGCCTGAGGAAACCCTGCAAAATGGCTATTGTTGAAAATTGGTAAATTTGGGAGACATCATGAGCTATAGAATGAGCCGCCGCGCCTACGCCGATACCTTTGGACCCACAACAGGCGATCGCATCCGTCTGGCAGATACCGAACTATTTATTGAAGTCGAGCAGGATTTGACCACCTACGGCGATGAAGTGAAATTTGGCGGCGGCAAAGTGATCCGAGATGGCATGGGGCAGTCTCCCATTACCAATGCTGACGGGGCTGTGGATTTAGTGATTACCAATGCCCTAATCCTTGACTGGTGGGGCATTGTCAAGGCGGATGTGGGGGTGAAAGACGGCAGAATTTTCCAGATTGGGAAGGCTGGGAATCCCTACATTCAAGATGGAGTAAATATTATTATTGGTCCCGGCACCGAAGTGATCGCCGGAGAAGGGATGATCCTCACCGCTGGGGGGATTGATACCCATATTCATTTCATTTGCCCCCAACAGATCGAGGTGGCGATCGCCTCTGGAATCACTACCATGATTGGCGGTGGCACGGGACCAGCCGCCGGAACCAATGCCACCACCTGTACTCCCGGACCTTGGTATTTAGCCAAAATGCTCCAAGCGATCGACGCTTTCCCCATGAACATTGGCTTATTGGGCAAGGGCAATACTAGCCAACCCCAAGGTTTGGTAGAGCAAGTTAATGCTGGGGCGATGGGGTTGAAACTCCACGAAGATTGGGGCACAACCCCCGCCACCATTGACACCTGCCTTGGAGTTGCCGATGAGTTCGATGTGCAGGTGGCAATTCATACCGATACCTTAAACGAGGCGGGATTTGTCGAGGCAACGATCGCCGCCTTCAAAAACCGGGTGATTCATACCTACCATACGGAAGGAGCCGGTGGGGGTCATGCCCCGGATATTATTCGAGTCTGTGGTGAAGCAAATGTCCTGCCCTCTTCCACCAATCCCACCCGCCCCTACACGGTGAATACGATCGACGAGCATCTAGATATGCTGATGGTCTGTCACCACCTTGATCCCAGCATTCCCGAAGATGTGGCTTTTGCCGAATCGAGAATCCGTCGGGAGACGATCGCCGCCGAAGATATCCTCCATGATTTGGGGGCTTTCAGTATGATGTCTTCTGATTCCCAAGCCATGGGTCGGGTAGGAGAAGTGATTATTCGCACTTGGCAAACCGCCCATAAAATGAAAATCCAACGGGGACAACTCCCTGCTGCTGCCGGAGTCGACAACGACAATCTCCGGGCAAAGCGCTATGTGGCTAAATACACCATCAACCCTGCCATTACCCACGGTTTTAGTCAGCATGTGGGTTCGATCGAAGTAGGCAAGTTAGCCGACCTCTGCCTGTGGCAGCCAGCCTTCTTTGGGGTGAAACCCAGCCTAGTCTTGAAAGGGGGGATGATTGCCTTTGCCCATATGGGGGATGCCAATGCCAGTATTCCCACCCCCCAGCCCGTCCATTCCCGCCCCATGTTTGCCAGTTTCGGAGGAGCGATCGCTGGGACATCCCTAACTTTTGTTTCTCAAGCTGCCTTGGATTTAGATATCAAAGGTCGCCTGAATCTGCAAAAACCAGCGATCGCTGTTTCTGGAACCCGGAATATTAGCAAGCGAGATATGAAACATAATGACTTGTTGCCCCGGATTGAAGTAGACCCAGAAACCTACGAAGTCCGGGCAGATGGCGAACTTCTCACCTGTGAACCCGCCGAGGTTTTACCTATGGCACAGCGATATTTTCTGTTCTAAGATTGAGAAAATCTTCGCCTTTTTTCCAAGAGGGGCTGATTTTTATAAACACCCTTTGATCCCCCCAACCCCCCTTAAAAAGGGGGGAGAATTAATTCAACTCGGCTCCGCTCGGTGAGCGAAGTCGAACCGAGCCGGGAATTTAGGGGGATCCTCCAAATCAAACGATAGGAGCAATCCCATGTCTCAAGTAATTTCTACTCCTCGACGCTGGACAACGGCTGATCTAGAGGCTCTTGAATACGATGAATGGAACCGTTATGAAATTATCGATGGAGAACTGTTTGTGACTCGTTCCCCCCATGTCGGACATCAAAGGGTAATTCTTAATATTAGTTCTTTGCTTCTTAATTGGTCTCGAATATCAAAACTAGGAGAGCCGATTATTAATCCCGGTGTGATTTTTTCTGATGCCGATAATGTGATTCCTGATGTGGTGTGGGTCAGCAAAGAAAAGTTAGCCACCATTGTCGATGAGAAAGGACATTTTACTGCTGCCCCAGAGCTGGTGATCGAAGTATTATCTGCTGGTAGTGGGAATGAGCGCCGAGATCAGGAAGCGAAACTAAAACTTTATACCGCTCAGGGAGTGGAGGAATATTGGATTGTGAATTGGCGATCGCCCCAATTAGAAATTTATCGCCGAGAAAATCTCCAACTTAATCTAATCGGCACTTTCTTACCCATAGACACTATCGCCTCACCCCTATTACCGCAGGGCTGTTTCATTCTAACAAAATGTGCAAACCCCAAAGCCTCTGACTGAGCCATCTTTGCCCAGTTGTTATTGACATGAAACCTAAAAATCGGTAAAGGTTCATCGCTATAGTTGAAAGAACCGAGAGATTAGTCATGGACTGAAA
>CALRPI020000035.1:0-55692 GCA_943370025.1 Phormidium lacuna HE10JO | reverse complement strand
CAGTTCTGGTTGAAAACTTGTGGCTTTGACTCGTAGTATTTGTTGTTCTCGTGCTGCTATGTTCATTGGAGGTTGCTTGGATCGCTTTATCCTCCTTACTTTCCCCTATTATTTATTAGTGGCGAATAAATAATGACACTAACCGATTTATCAAGAGGCAGCGATCGCCACTCTCCTAGAAGAAAAAGGCTACAAAACCACTCAACATGCTGTCACTCTCAAGGGAGTAGAAAAGACAACTACCGTATTTCAGTGCCAATCAAAGTAATTTTAACGATCACAATCTTTAGTTTGGTTGAAACTTTTGGGTTGCTTGTTGGATTAAGCTTTGCAGAGCAGGTAATTGATTTTGCTGATAGACCCTTTGGAGAATGGCTTGGAGCTGACCACCATTGAAAGGCACAGCTTCTTGGTCTAGTGGGTCATGATTTTCTTGGAAGTAGGCAATCAAGCTCAAGCCCGAAACCCTTGTTAGGTAGGCAGCACTAGCTCCTTGAATTAAGCCGCCAGCCACATAGGTCAGGGCATTACTTTTGAGCAGATGACCGATCGTTTGGGTCGAGAATTCCACCACACCTAGTTTGATCAATAGTTCCGCCAACACCCCCACCGCATTTTCTGCTTGAGCGAGGGAGATTTTCTGTTGATGCACCTGCCCCAGATCCATAATTAATTGGGCATTAATTGCTCCCGTAGCGAGGAGATCCAACATGGGAACTGGATTAGCAAAGGCTGTAGCAGCGGCTAACCATTGGTATTGCTCAATAATTGGTTGACTGCGATCGCATCGTCCCTGATGGAGTTGGGCAATCACCCGGCGTTGTAAAGATTGCACCCGACGGAAGGTGGTTGCGAGAACTAACTGCTGCCTTTCTTGGCTGATCACTTGCTGCAATTTAGTGGTCAAGGATGCCAGATCCGGCTCTGGGGATTCCAGCCATGATTGCGCCTCCCCGACTTCCTGTTCTTGGACAACCTTAATCCTCCGGGGAGCAGTACTAATCCCCATGATCGCCTCTGGAGATAATAATCCAGCCACTCTTTGCTGGAGTTGTACCGATATCTTGGCGGCAGCCATGGGTGTGTACTGGTCTTGCTTATTGAAAATTAGGCAGGTGGATTGCTGTTGGGCTAGGGGGGCAAGGGTTTGCCATTCTGGATCCGTCAAATCGCCATTAGTTAAGAACAATACCAAGTCATAGTTGAGGCTATCTTCTAAATCTAAACTAGGGGAATCGGGGGCAAAGAGAGCCGGGGTTTCCGTGTAGGTAAAGGTTGGCGCAGCTAAGGCAGATTTAGCCTCTGGGGAATTATCTAGAAGATTGATCAGGGTGGTTTTACCGACTCCTTGACCACCAGTAACCAGTAAGTTTAGGGTAGGGCGATCTAAATCTGGGGAGAGTTGGCTAAGTTCTGCCTCTAGGGGGGGAATCAGTTCCAGCGAGTTAGTGGTTTCTGTTTGTAGCTGTTGAATTAACTTCTGGGTGGTGGCGATCGCCTGTAATACTTTCTCTGAATTTACTGGAGCTTGAGTCACTGGGGGCATGACCTGCGGCTGTTGGCGTTTGAACCAGCGATAGCCGGTATAAGCCACCACCACGCCCCACAAAGTCATGCCACTGATATCTCCTAGGGTCTGCTGCCAACTCTGCCACATCCAGAGAGCTAAGGATAGGCTAATTCCCCCGACTAAGACTGGTTTTTGCCATTTTATTGCCATTGTTTTACCTTCCAAACACACAATTCTTTCTATTCCCACAATAGCACTTGAGATTATTAATCCGCGATCTATCAAGTTCGTAAATTAATTGTAACGCGATCGAATATTGCCCTATATTTGTAGTCTTAGCAAGATCCCAATATCTCTTCTGTAGCCTAATGACCACCATCTATCCCCACCGTCAAAAGCAACTAACAAAACTGATAGAAAAACTGGGACTGCAACCTAGTCAACCAATTAATTGGCAGCTTCTAGACTTGGCTTTAACCCATCCCAGTGTTTCAGCGACCGCCAACTATGAAGAGTTGGAATTTTTTGGAGACGCAGTGGTGCGGTTAGTTTCCTCTGAATGGCTGCTGGAAACCTATCCCCAAGGGACAGTGGGGGAATACTCCGCAGTTCGTAAGGTGTTGGTGAGCGATCGCATTTTGGGAGAAATTGCCGCCAGCTATGGATTCGATCGCTACCTATTAATTGCCCCCCAAGCCAAGATCGACCTCAGCAAACAACTACCCCGCCTTGCTGATGTTTTAGAATCAGTTTTAGGGGCTCTCTATCTCAGTACCCACACCAGCGAACTGATCCGCCCTTGGTTAGACCTCCACTGGCAACCGATCGCCACTGCGGTTCTCGAAGACCCAGCCCTGCAAAACTATAAAGATGCCCTGCAAGAATTAACCCAAAGCAACCACAAATTACTTCCTACCTACCAAGTCAGCCAGCCCATTACCCTAACTTCAGAAGAAGAGCGTTTTACTGCCGAAGTCTTTCTGCAAGGCAAGTTACTCGGCACCGGTAAAGGCAGGAGTAAAAAAGCCGCTGAACAAGAAGCAGCCAAAGCTGCATTTTTTCAACTCAGACCCCCATCGCCGATCGTCCCAGAAAGCCTTCCTAATCACTAGATTTCAGGGCAAAGGAATTACCACAACTACAAATGTTCATTGCCTGAGGATTATGGAACCGAAACCCGCCGCCCATTAGATCCTCAGAATAATCTAGAGTCATACCCTGAACATGCTCTAGACTCTGAGCATCGACAATTACAGAAATTCCTTCACAATCGTAGAGGCGATCGCCCATCTCCACTTCCCCGGCAAAACCAAGGTTGTAGTACCAACCAGAGCAACCACCGGGAGCGATCGACAGACGAACTCCACTAGCCGCCGCCGCATTAGTCTGGAGCCTAGATATTTCTTGAACAGCAGATTTACTGAGATGAATCATAGATATAAATTACCTAAAGCATGAAGCAGAAACTGCCCTGAATGATTATTTCTTTTAGAGGCTATTTATAAAAGTCTGATTTTGCGCCCCCGCCGGGAGCGCAAAATCAGACCTTCTAGCCACTTTATAAATGACCTCTTACTTACAGCACTTTGCGTTCAGATGAGACACACCACAAACATTGAAAGTCCCATCAATGTTGGGCTTGAGAGTGGACTGAGGGTCGTCGAAGCCCACTCTCAAACTGCTGTAGGATTTGCGCACTATAGACGAATTATCTAAAATTATGGGCAAAATTATGGACGTTGTTGCAGGCTGAGCGTAGTCGAAGCCCGCAACAACGTCCAAACGCGTAAATCCTGTTTGTTTTGTTACTTGCCCTCTGCCTGAGTTCGAGCATAGTCATCCTGAAACCGAATAATATCATCTTCCCCTAGGTACTCGCCATTTTGCACCTCAATTAGTACCAAAGGAATCACCCCCGGATTTTCTAGACGATGGGCAGTGCACTGCGGCACGTAGGTCGATTGGTTACTCTTGATAATCAACTCCTGATCGCCACAGACAACCCGAGCAGTTCCAGAAACCACAATCCAGTGTTCACTGCGATGGTAGTGCATTTGCAAACTTAAACGATGTCCCGGCTTCACTTCAATCCGCTTGATTTTATAGCCCCGTCCTTCTTCAAGAATAGTAAAAGTTCCCCAAGGACGAGTATCACTTACTCCTTGGGCGGTGAGGGAACTAGGTAAGTGTAGGGGAGTAACTTCAGCTAACTCTTGAGACTGGATCATGATTTTTTCCTCAGTAGGGCTAATTAAATTAAGACTTAATTCCTGTAGACAAGCCTAGCTCAGATTAATAAAGCCTAAGTAATCCATGCTATTTCTTGCTATTTCTTGCTATTTCTAACCATAGCAAACCTTCCCTAGGACTGGATAGTCTCAAAAGACAGAAATCACACCCATAGAGTAAATTTATCGTGAATTTGCGATGAAATTTCCGTGATCTCAATTTGATAATTAATCAATCCGTATCGGTGGTAATCTAAAAAAGGGCAATGGGAAAGCTCAACTTGATCCCAGTGCGTCCTGACTAAAAAAGTTAAAGTTTCTGACAACCCAAACATAGAATTATGGTAACAACCACAGAGAAAGTCAACATTGGCTCTATTACTCAAATTATCGGTCCCGTTATAGATGCAGAATTTACCGGTGGCAAAATGCCCCAGATTTATAACGCCTTAAAAGTACAAGGAAAAAATTCCGCTGGGCAAGATGTAAATGTCACCTGCGAAGTCCAACAACTTCTTGGAGACAACCAAGTCCGGGCTGTTGCGATGAGTTCTACCGATGGCATGGTACGGGGCATGGAAGTAATTGATACAGGCGCACCGATCCGAGTTCCCGTTGGTCCTGCAACCCTAGGCAGAATTTTCAATGTGTTGGGTGAACCTGTAGACAACATGGGTCCTGTAGGCAATGAAGATACTTTCCCCATTCACCGCCCTGCTCCTAAATTTACCGATCTAGAAACCAAGCCTTCCGTATTTGAAACTGGGATTAAAGTATTAGACCTCCTCGCTCCCTACCGTCGGGGTGGCAAAATCGGTCTGTTTGGTGGTGCTGGTGTGGGCAAGACCGTCATCATGATGGAATTGATTAACAATATTGCTATCAACCATGGTGGTGTATCTGTATTTGGTGGTGTGGGTGAACGGACTCGTGAAGGCAATGACCTTTACAACGAAATGAAGGAATCTGGAGTTATCAAAGAAGATAATATCGGCGATTCCAAAATTGCTCTGGTGTACGGTCAAATGAACGAACCCCCCGGAGCTAGAATGCGGGTTGGTCTTTCAGCTTTGACTATGGCGGAATACTTCCGGGATGTTAGTAAGCAAGACGTATTGCTCTTCGTAGATAATATTTTCCGATTTGTTCAAGCTGGTTCTGAAGTATCGGCTCTATTGGGACGGATGCCTTCTGCGGTGGGTTATCAGCCTACCCTAGCTACTGACATGGGAGATTTGCAGGAACGGATTACTTCCACCACCGAAGGTTCGATTACTTCGATTCAAGCTGTATATGTGCCTGCGGATGACTTAACCGATCCAGCTCCGGCTACCACCTTTGCCCACTTGGATGGAACTACCGTGCTATCCCGTGGTTTGGCTGCGAAGGGTATTTATCCTGCTGTAGATCCTCTAGATTCCACCTCTACCATGCTTCAACCCAGCATTGTGGGCGAAGAGCACTATGGAGTTGCTAGAGCAGTGCAATCTACCCTGCAACGCTACAAAGAACTCCAAGATATTATTGCTATTTTGGGATTGGATGAACTTTCTGAGGACGATCGCTTAGTTGTGTCCCGCGCCCGGAAGGTGGAAAGATTCCTTTCTCAGCCTTTCTTTGTGGCAGAAGTATTCACTGGTTCTCCCGGTAAGTATGTGACTCTAGAAAAAACTATTAAGGGTTTCCAAATGATCCTTGGTGGTGAACTAGATGATCTACCAGAGCAAGCTTTCTACCTAGTCGGCGATATCGATGAAGCGATCGCTAAGGGTGAAAAACTGAAGGGTTAAGTAAGATGATCCCCTCCAACCCCCCTTCTTAGTTTGTGTGTGGGCGGCTGTCGCCGCTCACACAAACTTAATCAAGAATATTATCAATAAAGTTAAATAACCTATGACATTAACTGTACGTGTTGTGGCTCCAGACAAGACTGTTTGGGATTCCCCCGCAGATGAAGTGATTCTGCCTAGTACTACTGGACAATTAGGAATCCTCAGTGGTCACGCTCCTCTGCTGACAGCCTTGGATATTGGGGTGATGCGAGTCCGTCCCGATAAGCAAAAGGAATGGGTCGCGATCGCCCTCATGGGTGGTTTTGCGGAAGTAGAAAATGATGAGGTGACAATTCTCGTGAATGGTGCTGAAAAGGGCGAATCCATTGACAAGGAAAAAGCCAAAGCAGCCCTCAGTGAAGCAGAATCAAGACTTAACAAGGTTCAGAACACCGAAGATCGTCAAGAAAAAATCCAAGCCACCCAAGCTTTCAAACGCGCCCGTGCTAAGTACCAAGCAACTGGCGGCATGGTGAACTAATTAACCTGTATAGATTCATGGTAGGGGCGCAAGGCTTTGCGCCCTTAATTTATGCCCCAAATTTATGTCCACTTTAGGGGATTAGTCTAAAAAAGTGTTTCTTGCCTACTTGGAGCACCTTGCCTTGCAGGTCGGCGATCGCTTCATAGCTAGTCTGGACATCCCGAATCGCTTGCCCATCTAATTTCACTCCTCCCCCTTCAATTTGTCGCCGAGCATCAGCATTACTCTTGCAAAGACTTGTCGCACTGAGAAGAGCAAAAAGCTTCACTGGAAATTGCATCTCGCCCATGGAAAATTCCGGGACAGCTAACCCTTGGGTGGTGTTGCCGCCAGTAATATTCAGGGCAGCTTGTTGAGCTTGTATCGCTGCTGCCTGACCGTGGTATTGGGTGACTACTTCTAGAGCTAAGAGTTTTTGGCGATCGCGGGGATTTTCCGACAGGGTAGTTTGGTCTAGGTTGGTCAGCAGTTCAAAGTATTGCTGAATTAAACTATCTGGGGTTTTTTCCAGTTTGGAATACATGGTCAGAGCATCTTCCCCCAGACCTACATAATTCCCCAAGGATTTAGACATTTTCTGCACCCCATCCGTCCCCAACAGCACGGGCATTAGTAGACCGAACTGGGGAATTTGTCCAAAGTGTTTTTGCAGATCTCGCCCTACGGCAATATTGAATTTCTGGTCAGTGCCTCCCAACTCCACATCTGCCTGAACTGCCACCGAATCATAGCCCTGCATTAAGGGATAGAGAAATTCATGAAGGAAAATGGGGTTTTCCTTAGCATGGCGCTCCGAGAAACCCTCCTTTGCCAGCATCTGCCCCACCGTCATAGTTGCTAGTAGTTGCAACATTTTAGATAAATCTAGTTCTGCCAACCATTCGGAGTTGTAGCGCACCTCTAAACGGTTAGGAGTATCAAAATCCAAAATGGGACGCACCTGTTGGAGATAGGTTTCGGCATTTGCCTGTACTTGTTCGGGAGTTAGCTGGTTCCGAACTTCGGACTTACCAGTAGGGTCGCCAATCCGGGCTGTGAAATCACCAATAATCAACACTGCCGTATGCCCTGCATCCTGAAAAGCCCGCAACTTCCGCACTGGGATACTATGCCCCAAATGGATATCTGCCCCGGTGGGATCAATACCTAGCTTGATCCGGAGAGGTTTATTACTCTGCTCAATTCTGGCTAAGAGATTTTCTTGGGGATCTTTAGATTTGGGTTGATCAGGAAATATCTCCACTGTCCCCCTAATCAACCAATCAGGAGCAGCAAGATATGGATTTTTATTTGAATTTTCAAGTGAATCATTTATCATCGGCGATTCCCCCCAGCCCCCCTTAAAAAGGGGGGAGAATTAAATTAAATATTCTTACTTTCTGCCTTCCTGTACCTCCTCTTTCTCCCTTCCTCCTACATAGTCAAAGATTGAGGATTCATTTCAATTAATTGAGCCAAATCTTTTAGGAAGCCAGCAGCATCGGCTCCGTAGATGACTCGGTGATCGCAGGTGAGGTTGACTTGCATTTGTTGCTTGACTCCCAACATGCCATCAGAGGTAGCTACTACTTGGGGGCGGGAAGCTCCCACCGCCATGATGGCTCCTTGACCGGGGGTGAGGATGGCATCAAAGCGATCGACCCCAAACATCCCTAGGTTAGAGATAGAAAAAGTTCCTGTAGTATATTCGTGGGGTTGGAGTTGCTTGTTTCTGGCTCTTTCTACTAAGTCTTTCCAAGTCCGAGAGAGGGAATAGATATCCACTTGGTCGGCGTTTGCCAAGACGGGAGTGATCAAACCACCACCGGGCATGGATACAGCCACTGCAATATTGATGCCTGCGGGGTAGTTAATTCCGGCATCGGTGAAGTGGGCATTAATCAAAGGATGCTTTTGCAGAGTCACAGCTACGGCTTTAGCTAGGAGGGCAGTCATGGTCACCCCCTTAGATTTTAGCTGTTTTGCCAATTTATCTAAGCCATCGGTGGTGATGGTATAGCCGACTCGGTAGCTAGGAATCGTCAGGCTGGCAAGCATATTCCGGGTGACGGCATTTTGCAGCGTTGTCAGGGGAACTACTTGACCAGGAGTGATTGCAGTAGGAGCAGTAGAGGCAGGAGCCACAGTCCGAGCAGGCACTGGAGCAGCGACAGGAATAGAGGCTACTTGGGTTACAATCGGGGTTTTGCCCATCAAGACTTCCACATCTTCGGCGATGATTCTGCCGTGGGGACCACTGCCCCGGACATTGCTCAGGTCTACTTTGTTATCTTTTGCCAACTTTCTGGCGCGGGGAGAAATCACACTTCTGCCATTACGTTTGCTGGCACTATCAGCGATCGGGGCAGCTTTAGCCGCTACAGGTTCTGGAGCAGCTTTGACAGGGGCGGGTTGACTAACAGGAGCAGCCTTGGCTGTAGTAGTGGATTGAGCTTGGGCAATTTCGGCTTCAGTTTCGGCAACTAGAGCGATCGCCGCCCCCACAGGAGCACTTTCTCCAGCCGGCACAATAATATTTGCCAGATAGCCAGCATAGAAAGATTCCACATCCATGTCCGCCTTATCCGACTCCACCACCACCACAGTCTCTCCTTTCTCCACTTTGTCACCGGGAGCTTTGACCCAAGAGACAATTTTTCCTTCGGTCATCGTGGAACTAAGGGCAGGCATAAATACTTCGTGGATCATGGGTCTAAATTTCAGGTAAGGATAATTCTCTGGGTTATTTGCAAGCTTGATTATTCTACCCTGTTCTTTGTCTGTCGTGAACTACCCAACGCTCAACGTTAGGCGATCGAACAAAGGCTGCTGAGACACATTGTAGATATTGAAATGCTGATCTGGTTTGGATTGAAGAGGGGGTGGCAGTAGCCCACTACTCTCAAACTTCTGTTCAGGAACTATACATTTAGAGGTTCTTATTGGGATTATGTACCTAGCGTCTGGGAAGTAGCTATAGACATTAGACTTATTTTACATATCTCACTTGACAATTTGTATATTCTCAACCTAGACTATTTTCCAAATATTTGGCTATCTAGGGT
Organism: Phormidium lacuna HE10JO; assembly: GCA_943370025.1. GTDB lineage: Bacteria > Cyanobacteriota > Cyanobacteriia > Cyanobacteriales > JAAUUE01 > JAAUUE01. The sequence goes on along the minus strand of CALRPI020000035.1, from coordinate 46,594 downwards.
ATGCTTTTATGGATAAAGACAGGGGGCACAGTTGGAGATATCAGGGTGGATATACTCTATTAGAGCTGTTGATAGTTATAGTCATTGTGGGAATATTGGGATCGATCGCGGCTCCCGGTTGGTTGGGGTTTGTCCAACAACAACAGCTAAAAACTGCCCAAGAACAGATTCAAAGAGCAATGTCTGAAGCTATTAGTAGTGCCAAGAAAGACAAATTGACTTATCAAGTCAGCTTTCGAGAAAGTAATTCTCGGCTCCAATACGCAATTCATCTGAGTAGTACTACACCCCAAAACGCATTCTGGCAAAGCCTTGCCGAGCAAATTCAAATCGATGAAGATAACACTACTTTTTTTCAGGACAGAAATAATATTTGGCGTGTCCAATACAACCATCAAGGGAATACGAACGGCAGACTAGGCAAAATCACCTTGATGGCTAGGACTGGTGGCAGTGCAAGGCGTTGCATTCTGGCGAGTACTCTCATCGGCAACACCCGATTAGCTAGAGATAGAAGTTGCATTAATTAAGGCAAAACCTACCCCTAATTCTTCAGGATCGCTATAGCAACCCTAAATGTTTTCACCCGCCGGAGGCGGGTGAAAACATCTGCCAAAAGCAAGTTGACTTAGTAAATGTTCGTAAATGATTTAGGATCGCTATATCATAGCAATCCTAAATGAATTGAGAGAGACGCACCCTCCGGGTGCGTCTCTCTCAATTCTCAAAAATCCACAAATGATTTAGGATCGCTATATGTGGCAATCCTAATTGAGTTTAGAATTTTAGATGGTTGAGAACGGCTCCCCGGAGGGGAGCCGTTCTCAACCCATTTAGGCTGGCTATAGTAATCCTGAAGAATTCGCCAGATTGAATTGTTTCTGGTAAATGATTTCACCCGCCGAAGGTAGGTGAAATTATTGAGGATTTTTTTAGTAGCAGACCTAGACTGACTGTGATGAGCAAACAAAAATGAGCAAACAAAACTATTGGTTGATGAAATCAGAACCGACAACTTATAGCATTTTTGATCTGCAAAAAGATCAGGTGACTATTTGGGATGGAGTGCGAAACTATCAAGCTCGCAATTTTTTACGACAAATGCAGGTTGGCGATCGAGCTTTCTTCTATCACTCCAATGCCGAACTCATCGGGATAGTTGGTTTAGCAGAGGTGGTAGCGATTGGAATTGATGACCCGACCCAGTTTGATCCCCAGAGCAAATACTACGACTCCAAATCCACCCCGGAATCCCCCCGCTGGCAGACTGTGCAGATCAAGTTTCTTGAAGTATTTCCTCAGATCATCAGCTTGGCAACCCTCAAGGAAGAGTTTTCTCCAGAGGAATTGGGCGTAGTGAAAACAGGCAATAGGCTATCGGTGATGCCTGTATCGATCGCTAGTGCGACGAAAATCAAAAACCTAGGAGCGAGATAGCAATTGAGGCAAGTTCCGCAACCTAGAGAGGGATTTTGCCTGAACTGTCAGAGAAATCAAAGCTGAAAAGCTAATTGCTGTCTAAAAGGTGTAAAACTGTTAGTCACCTATAGCCGGTTTGAGAACGGCTCCTTCGGAGGGGGAGACGTTCTCAAACCTCTAAAATTCTAAACTCAATTAGGATTGCTATAGAATTTTTAGACTCAAGTGGATAAGACAGGCAAGCTATGATCTCAGGGGAAATTAAAAGTCAAATCGATCGCATTTGGGATGCTTTCTGGTCAGGGGGGATATCTAATCCGCTGGAGGTGATTGAGCAGATTACTTATTTACTGTTTTTGCGCCGTCTTGATGATTTACATACGTTGGCAGAAAACAAAGCAAATCGCACCAAGAAACCGATGGAGCGGCAGATTTTCCCAGAGGGCAAGGATGCTAAGGGACGTGCCTATGATGAAATGCGCTGGTCTAGGTTTAAGCACGTTGCGGCAGGAGAGATGTATGAGCTGGTTAACGATCATGTGTTTCCTTTTTTGCGATCGCTAGGTGGTGACGGTTCGACCTATGCGCACCACATGAAGGATGCCCGGTTTACAATTCCCACGCCTGCGCTGTTGGCTAAGGTGGTGGATGCTTTGGATGGGGTGCCGATGGACGATCGCGATACTAAGGGCGATCTCTATGAATATATGTTGGGCAAGATTGCCAGTGCGGGGCAGAATGGACAGTTTCGGACACCGCGCCATATTATTCAGTTGATGGTGGAGCTAACTGCACCGACAGCGGGGGATGTAATTTGTGACCCAGCGAGTGGAACTTGTGGCTTTTTGGTGATGGCGAATGAGTATTTGCGATCGCATTACCCGGAGATTTTGCGCGATGCCAAGCTCAAGGAGCATTTTCATCAGCGGATGTTTCATGGTTTTGACTTTGATAACACGATGCTACGAATTGGCAGTATGAATATGCTGTTGCATGGTGTGGAAAATCCTGATATTCGCTATAAGGACTCACTGGCTCAGGAACACGCAGGGGATGAGGGAGCCTATACGCTGATTTTGGCTAATCCTCCGTTTGCGGGTTCTTTGGACTATGAGAATACGGCTAAGGATTTGTTAGAGATTGTCAAAACTAAGAAAACAGAATTGCTATTTCTAGCGTTGTTTCTCCGGCTTTTGAAGACGGGCGGACGGGGGGCGGTGATTGTGCCTGATGGAGTTCTATTTGGTTCATCAAAGGCTCATAAGGAACTTCGCCAAGCCTTAGTAGAAGAACAGAAGTTAGATGGAGTAATTTCTTTGCCTAGTGGGGTGTTTAAGCCTTATGCAGGAGTCTCAACGGCGATTTTGTTATTCACCAAAACCGATTCGGGGGGAACGGATTTTGTCTGGTTTTATGATGTGAAGGCAGATGGTTTGAGTTTGGATGATAAGCGATCGCCTTTATTGTCTGATGATAAGCAGGGGGCTGTACCTGTTACACCGTTGACGGATGAGGAGCATTCTAAAAATAATTTGCCTGATGTGTTGAGGCGTTGGCGTTCCCTTCGACTTCGCTCAGGGAACACGGACAATAACCGAGGGCTGAGCGAAGCCGAAGCCGATCGCACGGCTCAGAGTTTTTGTGTGCCGAAGGCGGATATTGTGGCGCAGGGCTATGATTTGAGTCTGAATCGCTATAAGGAGGTGGTACATGAGGAGGTCGATCATCGCGCTCCTCAAGATATCATTGCGGATTTGGCAAAGTTGGAAGCTGAGATTCAGCAAGGGATGAGAGAATTAGAAAACATACTGGGATGAGATGCTATGAAAAATCTTAATGAGATTAGGCAAGTTTTGTTAGTACAAAAAAAGTCTTTGTGTGAAAAGTATCAAATCACTGAGTTAGGTGTGTTTGGCTCCTATGCGAGGGGTGAGCAGACTGAGACGAGTGATGTGGATATTTTGGTGGATTATGAGGTTGCACCGACTTTTATTATGTTGATGGAGTTGCGGGATTATTTGAGCGAGGTTTTTGGCTTGAAGGTGGATATTGTGACCAAGAACGGGCTAAAATCTCGGATTCGCGATCGCGTTTTAGCTGAGGCAATCTATATATAAAAATCCAGTTCCCTGAGCGAAGTCGAAGGGACGGTGTACGAAGCAGAAGATTCTCGTGGGGTTTGGCTTCGGCTCCGCTCAGCCAGCATAGATCGCTGTTCAGCCAGCGTAGATCACCGTTCATCTAGGAAAAGTAGCATAAATGGATTTATGGCTTATATGTACATTCTTGAATGTGTAGATGGCAGTTACTATGCTGGTAGTACAACACATCTGGAGCTGCGTTTGGAACAACATCAGCGTGGCGAGGGGGCAAAGCATACGGCGAAACGGCTGCCTGTGAAATTGGTATATTGTGAGTTTTTTGATCGAGTGGCGGATGCTTTTTATCGTGAGAAGCAAGTACAGGGCTGGAATCGCAAGAAGAAGGAGGCTCTGATTGCTGGTGATACAAATTTGCTACATGAGTTTGCAGCGTGTCAAAATGAGTCTCATTACAGTCGTCTGAATAAATCTAGCTTCCCGATCGAAGACCAATCCAGTTCCATTAGCGATCGAGTTCCCTGAACAATGCAGAACCCTGAATAAATCTAGTTCCCTGAGCGAAGTCGAAGGGACGGCGTACGAAGGGACTAATGGGGTTTTGGCTTCGGCACCGATGGCTTCGACTTCGCTCAGCCATCTAGATTCTGGTTACCTAAGGATCTAGTTCCCTGAGCAATCCAGTTCCCTAAGTAATCTAGATCCCTTCGTTCCCTGAGTGAAGTCGAAGGGATCGAAGGGACGGCGATCGCAGCAGGAGATTCTTGTGGGGATTTGGCTTCGGCTTCGCTCAGCCATCGGAGACCATCCAGATTCCTGAGCGATCTAGTTCCCTGAGCACTTGCCCTGAGCGGAGTCGAAGGGAAGTCGAAGGGACTGCGATCGCAGCAGGAGATTTTCGTGTAGTTTTGGCTACTTTGGCTTCGCTCAGTATAAATTCGGCTCCGCTCAGCCAGCGAAGATAGTTCAGTTCCCTGAATAAATCTAGCTCCCTGAGCGAAGTCGAAGGGACGGTGTACGAAGCAGGAGACTCTTGTGTGGTTTTGGCTTCGGCTTCGCTCAGCCAGCGTAGATTGTCCAGTTCCTTGATCGAACTCGGAGGGAATACACTTGGTAAGAATAATTTAGATGAGAGTCAGAAATGAGAAAAGTTAGGCTTGGTGATGTAGTAGATATTAAGGGGGGAGGTACACCAGATAAATCAACTCCTGAATACTGGGGTGGAGCAATTCCTTGGGCTTCCGTAAAAGATTTCAAATCTACTGAAATAAATACAACAACAGATTCAATTACTCAGTTAGGAGTAGTCAACTCTTCTACTAATATTATTCCAGCAGGAACTATTATTATTCCTACAAGAATGGCAGTTGGGAAGGCAGCAATAAACTCAATTGACCTTGCAATTAATCAGGATCTGAAAGCACTATTTCCTAAGTCTGATATATTTACGAAATATTTACTTAATTTTCTTCTAGCTAGTTCTGAAAAATTGGAGCAGCAAGCTTTTGGGGCAACGGTAAAAGGCATTACACTTGATATTCTCAAAAATCTAGAAATCCCACTGCCCCCGATCGCAGAACAGAAACGGATAGCGGAGATACTCGATCGCACTCAGTCACTAATATCAAAACGCAAAGAGGCGATCGCCCTTCTCGACACCCTTACCCAATCCATCTTCCTAGAAATGTTCGGCGATCCAGTTGAAAATAGTAAAGGTTGGGCAAAGTCAAACTTTGCTGAAGTATCTCCTGAGAAAGGATTGATTGTTGACGGTCCATTTGGGTCAACATTAAAACCTGATTCTTATGTAGAAACTGGAGTGAGAGTTATTAGAAACTTTAATATTAATGACGCTTCTTTTGATGGCTCAAAATTTGTTTACATAACAAGGAATAAATTTATTGAAATCTATCGCAGTCATGTTTGCACTAATGACATTTTACTTTCTACAAAAGGAACAATTGGTGATGTTTGTCTTATGCCAAACCTTTCAGGAGATTCTGTATTATCAGCTTCAGGGACTGTTCGTATTCGTCTACCAGTAAATTCTCCTCTATTGCCATATTTTATTGTTTATCAAATGATTCAACCACATTATAAGCAATATATGAAAAGCTTTGAAGCTGGCTCAAATCAGAAATATTTAAATTTAAGTCAAATTCGCAAAATGGAACTAATAGTCCCCCCCTTTCCACTACAAAAAGAATTTGCTCAACGAGTCGAAGCTGTAGAAAAACTCAAGGCAACCCATCGTGCATCACTCACCGAACTCCAAGCCCTCTTTGCCTCCCTACAACATAAAGCCTTTAGAGGAGAGTTATAATTTTATAAGTACCAGCAAGGCATTCCAGACCATGATATCATTTTCAACTTTTCACCAAATTCTCTTATCGAAAAACATAGAATAGAAGCGATCGCGATTTAGTTTAGAAATCCCCACCAACAATGGAGAAGAAGCCATGCAAACCACCGCAGCGATCGAGCAAAGCATCTTAAACAATATCCGCCAACTACCACCCGACAAACAGCAAGAAGTTCTTGACTTTACCGAGGCGCTACGCAAAAAACTTGCAGCACCTACAGAAAAGTTAACAATGCGCCAAATCGCCAAACTGCCCCTAGCTCAAAGGCATCAATATCTCGCACAATTCATCCCCGCAACCGCCCAAGACTTTCGCAATGATCCAGAATTAACTGAGTTTGCAGTACTAGACACCGCAGACTGGGAGATTGGCTATGATTAACCCAAAGCGTGGCGAAATCTGGCTAGTCGATCTCAACCCCACCAGAGGGCAAGAAATCCAAAAAACTCGACCAGTCGTGATTATTAGTGCCGAACTTTTTAGCCCCATTCCCCTCAGAATTATTATCCCGATCACAAGCTGGCAAGAAAAATTTAGCGATCGCCCCTTTATGGTCAAAATTGAAGCAAATTCAGATAATCAACTAGACAGTGACTCAGCAGGAAACGTTTTGCAAATTCGTAGCCTTTCCACAGAAAGATTTATCAAAAAGTTGGGTCAAGTATCCAAAGAAACCCTACAAGAACTCTTATCCTGCCTGATTGTTTGCGTTGATTACGAACTAAGTGATTAGATATACTTAGAACTAGGTGATTAGATATATTATTAGTCTCTTGACAATTCGGGTTATAGATGGCAACTCATTAGGGAATAGAACATGGCACAGTTCACCTTTCTCAAACCAGAATTTCCCACCATCCACGAATCTGCCCACAAAGCCTTTAGAGCCGCCTACCGTGACCCACGGATCGCCTGCTTCTATGCCCGCCGTGCCCTAGAACTAACCGTAAATTGGCTATACAAACACGACACATCCCTGAGACTCCCCTATCAAGAAACCCTCAGCGCCCTCATCCACGAGCCAACCTTCAAAGAACTAGTTGGTCAAGCCGTCTTTAACAAAGCCAAATTCATCATCCGCCTAGGCAACCTCGCCGTCCATAGTGAGAGAGCCGTCCCCGCCAACGATGCCATCAATGCAGTCAGGGAATTTTTTCATGTTGCCTACTGGTTAGCACACACCTACGGACGTACCCACAAACCCGATGCCGGATTAAAATTTGACCCTCAATCAATCCCCCCGGCTTCGACGACCCTCAGCCAACGGCAGAAATCCAGTTCCCTTCGTTCCCTGAGCGAAGCCGAAGGGATCGAAGGGACGGCAAACGCAGCAGTCGAACTGAGCCGAAGTGAACTTCAGAAACTAGAAACCGAACTAAGCGATCGCGATGAAAAACTATCCCTACTCTTAGCCGATAAAAATGCGATCGATGAAGAACTAAAACGCCTCCGCGCCGAACTCGCTGAAGCCAAAAAAGCTAATACCTCTCAACCAGATACCCACGACTATTCAGAAGCCCAAACCCGCGACCTCTTCATCGACCTCCTCCTCAAAGAATCCGGCTGGGATCTAGATTCGATGAATGTAGATAGAGAATTTGCAGTCACAGGAATGCCGAATCCATCAGGCACAGGCTACGTTGATTATGTTCTTTGGGGCAACGATCGCAAACCCCTCGCCCTAGTTGAAGCCAAACGCACCAAACGCAGCCCCAGAGAAGGACAGCACCAATCAAAACTCTATGCAGATTGCCTTGAGGCACAGTTTGGTCAACGACCGATCATCTTTTATACCAACGGTTACGAGCATTACATCTGGGATGACACCAACTATCCACCCCGGCAAATCCAAGGCTTTTACAAAAAATCTGAACTAGAACTCCTGATCCAACGCCGCACCACCCAGAAACCTCTGGCAGCAGCCAATATAAATCCAGCGATCGCCTCCCGCCATTACCAAGTTCGTGCCATCCGCAAAGTCAACGAAGCCTTCGAGCAGCACAAAGAACGCAAAGCCCTGATTATTATGGCTACCGGCGCAGGCAAAACTCGAACCGCGATCGCCCTGATCGATTTACTCATGCGTTGCAACTGGGTGAAACGGGTGCTATTTCTTGCCGATCGCATCTCCTTAGTTAATCAAGCGATCAAAGTATTCAAAGAACATCTCCCCGACTCCGCCCCCGTCAACCTCCTCACCGAAAAAGACACCGATGGACGGGTCTATGCCTCCACCTACGGCACGATGATGGGGCTAATTAATGACACTAAAAATGGACAGAAACGCTTTAGTGTCGGACATTTTGACCTGATCATCATCGATGAGGCGCATCGCTCCGTCTTCCAGAAATACCGCCAGATTTTTAACTACTTCGATTCCCTGCTGCTGGGACTCACCGCCACACCCAAGGATGAAATCGATCGCAACACCTACGGCTTATTTGACCTAGAAACCGGTGTACCCACCGATGCTTATCAACTAGAAGATGCTGTCAAAGATGGCTATCTAGTCCCTACTCGCTCCATTTCCGTCCCCCTCAAATTTCAACGGGAAGGCATTAAATATGACGAACTTTCTGAAGCAGAGCAAGCAGAATGGGATGCCCTGGAATGGGATGAAGAAGGAAATATTCCTGATCGCATTGAAGCCACAGCCCTAGACCAGTGGTTATTTAATCAAGACACGGCAGACAAGGTGCTAGAACATCTGATGACTAGAGGGTTAAAAGTTGCAGGGGGCGATCGGCTGGGTAAAACCATCATCTTCGCCAAAAATCAAAAACACGCGGAATTTATCGAAGACCGCTTTAATGCCAACTACCCCCACCTCAAAGGCAAATTTGCCAGTCTTATTACCAATAAAACTGCCTGTGCTCAAGACCTAATTGAGCAGTTCTACAAAAAAGACAAAGCCCCCCATATCGCCATCTCTGTGGATATGCTCGATACCGGGATAGATGTGCCGGAAGTCGTTAACCTAGTCCTTTTCAAAATGGTGCGATCGAAAACCAAATTCTGGCAAATGGTCGGGCGTGGCACTCGTCTCTGTCCAGATCTATTTGGCGAGGGTCAAGACAAACAATTTTTTTACCTCTTCGACTACTGCCAAAATCTCGAATTTTTTCAACAAAATATCCTCACCATCGATGCCCCGATCGTCCAGTCTCTAGGTCAGCAACTATTTACCACCAGACTAAATCTAATCGCAGAATTAGATAAACAATCCAGTTCCCTGAGCGAAGTCGAAGGGACGGTGTACGAAGCAGGAGAACAAAAATTCAGTTCCTTGATGGCAGCCGAAGGGAGTGAGGCAACTGGCTACAATCTGGATAAAAGTCCTGAATCATCATTACGAAATCAGATCGCCCAGAGTCTCTACTTAGAAGTTGCCGCGATGAACTGCGAAAACTTTATCGTCCGACCCAAGCGGAGACTGGTTGAAAAATATCATAATCCCAAAGCATGGCGATCGCTCTCCGAGCAAGACCTCGCCGAACTCCACCAAGAAATCGCCGGATTACCAACGCAAATTGAACCCGAAGCTGAAGAAATTAAAAGGTTTGATATGCTTATCCTCAAATTACAACTAGCTATCTTGCGATCGCACTCGATCTTTCCCCGACTCCGAGATCAGGTTAAGGCGATCGCTAACCTGCTAGAGCAAAAATCATCTATCCCCCTAGTTCAATCGCAACTAGCACTAATTCAAGACATCCAAACCGACGAATGGTGGCAAGATGTCACTTTACCGATGCTAGAAGCAGTTCGTAAAAGCCTCCGCAGTCTAGTGAAGCTGATCGAAAAACAAGCACGTCAACCCATCTATATCAACTTTGAAGACGAGATGGGAGAGGAAGCGATCGTCGAATTACCCCACTTCACATCATCCGATAGTTTTGAAAAATTCCGAGCTAAAGCGAGAAATTTCTTGCGATCGCATCAAGATCAGATGGTCATTTTCAAACTCAGAAACAATAAACAACTCACAGCCACTGATCTAGCAGAACTAGAGACCATCTTGCTAGAAAACGCTTTAGGTAACACCACAGATATTAACCGCGCCAAGCAAGAATCCCGTGGACTAGGCTTATTTGTCCGATCGCTAATTGGACTAGATCGGGAAGTTGCCAAAAAAGAATTTGGCAAGTTTCTCACAGACAAAACTCTCAACGCCAACCAAATCGAGTTTATCAACATGATCGTAGACTACCTCACCGAACATGGTGCGATCGAAGTAACACGCCTCTACGAATCTCCCTTCACCGACTTTGCCTCCCAAGGCATTGAGAGTTTATTCACTTCTTCTCAAGTAGATGAATTATTTGCTTTGTTGGATGATGTTTATACAAAAGCTGCCGTATAAAGTTCAGGACTTATACCTAGTCCATTTTTTTGCGGGTTGGGGAGCGTTGAAGCCCACAAAAAAACGACCTAATACTACAGCAGTTTGAGAGTGGGCTGAGGGTCGTCGAAGCCCACTCTTAAACCTAATATTGATAAGACTTTCAAGATTAGTGGTGTGTCTTATTTGATCGCAAAGTGCTGTAGATAATTCGTTCATAGCGAGTAAGTTCTATAATTGTCAAAGATGATGGGTAATAGTGGAGGGAATCAAAGATGTTTAGTCAGCCGAAAAATCGAACTTTTGCAGCCATGTTAGCTCTAAGTGGAGTTTTGATTCCCATATCAGGGTTGCATAAGTTTTATCTAGGGCAACCCGGCTGGGGAATTTTGTACTTGCTACTATCCTGGACTCCAATTCCTAAGGTGGCTAGTGCGATCGAGGCGGTGTGGTATCTAGCTCAAGATGGAGAGCAGTTTGATCGCTCCTTTAATTTCGGGATGCATCACCAACCCTCCGTAGTTCCCCAGAGTATGGAAAGCATTGCCGATGCCCTCCGGCAGTTGGATAGTCTGCGCTTGGAAGGTTTAGTTTCTGAGTATGAGTTTGAACAAAAACGGCGGCAATTATTAGACCGAATTGGTTAATCATGGCAATTTTCCCTCCTTGGCAATCGAAACGCCGCATCCTTGAAGATGCCCACTACCGCTTGCAGTCTTTGCAGGAGGTGGCGATCGCCGCCCAACTGGGGCGAAAAGTTGACGTGAATCGGGCGACGGTGGATGATTGGCTCAGGCTGCCGGGAATTTCTATTCATCAAGCCAGATTACTAGTCCAGCTTAGTCAGCAGGGAGTGCATTTTTATTGCATTGAAGACCTTGCGGCAGCCCTGAGCTTGCCCCCCAGATATCTCCATCCCCTAGAGGTGATCTTAGATTTTTACTACTATCCCCCAGAAACCCTCCTCACGAAAACTAAGATTAATCCAAATACAGCAACGATTCAGGATTTACTAACTATCCCCGGTGTTGATGATGATTTAGCTTGGGCGATCGTGGGCGATCGACAAGCCCAAGGCAAATATCAAAACTTAGCAGATTTACAAGTTCGTCTGACCCTATCTGGAGAGGTAATAGCAAAGATGATGTACTACCTCCACTTTCCTCATTAGAACTTCTGCCATGCTTGGGGCTGCCGGAACTTATGGATATCTTTAATTACCTGCACCCAACCATCACTAACTGAATCTAGCAATTTCTCTCCTTTTTCTTTAGTTGCAACTGTCGCATCACCAATCACACCACTAGTTGTCAAATCCCTGGTCACCCAAGCAAAGGGCAACTTTCCTTCCATGCTTAAAAGACTGTCAGTAGGTAAATCTTGGGGATATTCTTTGACTGCTCTCGCCATTTTTACCTGCTCTGGAAGAATAGCTAAGAGAACGCTAGTTTCCGCATCACCAGCATGGATGCCATACTCAGCTTCATAGGCAGAGATCAAATCCTTGGCATTGTGGGGAACTTTCCAAGTAAAAAGGGGAAATACTAGAAAATCCCCATACTTTTGATGCAAATCTCTAGCGACAATTTCCATGATCTGGGGTTGTCCCCCGTGGGCATTCATTAGGACTAATTTCCGAAATCCAGACCTGTAAAGACTTTCTGCCACTTCTGTCAGGACTGTGATTAGGGTGGTGGCTGTGAGGGTGATGGTTCCGGGGAAATGCCAGTGTTCGTTGGATTTGCCATAGCATAGGGGAGGGAGGGCGTAGGCAGGAACATTAGGTTCCCCTTGATTATCTAGTTGATTATCTAGCTTAGTGAGAGCTGCCCCAATTACGGCGGTGGCGATCGCGCTATCTACCGCGAGGGGTAAATGGGGACCATGTTGTTCGATCGCCCCAATGGGTTGAATAATCACCACATTTTCTTTATCAGGCATGTCCTGAATATCAGTCCAAGTTAAATAAGCAAAAAAACGATTGGGGGGAATAAAACTGTGCATAGATTTTTTCGGGGGATGATTAAAATGGGGAAGTTTTTGATAGTGCGTTCCGCGCACCATCAAAAACTTCCTAATCAAAGCGACACCAGCTATAGATTACAAACTAGAGTTAGGTATGGTTTGATCTTAGTCGCTAGTCTTGGTTTTAGCTGTGGTTTTAACTACGCGGGGAATAATCAAGCGATCGCCGCAGAAAGACTGGTGGTGCATTATCGGATTTTTAGCCAGAGTGTGGCTATTAGCGAATTACGTACTCTCGCTGATACAGGGCAGGCTTCTAGGGCTATTCAGTTTTATCTCACCCTCGGCAACCGCCAGCCAGAGGAATTACGGCAAATTCTCACTCGCCCGATCGCAGTCAATAGCAATGATCTCTACCAAATCCTCAGTTCGCCCCTTGGCAGTGCTGCCCTCGATGAAGTATCTCAGGTCATCCACACCCCAGATAACCAAGCCAACCGAGAATCCTTAAATGCTGCCCTTGTAGGAGCATCTCTGCCGGATGGGCAGATTAGATTAATTGATGTTCTAGAGCAATATCCCACCAATGAAGTGCATCTGAATGGGGAAAGATTAATCGAAGCCATTGAAAGAATTAGCGCGATCGTCCGGATCATCCCAGAAGAATTAATTAATATCAAGCAATAAATTCAAGTTTGCACACAAATAGCAACACCCCAACAGATAAACTGAGTGATTTCCTATCATCAAACATCTTACGCGGAGTCACCATAGGAGATAAACCTTCAAGGCTCAGTCTTGGTGTAATTGCTCCCACTATTTCAGGGTTAGGAAATATCAATTTTTCGATGGAGTGTTGCGATTGCTAATTTGTCAATTATGTGGAAATTATTTACATCAAATATGTTAGCCGGAACAGCTAGATAAATCATCGGTATATTTTGATTTACCAGGTCAATCCAAATTCGAGAATCAAGGGAGCTTTCCCTGCGGTATATATTAATAATCTGGAGATGTGCTAAGTCTTAACTGCTAGATATTCAGAATTTTCATTCAGACTTTTTATTTAATCAATCTAGCAAGCCCTGAGCTACATTGCTCCCCCTAGAAGGCTAGGGAATTACCCGACTCTTGATTGGGTATGGCTATTAGGTCGGAAGCTAACAAAAATATCAAGGGAACCAGTTGTTTTTCCTCCTTATATATTTAGATTTGGTTCTTCGTTCCTTACGTTGCAGTTTCTCTGCTTCGATGATTTTAATTTAACTCCAATGTATTCCTGATTACAAGTTAAACTTGCTAATCTTTACTATCTTGTTAGTGATTACTAGTGCAAATATAAACTTAGGTTAAGAGATGGTTATGGAGAGCGAAACTTCTTGGGAATTAACTATTAATACAGAGAGGTTGATCCTGCGTCCTCAACAACCAACTGATTACGAACATTGGTATGCTGGATTTGCGGGACGATCGCCCAGCCAACGCCAATACGATGATGGGTTAGTTAGTTTGGAGCATTGCGATCGCCAATGGTTTGCTGATTTATGTCAGCGTCATCAAAGGGAAGCAGTAACCGATCAGTTTTTTGTATTTGGTATTTTCTCTCGCTCAAGTGGACAGCATTTGGGGAATATTGATATGTCAACCCTGCGGCGTGGTGAATATCAATGGGGAATTTTGGGGTACGAGATTCATAATCAATATTGGCATCAGGGTTTTGGCAAGGAGGCTGTCAGAGCAGCACTAATTGCTGGTTTTGAGATACTGGGCTATCATCGCATCGAAGCAATTATTAATGTGGATAACCAAGTATCGATCGCTCTAGCCCAGCGTGTGGGGATGCAAAAAGAGTGTATTCGTCCTAGATTTCTTTACGAGGATAAGCAATGGGTAGATCAGCTTATTTATGTTGCCCTGCCTGCTGATTTCGGCTTTGAGGAGAAGCCACCAAATATTAAGACACAATAAGTCAAGTAAAGCGGGGTTGTAGACCCTATTTCTCGTTGTTTTTCGTTAAAATTAACAAAGATAGGGTAATTAACGCCATAGGCAAGCCAAAAGATAGTATGGATACCAACAACTGGATTAAGCAATTATTGATGGTGGGAGTGGGGACAACTTCGATCGTAGCGGAGAAACTACGTGAAGTTAGTGATGAATGGGTCAGAGAAGGCAAAATTAATCCAGAGCAAGCCAAAGCCTTGGTAGATGAATTAATGCAACAAATTAAGCCAGAAACTGCCAACTGGGAAGAACAGATGGAGCGGCAACTGCGGAATATGTTTCAGGATATTGGTGTCCCCAGACAGCCGGAAGTCGATGAACTCCGGGGACGGATCGATCGCCTAGAACGGCAGCTCAGAGACTTAGAAAACCGCCTGTGGCGTTAACAACACCGCAGTTTGTGTGGGGGCTGAGGGTCGTTGAAGCCTATACACAAACTGCTATATGATCCTACAGCCGATTGAGAGTGGGTGGCAACAGCTACCCACTCTCAAACCTAACATTGACAAATATTTCAACGGTTGCAATGTGTCCCATTTGAACGAAAATTGCTGTCATTGATTTACGAACTGTAAATGGCTCAGAATGGCGCGCCGGTCGGGTGCGCCATTCTAAACTCAAATAGGACTGCTATAGATGCCTATGCGATCGCCATCTCGAATCGTTTATTTATGGCTGCCCAATCAACCACATTCCACCACGCATTGAGATAATCTCCCCGGAGATTTTGATATTTCAAGTAGTAGGCGTGTTCCCAGACATCGTTGCCCATAATCGGGTATTGTCCAGCCATGAAAGGGCTATCTTGGTTCGGAGTGCTGGTCACCTCTAGTTTCCCCTCCTTCGTGCGGACTAACCAAACCCAGCCGCTACCGAAACGCCTTAGCCCAGCATCATTAAACTGTTGCTTCAACACCGCCACACTGCCAAAACTCTCATCAATAGCGGTGGCAATTTTCCCGGTGGGATTTCCACCACCGTTGGGAGTCATAATCTCCCAGAACATACTGTGGTTGACATGACCACCGCCATTATTGCGGACGATGGTGCGGATATCTTCAGGAATGCTATCAAGGTTACTAATTAGATCGATCGCACTCTGGTTGACCAACTGAGGATAACGACCAATGGCGGCATTGAGGTTATTTACATAGGCAGCATGGTGGCGATCGTGGTGGAAGCGCATAGTTGCTGCGTCTATGTGGGGTTCTAGGGCGTTGTAGTCATAGGCTAGGGGGGGCAAGCTAAAAGGTCCTGAGGTATTTTGAGCAAAGGTAGGCAAAGTTCTCCAGCTCCCAGCTACAGCGGTAGCTCCGAGCAATCCTAAGAAGTGACGGCGGTTAAGAGTCATGGTTTTATGATCAGGTTGTACAGTTAGTTTTATGGTTAAAAGGTTATTTATAAAGTGGCTAGAAGGTCTGGTTTTGTGCCCCCGGAAGGGGTGCAAAACCAGACTTTATAAATAGCCGCTAACGTAAGAAATTTGGTCTAGTTGCTTGAGTTGTTTCTAGTATTAATTGGAGAGCTTGCCAGTTTTCTGTTTCGATGCAGGTAATTATCTGGTGCAAGTTTTCTTGATATTGAGACAAACTATCCAGTAAGGACTGTCGATTGTACTGAGCCATCATTAATCCTAGCTCAGGATTGCCTCCTCCCACACGACTAGTATCCCGAAACCCAGAACTGGCTAGGTTTTGCGCTAAACTAAGGATACTGTTGTTTCCTTGCTGATTACAAGTATTAATTAAACTGGCACTAATCATCACTGGTAGATGAGAAATTAAGCTCACAGCTTGATCATGTTCCTGGGGGGAAGTAAAGTACAACTTCACACCCAGCGATCGCACCAGACTAGCTACCATATCTAAAGATTCTGGAGGCGTGCTATCTACTGGCGTTAAAATGTAGGGAGCATTGATAAATAGACCCTTTTGAGCAGCCATAATCCCACTTTCGGCAGTGCCAGCCATGGGATGTCCACCTACAAATCTAGCCCACAATGGTAATACCTGCTGCAGAATTGACTCTTTTACAGAACCAACATCCGTCAAGATGGTTTCTGGGGTAATGTAGGTTAAGAGTCCCCGGACTGTGGCAGGAATAGCAGCGATCGGAGTACAAATGAAAATTACTTCCGCCTGCTGGAGTAGAGATAGGTCATCGCTGGCTTGATCCACAGCTCCCCGTTCTAGAGCTAAATCACAGGTATGATGCGATCGAGATACCCCCAAAACTCGCAAACCCTGTTGTCGGATATCTATCCCCATGGAGCCACCAATTAAACCTAGCCCCACAATACCTACCGTTATATCTTTCATCTCTTTCATGATTTTTATATGCTTTCGATCTTTGTGTTCTCTAGCCCTATGTCAGGTTTGTCGGCTTGGATAACTTTCCTCTCTTAATTTTGCCAACTACTAATCTACCAACCTATGGATGTCACCGAATTAATTGACTTATATGCTGCCGGAATCAGGGATTTTTCTGCTGTCATGCTTATTGAAGCTAACCTAAGTAGTGTTAATCTCAGTGGCTGTGATCTCAGTAATGCAAATCTTAGTGTGGCCAACCTTAGTGGGGCAAATCTTAGCGGTGCCAACCTCACCCGTGCCAAGCTCAACGTTGCTCGTCTCAGTGGAGCTAACCTAACCAAAGCTAAACTAAACGGCGCAACCCTGAATGTGGCTAATCTCATCCGAGCAGATTTTGCCGGGGCAGATATGGTGGGCACATCTTTGATTCGAGCAGAATTAATTCGGGCGGAACTTAGTAAATCTAACCTCCGGGGAGCCAATCTCAACAGTGCTGACCTGCGGGAGGCAACCCTGCGGCAGGCTAACCTCACCCGTGCCAACCTCAGTGAGGCTAATCTCCGGGGGGCATCCCTGACAGGGGCAGTTTTGGAACAAGCCAATCTCAATGCTACAGACCTGAGCCGCAGTGACTTGAGTGGGGCAAACCTCCGGGAGGCAGAACTCCGCCAGACAAATCTCAGCAAAGCTAATCTCAGTGGGGCGGATCTGAGTGGGGCAAATCTGCGGTGGGCGGATCTTAGTGGAGCTAATTTGAGTTGGGCAGATCTTAGTGATGCCAAACTCAGCGGGGCAAATTTGGTTGGGGCAGACTTGAGTAATGCTAATTTGCTAAATACTAGTTTGGTTCATGCTGATCTGACTCAGGCAAGCCTAATTAAGGCAGATTGGATTGGGGCAGATTTAACTGGGGCAAATTTAACTGGAGCAAAGCTATTTGCGGTATCTCGCTATGGACTAAAAACCGATGGTATGATTGCCGATTGGGTGGATCTTAGCCCCGATGGCGATCGCTCAGAAATTCAAAGATTTGAAAGTGAAGACACCAAGCGATTTTTTAGTCAAACTATGCCGAGGGTGAAAATCATTGTGGATTCTCCCCTGACCTTAGAGGCTAATTTCTTGCTTTTATCTGCCTATCAACAACTTTCCCATAAAAAATATCTCAAGCTGAAGGAGGCTCCTAGCATCGAAGTGGGGGCGAGAAGAACGACAATCACTTTTCAAATCAATAACAACGAATATTTATTTATTCTTGGTTACATTACAATTTTGCCTTTTCAAGATGCCGCTGCTACCCATAGCAATATTATGGCGATCGTCAAAAGCCTCCAATCTCATAATGTAGAGTCCTTGGGGGGCAAAGACCCCAAACGGATTAGGGAGTTAATTAAAACTTTTAGCGAAACCCTCCAGGGAGTCGCTTCTAAAAACCTAGAAGTATCTATTCCTCCCCAAGTTCAAGAGCATAACTTTTTTAGTTCTCCCACCCAACTGATCCTAACTAATTCCAACGACCAGAGTTTGAATATCTATAACAATCGTGGCTTTGGCAAAAAACTCCTCATGCAAAAAGCAACCCCCGGTCAAACTCGATCGAGCACTCCCAATCAAGAGGCTAATTTACCTTTGCTATCAGAAGTAGTTGATTTCATCAGAGAGTTTGATTAGTGGCAGCCTAAAAACGCTGCACCCTTTGGGTGCAGCGTTTTTAGGCTGATTAGCACGAAACTTCTTTAATAACTCGAAACATAACCGCAACAAAAATTAACATAAGTATAATTTTTGCCCACCATTAGTTAATTATTTAGTCGGGTAGTTATAATTACATCCCTTAGCCGCTAAGCTATTAAACATATCCTAGGAAATGCCCTAGCAGATACTACTATCTGTGGGGCATTTTTTAGAGAACTCTTTCTTATTTCTTAGTCTTATTTCTTAGTAAGCTCATTAATTCTTAACAACTATGAGGTAATGTCAATGGCTCAGTGGTTTCTACAAACCGTTTGGTTGATTCCTTTGTATGCCTTGATTGGAGCTGGTTTGGCACTGCCTTGGTCTCCAGCAATCATTCGGCGGACTGGACCCAGACCATCTGGGTATGTCAACTTAATTATGACAGGGGTAGCATTTATTCATAGCTGGGTTGCCCTCTTAGTCCTAGGAGATAGCCCAGCACAGCATTTAGTCATTGACTGGCTCAAGGTAGCGGGTTTGAACATTAACATCCCGTTGGAAATTTCTAGTGTAACGATCGGCACATCGCTCCTCATCTGCGGCTTGAACTTAATGGCGCAGGTTTTTGCCCTTGGTTATCTAGAGATGGATTGGGGCTGGGCAAGGTTTTATTCCTTTTTGGCTTTATTTGAAGCGGGGATGAGTGCGTTGGCTTTCTCTGAATCTTTGTTCATTGCCTATATGATTCTAGAAATTTTGACCCTAGGAACTTACCTCCTAGTCGGGCTATGGTTTAGCCAGCCTTTGGTGGTAACGGGAGCAAGGGATGCTTTTTTGACTAAGCGGATTGGAGACTTGATTTTGCTGATGGGGGTAGTTGCCTTACTGCCGATCGCCAAAACTTGGAACTTTGCGGAGTTAACAGTCTGGGCAACTACTGCTAACCTAGACCCGATGGTAGCAACCCTTTTAGGTTTAGCCCTGATTGCTGGTCCGATGGGGAAGTGCGCTCAGTTTCCACTCCACCTCTGGTTAGATGAAGCCATGGAAGGACCAATTCCCGCTTCCATTCTCAGAAATTCTGTCGTAGTTCCCGTGGGGACTTGGCTGCTTGTAAAACTCGAACCTGTTTTGGCACTTTCCCCTACTACCCTAACAGTCATGGAATGGGTCGGAGGGGTGACGGCAGTTTTTGGAACTTTGATTGCGATCGCCCAAATTGATATCAAGCGCGCCCTTTCTTATTTAGTTAGTGCCTATATGGGATTAACTTTTATTGCTGTTGCCAATGGCGAGACAAACAACACCCTTTTATTCCTGTTTACCTACTCTGTTTCCATGGCACTGTTGATCATGGGTGTGGGCGGAATTATCTGGAATAACATTACCCAAGACCTCCGGCATTACGGTGGGCTATGGTCTCGTCGTCCCGTGTGCGCTTTCTCCATCATCATCGGGGCATTGGGTTTACTGGCGGTGCCTCCCTTTGGGGGTTTCTGGTCTTTGGTGCAAATTACCAGTGGTTTTGCAGAAACTAAACCCTTGATGTTTAGTATTTTCATTTTTGTCAATGGAGCAACAGCTTTTGGGCTGACCAGATTATTTGGCTTGATTTTTGGCGGCAAACCCAAGCAAATGTCTGAGCGATCGCCCGAAATTCATTGGCCGATGGCACTACCGATGATTGTTACCATGGCATTTATTCTGCATATTCCTCTGCTACTGATCAAATGGGGATTAGTCCCAGACCTCAGCACTGTCAATATTGGCGTTGCCGGAACTTTAGTCGCCTCTACTGCTGTTGGTCTAGCCGCAGGAGCCGCTGTTTATCTCAACAGCAACGTGCCAAAGCCAATTCAACTGCCTTTCCCAGCTCTTCAAGACCTCTTCGCCTACGATTTCTATACCCCACAAATCTATAAGGTGACGGTGGTATCTGTGGTGGGAGTGGTTTCTACTTTTATCTCGATCTTAGATCGCTACCTAGTCGATGGACTTGTTAACCTAGTTGGTTCCGCCTCAGTTTTTGGCGGAGAAAGCTTGAAATACAGCACATCTGGCCAATCTCAGTTCTATTCCCTGACCATCATCTTAGGAATTACCATCTTGGGATTTATCCTCGTCTGGCCCCTAATCTCTCAACTATCTTTTGCAGGGTAGTTAGTTTGTATCAAGTAGGGGAGCAAGGCCTTGCTCTTCTACCCATAGGGGTAAAACTTATCCAAATCCCGTAAATTGTTTCCAACCATCAAATAACAACTCCTAACTAGTATGCTGAGTGCTTTAATCTGGATTCCAGTCCTAGGGGCGATCGCCATTAGTTTTCTCCCGGGAAACCTATCAGCCCCCAAAACTCGACAGTTGGCTTTAATTATTGCCAGTATCTTATTTGTCTTTTCGGTGATTTTGCTAAAAGACTTCAATCTAAGCATGGCAGGAATGCAGTTTCGGGAGTTTATCCCTTGGATTCCTACTTTGGGGATTAACTACACCCTGGGCGTAGATGGCTTATCCCTGCCCCTAGTAGTCTTAAACGCCCTCTTGACTTGGATTGTCATTTATACAATTCCCCCAGAAGCAGAGCGGGCACGTCTGTACCATAGCTTGGTATTTTTAGTCAGTGCTGGGGTCTATGGTTCTTTTGTGGCTCAGAACCTCCTCTTGTTTGTCTTGTTCTACGAGCTAGAGCTAATTCCTCTCTATCTGTTGATTGCCATCTGGGGTAGCAAGAAAAAGGAATATGCCGCCATGAAATTTCTGATCTACACAGCAGTGTCAGGAATTTTAATTTTAGGGGCTTTTCTGGCTTTGGGATGGTTGACCCATAGTCCAAGCTTTGACTTGAAGGATATCCAAACTGCCAACCTTCCTGTAGCTGCCCAAATAACTATTTTTGTGACTCTGTTGATTGGTTTTGCCATCAAAACTCCCCTCGTCCCTTTCCATACTTGGTTGCCGGATGCCTACGTGGAATCTTCCACCCCAGTAGTGATTTTGCTCGGTGGGGTATTGGCTAAATTAGGCACCTACGGATTGGTTCGGTTTTGTCTAGCACTATTTCCGGAAGCTTGGGTGAGTTTTGCACCTTGGTTAGCAACTTGGGCTGTAGTTAGTGTGATGTATGGAGCTTTAGCCGCGATCGCCCAAAAAGATATCAAGCGGATGGTGGCTTATAGTTCGATCGGCCACATGGGCTATGTGATGTTTGGCCTAGCGGCTTTTACACCCCTGAGTATTCTCGGAGCGGTCTGCCAAATGGTCAGCCACGGAATTATCTTAGCCATTCTCTTCTATCTAGTGGGCAATATTGAAGACAAGGTAGGCACTAGAGAATTGGATGTATTGAATGGTTTAATGAGTCCTATCCGAGGCTTACCCTTTACTAGTGCCATGTTAGTTATTGGTGGCATGGCTAGTGCGGGGATTCCCGGACTGATGGGCTTTATCGCTGAGTTTCTAGTATTCCAAGGTAGTTTTACCGCTTTCCCTTGGCAAACCATCCTCTGTATTATTGCCTCTGGTCTGACTGCTGTGTACTTTGTGATTCTCCTCAATCGGACCTGCTTTGGCAAACTGGATAACGACACTGCCTACTATGGTCAAACCACCACAGCCGAAAGGGTTCCTGCCTTTATCCTCGTAGCGGTTATCTTTTTCCTAGGGGTGCAACCTAGTTGGCTAGTGCGCTGGAGTGAGAAAACCACTGCTAGTTTTAGTGCCAATGCCACTGCCTATGTGCAACCAGCGATCGCCGCCAATTCACCCTGGGGTCTTGAATACAACCAGCAAAAATAATCGGCAATAATAAATTGCGATTAACGTTACCCTAGTTAGGTTTTGGGCGAGTATTCCCAATAGTTTCCTAACAATATTCCTCACAATATTCATTAGACCTTTTGTTATGAATACTGTTTTTAGGATGGGAATTGTCTGTCAACTTCGTTAGCCAACAATTTAAGAAATAATCCTCCTACTTTGTGCATCCCTTTCACCAACAGCCTGTCTAATTCTATTCCCAAGGAAAACTACTATGGTACAAGCTCCTATTAAACCTAATGATTCTAGCTCCGAAGCTCCTGAAGTTCCTAGTCCCAAGATTCCCCCTTCTCAACACGAATTTGCCGAGATCATTCATCGTTTAGAGGGTGGTGGAGCCATGCTGCCAGATACCCCAGAAAACTTGATGCAGATCATTGGCTTGTATAAAGCCTACGCTGTCCCCATGGATTTTTACTGGCGGGATTTACTCTACATTGGCGAGCGGGTATTTTTAGATCCCTTCCCCTTCTTTAAGTATTTTATCCCCCAAGAATACCTAGACCTGCCCAACCACTACGCCGGAGAAAATGCAGATTTCCGGGTCTGGCAAAAGGGAGAAGCTACGGCTCATCCAGAGTTGCTGGAATTTATTGAGAAAGGGGAAACGGGCAAAATGCACCGGCTGTTTCATCACTGGTTGCACGATCGCGTGAATATGGAATTTGCCGAAGAATGTATGCGGGTAATGCTCTGGCATCGGAAAATGTACGTCCCGGTAAATCAGTTTGATCCCTACTTGGATAGCGATGAATACAAAGCCAATGCCGATCGAGCCATTAAAGCCTACTTCAAGTTCAACCCTATCATGATGGCACTCTACAAAGCCTTCCCAGACCTGTTTCTGGAACAGTGCCGTCAGATGTCCTACTACTCAAATCTAGGGCTGTTCTGGGAAGTTATGGCTCCGGTGTTTTTTGAGATGAGTGATATCTACGATGCTGGAGGATTCAAGCAAGTCCGGGATGCCATGGATTATTTAGTTAATGCCATTTTCATTGCCGCTGGTCGCCCCATTTATCACCATGTATACATTCGGGGAGAATGCTACGAAATTATTCCCAAATCCAAGGGTTTTATGTGGCTCTACGAAGCAGCCCTGCCCTACGTGGAGGCGGTGTTCTATCGCACTTCTCCTTTCCGGGGGACTAAATCCTACAATGCCCAAGCCAAACAGGTTCCTGATGCTCAAGCAGATTTCCACTACGGGATTCTCTACGCTGATGTTTTTCCTGTAGGCACAGCAGGCATTCCCCCCACATTGTTAATGCAGGATATGCTGCATTTCTTGCCCCCCTATTTGGTGGAGTACTACCATCAACATTGTCGGGGTGAGGATGATATGTTGATCCAGTTGGGAATCAGTTTTCAGCGATCGATGTATACCGTAACTTCGGCGGTGATTCAGGCTCTGCGGGTGGCGCTACTCTATCCCCTTGACGACCCCAATCCCAAGCACCTGATGGCCAACCGGAAATTCTTCGAGGCGCAAATGGATCGCTTCAAGCGCCCAGAGGCTCGTCTTCGCAATGTCCAGTTCCAAAAATATCGTTAATTTTGGGGACACCATAAAAAGTTGTGAGAGGCTCACCCGAAGGGTGAGCCTCTCACAATTGCCGAGAATTTACCAATCAAAGTCTGCAATTTAATTTATTACAAACTTAGGGATTAATCCCTACATTGTTGGTAAACTTGTGGTTGAATAAGGACAAAATCAGCATAGCCTTCATGGAAGAACAGAAAAGTTCCTCAGAACCATTATCTCAACTACAGGAGTTTATTAACTCAATTCCCCTTTTTCAAGGCTTGCCGCCAGCCACTACTGAAAAGGCTACCTCTCATATTGTCACTCGCACCCATCCGGCTAATCGAGTGATTTTGCTAGAAAATGATTGGGGTGGTTCCGTGTACTTTATTTTGTCCGGCTGGGCAAAGATCCGCACCTACAACATGGATGGTAAAGAAGTAACCTTAAATATTTTGGGGACAGGAGAGCTATTCGGAGAAATGGCTGCCTTAGATGAAGTACCTCGATCGACAGATGTGATTACCCTAGCTCCCACAACTATTGGCAGCATCCCTTCTCAAGATTTTGTCCACCTCATGCACACTGAACCTCTAGCCGGGGTTAGGTTAGCTCAACTGATGGCGAAAAGACTCCGCCAAGTCAATCGCCGCCTCCGCCTGCGGGAATCAGATAGTCAGTCGAGGGTGGCGGATACTATCCTCTTCCTAGCTGAAGGGCAAGGCAAAGTTAGACAACAAGGCAGGGAGATTCCCAATCTACCCCACCGAGAACTCAGCAGTTTGAGTGGTTTAGCACGGGAAACTGTAACTAGGGTTTTGACCCGATTAGAGAAGAAAGGGTTAATTATTCGCGACCATGACATGATGTATATTCCTGATGTGGCGGCACTGGAAAAAATCATTGCTTAGAGTTCATGCACAGGCAATAGATGATTAACTTCTACACAACTATGACAGAGTTGCTCAGGGCATCCCCTGTAGTATTAGCAACAGTAGTTAGGGTGCAGGGTTCAACGCCTCGGGAAGTGGGGGCAAAGATGCTAGTTACAGCCCAAGGACAGGTAGGAACCATTGGTGGTGGGGCTGGAGAAGCTAAGGTTCGGCAACAGGCGATCGCAGTTTTAGCTACTGGTGAAAAACAACTGGTAGAGATTAATCTGCTGGGGGATCAGTCAGGAAGAGTTGCGGAGGGAGTTTGCGGTGGGGTAATGGAGGTGTGGTTAGAGCAATGGCAAGGAGAAAAGGCAATTGCCCTGATCCAGCAAATTCTCAATCATCTGCATAATGGTCGATCGATCACCCTGATCACACCTTTAACGCAAGATCGATCGGCCTATTTATCCCTTGATGCTCCAGTCCCCCCTTTTTTTCTAGCGCAGCGGCGCGTTAGCGCAGGGGCTAGGGGGGATCATCTTGAATTTGTCGAAAAAATCATCCCACCCCCGACTTTGTTAATTGTGGGGGCAGGCCATTGTGGAGTCGCATTGGCAAAAGTGGCACACCTGATGGGGATGAGAATTATGGTGGTGGACGATCGCCCGGATTTTGCCCACCCAGAGAGATTTCCCCCAGATACGGTGGTCATTGCCAGCAGTATTGCGGACATCCTTGATCAGTTAGGTCACATCGAAAACCTCTACGTTGCCTTGGTGACCAGAAACTATCACCAAGACGTGGCGGCTGGGCGATCGCTTCTTGATGCCGCCCCATCTCTATCTCTAAAATACCTAGGCATCATCGGCAGCACTAAACGAATTAAAATAGTCCAGCACCACCTAGAAACCTTGGGTTATGATTTAGAGAAATTTCCTCAAATCTATGCCCCCATAGGTTTAGATATTGGAGCCTTGACCCCTGAAGAAATTGCTGTCAGCATTTGTGCAGAAATCCTCAAAGTTAAGCAGGGAGGAACCGGGAAATCTCGATCGATATTTACATCACTTTGAGAATTTATAGGCAAAATTATCTGCCGCTACATAGCTTCACTATTATTGATCAGCCTCCTCCCCATCAACCAACTGCCCCTGCACCACCTCTGCTACTTGACCATTGTCATGATGCTCATGGACACCTGGAGTTTGATTCCACATAAACATCCCCATCATCGCATCCATCAACCCCGTACCATTATTGCCACTGACCGACACATCAGGAACCACCCGCACTTGGCGATCGCCAATCACCTGCATAAGTTGCAATGCCGTATAAGATTGGCTACCCAAAGCATTCACCCCAGCAGCATAGGCATCGGCTTTAGCCTCCCCCGTCAGCCGGATCGATTCTGCCTCCCCGTTCGCCTGTTCGATTGCCGCCGCCGCTTGCAGTTTGGCGATATTCACCCCCTGCTCTGCTGTAACTACTTCTTTTTGAATATTTGCCAGAGCAGTTTCCCGAACAAGCTCCTGCCGTTGAATTTCTGCTGCCCGTTGGGTCACATAGGTTTTTTCCTGCTCCTCGGCAATTTTCCGTTCCGTTAAAGTTTGCATTAACTGGGGCGGGGGAGAAATCAAGCCAATTAAGGAATCCACTGCTTGGACATCGTAAGCTCGTAATGCCTGCCGCACATACTCCGCTGCCTCTGCTTGCCGCTCACTTCTGGCAGAAAGGAAATCAAGGATGGTGTATTCCTGAGCCGAATTACGGAAATAATTACCGACGATCGGGCGCAAGACCTGATCTACTAGATTTTGCATGGAACCTAGGCGAGAAATCACCTTTGGCGCATCCATTGCCCCCACATGGATGACCTGAAACACTTCTAGATCAAAGCTAAAACCATCGAAGGAGAGTAACTTTAGGGCAGAAAGGGAAGCATCATAGCCGTGTTCCCCTTGGAAGCGCGCAGTGAAATTGAGGACAATATTAGTTGTGGGAACTAGTTCAACCTTCATGATCTTCGTATTCAGAGGATGTTTCCCCGCTTGCAGGGATTCGATCCACACCCCCTTATCACCCCGACTGACCAAGTTGCCGTGGGTGAAAGATTCCCCACTCACATCCACATGGGATGCCCCCACGTAGGAAATTACTACCCCCACATAACCGATCGGCACTTCCGTCATGGGGACTTGCTCCACTTGGACAAACCAAGGGTTTAGGTTCCAAGAACCGGAGAGCATCACCTGTTCTTGCAAACCCCGGCGACCGCCACCATTAATAAAAACTTGGGCATTCTGAAAATTCTCATGACCAGCAATCACAGGTCCGGCAATCTCTCCCCCTTCGATGGGAGTACCATCCAGCGTCGCCACAATCCCCACGCGATCGGCATGGATAGCATAAACCCGAAGCTGCTCCGGTTTCATCCCATGGGTGGGGGCATTCTGAGAAGTAATCACCGTGAACAAAGCTGTATTAATCCGATAGGTGCCTGTAGTCAGAACCGCCAACTGCCGCCCTTTCTCACCCCCATTTAACAGGAACTGGCGAGTATTTTGGAAGTTTTCACACTCCACCACCTTGCCTAAAATCCGGTTGGGGGGAATCGCTGCCCCATCGTTGGCAATAATTAAGCCAATTTCATCTTGGGAAATAATAATTACTGATCCTTTTTGGACATTGTACTGCCAAGGAAAATAGCCAAAGTGCCAACCGGGGGGCAGGGTATCTGCTTGCAAGCCAGCTTCGCCTTCTAGGGCAATCAGTCCCCCGGCAGGCAAGCTCTTGGCGGAGAATTTCTTGGTGATAATCCCTACTTCCCTTTCTCCAATTACGATTAATCCTGCTACCCAACCAACTTGGGGTAGGAAGACCATGATCAGGACGATCGTACCCAGAGGATAAGCCCAACTGGGGATTGATGCCTGAAATTGGGCTTTTTCGATTAGCTGTGAAGTTGAGGTTTGGGGTATTTCTGTCGATGGTCGAGAATTAGTTTGGGCAAGCTGGGTTGAGTTAGATGAATTAAATGAATTAGATTGATGAGATTTATCCTGGGCGATTACTTTCTCGACAGCACCAACAGTCACCAAAGTAGTCAAAACCGATAGAGTGAGGGGCAGAACCTGCCGCAGAAACTTAAACTTATGCATTGCCGTAGCTCCTATGCTTTTAGTTGATTATTTTTGGTTGATAATGACAGTACTTTTTATATAAATAGAGTCTGGAATATTCCCTAAAACAATTACGAGGCTTGGTCTTGTAGGTGCATGTCGCTGCTCAGGCAAACTGCTGTGGTTTAGGACTTACGTATTCGGACGTTTTTATGAGCGCAGAGCAGGCGCAAAAATATCTAGGATACAGATACTTCGTCAGTAGTGCATAAGCCCTATAGTTGACTAGAACTTACGCACTGTCAACGAATTATCGAGAGTTACAGGCGTTGTTGCGGGCTTCGACTACACCTCAGCCCACAATAAAGTCTAAATAGGTAAGTCCTGTTGAAAAATCACAGCAGTTTGAGAGTGGACTTCGACTCCGCTCAGCCCACTCTCAAACCCAACATAGATAGGACTTTCAATATTTGTGGTGTGTCTCATTTGAACGCAAAGTGCTGTAAGTTGATAAATCGAAAATTTCCTAGAACCTATATACGACTATATACTACAAAGGAATTATCTGGAGTTTCGGACTTTTTTGCGATCGCAGAGTATCCGCAAAGATTTCCGGTTGCTGAAGCTCTGCACTAATTTACAGCAGTTTGAGAGTGGGGAGCTTCAGCCGCCCACTCTCAAACCCAACTTTGATAAGCATTTCAAAATTTGTAGTCCTTCTTATTTGAACTAAAACTGCTGTTAGAATAATAAGTATGATCACACCTCAAATTACTACCAAATTTGTCCAAGTTCCCCACGGCGATCTAAAAATCTCTGCCTACCTAGCTCGCCCAGCAACCTCAGGATCATTGCCAGCAGTGATTGTTTTACAAGAAATCTTTGGGGTGAATAATCATATTCGAGATGTCACCGAGAGATTTGCTAGAGAAGGTTATCTAGCGATCGCCCCAGCCCTCTACCAACGCACTGCCCCCGATTTTGAAATTGGCTACACCAAAGAAGACATTACCCTAGGCCGGAGCTATTCCCAACAAACCACCGCAGCAGAACTCCTAGGCG
Source organism: Phormidium lacuna HE10JO (assembly GCA_943370025.1). GTDB lineage: Bacteria > Cyanobacteriota > Cyanobacteriia > Cyanobacteriales > JAAUUE01 > JAAUUE01. The sequence continues at coordinate 18,016 of CALRPI020000035.1, read as the reverse complement.
ATATTCAAGCCACTATTGATTACATCAAAGCTGAAAATCTGCTGCAAGAGCAGATCAGATTGCAACCCAACGCCAAGGCGATATTGCCAAGCAACGCCAAGGCGATCGGCTGTATTGGTTTTTGCTTTGGTGGACATGTGGCTTACCTAGCCGCAACTTTGCCAGATATTAAAGCTACCGCCTCTTTCTACGGTGCAGGGATTGCCCTGCGGACTCCCGGTGGCGGCGCACCCACCCTAACTAGAACTCCAGAGATTACCGGGACAATCTACACTTTTTTTGGGGCAGAAGATGCCAGTATTCCCCCAGAGCAAGTCACAGCAATTCGGGCAGAATTAGAGCAACACCAAATTAAACACAAGGTTTTAGTTTATGAAGGGGCTGGTCATGGCTTTTTCTGCAACGCACGAGATAGCTACAATCCCCTTGCGGCGGCGGTTGCTTTTCAGGAAGTACAACAATTGTTTCAACAGGAGCTGATCCCAAATTAAAGAAAAGGGTGAAACCTTTGGTTAGAAGCAATGGGATTGCCCGCAGGATTTAGGCTTGCCATAGAGAGAGATGTTATTATTAGAGCTTAATAATTTATCAAGAAAAATCTGTTGCGGATTTTAAGGCTATGCAGGAATTTTTTAACAATGTCTCTCGTTATCCCCGATTTTTTATTACCTTCACCCTAGGCATATTCTTTGCGCTGTTTGAGTTGCTCAAGCCTCTATTGCAAAAACCAGTGACAGCGATCGCCCTAGTGGGATTTTTCATTGGTGGGGTTTTATTTATTAGCTTTACTCTCCAAGCTATGCTGGGTCTGAGTCCTGTCTGATATTCTCACTCGTTTTCTTCAGTAAGAGTGCAAGACATTGCGCTCTTACAAATAAAAATTTAGGTAAAAAGTTATGGCTACAGATCGTCGTGTGTCCCGTGTTGCGGCTAGTATCAAGCGGGAGGTGAGTCAGATGTTGATCCAAGATATTAAGGACGATCGCGTTGGCACCGGTATGGTCAGTGTCACCCAAGTTACGGTTTCTGGCGACCTGCAACACGCCAAAATTTTTGTGAGTATCTACGGCTCCCCGGAGGCTCAGACAAAAACTCTCGAAGGTCTAGTCTCAGCTACAGGCTATGTCCGGAGTGAACTGGGCAGGAGAATTGGGCTGCGCCGAACTCCAGAAGTCATGTTTCTCCACGATCTTTCCCTCGAACAAGGAACGAAAATGGTGAATTTACTAAATCAGTTGAGCCATGAGCGATCGCTAGCGGAGACTAAATCTGGACTAGATGATGAGATGGGAGAAATTCCTCCGGCTGAGGAAAATTAATCTTGTGCTAATATTTGGTTAAATTCATCGCAATATCTCAAAAATTGCATCAGGCATAATCTCAAAACCCACCAAGGCTAGTTCGGTTACACCTACCTTCTCTAGACCAGCGAATTGTTAGATTAGTTGTTAGATTGATTGTTAGGTTAAAGCACGAAGACATTATTCAATCTTCAGAGGCTATTTATAAATCCTGATTTTTTGACCTCAAAGAGATCAAAAAATCAAACCCTCTAACCACTTTATAAATGACTTCTAACATTGCTGAAGAAAAGTATGAAAAAGCAACTCAAAATCATGCTCTGATTCAGGAATTACAATTCAATCCATAATCCATTTGAGGTGAAAGTTGAACAATACATCTAATCAAGTACCAGAGTTTTTTGACCAAGATGCAGATGCTAATCTTCTTTGGCAATACGTCCAGTCTATGAATCCCGATACGATCGCTCAACTCTCAAAACCCACCTCCTCAGAAGTATTTCAGGTGATGGAGCGCAATATTGTAGGGTTACTAGGAAACTTGCCCCCAGAGCATTTTGGGGTGACTATTAGTACTAACCGCGAGAATTTAGGGAGATTACTGGCTTCGGCTATGGTCAGTGGTTACTTTCTCCGCAATGCCGAACAGCGCATGGTGTTTGAGAAATCTTTCCAGTCTACAGAAAGCAATTTTTCTGACTAACATCTGGCTGAGCCACAGTTTATATTAAGTGTAGGGTGGGCATTACCTACCTTGATAGCTATGGCTGACCAACAGACGTTCCCGCATCGTTAACCCGCGTTGTTGTTAGTCAAATTGCCCACCTTGATAGCATAGGGCTGACCAACAGACTCTATGAGTGCTGACCAACAGACTCTATGAGTTAAGATGGGCATTGCCCACCTGAAACTACAGCAGTTTGAGAGTAGGTAGCTACAGCCACCCACTTTCAACTCTAACCTCGGTCAACATTCTAATATTTGTAGTCTGTCTCATTTGAACGAAAACCGCTGTAAATCTGGTGATCATAACTTACTTATTTTTGAGTCCGTGCAAGCGGACTTTGCTCTTGTGGTAGCGGTTTCACCCGCCGCACACAAAAATAGCCATAAAACTGGATCTGGTATTCCCCCTTAATCGCCCTTATCTATCTACCCATGTCCAACCCCTCCATAGCAGAAGATGTTGCCATACCTCATAAAGTTATTGGTGTAGCAATTATTTGGAACCAAGCGGGACAAATCTTGATCGATCGCCGCTTGCCGGGAGGCTCTAGCGGAGGTCTGTGGGAATTTCCCGGCGGAAAATTAGAGCTGGGGGAGACGATCGAGCAATGCATTCTCAGAGAAGTCAAGGAGGAATTAGCCATAGAAGTAGCGATCGAGGGACACTTTCGGACGATCGACTACCGATACAAAGATCTCCGAGTCACCCTCCATTTCTATCACTGTCGCTATCTTAGCGGTACTCCCCAACCCCTAGAATCAGAAGAGATCCGCTGGGTCACCCTAGCAGAAATGGCACAATTCACCTTCCCCACCGCTAACTTAGAAATAATCCAATCTTTACAATCATCCATAAATAGGTGAATAAAGGACGCGCAATGCGCGTCCTTTATTCACCTATTTACCAAAAAATATCATGCTCCCTACCATCATCATCCCCGGTTACTTTGCCCGCGCCCAAGAATATGCAGATTTAGCCCAAGCTTTGACTAAGATGGGTTTACCAACGGCGATCGTGCCTTTGACGATTCCCGATTGGCTGCCTACGGTGGGGGGGCGATCGATGGTACCGATTCTCCGCAAAATTGACGCTACAGTTAAAGAAGTTCAGGATCAGCATTCTAGCTCTCAAGTAAATATTATTGGTCACTCGGCTGGTGGCTGGATTGCCCGCATCTATCTAGGAGAAATTCCCTACACTGTCCATGGTGATGTGACGGAAGTAGAAGGACGTTGGGAGGCACATCGCTATGTGGCTCACCTAGTCACCCTCGGTACACCCCATATTAGTTTGGAGCCATGGACAAGAAAGAATTTAGATTTTGTCAAAAACAATTATCCGGGGGCTTTCTATCCCCAAGTTAAATATATTTGTGTGGCAGGAAGGGCAGTTTCTGGAGAGCAGAGATGGCAGAACTGGTTGGCATTTAATAGCTATCAGATCACCTGTGGAGTTGGCAATACATGGGGCGATGGGATCACTCCGATCGAAGCTGCCCACCTAGAAGGAGCAATGAACCTGACCATCCCAGAGGTTTTCCATTCCCCACGACGACGAGGATTATGGTACGGCTCCCCAGAAATTATTCCCCAATGGGCATCGTACTTAATCTAATAATTTAATGCTTACTCAATGTAGGAAAATATATGTACCGTTTATACATAACTGGAATAGTCCATCCTGAGCGTGCTTCAGTCTATTACAGCCCACCATTATTTAAGCTAGAAGGAGTAATAAATGGTTGGATGTTAGTATCAATCATAGCTTCTCAGGTTGCAGCTAGATTTGATATTGAGCAAACAGATATTCCCAATTCAGAGATTTATTACTATATAGAAGATTATTTATCTCGTGTAGTTAATATGATTGGATTTACTGCTGGATGTGCTTACAATTTTGAGCTTATCAATAGTTTAAACGATCTTACAAGAGAACATCTTGTATTTGGTGCTGGCTTTACTGATAAAAACAAGAATCCTGAAAAGGAGATAAACCATGAGCTAGTAAAAATACAACAGTCACGACTTAATAATCTGATTGCAGTATCACAACACGAAAAATCATTTTATCTATTCAGTGCGCTTGATGATGTAAAAAGGGCAGGATGTTCATTTCAAGATGCAGGATTCTACTGCTATCGGGCAATTGAATCTGTCATGCAATCTTTCAAAGAAGAAGATGATATAAATGAAAACAGAAGTGATAAAAAAGCTTGGGAAGAGATGCGTAGTAAACTTAAAATAACACAAGATACAATTTTACTTGTAAAGAAACAAGCGGATGATAGAAGACACGGAAAGTCTAGTAAGATGACAAAGGAAAAATATGATCAGTCAATTGAAATTACAATATCAATAATTAATAAGTTCTGTGAATTTCTGGCTCGAACATATACTCTTTAATATGTCATTTATTTTGATTATTAAAATGGCGAGTATCTAAGATAGCTCACTGCCCAAATTCTTGTCTGGCTTGCTCGACTATCTCTACGGTAATTATATTTTCATCACTAGCACGGGCTAATTCCTCAATGCGAGCGAGGGCTTGCGATCGTACAAAAAAAGGAATATTTCTGAGTTTGATCTTTGCCTCTGGAGTCCATGATAAGTCATCAAAATTATCAAGGTCATCAAGATAGTTTGCTTCTTCCATAATAGCTATTTTACAAATGTATTTTTAGGGGCGAAGCATTCCGGGAATAAATTTTTGAATATCACTAATAAATTATCTATTGGAATGCTTCGCCCTTCGACAATTGAGATACCGATGAGATTTCTCAACAGCCTTTATTATTTACTATTTTCCTTCTCAAATAAGAAGACTCGATTCTGTCGATAAACCAACTTATATACGGGGGTTTCTCTGATTTTCTTGACTAGTTTTCTGGCAATCTCTGGAGGACTAGAATAACTGGAATAGCGGACATTCAGCAAAATATGATCGTAGGGCATAAAATTAATGTTCTCATTATCACCCATTCTGATTATCTCTCGATGGCTAAGATGGGGAGAAATTTCTGAATTGGTCAATAAACTACCCTGAGGAGAAACCATGGCGATCGCCGCTTTAGTTTCCGCTAAGGTATCCAAATTCCGGAGATAAATTGACCAAAAATAACCATATTTTGCCAAAGCAGCAAAGGCAATGATCGACCAAAACATAATCAATCGTTCTTTTTTTAGCCAAGTTTGTCCTGCTGCAAAAGCAGAGATTACCGAGATGATCACAAAGGGCAGAATTGGCAGAGAATATTGATGGACTAAATCTTTTTGTGCCTGATAGGTAGTCAAAAGATTAATCGCTAGGGCGGGGATGGCGGCGGCGAGGGGGGCTAGATGTCCTAGGGAAATACCCCAAGCAAAGGGAGCTAGCACTAGGGTTAAATAACCAAGGTTGGCAATATTAAAAATACTGCCCAATAAAAGACCGGGATTAATGACTAAATTTCGAGTAATATCTGCAAAATCTTTGCCTAAATGGGCATAGCGATTGAGATGGCGATCGAGGTCTGCGGCTTCTGTGCCAAAGTAGGGAATAATCCCCTTAATCGCCACTACAAACCAAATAATTCCGGCGATTAAAGCAATGCTTCCTGCTAACTTTTTCTTCTCGAAAATTAAGAGCCAAAATCCTAATCCGGCTACCGTCAAAGCCAATGCTCCCTTACAACTTAAAATCAGGGCGATTACTCCACAAAACCACCAAATTTGATTACTTCTAGCGGCAAAAACTGCCCAGAGAACTCCCGGCAAGACGAAGACATCGGGGTGGAAATCAAACAAATTAATATTAAAAACTAAGGGGTAGAGAATGTAGGCGATCGCCATGGTCAGGGATTGCTTTTCAGTTAATCCTGCTTGACGAGATAAAAACCAAGTGGGCAGGGTTCCCGTAGCTAGGACTAAAGCTTGGACTCCAAATAGCCAATGCACATCTGGGTAGATTTTATATAACAGGGCAAGGGGATAGAAAATAAAGGCGGCATGATCTCCTAAGATATGGAAATCTAAAAAAGTAGAAATTGGGGATTTGCCAATACTAATTAAATAAATTGCTTGATCAAATATCCCTAAATCCCAACCATTGGAATTAAACAAAGCATGGCGAATAGTGCTACAAATAAACAGGATAGTTGTTGCTATGACCGTGATGATTAATGGAGGATAAGTAGGGGAGTTTAATTTGCCAAGAGATTTGGAAAAGAATAGGGGAAGAGAAAAGGGCGATCGCTCCATAGGTTCTAGAATCAAGTAAAAATCAGGAAGTGAAAATCAGGAAAATAGCAATCCTGCACGGTTTAAACTTGCAGACTTTGGTACTATTTTCAACCTACTAGAGTTGGCAAATGATTGAGGATCGCTAAGTATATTAGTTCTCAATCATTTGCTAATAGGGTAGTACTGCAAAGTAATGGTTTGGATAATGGTGCTTGGGGCGCGAAGCACCTCAAGCACCATTACAATGCATGACTACCGCTAACAGTTGCTAAATCAACTTGTTTCTATAGTGATCCTAATTGATTTACGAACTGTAAATGGTTTAGAATGGCGCACCCGAAGGGTGCGCCATTCTAAACTCAAATAGGACTGCCATAGCAGATGGTTTTATTAAACCTGCGGCGGGTAAAGCCTTTTAGGATTGCTATAGTAATCCTACAGGAGGACGGACTTTTCATAAAATACTTTTACAAAATCAAGAGGATGTAGCCCCTTAGAGGCTATTTATAAAGTCTGATTTTGTGCTCCCTCCGGGAGCGCAAAATCAGACTTTATAGCCACTTTATAAATGACCTCTTATTTGGTAATGAATTAACTGGATAAATTAGCTCGATCGAGGTCAATCTTGACTGCTGACGAGGGGAGATGTGGAGGTGGTTTCGGGAGTGGTTGGTAAAAGTCCAGCCACCATCCAAGACCAGTACACCGCCATGGCTTTAGTAAGGGCAGTATTTGCCTCCCGATGGGCTTGGGATTGAATTTCCGAGATGGAATTAAGAGAACGATCTTGATGGGCTATTTGCGGGACTAGTTGATTGTGGTTGGGGGGTGTTTGTTCTTTGGGCATAGCTCTGCCAAGATTTTTGTGTGTAGTTATTTCTATGTTCTTTGATCTAGAAGATAAATCCGGTGACAATAGCAATATTAATTGGTGATTAATTATTGGAGTTCGAGTGATATAGGCATCAAGTTTTAGTGATATTATCAAGGTCTTTCATCCAAGGATTTTTAGGAAATTTTTAAGTGCTACAGCAGTTTGTCTGGGGGCGGCAACAGCCGCCCCCAGACAAGCCAAAACCTAGTCAATATTTCAGGAAATACAAAGTATTCTATTTATATAAAAAGTGCTCTATGTTAAATTTTCAGGCAAAAGGAAAAATTCAATTTTTGCAATATCAAGCAGCTTCTTTGCTTCTCTATCGATCGCTCCTCCAGAACGAGGTGGGGGCAGCTTGGATGGCAATTTTGGCTGCTCTTTTAGATAGCGGCGGCAAGGCGATCGCTCCAGTGGAGGCTTATGCCCAATGGTTTGTCGAATTAACCAAACATAATCAGGGCTGGCAGGATTATCTGATTAGCCAAATTTTTCAAGCAGATAATGCCTTTAGTCGCCAAGCCCAAGTGCAGCAATTAGATGATTTACCGCCCCATCTAGTCAAGGCTGCTCGCCATGACCTGCAAGTGTTGCAGCATATCTATGTTTGTTCGGCGGCGGATTTGAGTAATTGGGTGAAATCCCTCGCTCCGATCTCGATCGATTTGGTCAGTTGGGATCAAGAGACTAACCCCAAAACCCCCTTGTTCCCTAGCAAGCGCCAGCAGCACCAACAGGAACTGCGGCAGAAATTGCAAACTACAACCAACTGGGCAGACTGGCTGCCGGATCTGGCTGCCTATTACTATCAATTTGGGGCTGGGAGTTTGGCTAACTTCGATGCTTGGCGTTGGCAGGGGGGCGAATTTGTGGGGATTCCCTACCCAGATCCGATTAAGCTGACGGATCTGGTGGGCTATGAGTTGCCCAAGGAGAAATTGATCAAAAATACGGAGGCTTTGTTGCAAGGACATCCAGCACTGCATACAATTCTTTACGGCAGTAGGGGTTCCGGGAAATCTTCCCTAGTCAAGGGGCTGTTGCGGGAGTATCGCGATCGAGGTTTGCGCCTCGTGGAGGTGGCGAAATCCGAATTAGGAGAACTCTTGGCTATCACCGAAAAATTAAGAGTTTTGCCTCAGAAATTTATTATTTTTGTCGATGATCTTTCCTTTGAAGACCACGAAGATAGTTATAAATCTTTGAAGGTGGTGCTGGAAGGGAATCTTAGTGCCAGAGCGAGTAATGTGGTGGTCTATGCTACTTCTAACCGCCGTCACCTAATTCGGGAATTTTTTGCCGATCGCCCCCGCCCCAAAGATAGTGATGAAATTCAGGCTTGGGACACGGTGCAAGAAAAACTTTCCTTCAGCGATCGCTTTGGTTTGACCCTGACCTTTGAGCCAGCAAATCAGGAAACCTATCTAGCGATCGTTCATCATCTGGCACATCAATCCGGAATTAGCCTTACCCCAGCGGAGTTAGATTTTCAGGCTTTGCAATGGGCGGTGCAACACAACGGGCGATCGGGTAGAACTGCTAAACAATTTATCGACTTCCTCCAATTCACCTAATCAGGAATTATGCCAAATTAAAAAAAGGGTGAAACCCTTTTTTTAATTTGATATGAGGATTAGTGTCTTTTATTTTTTTGGTGTACCACAAGGATAGGTAGAAGCTGGAGCAGTTGCTAATGGAGAACTTTCAGGATTTTCACCAGATTCTTGGGCAGTTAATTTCGCCTTGAGGTAATCCACCTTGAGTTTTTCTAGCATTTCGTCCCGACGATCGTACAATCGCTTCAATTGTCGGGGCTGACATTGATTCATCGTGTAGGCAGCAATGATCGGCAGGGCGATCGTGCTATCGGTGTAGCAAACCACTGTATTTGGCAGTTCTTCTGGATCCACCTTGCCCCAACTCACGGCTTCGCTAGGCGTTGCCCCCGACAAGCCCCCGGTATCTGGTCTGGCATCGGTGATCTGAATGAAGTAATCATGACCTCTTTCTTCCAACCCCAAAACCTCATGCAATTGGGGTTGGGTTTGCAGCAGGAAGTTCTTAGGGCTACCTCCACCAATCATCAGAGCGGCACTTTTACCCTCTAGGTCGGGGATGCCAGTTTCACGGGCATTGTAGACGATCGCTGCCGTTTCGTTGACATCGATCGAAGGATCAATCACCAACTGCGAACCTTCCAGAGCTAGGGCAGCGACATTCATGCCGATCGAGCTATCCCCCGGTGAAGAAGTATAGATGGGGACTCCACACTCGTAGGCAGTGGCTAACAGGCAAGAATGCTTGATCCCCAATTGTTTCTCCACTTCCCGGACGTATTTACCCAACAGGTGATGAAATTCCGCTGTGCCCATCCGTTTTTGGAACGGCTCCGCTTGCAAAATTTTGCGGATAAAAGCATCGGTTTCTAGCAACACATCATAATCAAAGAAAATATCGTAGATGCGAATTGTATTTTCTTGCCGTAGTTTGACATCATCAATGAAAGGGTTGCCAGAAAAGAGTTCAAACCCCAAACCATAATGCAAGTCATGATAAAGATTTGCCCCAGTACTAATCATCCAATCAATGAAACCATGACGGATCAGGGGAGCAAGAATTCCCACCCCAAAGCCTGCCGGAGTCATTGCTCCCGATAGGCTTACTCCCACGGTCACGCCATCCTGAAGCACCTCACGGCTCAATAGATGGCAAATTTCCCGTAATCGAGCGGAATTGTAGGCACTAAAATAATTATCAATCAGATCAACCACGCTTACATCTACTGCCATCGGGGCAGGGGCGATTTTGTTGCCGAGAATTTTTGGCATTTTGTAGTCCCAAATTCAAGATTTATACGTTGTATATCAGCCAACTCGTAAGTATAGCGCTATGTTTTCAATTTCCTATATTTTACTTAGGAAATCTGGTTCCCAGAGAATTCACTGCTATATTGGCAGGTAGTAGCACTAGCAAAAACTACTAATTTCATTAAAACCTAGAAATTATTTTATTCAGGAGGATTTTTGTTTATGGGTTGGTTACAAAGAATGTTTGGAATGGAAAAACCCCCAGCCGAGGCTTCGGTATCTCCTACGCCGGATCCTACAGCTAGTGAGCCGATCGCCCCAGAAAGAATGGGCTTAAATGGCGAATACGACCAAAGCGGTTTGGCAAAGCGAGTGGCTTTGGCTTTTGATCAAGATGCCGAATTAGCTAGTGTTCCTTCAGTGGATGTCCTGCAAACTGGCACAACGGTAGTTCTCCGAGGACAAGCACCCAGTCAAGGGATTGTGAATAAGCTTATTTCCGTTGCTGGAGGAGTATCAGGAGCCACCGATGTAGATACGACTGGATTGACCGTTGGCATTCCGGCAGAGCGTGTGGGCTTAAACGGTGAATACGATGAAAGTGGTTTAGCCAAGCGAGTTGTTCAAGCTTTAGGGGCAGATGCCAGTGTCAGTAGTGCGGCACCGTTTGATATTGCCCAGTCTGGTAGTACTGTATTTGTCCAAGGTACGGTTCCTAGCCAAGAGATTCTCAACCAGATGGTGGCGATCGCCCAGGGTGTTTCTGGGGCAACTAGTGTGAATACTGATCGAGTCACTATTGGCTAACCAAATTTGCTTGAGATTTACATAAATTACTGTAAATAGTTGAGAACGGCTTCCCCTTTGAGGGAACCGTTTTTAGCCTATTTTAGGATCACTACAATCTAGAATTAGAACTGCTGATGCCATTGATATAAAAATTGCTGTACTATGAATGCTAAATTCCTAGGGTTTCTATAGCGATTCTAAATCATGTGCGAACAGTTACTAAGTCAACTTGCTTCTGGCAGATGGTTTCACCCGCATCCGGCGGGTGAAACCATTTAGGGTTGCTATATCTGAATCATGCACTTACTTACAATTATGCATCTCCCGATCATGAACAAAAAACTACATTTATTGTTAGTTGCTTCTTGTTTCTTTCCCACTTCCTTGCTGCCAGTTGCAGCTTTGGCGGCTAATCCTTTAAGCTCAACAACAACTACCCGTAACGAATCCATTCAACTTGCCCAAGACAAATCCCCCGCAGAAATATTTATGGAATCCTGTATTACTGGTGCTATAAGTTCGGGTGCTGCTCCTCATGAAGCACAACCCTTCTGTCAATGTGCGCTTGAAAAGATTATGGTTGAATATACTCCAGATGAATTTGTCCAATTAGTTAATAGTTCTCCCGGGCGAATTCCACCACCCCTAGAATCGATCATTAATGCCTGTAAGCCATAGTTTTACCCTTAAAATGTCTGTCAAGGTTAGGTTTTAGAGTTGGTAGCTATCGCATCCCACTCTAAAATTGTTGTATCTATAGTAATCCTAAATAGGTTGAGAATGGCTTCCCCAAAGGGGAAGCCATTCTCTGAGCCTTCTAAAATCCTAAACTTAATTAGGAATGCTATAGCATTCCTAAATGGTTTGAGAGAGACGCACCCGAAGGGTGCGTCTCTCTCAAACCTCAAAAATCTACAAATGATTTAGGATTGCTATATGTAGCAGCATTACATAAGTTTTATTTGCTAAAAGATTTTCGTGTTGTTTAATCTACGCTATGCACCATAACCCGATTACGATCGCTAACTTGAGCTATGCCTACCCCGATGGAACTCAAGCCTTAGAAGATATTAACTTAGCGATCGCTGCCACAGAAAGGGTTGCGCTGATTGGTGCCAATGGTTCAGGAAAATCTACTCTGCAACTGCATCTGAATGGACTGATCACCCCCCAAACTGGATCCGTGAGAATCGGAGAATTATTAATCGCTCCAGAGAATTTATCTGCAATTCGGAATTTTGTCGGTTTGGTCTTTCAAAATCCTGATGATCAATTATTTATGCCCACGGTGGGGGAAGATGTGGCTTTTGGTCCAAGAAATTTGGGGCTAAGGGGGAAGGAGTTGCGATCGAGGGTAGTCAATGCCATGCTGGCGGTGGGCTTAGATGCCGATGCCTATAGTGACCGGAGTACCGATGCCCTATCTGGCGGCGAGAAAAAACGGGTAGCGATCGCCGGAGTTTTGGCGATGTATCCCCAAATCCTCGTCTTCGATGAACCTTCCGCCCAGTTAGACCCATGCTCCCGGCGGCAACTCATTCAACTTTTGCAAACTCTGCCCCTGACCCAATTAATTGCCACCCATGACCTAGATTTGGCTCTAGATATCTGTCCCCGAACGATCGTTTTAAGCAAGGGCACGATCGTCTATGACGGAGGGACAGAAAAGGTGATGGGAAATCCCGAATTTTTACTCCAGCACGCCCTAGAACCCCCCCTCAGCTACAGCCGTCCCTACTGTCTGCTTGCCGATGCACCTTAACCTCAGTTCGGGATAAGAAAAACACCCCCTAATGCCATTTTACGAAAACCACAGCCATTGTCGCTGGCTGAGCTACCATTATCGCTGTCTGAGCGAAGTCGAATTTATACTGAGCGAAGCCGAAGTAGCCAAAACCCCACGACAAATCTTCGAGCGCTTATCCTCACATATGGCAGAAATGTTTCCTTCGACTTCCCTTCGACTTCTCTCAGGGCAAGTGCTCAGGGAACGAATCTAGGCTTCGGGTTAGAGCTTTTGCTTATCCCGAACTCAGATTCCCTAATTTTTGTGGGTTGAGGGTCGTCGAAGCCCACAAAAACTTCTACTGAAATTACGAACCCAGTTTGAATGCTTCGATGAATAAACTATAGGTGATACCGATCTTTAAGGTATTGAGAATTTCTGGAAGGAGGGTAGTGCCATCTGTTTCTGGGGAAACCACCCTAGGAGCTGAGGGGCGATAAACAAAACGACTGATGAATTCTGTGAAAACCACCAACAAAAAAGCCGCCACCAAGTCCCAAATGGCGGTTTGCCCGGCGGTGGTAATAATTGCCGTTCCTAAGAAATTACCCAGCAAAAAACTAATTATTACCAAGGAAATCCGCCGCCAAGGATTAGTTGTGAAGCTGGTGAATCTAGCTAATGTTCCCCTTACAAGGGTGGTTAGGCGGGTATCTTGCATGGACAGAATCCTTTTATTACTGCTCTATAATATTATAAGCAGTCGCCAAGCTGATCGGGTTCCACAACCCAAATGATCGTTACTTTCTTAGGGAAAGAAGATCATAGCCAGCCCAGAGATATTTAGTCCTTGTATTTAGCAATTTATTTAGCAATTTATTTAGCCCCACAAATTTACCTTGATTCAAACTGAAACCCTAGAACTATTAGAATGGTCACGCCTCTGCCAACATTTGGCGACCTTCGCCGCGACTAAATTGGGGACGATCGCCTGCCGAAACCTGCCGATCCCCACCAGTCAAGACCAGAGCCAGTACCTGCTAAACCAGACTAAAGAAATCTATGAGTTAGAGCAGAGATTAAGCTCTGGCTTGTCTTTTGAAGGGATTGAAGACATTAGTAGTTCCCTGACTAGGGCGGAGTTACAGGGAATGCTATCAGGGGAAGAACTAATTCGGATTGCCACCACCTTGGCGGGGATGCGGAGACTGCGGCGCTTCTTGGACGAACAAGAAGGTATTCCTCTACTGCAAGAAATAATTAACCCAATTCGTACCTATCCAGAACTGGAGCAGGAAATTTATCACTGCATTGACGAGCGCTACAGCGTCCTCGATCGCGCCCACCCCAAACTGGCGGAAATTCGTCAACAAATGCGTAGGCTCCAAGAGAAAATCGAGAAAACTCTGCAATCCATCATTCAGCGGCAATCCACCGCTATGAGCCAAGGGATTATTACCCAACGTAGCGATCGCTATGTCTTGCCTGTCAAAGCTCCTCAAAAAGATGCCGTACCGGGAATTGTTCACGATTCTTCTAGTAGTGGAGCAACTCTGTATATTGAACCCCATGCGATCGTCGGCTTAGGCAATCAACTCCGGCAACTCCAAAGGCAAGAACAGCATCAAGTTGAAGTCGTCTTGCGCCATCTCACTAGCCAAGTGGCAGCGGTAAAATCTGATCTAGAAACTCTGTTAGCCGTGGCGACTAGTCTCGATATTGCCACAGCCAAAGCCCGCTATAGTCTGTGGCTAGAGGCTAATCCGCCACGTTTTATCAATGGCTCTAGTCTCGAATCGCCCGATTGTGGTGAAAATATCACCCTCCGCCAACTCCGCCATCCCCTATTAGTTTGGCAGCACAAGCAGGAACAGGGCTTCCCCGTAGTGCCGATTAATGTCCAGATCAACCCCAGGATTAAGGTCGTTGCCATTACTGGTCCCAACACTGGAGGGAAAACAGTTACCTTGAAGACCTTGGGTTTGGCTGCTGTGATGGCGAAGGTGGGTTTGTTTGTGCCGGCACGGGAACCGGTGGAAATTCCTTGGTTTGCTGAAGTATTGGCAGATATTGGTGATGAGCAATCTCTCCAGCAAAATCTTTCTACCTTTTCTGGCCACATCCGCCGAATTAGTAGAATCTTGGCAGCCATAAAAAATCTGGGTCTAGATTCGCATGGTGGTGCAGAATTAGACCCAGATAAGAGTGGTCAAGACTCCTTGGGAATTACTTCAACAGTAATTGAGGAATTCCTGAAACCAGTGCTAGTTTTATTGGATGAAGTGGGGGCGGGGACTGATCCTGCTGAGGGTAGTGCCTTAGCGATCGCCCTCCTGAAATACCTTGCCGACCATGTGCAATTAACCATTGCCACCACCCACTATGGGGAATTAAAAGCCCTCAAATATCAAGACCCCCGGTTTGAAAATGCCTCCGTGGAGTTTGATGAAGTTAGCTTGTCACCAACCTATCGCCTCCTCTGGGGCATCCCCGGACGTTCTAATGCCTTGACCATTGCTCGGCGTTTGGGCTTGCCGGAAGAAATTACCCAAGTGGCTACCCTTGGCATGGGGGATACTTCAGCGGACTTGAACCATGTGATTGCTGGGCTGGAAGGTCAGCGCCGGCAGCAGGAACTGAAGGCGGAAGAGGCGACTCAACTATTGCAACAAACCGAGGCTCTGCACCGGGAACTATCCCATCGTGCCAGAACCTTGCAACAGCGGGAACAGCAACTCAAACAACAACAGGAACAGGTGGTGCAGGAAGCGATCGCCCAAGCCCGCCAAGAAATTGCCACGGTAATTCGCAACCTGCAAAAAGCTGGTAACACAGCCCAAGAAGCACACAAAGCAAGGCAATCCCTTGAGGCAATCCAAGCCCAGCAGATTCCCGCCAAGCCAAAAGTCCATCCCGGCTTCCGTCCCCAAGTAGGCGATCGGGTGCGGATTAGTCAACTGGGGCAAACTGGAGAAGTTTTGAGCCTGAATGAGGAATCCCAGCAACTCACTGTCCGCTTTGGGGTGATGAAAATGAGCTTGGGTTTTGCAGAAATAGAATCCCTTGCTGGGGAGAAAGTCCAAGTAGCCGAAGCTAAGAAAAAAACCGAAGAAGCTAAACCTTCCGTTAGTGCCACCAAGAACCTAACAACTCCGATGATCAGAACTGACAGCAATACGATCGATATCCGGGGCAGCCGAGTTGCCGAAGCGGAGCAACAAATTGATAAAATGTTAGCTAACCGAGCGGAGGGCAGTATTTGGGTGATCCACGGCAAAGGTACGGGTAAACTCCGGGAAGGCATTCATCAATTTTTGCAACAGCATCCCCAAATTGCCAAGTACGAAGTTGCCAGTGTCGCCGATGGTGGGGCGGGGGTAACGATCGCCTATCTGAAATAAGCCTATCTGAAATAATATTTATGGCATGAATTTTCAGCTAGCGAAGGCAGCAAATAATTCATGCTCTCAAAAAATCATTAAGGCAGCCATGAACAAACTAGGAAGTGATCCCAAAATTAAGGGCATGATTGAGGGCAGTAGAGTTAGTTTAGTTTTTCTCATTGCTCTAGTTATCTTTGGCAATCATGTCCAATTCAGTATTATTTTGGCTCTGGTAGCCGGTTTTAGCTATGGTTTATTGGTGGCATGGTGGTATGGGAAAGATGAACCACCTGCCCAACCGCTACTCAGAACCTTTGAGCAAGTCATCCCCCGGAAGAAAGGGCGCAACTCCATTAACCTTGCCAGAGATGAAAGGAAAAGGCAAAAACAAATCCAAGCCGATCGCGCGAAGGCTAGGGCAGAGAAGTTAGAAAAGGCAAAGCAACAGCAGCAACAACCATCCCCAGATAATAGTCAAGAGGATCAAGCTACTAGCAACGATCCAGACCAAAATTAATCTTGTTACTAAAAAAGCCTAGTTCTTTACCAGAAACTAGACTTCTCTGTAAATATTTCTCGGATCAAATCCTAGCTAGCAACTTGGGCAGGTCTTTGGGCAACGTTTTCCATTTTGCTGCTGGTGGAGGTAGAGGTATCTACCGGGGTGATTTCAATATGATTGAGTAAAGTTGTCACGAAGGCAAATAATAGGAAAGGAAGAGAGAGGATCAGGACTAAGCCCACGGTGGCGAGGGCATAGACTTGTCTAGTGCTACTCCAGAGGGCAAAAGCAGAGGCAAGGCTAATGAAAATCACAATCAACCAAACCATAATTTGAGCGTAGATATCTCCAAAAGAAAGGGTACAATTAATCCGGTATTTTTGTAGTTTTTCCATAGGTTTGTCCATAAAATTGATAGTTATTTTCAGGAGCGTGAACTCATGTCTAGATCTATAAGAATAAAGCTATTATTATGAATTAGTATATTATTTCAATATTTTTTTAACTGTCTCAACACAACTTTACAAGACGTATTTTTTAAAGAAGGCGAAAAATTAGACTTTATAAATAATAAATAGCCTCTCAGTAAGTAATCAAAAATAACAAATAATGACCATAAAAGTAGGCATCATCGGTACAGGATTTGTTGGTAAGCTTCGGGCGGAGGCAATTAGTCAAGATAGTCGATCGCACCTAATCGCTCTCACGGGTCATAGTTCTGCTAAAACCCTCGAATTAGCTACCAAGTACCAAGCTCAGGCGATCAACTCTTGGCAAGAATTAGTCGCGATGCCAGAATTAGACCTAGTTATTATCTGTAGTATCAATCGAGACCACGGACTAATGACCGAGGCTGCCCTCAAAGCCAATAAACATGTAGTAGTAGAATACCCTCTCGCTCTAGAGCCAGCTCAAGCTGCGGCTTTATTAGATTTAGCGGAGAAGAAAAACCTAATGTTGCATGTGGAGCATATTGAACTCTTGGGGGGGTTGCATCAAACTCTGAAGGAAAATATCTCGGCGATCGGCAATATTTTCCTCGCCCGTTATGTGACGATTAATCCCCAGCGCCCCGCCCCGACCAAGTGGGCCTATAGTCAAGAACACTTTGGATTTCCCTTTAGTGGAGCCTTATCTAGGCTGCATCGGCTGACGGATTTATTTGGTTTGGTGGAGTCGGTTAGCTGTCAGTTGCGCTATTGGGGGGAGGGAGAATACTACCAAGCTTGTTTGTGTACAGCTCAGTTGAGGTTTATCAATGGACCGATCGCTGAAGTCACCTATGGCAAGGGGGAAGTTTTTTGGCAGGAGGCAAGGAATTTTGAAATTCAGGGCGATCGAGGAATTTTGTCTTTTGTGGGCGACACGGGAACTTTAATTCGAGATCAGGGGACTACGCCCCTAACCATCGGTAGTCGCAAAGGCTTATTTGCCCTAGATACCAAATTTGTCCTTGATCACTTAATAGTGGGCAAACCTCTATACGCCAGTTCCCAAGCCAGCTACTACACCCTGAAAGTTGCTGAAGCTGCCCGGCAATCTGCCATCACTGGCAAAACTAGTTTTATTAGCAATCCCCAAAGCTAAAAATATTTTTGCCCCAAGGATACGAAAAACTATACTTTTAGGACTTACGCACTGCTAACGAATTATTGAGAGTTGTGGACGTTGTTGTGGGCGCGGAGCGCCC
>CALRPI020000034.1:0-56051 GCA_943370025.1 Phormidium lacuna HE10JO | reverse complement strand
CCCCTCCGGGGACGCAAAACCAGATTTTATAAATAGCCTCATAATAGAATCAGTCTAGCTTCGACAATCTGTCTTTTGACTCAGGGAGGTAAAAGCTATAACTATGCATACTAGTATCCTGAGATTTATTATTTCTACTTTTAACAGTTAAATAGTTTAGTTTTGCCACTAAAATACAACTATTATTAAGAATAATTTAACTTATAAACCTTATACTAAACAATAATTTTTAGTACCTAGAAGCAGCATCGGTCAAGTAATGTATTAATGGGAACTCAATAAAATTCTTAAATCTAAGTAAATATTTAGTAATCTATTAGGAGCATGAGTTTAACCTAAGGACATTACCTAAAAATCAACTAACTTGTTGAGTATTAAAAGATACAATGCTGGAATATCTACCGCCTTTAAATGACCATAACTTGCCCTATCCTGATACGTTGCATCCGATCGTAGTGCATTTTGTCATTGCGATGGTTTTATTTGCCGTAGTTTGTGATGCGATCGGCTATTTCACTAAAAATCCTCGCCTCTACGAAGTTAGCTGGTGGAATCTCTTTTTCGCCACTATTTCCATATTTATCGCTATTATTTTTGGTCAGATTGAAGCCGGGCTAGCGGAACCTTACGCCGCTGTCGAAAAGACCTTAAACCTTCATTCTTGGCTAGGTTGGGGATTGTCGGGGATTATTACCGCCGTCACCGGTTGGCGCTACGTGATCCGTCTCCGGGATCCCAAAGAGTTGCCTATCTCCTTCTTGGTTCTAGGAGTATTACTGACGGTACTAGTCCTGTTTCAAGTCTATCTTGGGGATATCCTAGTTTGGGTCTATGGATTACATACAGTGCCCGTGGTAGAGGCTATTCGGGAGGGTAATTTGTAATGAGTCCAAATCTGATCGATCAATTGCATAATCAACTGGGATTGAATGGCTTACCCTACGCCCTGCCGATTCATCCCAACCTCGTTCATCTCACCCTTGGCTTGTTTATGGTAGCGATCGGCTTTGATGCCGTTGGTGCCTTTTTCCCCCTTGAAAAAACTGTATTTAAGTATCTCGCCATCCCCGCTACCCGTTCTAATTTCTTTGATGTGGGCTGGTACAACATGATTGCCTCCGCCATCATCACTTTTTTTACAGTGGGAGCGGGTTTTTACGAAATATTGCTGGCCGAACCCGATCTCAACGCCAAAAGTGCGTGGGGTTTGCAGGCGATGGAAACAATGCTCTGGCATGGAGTGGGCGGAGTGGTTCTGCTAGCGCTCATTGTCGGCATGACTGCTTGGCGAGGGTTACAGCGGTTTCGCTGGCGGAAGGATTTGGCGCGGCAGGTGCAGTGGAGCTATCTGCTAGTTGGTTTGGGCATTTTTGCCATTATGTTTGTCCACGGGACTTTAGGGGCGCAACTTGCCTCCGAGTTTGGCATCCATATCACTGCCGATCGCTTATTACGCGCAGGCAAAGATATTAATCAGCTACTGCAATAGCTACTGCAATCCTAAAGGGTTTCACCAGCCTTCAACGGTTGAAACCATCAACCAAAAGTAAGTTGCCTTAGCAACTGCTAGCAAATAATTTAGGACTGTAATAGCTACCATAATCAGAAGATTAAGGATATCCATGAAAATTCGCACAATTTTAATTTTGGTGGCTGTAGCGATCGCAATTACCCTGATCAGTCTCTGGATGGGGCAAGTTGCCTATACTTGGTTCCCACCCCAAGCCTCAGCAGAATCAATTTTGATTGACAACCTCTTTAGCTTTTTGGTGACCCTAGGCACCTTTATATTTCTAGGAGTGGTCGGAACCTTGGGCTATTCCGTCCTGTTTCAAAGAGCAGGCAAGTACGACTACAGTGATGGTCCCCCCATTGAGGGCAACGTCAAACTAGAAATTGTCTGGACAGCCATCCCCATTGCTCTGGTGATCTGGATTGCCACCTATAGCTACCAAATCTATGACCAGATGGCGGTGCTTGGTCCCATGGAACATGTCCACATGATGGCGACTGCTGAAGCTGCCCCGATCGATAATCAGAGCGATAATCCGGCGATCGCTAACCAAATTACTAACCAATCTCCTAATCAGGTTGTTAACACCCAGGCGGAGCCGGAAAAGATCGCAGTTTTTGCTCGTCAGTGGGCGTGGGAATTTCGCTACGGGGATGTGACCAGTACGGAGTTGCATTTACCCAATAATCAGCGAATTAAGCTAGCCCTCCATTCCGAAGATGTGCTGCATGGCTTCTATATTCCAGCTTTTCGTCTCAAGCAAGATATTATCCCCGGTCGGACGATTGATTTTGAATTCACCCCCATTCTGGAAGGCAAATATCGGCTGCGGGATTCTCAGTACAGTGGAACATATTTTGCTGCCATGCAAACCGATGTGGTTGTGGAATCCCCAGAGGCATACCAGCAATGGCTCACTGCCGCTGCCGCCACTTCTGCCACTGCCGCCTACAATCGGGCTTTCACGGAATACAATAACCTGCAAAAAAATAATGGTACACGATGGAAAACCGTCGTTCCGGCGGCTCCCCCAGTGGTTAATTATTCCAATGCTGAAGCAGGTGCTGATTCCATTTCCATTTCTAAAGCCAGCACTAATCCGAGTACTAATACCAGCAATAACTCCAACTCTCTCAGAGGCTATTTATAAAATCTGATTTTGCGCCCCCTCCGGGGGCGCAAAATCAGACCTTCTAGCCACTTGATAAATGATCTCTCAAATTCTAAAGCGAGGAATTTATGACCAATATTTCTGGGGCGGCGATCGAAGATATCCCCCCATTCCAGCCGAACCAACCCGAAAACTGGAGACGCTTCTTTAGCTTCAGCACCGATCACAAGGTGATCGGTATTCAATATCTAGTCACAGCCTTCTTTTTCTTCTTAGTTGGGGGAATTTTCGCCATGATCATTCGGGGCGAACTGATTACCCCGGAGGCTGACCTGATCGATCGAACAGTCTACAACGCCATGTTTACCATGCACGGCACAGTCATGCTATTTCTGTGGACATTTCCTTCCCTCCTCGGCTTGTCTAACTACCTCGTCCCGTTGATGATTGGTGCCCGTGACATGGCATTTCCCCGCTTGAATGCCGTTGCTTTTTGGCTAGTTCCCATTTTTGGTGTGATCCTGATGGCTAGCTTCCTCATCCCCGGTGGACCATCCCAATCTGGCTGGTGGGCGTATCCCCCCGTGAGCTTGCAAAATCCTACGGGAAACTTGATCAACGGTCAGTTCCTCTGGTTGCTAGCGGTGGCAATTTCTGGGGTGGCTTCAATTATGGGGGGTGTGAACTTTGTTACCACAATTTTTACTATGCGCGCCCCCGGCATGACTTGGTTTCGGATGCCTGTCTTTGTCTGGACAGTTCTGGCAGCCCAGTTAATTCAACTCTTTGGCTTACCCGCCTTGACTGCTGGGGCGGTGATGCTTTTATCTGACTTGACCTTTGGCACAGGCTTTTTTGACCCTACCAAGGGCGGCGATCCAGTCCTATTCCAACATTTTTTCTGGTTCTATTCCCACCCAGCGGTCTATGTGATTATCCTGCCCATCTTTGGGGTTTTCTCAGAAATTTTCCCCGTCTATGCCCGTAAACCCCTGTTTGGCTATAAGGTTGTTGCCGTTTCTTCCCTTGTGATCACGGGTTTAAGTGGCATAGTTTGGGTGCATCACATGTATGCTAGTGGGACTCCTAGTTGGATGCGGATGATCTTTATGGCTACCACGATGATGATCTCGGTACCAACGGGGATCAAGGTTTTTGCCTGGGTAGCGACCATCTGGGGGGGCAAAATTAAACTGACCACAGCCATGCTGTTTGGTCTCGGTGGTTTGACCATGTTTGTCTTTTCTGGCATCACCGGGATCATGTTAGCTTCAGTTCCCGTAGATATTCATGTGAATAATACCTACTTTGTGGTTGGTCATTTTCACTACGTGATCTATGGCGCAGTGGTGATGGGCATGTATGCGGCAATTTACCATTGGTTCCCCAAGATGACGGGAAGGATGTATTCCGAAGGCTTAGGGAAACTTCATTTTGCCCTGACCTTTCTGGGGACGAACCTCTGCTTTTTCCCCATGCACCCCCTAGGTTTGCAGGGAATGCCCCGGCGGGTTGCTTCCTACGATCCAGAGTTTGCCTTTTGGAATGTAATTGCTAGTTTGGGTGGATTTCTCTTGGGGATGGCTACCTTGCCCTTCCTGTTGAATATGGTTGGCTCTTGGGTGCAGGGAGAGAAAGCCCCCAAGAATCCGTGGCGAGCGATCGGGCTGGAATGGCTCCTCTCCTCACCACCATCCCATGAGAACTTTGCAGAACTGCCGATCGTTATCTCTGAACCCTACGGTTACGGCAAAGATGAACCCTTAGTTTCTAATCCTGATGCCTTGGAGGTCGACCATGCAACCACTTAATAATTCCTTAGACCCTTCCTTAGATACTTCAGTAGATGATGCAGTAGCAGCGATCGCTACTCCAGAAATTCCCGCCAGTTCAGCCCACCACTCAGTCCCTGACAACCGACTGTTTGGCTTTATTGTCTTTCTCCTTTCAGAAAGTGTGATCTTCTTCAGCTTTTTTGCTGCTTACATCGTTTATAAAACTACTGCCCTCGATTGGTTGCCCGCAGGGGTGACAGGCTTAGAAATTAAAGCTCCGGCTATTAATACCGTGATTCTGGTATCTAGTAGTCTCACCATTTATATTGCCGAAAAGTTCCTCCACAAGAAAAATCTTTGGGGCTTCCGGGCTTTCTGGCTGCTGACGATCGCAATGGGCAGCTACTTTCTTTATGGTCAAGCCTTGGAATGGAGTGGTTTACCCTTTGGCTTTCAGGATGGGGTATTTGGTGGTACTTTTTATCTCCTGACAGGGTTTCATGGCTTGCACGTCCTGACGGGGGTGCTGTTGCAGTTAATCATGCTGGGGCGATCATTCCTGCCCCATAACTACGATAATGGCGAGTTTGGAATTGAATCAACTTCGCTGTTTTGGCATTTTGTCGATGTGATCTGGATTATTTTATTCACCTTAATTTACGTTTGGCAGTAGAGGGAAAACGATGATTATTGATGACCATGACTACGATGTAATTATTGTGGGAACTGGAGCCGGGGGCGGAACCCTAGCCCATAAACTTGCTGCCACAGGCAAGAAGATTTTGATTCTGGAACGGGGGGATTTTATGCCCCTAGAAGAGCAGAACCGCAGTAATATTGATATCTTCAAGCGGGAGCGCTACCATGCCCCAGAGCAGTGGTACGACATTGCCGGAGAGCCATTTTCCCCCCAGATGAATTATGCGATCGGTGGCAATACCAAAATCTATGGGGCTGGATTACTCCGGCTACGGGAACGAGATTTTGAGACAGTAACCCATCAAGGGGGTATTTCCCCAGAGTGGTGTGTGAAGTATGACGAGTTTGAACCCTACTACACGGAAGCAGAAAATCTCTATAAGGTGCATGGGGAAGTTGGTAAAGACCCCAGTGAACCAGCCCATAGTACTGGGTATCCTTATCCTGCTGTAGACCATGAACCCCATATTCAAGAAATCTATGCGGCGATCGCTAATCAAGGATTACACCCCTCCCCAATTCCCCTAGGCTTAACCCGGCAAGAGGACGATCCCACTAGTGATTCGGAAGAAAATTGCCTCGTCCCTGCCTTGAAGTATGCCAATATGACTTTGAAAACCCAAGCCAAAGTTGTTAGCTTACACACCAATCCAGCCGGGCAAGTAGTCAAAGGTGTAGAGGCGGAAGTTGCGGGTCAGTCCTATCTCTTTTTGGCAGATATTGTGGTTCTTGCCTGTGGTGCGGTCAATTCAGCGGCGCTGTTGTTGAAGTCAGCCAACGATGCCCATCCTCAGGGGCTGGCTAATAGTTCTGATCTGGTGGGGCGGAATTTGATGAAAAGCCTCATGTCTACTATTGTGCAGCTTAGTACTAATGCCAACTCCGGCTCCTTCCAAAAGACAATTTGCGTTAATGATTTCTACTGGGGGGATGGAGATTTTCCTTATCCCATGGGACATATTCAAAATTCTGGGGGATTACTTACGGATATTATCTTTGCGGAATCACCTCCGGTATTTTCTGTGGTTGCTAAGTTAATGCCGGGATTTGGACTGAAACAGTTAGCTACTCGATCGATCGGCTGGTGGGCGCAAACGGAGGATTTGCCAGACCCAAATAATCGAGTCCGGGTAGAAAATAGCCGGATCCATATTGATTACAAACCCAACAATACCGAGGCGCACGATCGCTTAATTTATCGCTGGACTGATGTACTAAAAAATGTGGAAAAATCCCTAGATGGTTTCCATCGTGGGGTTTTGCATCCCCGTGCCGAAGTGCCTTTGCAAGTGATGGCTAACCAGTGTGGCACCTGCCGTTTTGGGGATGATCCCCAAACCTCAGTCCTCGATCGCCACTGTCGCACCCATGATTTAGATAATCTCTATGTGGTTGATGGCAGTTTCTTTCCCTCGAATGCGGGGGTGAGTCCGGCATTGACAATTATTGCCAACGCTCTCCGGGTGGGCGATCATCTGATTGATCGATTAAAATAAATAGCAACTTAGCTTCTTTGTTAGAGGGTTTCTGAGAAATGTCCGGCGGTTGAAACCGCGACTACAAGAACAAAGTCCGCCGTCGCGGACTAAGAAAAACCCCGGATTTTCTGAACCTGCACACCATCCAGGTTTTGCTCCTGTAGCTGCGACTTCAGTCGCCAAGCTAACTCTTCAGACATTCTCTTAACTAACTTCAAGTCCTTTTCAAACCTAGACTCGAACCTAACATTCATGCAATATCACCATCAAGAAGCGCAAATATATTTTCCTCAGGAACAAACTCATGTTTTCTCCCTTCAGCGATCGCTTTCGCCAGACTGACTTCTTCCAAAGCATCTTGGTCAAGACGTATTAATGATGACCATCAACCCAATCGCCAAACTCCGGGTAGATGATTCGATCGATCCAGATATTCTGCACACAACAAATTCCAGACCTGTCCAAACCATGCCCTAACTTGGGCGGTGGAATCTCCTCGGTAGCGACAGACTAAACCTTGCGTCAAACGACTAGCTCCTCCTAGATGTTCAGGAACCGACTGTTGTTGGTAGAGATGGCTCATAAATTCCTTACTAATCGGCTGTCCCAACCAAACTAGAGTGCCAATGATGGGTTGGTTTGCCAAACCGTGGGGGCTAGTAATAATATTTTCATCGCCGACTAAATATTGGCGATCGATCCACAGGGGTCTGCCCTGTTGCCATACTTCGGTGTGCGATCGCCATGCTCCCGTGGTAAATTTTTCGCCCCTCGCACTTCGTCCAAACCGGGTAATATCCCACAATAAAATACTGCCGCCGGGGTCTAATTCTACTTGCAAATTTTGCTGGTATAAAGCCTGATTAAAAACAATGTTTTCTTGGGGCATCCAATCTAGGTGTGCTTGAGCAGCGATGTGGATTTGGGTCTGCTGGGTAGCCGTCAAACCATTGGTGCGGTAGATTTTGCCCGCCGCTGCTGTGGTGACTAGGGCTTGGGTCTGCTCCCCTAGGGTAATAGATTGGCTGAGGCGATCACCCCCCACCATCCCCCCAGCAGTGTGGAGAATCACGGTCTGGCAAGTAGTCCTAGTGGGATAAAAAGACTTTTGCACCAACAAAGGCGAGCAACTATACTGCTCCACCAATTCTGTCCGCCCCAACCGTTGGGCATAACCAAGCTTCACCTGACCGTGACATTCTGACATACTTCCCTACCTGTTGTTAACCAAACCTTCATCCAACCTTTAAGGCTTCCTAAAGATTTGACCATAGTCTATTGAAAGTAGCAATCTTTAGGGCAACTAGCTAGACCTGTTTTGGCTTTCAGCAAGCAATATTCACCTGTAGCTCTGAAGTAATAGCCTAACTTCCTATTTTCATAAATTGAGAATCGATCGCCGTTGGCTGGCAAACTCACTCCAGCATTTAGATCGGCATTCTACTAGTTGCACCTTTCCTATTCCCCCTAGAGGCTATTTGTAAAGTTTGATTTTTCACCCCGCCGGGGCGAAAAATAAGACCTTTTAGAGAAGAACCCTAACTTTTTCATTTATAAATTATGCAGCTTAAACGTCGTCAATTCCTTTTGTTTCTCGGTGCTAGTGCTGGGACGATCGCCCTCGGTATCTAGGATAACGAGACCATGCCCTTCTCTTTTATAGCTCAAGCAATAGAATTCTACTCCAAAAAGCTGCCCTCAAAGTCTTCTTCATACTGAAGCTAAGAAATCAAGATTTAGGTAACTCCATCAAAAAAAGAGCCTAACAGAAGTCAAGCTCTCTTAAATAAACGCCGGATTAATGGGGTTTAGATAGCGATTTTACCGCCATCATTGCGGGTAATTACCACTGTGGCCGATCGAGGGCGGGCATTGCCACCATCAGGCCAGTGGCTGGTGAACTTGCTGGGATCCGTCGCCGATGGACTGTTTTCACCGGGGTGCTGGATATTTACGAAGATTACTTTGCCATCGGGAGATTCCGTAATCCCAGTAATCTCGCAATCTTTAGGACCCACCAAAAAGCGCCGCAGCACCGTAGGATTCGTCTGTTGCCCCATCCGGGTCATGACTGTTTGATCAGCTCCATTATTTAGGGGTACTGATTTGTTTGTCACCATCTTGGTGCCACCATCTCCCACAGCTCCGGGGATGGCTGCCAGCATCATGCAGTTGGTAGCATCGGTGATAAAACCATCGTCGGTTTGCACCCACAGCAGTCCGGGAGTAGCCTCACTAAACCAGAGACCATCAGGACTTGAGAAATCATTCTCGTCCGTCAGCCCTGATAGGTTGACATCAGCCCCAGCAGTTGCTCTGGCTCCAAACAGATAGATATCCCAAGTAAAGGAAGTAGCCGCAGGGTTGTTGCCTTCCTGCCAGCGAATGATATGACCATTCACGTTCCCTCGGCTAGTTGTAGTCCCTTTGGTATCAGCGTAGTAACGGGGGTTGGCAGCATCTAAAGAGGTTCTTACACCCCGACCAACGCTACTAGAGACGTTGTTAGTTAGGGTTTGGTAAACATCACCATTTACAGGATTAACGCCGCCCCATTCTGGACGATCCATTTTCGTTGCTCCAGCCGCATCCGCAGCAATCCGAGCATTGATCAGGATATCGGCTTGGTCAGCAAAGGCATAACCAGCGTAGTTAGCAATTTTGGGATTGTTCATGGTCAAGGGTAACCATTCCCCACTGCCGTCATCGTTAAACTTAGCTGCGTAAAGAATCCCTTTATCTAGATACTTATCCCCGGCGGCTAAACCACCAGTAGCATCTCTGGGATCCCAAACTGCCGCAGAGACAAACTTGTAGGTATATTCGTTGCGAGCATCATCTCCGGTGTAGAAAACTAGGGGTTGACCAGCAACAATTTTGGCAGGCCAACAACCTTCGTGGGCAAAGCGACCGATCGCAGTCCGTTTCTTGGGAGTAGCATTTGGATTAAAAGGATCAATTTCTACCACCCAACCAAATGCGTTAGGTTCATTCCGAAAATCTTCCGTTGCAGCATTGCCAACCTTATTAGCACTCCAGCGACGGTAGAGGTCAGTGTCGGTTTTGTAAGATAAAGACCAGTTGTAGCGACCAGAGGTGGCATTGCCGATGCCGTAGCGCTTAAAGGAAGTTACTTCCTTGGCAGTTCTAGCAGTGTCTGCTTCCCGGCGGTGGAAGTACCCAGCCCAGTTTTCTTCTCCAGATAGGTAGGTTCCCCAAGGAGTGTAACCATGTCCACAGTTATTAAGGGTTCCTCTGGTCTTGTCACCATTAGGAGAAAAGGCTGTCACCATCATCGGGCTGCCTTTACCGGGACCGGAGATGGCAAATTCAGTAGCTGCTGTAATCCGGCGGTTGTAGCGGGAGTTCAGGTTGATTTGGTAGCTGGAACCCTGCTTGGCGATTTCGATGACCGTCACCCCGTGGGCAGCAACTTCTTTGTCGATTTCCATGGAAGGACGGAGTTTAGTGTTATCTTGCCCAGAGTTATCTGGTCCGTTGGGATGGATAAAACCTAAGTCTTCAGAAACTTCATGGTTAATACAGAGCAAGGCTCGATCGGCACCCTTCGCATCCCATCCGTTGCCAGCTTGGTTCATGCCGAAATAGTGCATGGCATCATGGTGATCCCCAGCCCGGAGTTCAAGGTCATTGTCTGTGCCATCATTTTTGTAGGGAGTGACATTGCTCTTGATGGGATCGCCTGTAGCGAGTAAAACTCTGGCAGTGTAGCCAGCCGGAACCGTGAGGGTATCAGCAATGCTCTTGGCAACGGGTGCAAAGCTGAGGCGGAGATCTGTGGCAGCAGCGGCCACTTGTCCGTCATTTTTGACAGTATCAGCAAGGAAAGCTAAACCAGTTCCCAACATGGAGGCAGCGGCGAGGGAGGAACCACCTTTGAGGAAACCCCGGCGACCCATACGCGCCCGATTTAGAACTTGTTCAAAGGAATCATTAGTGCTGGTGTTGTGGCTCCCGTCATCAGGATCCACGAATCTTCTCTTAGGAGCTTGGTTTTTCAACATAACAGAACTTTTTGGATGGATAAAATTACATTAGTAAAACTCACCAAGACTATACGAAATTAAGGTTATGGCTTAGTTAATAAAGGTTTATCTATAAATTAAGTAAAGATTCCGGTGCTTGAAACATAGTCACAGAGACATTCAAAAAAATGATTTTTTGCTTCAATCACTTTGTAGTCTAAATAATCTATATATCTCAGGAGCGGATATTTGGTTAATACCAAATTTGATTCTATTAACTTCTTCTTAAATTGATTTCAGGATAATGACTATGAATGAATCATGTCAATTATCTTCATAACTATTTCAATAATGACAAAGCAAAAATCTTCTCTATTTCAACTCCTCAGTTTATTTAGTGCGGGACTAACCTTAGCAATTTCCCTCTGGTTTACCAACCCAGTAGTGGCACAACAGGAAATGACTACTACGGTAGTTAGTCGATCTAGCTTGGCGAATATATCCATCAAAGATGCCATGAATCGAGTGTTTCCGGGTCTGGTTACGGACGATCGCAACCTTCGTTTAGGGGGTCTGTTTTCTGGGCTATATCATGTTTTTGGAGAGCCAGATAACGAGTTTTGGGCGACAGCCGATCGGGGACCCAATGGTCAAGTTCGAGTTGGCAATGAAACTCGCCGTACCTTTCCCGTTCCTGAATATAGCCCGGTGATTTACAAAATTCGCACGGCTGGTAACAACATTAGTATTACCCAAGAAATTCCGATCAAAACCCGCAGTGGCAAGCCTGTGACTGGACTTTCTAATACTAGTAATGATGAAATTCCCTACACCTTTGATGGTCAGACTCGCCTAGATTTCAATCCTAACGGATTGGACATCGAAGGTTTAACTCGTCTGGCGGATGGAACTTTCTGGCTATGCGAAGAATATAGCCCTAGTGTTGTCCATGTCAATCGCAATGGCACCACGGTACAACGTCTAGTTCCGGCTGGATTAGATTTAGCCGCTGATACAGAAGTTAAGGGCAACCTTCCCGCTATCTACAGTCGTCGCCGCCAGAACCGAGGATTTGAGGCAATCACCGCTAATAAAGACGGCTCTAAATTATTTATTGGTCTGCAAAGTCCTCTAGAATTCCCGACTAGAGCGATCGGTCGTGCCTCCCGAATGACGAGAATTTTGGTGGTAGATTCGCGATCGCAGCTTCCGGTGGCTGAATATGTCTACGTCCTAGACCCGGCTACGGAATACGGAGAAACCGACCCCGGAGAAATGAAACTAGGGGATGTGGATTTCATTAATCCCACCACCCTCTTAATGGTGGAAAGAACCGACAAAATTGCCAAAGTTTATCAAATCGATCTCAGCCAAGCCACCAATATTCTTGGCACAAAATGGAGCGATCCCCAGAATACCCAAAACTCCCTAGAGGCATTGACTCCAGAACAATTAGCTAGTAATAGCATTGTCCCTGTGGGTAAGACTATGGTGACGGATCTGAGCAAGATTCCAGCCATGATGGAAAAGATTGAGGGGCTAACTATTATCAACGATCGCTCGATCGCAGTGGGCAATGATAATGACTTCGGTTTCTCTAGCTTTGATGCCCAAGGCAGAGCCGTGAACAACGATTTAACCACCACCCTATTAACTCTGCGCTTACCTAAAGCCTTGCCTCTAGAAAGATAGTGGTGATGCGATCGGGGAGGGTTTGGCATTTGCGGCGGAGATGCTCGTAGAAGATGAAATCCCTAGCGCAAATGTGAAACCCTTACTATAGCGATCCTACATGGTTTCACCCGCCTTCGGCGGGTGAAACCATGTACTAGAAGCAAGTTGACTTGGCAACTGTTAGAAAATGATTTAGGACTGCTATAGAGTTTTTGTGTAAGTCCTGACTTTAATTTTTCAAAAGAAATTTTCCTCTTTGCAATTCTTATCTTCCTAGGGAGTTATCCCCCAGCTATTCCCCACAGTTTCCCCAGAGATGGCAGAGTTATTCCCCAGAGATCCACAGGTTTTCCACAGGTATTGAGGGTGGAGGTATCTAAGTAGCGTTGATCTGGGGATATCGTGGTCGATCGGCTAACAGCATCGCCCAGACTGAGAGTCTTATGAACTTATGTAACAAAAAATTGGTTCAAAGCCTTATTCTGTCGTGGAAACTTTTTCCCTTAAGCCAAGACTAGAGCTGGTCGACGGGTTGCTAATTTGGGAGTCTTGACTGAAAATGATCATCTACAAATAATCATCTACTCACAAGCATTCACCTCAAACCCTACCTCTATGACTCCTACCATCAGCATTTTGACGGAAATCCCTGAAGAACTCCACTCCTCTCTCAAAAGCTATCTAGAAAGCCACCCAAGCTGGGATCAAGACCGAGTGTTTGCCGCTGCCCTTTCTCAATTTTTGTTACAAAATGGGGCAGGAAAGACTGCAACCACTGCCAATAGTTATCGTGCCTGCGCTAAAGTTTACCTAGAAAGTTTGTTTCAACATCAGGCACAATAGTAATCATTAATTTCTGGAATTAATTTTCCACAATTTTCAATAAAGGTTAGTAAAAGTGTATGGCTTACTTATGGTTTAAGGCGTTTCACGTCATTGGTTTTGTAGTTTGGTTCGCCGGACTGTTTTATCTGGTGCGTTTGTTTATCTACCATGTGGAGGCGAATGCCCAACCAGAACCTGCCCAAGGGATTCTCAAGCAGCAGTACGGGATTATGGAAAAGCGTTTGTACCACATTATTACGATGCCGGGGATGATTGTGACGATCGCGATGGCGATCGGCATCCTCTGGACGGAGCCGGAGGTACTCAAGCAGGGCTGGCTCCATGCCAAGTTGGGTTTTGTGGCAGTATTAATCGGCTATCATTTTTACTGCGGCAGACTGATGAAGCAACTAGCAGAAAATCGCTGCCAATGGACTAGTCAAACTCTCCGGGCATTAAATGAAGCACCAACGATCTTACTTTTGTTAATTGTCCTCTTGGCAATATTCAAGGATAGTCTGCCCACAGACATGGCTACAGTGGCGGTAATTGCCTCGGTCTTGTTGATGATGGTGACCATCCATCTCTATGCTAAAAAGCGGAAACGGGATCAAGAAAAACTCCAAGCCCCAGCGACAGGAGAACTGGTGAGTTCTTAAGATTCTCGCAGGCAAGCGATCCTAATTACAGGAGTTTTAAGTGGGTGGCTACAGCCACCCACTCTAAAACTCCTGTAGGACAGCTATAGAAAGATGGGGAAGAGGAAAAGTCCCGGAACCTGTTAGGGATTTTGGTGTTGAGGGAGGGTTTGGGTTGAGATTCCCGACTTTTGAGAAAGCTACGCTATAGCTATTGAAAAAGTCTAGAGATTTAATAGCGAATTCGGGGATCGATGAGGGCGTTGATGATATCGATCGCAATACTGGCAAACACGACGATCGTCGAGAAAAACACCATAATTCCCTGCACTGTGGGGTAATCCCGGAGTTCGATCGCCTTGAATAATCTTGCTGCCAAACCGGGCCACGAGAAAGTTACTTCTGTCAGTACTGCTCCTCCCAAGAGAGAAGCAAAGGTCAAGCCCAAAATAGTGATTACGGGAATCATGGCATTCTTGAGGGCATGACTAAACAAAATCTTCACTTCAGAGATTCCCCTAGCTCTAGCTGCTTCCACATAGTCTGATTTCAAGGTCTGGCGCAAATTAACCCGGACGATCCGCTCAAAAATGCCGCTGATCAATACTCCTAAGGTAATACTGGGCAGTGCCAGATGGTGCAAGGAGATCAGGAAACTATCCAGATTCCCGGATAGCAGACTATCGACACTATACATCCCCGTAATCGTTGGCGGTGGATTCAAAGAAGGCGGAAACCGAGAACCCAAGGGGAACCAACGCAGTTGCACACAGAAAACTAGCTGCACCAGCATTCCCGCCCAAAAAATTGGCAGGGCGTAGGTAATGATCCCAAACAACCTGCCTCCCACATCGAAAATTGTGCCGGGACGAGAGGCTGAGAGCATTCCCATACCCACACCGACGACGATCGCCACCAGCATACTAAAAATAGTTAACTCTAGCGTGGCGGGGAAGAATTGTTTAATCACATCAGTGACCACCTGCCCTTGATCGGTGATGGAAGTTCCCAGGTCTAGTTTGAGTAGGTTACCCAGATAATTCAAGTACTGGAGGGGTAGGGGCAGGGACAAGCCAAGACGTTCTCGAAATGCCTGCTTCACAGTTTCCGTTGCCCGATTACCTAAAATGGCATCCACCGGGTCGCCGGGGGTCGATCGCAACAACAGAAACACAATGGTAATAATGGTCAACAACATCAACGGAGCCAGCAGGAGCCGGGTAGCGATGTAATACTGCAAGGCACGGGAACGGGACATGGGAACCTAGATTGCTAATTCTTACTTGTTATTCATATAGGACTGACGCGCTGTGAACAAATTATCTAGGATTATGGACGTTTTTGCGGACTGAGCATAGTCAAAGCCCGCAAAAATGTCCAAATACGTAAGTCCTGTCATAAACATAACGGTTTGTTGCAACTTTTTGATTCATTCAGGCAACAAAATTTCAATCGAGCCTTGAAGTTCTGGAAGTTTAGTTTCCACGACACCCCAAATAATCTCAAAATCAATCTGATCGTATTCATGAACAATTACGTTGCGGAGTCCTGCCATTTCGTGCCAAGGAATTTCTGAGTGTTGTTGACGAAACAATGGGGATATTCTCTTGGCTGCTTCGCCAATGATGGCAAGTTGATAAATGATCGCAGATAGCTTTTCCTCATTAGTCTCTAGGTCTGAGCGATCGATCCCGTTGGTAAAGCGTGAAATACTTTTGATAGCTTCTGTAATATCAATTAAAGATTCTTGATCACGCAGCATAAATAACTCTTGCTGATTCTAAAATATTTTTCTTTCTCAGCCAGTTTTTACTACGCTCAAGGGCAGCTTTAACAATAAAATCTACTTTCCGTCCAAAGATTACTTCTATTTCCTCACGCATTTGCAAGGTTTCAGTTAATCCCCGCTTCAATTCTGGTGAGAATGTGACCAAGACATCGATATCGCTGCTGTCAACATTAAAATCCTCCCGCAAAACGGAGCCAAAAAGAGCAAATTCGGTGATCTGCCAGCGCTGGCAAAAACCAGTAATTTTTTCCATTGGGAGTTCGATCGCCGTTGGGATTTCTATTACTGTAGTAGTCATATCACCATCCTAGATGAATTGTTTAGATCAAATTGATGCTGGTGGATAACTTTACCCGCCTTCGGCGGGTAAAGTTACAGCAGTTTGAGAGTGGGTGGCTACAGCCACCCACTCTCAAACCCAACATTAGATAGGACTTTCAATATTTGTGGCGTGTCTCATTTGAACGCAAGGTGCTGTATTTAAGATAGTTATAGATTAATTGCTGCTAGTAAAGCTGGTGAATCTGCCACAGCCCCAAAGACACCACCTTGCATTTTAATCATACTGAGAGCTGCTAGGTGATTATTATAATTCGTTGCGCCCGTG
This sequence comes from Phormidium lacuna HE10JO, assembly GCA_943370025.1. GTDB lineage: Bacteria > Cyanobacteriota > Cyanobacteriia > Cyanobacteriales > JAAUUE01 > JAAUUE01. Next base: position 39,956 of record CALRPI020000034.1, on the reverse strand, counting down.
CAATCAGACAGCAAAAGGCATTCATAGCCTCGATCGTTCCCATCCCGCATCGTGGTGTGGACACAAACATCGGTGGTAATGCCCGCCAGAATAATATTTTGGATGCCTTTGGTTTTCAGGATTAAATCTAGATCTGTCGCGTAGAAGGAACCCTTCCCCGGTTTATCAATAATTGGTTCCCCCGGCAGAGGAGCGAGTTCGGGGATAATTTCCCAGCCCGGCTCCCCCCGCACCAAAATTCTGCCACAGGGACCAGCATCCCCAATTCCTGCGCCAATCCGCCGACTACGCCATTGTTTATTTTCCGGCAGGTCAGAGAGATCTGGGCGGTGACCTTCTCTGGTGTGCATGACCAAAAATCCTCGATCGCGCATCACCTGTAGAACTTTCTGGATCGGCTCAATGGGCAATCGAGTCAAGGACAAATCATAGCCCATCTTATCCACATAGCCCCCCACCCCACAAAAATCCGTCTGCATATCAATAATCAGAAATACAGTATTTTCTGGGCGCAGATCGCCATTGTAGGGATAGGGATAAGGTTCTGACGCAACAAAGGTAGTCATAATGGTTTAGATATTTTTTATTTTTAGCAGGACTTACTCATACGGAAGTTTTTGTGGGCTTCGACTTCGCTCAGCCCACAAAAACTTCCATAACCCTAGGTAATTTGTTGGCATTGTGTAAATCCTAATTAAGCTTTGAACAATAAAGGTGCAACCTCAACTCTGCGACTGAGGACTCCTTCTGCTCCTAAGAAATCAAAGAATTGTTGAAAATAAGCGACATCACTGGCAGTAAATTCATCAAACATGGTGTAGTTAGGCAGAGGAACCTGAGTGGTTAATTCAGCACTAATCCGAGTATATTTTTGCAGATATTGACGAGCTTCTGAGGGATTATTCCGCACTTCATTTACACCTTGTCGGTAGGCAGCAATAAACTTTTGGGCGATCGCAGGGTACTCGGCAATAAATTTGGTACTGAGAGCCGCAGAGCCTCCAAACCAAGGGGCGAGGGGATCCCCCAGAATATAGGTAGAAACCACCCCTGCTTCTAGGGTGCGGGTGGTTTCACCGATTCTGCCCACCGTGCCCACTGGTTCTAGGGTATAAGCCGCATCAACTTCTCCAGATAAGAGGGCAGCAATGTGTCTGTCAAAGGGTAAGGGGGTGATTTGAGCATTGGCATAGCCATTTTTTGCCAAGATCGCTTTAGCCAAGGCAATATTTTGTGGACCTAATCCTGAACAAACTTTTTTACCATTGAGATCGCTAATTTTCTCAAAGGTGCTACCTTTAGCCACAATAAATTGTTCTAGGACAAACCTCGTATTACTAATATTGGAGCAAATGATTTTGAAATTTCCCGGTGAATTGGCTTCGCCGATCGCTAGATTTCCTGAAGATACTCCATTACCCGCCGCCTGAATTCGCCCAGCAATAATGCCCTCCACTACATCTTGGGGATTAGCAAAGGCAACGGCTTCCACATCTAAACCCAATTCCTTAAAATATCCTTTTTCTAAAGCCAAATAAAGAGGTAACGCCGGGGTTACAGCCGGATAGCCAATCACAATCTTGGGATTACTATCTTGGGCATTACTTTTTAACGCTGAAGCAAAAATGGCTCCAGCAGTTCCGCCAACTATTTGCAAGAAATTCCGTCTATGAATTTTCATAAGAAGATTTATTTGACTTGATATTTAACTTGAACTTAAGAGGTCATTTATAAAGTAGCTAGAGGGTTTAACTTTTTGCCTCGGCTGGGGGTGAAAAGTTAAACTTTATAAATGACCTAAAATTAATTCTTATTGGTTAACATAGGCTTTCTCTCTACTTCTGCATCGGATATTACAAATAATCTTTTTGCCCAAACAGAAATGATCCAGCTTAAAAATCTCGGTGTTGTAGCTGATTCATCCAAAGAATTACACCTTCTTCAGAATTGTCTGGATAATAATTAGGTCTTCTCCCTGCTTCTTGAAAACCAAATTTTTCATACATGGTTAAGGCAATATGATTAGAGGCTCTGACTTCCAGAGTGGCACGTTCTAAGCCAAGGGTTTTCGCTTGGTCGAGGAGTTTTTTCAAGAGGAGTTTGCCTAATCCCTGCCCTTGATATTGGGGGTGAATCGCTAATATATTAATGTGAGCTTCTTCTAAGACCTGCCAGAACCCGCCAACTCCAATCACAATAAGTCCATCATCTGGCTGGGGATTATCTAGAAGCCGATCTAAGGAATCATAGACGGATGCTTGGTTTGCGGGTTGGGTTGAGGGAATTGTGATCACGAGAAGATGGCTGGTGGGATTGTCTAACTCCCATTGATAGTGAGCTAAATTCCACCAACCGCCAAAGCAGAGTTTGTCTAGCTCTAGAATACCGGGCAGATGGTTGCCAGTAAGGGGTTGAATCTGAAAATTAGCTAGAGAATCTGTCATGAATTTGTCAACAATTAGAAAACTCAAACCAAGGTAAACTTATAAAAACTAAATAATTTATTAGCTATGGTATCAACTACTTCCCGCACTTCCTTAAATATAGATAATTCTGGCTGTCAGTATCTACCAAACATCCCCGCCTTACCAGATAGTAATTCAGATAGTGCTGTCGATCGCACTAATCTTCTATCCCCGAACCAACAATTGATGCCCTTGACGGCGACCCAAGAGAACGATCGCCTCTCCGTCGGCGGTTGTGATGTGGGGGAATTGGTGCAACAATTTGGCTCACCTCTATACATTCTCGATGAAGTGACCTTGAGAACAGCTTGTCAACAATACCGGGAGGCTTTCCAGAAATACTATCCGGGAGAATCTCTGGTGATCTACGCTTCTAAGGCATGGAGTTGTCTGGCGGTGGCGGCGATCGTCCGTTCTGAGGGCTTAGGCATTGATGTGGTTTCTGGGGCAGAACTCCTCACCGCTCTGCAAGCCGGGATTGCTCCAGAGAAAATCTACTTCCATGGCAATAATAAATCCCGCGTGGAACTAGAAGAAGCGATCGCCTGTGGTTGTACCCTGATGGTGGATAACTGGCTAGAGCTAGAAACCCTTGTCAAGATCGCGACTCAACCGGTGAAGATCATGCTCCGCCTGACTCCCGGTATTGAATGCCACACCCACGAATACATCCGCACTGGTCACCTCGATAGCAAATTTGGCTTTGATCCCACCCATCTAGATCAGGTATTTACCTTTGTCAGTGAACACTCAATCCTCAAATGCTTAGGCATCCATGCCCATATTGGCTCCCAAATTTTTGAACAACAGCCCCACCAAGACCTCGCCGGGGTGATGGTGGAATTTTTGACCAAGGCAAATCAGTACGGAATTGCTGTGGAGCAAGTGAATATTGGTGGTGGTCTAGGAATTCGCTATACCGAATCTGATGATCCCCCCAGTATTGATGCTTGGGTGCAGGGAGTATGTCAATCCTTGGTTAAAGCCTGTGGTGCGAAAAATCTCCCCCTGCCCAAGGTGATCTCAGAACCGGGGCGATCGCTGATTGCCCCCGCTTGTGTCACGGCTTATACGATCGGCAGCACCAAAACTGTACCGGGGATCAGAACCTACGTGGCGATCGATGGCGGCATGTCCGACAATCCTCGTCCTATTACCTACCAGTCGGTCTACCGAGCTGTGGTGGCAAATAAAATGACCCACCCGATGACGGAAACCGTTACTGTCGCTGGGAAACACTGTGAATCTGGCGATATCTTGATTAAGACTGCCCAATTACCTTCTACCGTACCGGGGGATATTTTGGTGGTCTTAGCAACGGGAGCATACAATTACAGTATGGCTTCCAACTATAACCGGATTCCCCGTCCAGCAGCGGTTTTAGTCAAAGCTGGGGGAGCAGAGTTAATTCTCCAACGAGAAACTTACCAAGACCTCCTCCGTCAGGACTTGTTGCCCCCTAGTCTCCAGCAAAGCCAGCATCAAAAAAATTAGACCCTAAGAAGTCATTTATAAAGTCAAGATTATTACCCAAACCACCCACCTAGCCCCCCAGTATTGGGGGGATATGCTCGGAAGTCCCTCAGCATTGAGGGATTTAGGGGGCGAGTGCAGAGTTTTTGATCTTTTATAAATAGCCTCTAATAGGCTATTTATGAGGCTATTTATAAAGTCTGATTTTGCGCCCCCGCTGGGGGCATAAAATCAGACTTTCTCGCCACTTTATCAATGACCTCTAAGACTTGACTACTTAACCATGCCCCTACTTCGAGGAAACTGGGGCATTGCCCTACCTTTCTCGTTCGTGCTTCAGCCCCATGACCTTTAATCCTCAACAGATCACTCCTTTCCTCATTCCGACCATTGACATTCTGCTGGTGCTGATCCTCATTTACCTGATTTTAATGGTGGTGGGGGAAGGCCGAAGCTTTTGGATGGTCAGGGGATTTGTCTTGCTGATTTGTATCACTATCATCAGTCAAGAAATAGGCTTGAAGCTGCTAACTTTTGTCTTAGAGAAATTAGTTTTGGGGGCAGCAGTAGTGATCGCCATAATTTTTCAAGCTGATTTTCGCCGCTTTCTGGAACGTTTGGGCCGGGGCGATATTAGGCAAATGTTTCAGCGTAGCCATCGTCCAGATTCTAAGCCCGATCGAGTAATTGATGAAATTGTCGATGCCGTGAAGGAGCTATCTCAAAAACGGGTGGGGGCGTTGATTGTCTTGGAGACCGATGAACCGATCGAAGCTGGGGAAATTACCGTGCCGGGGGTGGAGATTAATGCGGATATTTCTAAGGAACTCTTGCAGACGATCTTTCAACCTGCAACCCTGCTCCACGATGGGGCGGTCTTAATTCGCAACTCGCAAATTGCTTCGGCTGGGATGATCCTGCCCCTATCCCAGCGCAATGCGTCTCGGCAGCTAGGCACTCGTCACAGAGCAGCCATGGGGGTTACAGAGCAGATCCCCCACTGTTTATGTATTGTAGTTTCTGAAGAAACTGGCTCGATTTCCCTTGCCGAAAAAGGAATTTTGAATCGTCCTCTGACTAGTAATAAGCTGCGGGGAATTTTACTAGAAAAATTTGGGGCGGCGGCGGAAGAGCGATCGGCAAAATCTGGCTTTCGCAGTCTGGGTCGCCAAGTAATTACCCAAGGAGGAGAGTTGATTTCCCGGATTGGGCATCATCCTGTCAGGAAAAATACTAAAAGTTCTGGTAGTAACGATCGGAAGGAACATCCCTAAATTTTCTGGTAGTCACATCTAGTTATGTCTTGTCCAGCATCTCTTTACTAGAAAATCCTAGGATTTGAGTTCCCCACTAGCATACTATTGAAGATTGAAACCCCATTGCTTGGTTATGATTGCTAATCTTAGAATGTTAAAACAGTTACCTAATGACTTGCAGATCGATCGCCTCCCCCGTCATGTAGCCGTAATCATGGACGGCAACGGGCGCTGGGCAAAACAGCAGGGCTTACCCCGGATCATGGGACATCGGCGGGGCGCAGATACCTTGAAAGACCTCCTGCGTTGCTGTAGTGATTGGGGTATTTCGGCTCTGACTGCCTATGCTTTTTCCACCGAGAATTGGGGCAGACCCTTAGAAGAAGTAGATTTTTTGATGAGTTTATTTGAGCGGATTCTGCGCCGAGAACTCAAGGAAATGATGGAGGAAGATGTGCGGATTCGTTTTGTAGGGGACTTGTCTCTGCTGCCGAAATCCCTGCAAGAGGAGATTGCCCAATCTATGGCTGACACAGCCAAGAATCAGGGTATCCAATTTACGGTGGCGACTAACTATGGAGGCAGACAGGAAATTATCCAAGCCTGTCAAGCGATCGCCCAGCAAGTCCAAGCTGAAAAAATTCAGCCAGAGGATATTAACGAAGAACTATTTGCTCAAAATCTTTATACGGCTGGAGTCGGGGATCCAGATCTATTAATTCGTACCAGTGGGGAAATGCGGATTAGTAATTTCTTGTTGTGGCAGTTAGCCTATGCCGAGATATACATTACCGATACTTTATGGCCAGATTTCGATCGCCAGCAATTTCACCAAGCCCTAATTTCTTATCAAAAGCGCGATCGACGCTTCGGCAAGGTCAAGTAACCGGAGGCTATTTAGTTCGATCACTAACTTTTTGGTTGAATAGTTTAGTGATTCAACGCAATATCCTACCAGCAATTCACTAGCAACCTCGCCAGCCCTCAAACTTAAGCACATTGTGATCGACACTTTGGTACTGATACCTACTACCACCTTCGTCATTATGCGTAAATCTTGGTACGCAAAAGAGAGCGATCTAGGGATCCAGTTTTTTAAATAAAATTTTGTTTTCCCTAAAAAAAGTGCTAGGCTTAGAAATGCGGAATTAATAGCAAGTGATTGAATCTGAATATTAATTCTCAATGTTTTGCGGTTGTGGTGGAATTGGTAGACACGCTATCTTGAGGGGGTAGTGGCGCAAGCCGTGCGAGTTCGAGTCTCGCCATCCGCATTAAAAAAGTAAGGAGTTCCCCCGCAGCGCGGGGGAACTCCTTACTATAAAATCATGAAATTTTTAGAACTAACCAAGTCATTATGCCTTAGTAGGACTTATGCGTTGTGAACGAATTATCGAGGATGATGGACGTTTCGTTTTTGCTGGCTTCGATGACCCTCAGTCCACAAAAACTTCCAAAAGCGTAAGTCCTGCATAGAACACATTGCCGGACTAGCTGGACTATGTTTAAATAGAAAGGTAAAGTTTTGTAAAAATAAACCCATTGAAAACTGCTGATAGCCCCGAACTAAAAACTAGTTGGTATGCCCTAAATCCCCTCTGGCAAGGAGATGAAACCTCAGTCCAGCAGGGACTACCCCACCAGCAGTTAGCCCCTGCTTGGCAAATACTCCTCCTCGGAGATGGCTCTCCTACCCGTCATTTGCAACTCCTGACCGGAGAACCCACAGAAGTTGATGTTATTGATATGTCCTTGATCGGTATGGATAGAGACCATGCCCCAGAACTAATTCAAGCCATCCCCGGACCTCGGTTGCGTCGTCAGGTGTGGCTCCGCACTGCCTCAGGGCAAAGGTTAGCCTATGCCACTTCTTGGTGGGAGGCAAGCCATGTAGATGAATACCTCGAAAATCGGAGTTTGCCGATTTGGGCTAGTCTGGCCAAGCTCCGCACCGAGCTATACCGAGATGTCCAAGGGATTTACTACGGTCATTCCCCTGCGCTAGAAATCGCCTTTGGAGAAACAGCGCCTTTCTGGGGGCGACACTATCTATTTTGGCACCATGGCCAACCCCTAACCTTAATCTACGAAGTCTTTTCTCCCTACCTCCGCAAATATTTGGGTCAAGATAGTTTTTGAAGGTTTCAGGATTTATGTATTCGGTAGTTTATGCAGGCGTGGAGTACCCGCATAAACTACCGAGATATCAGACAAACTGCTGTAATTCGTCGGCAGTGGGTTAGTCATAAGTTTCTCTAAGTTATTCAAATGTCCTTAGGTTGGTAGTGTTTGCATTCACTACAGAAACCAAGGGGATTGACTGCACAACGAAGATAAGCCGATCTGGCATTAAATTCACAAGTAATATCCCCGATCAGATAACCAATCCCCACTAAGTAATAGCTATCTATAGGTAGGTTTGGTGGGGAGGAATATCCTTGACGACGAGCTGAGTGAAACTGTGATTCCCTTTGAGAGAGGGAAAGGCTTCCATACCGAGGAATTGTAATAAACTGCTGTTTCAACAGCCAGAGGGAAACTACTGCGGGGATGAAACCAAGAAGAATGATGGAAATTGCCGAGAAAATTGCCATGTAAGGATTTAGGTTATTTTTTTAGCGATCGCTCATAAATTATCATAAAATTCTACCAGTGTTTCTAAAGGTGGAACTCCTGTGGAGCGAGGGTTTCACAACCTAAATTATCCTAATCCCTTGGCGATTGCTATACTAGCACTATGAAATTTGACGAGTAATTATGTTCACCACCAAAAATATTCTATCGACCTTGTTGATTTTTATTCCTATTTCCATTGCTGGACACTTTCTGCATTGGTCTGACGCGATCGTATTTATTACCTCTGGATTGGCGATCGTTCCCCTCGCCGCTTGGATGGGAACCGCCACTGAAGAAATCGCTGTAGTTGCTGGCCCTTCCCTAGGTGGATTACTCAATGCCACCTTTGGCAATGCCACAGAATTAATTATTGCCCTAGTAGCTCTTAATGCTGGCTTGGTTAGTGTGGTCAAAGCCACCATCACCGGTTCTATCATTGGCAACCTGCTGCTAGTTATGGGGCTATCCATGTTTCTGGGAGGTCTCCGCTATAAGGAGCAAGAATTTCAGCCGGTAGTTGCCCGGGTTAATGCCTCAGCAATGAACCTAGCTGTAATTGCCATCCTCTTACCAACGGCAGTAGATGCCACCTCTACAGGGATTGATGAAGTTACGATCCAAAAATTATCTGTAGCTGTGGCAGTGGTGTTAATCACGGTTTATGTCATGTCCTTGATTTTCTCGATGAAAACCCATAGCTATCTGTTTGATGTGGGCTTAGCCGAAAATGAACTAGCAGAAGCTAATCTGGCAGCCGAGGAACCGGGACATAAAGTGAATCTTCCTCTCTGGATAGGAGTATTACTAGTGATTACTCTATTTGTGGCGGTGGAGTCAGAATTTCTGGTGGATAGTTTAGAGAAAGCCACGTCAGCTTTGGGTTTAACTACCCTATTTACTGGGGTAATTCTGTTACCGATCATTGGTAATGCTGCGGAACATACTACTGCCGTCACCGTCGCCATCAAAAACAAAATGGATCTATCCGTATCTGTCGCTTTGGGTTCTAGCCTCCAGATTGCCCTGTTTGTGGCTCCTGTATTGGTGATTGCTGGCTATGTGATGGGACAGCCGATGGATTTGAACTTTAACCCTTTTGAATTAGTTGCAGTAGCGGTGGCGGTGCTGATTGCCAACTCTATCAGTTCTGATGGTAAATCCAATTGGCTTGAGGGTGCTCTGCTCCTTGCTGCCTATCTAGTTTTGGGATTCGCCTTTTATTTCCATCCCGTCATTTAAATTATCGGTAAGCTAGATTATAGGATTATCGGTCAGCTAGATTATGGGCAAGCATAGTAAAACCATTTCATCTTTTCTGTCTATTAAGATGTTCCGGCTTTCTTGGCAACAATATCGATTGGGAATAGCGATCGCGATCGTAGCTCTGGTTAGTAGTGGGGCAGGCTGGTGGTGGGTGCAATCTCGCCAGTCTGCAAAATCTCCCACCACAGCCATAAATAATGCCGGAGTAACTACTTCCACTCAAGCTAGCCTCCCTCAACCATCAAGTAGTGCCCAGATTAGTTTCCCTCCTCAGCCACCTACTATTCCTGCCCCCAAATTTCAACTAGAACAAACTTTCGTTGGGACTGGCAACTCCACCAATTCTCTAGCTATTACCCCCGATGGAAAAACCCTGATCGTTAGTAGTGATTATTCCCAAGCCTCCCTATGGGATCTCAGTCGCATTTGCCTTCCTGAAGAATGTATCACTCCGAAGCAAGTTCTGCCTATGTACTCTCTATGGGTTTATGCTGTGGCGGCTAGTGGCGACGGGGAATTGGTAGTGGGTAGTAGCTGGGAAACCGTGAAAGTTTGGGAGCTAAAAACTGGCAGACTTTTACAAAACATCAAAGCCCACTTTGGGTCAGTTTATAACCTTGTCCTGAGTCCCAAGAAAAATATCTTAGCCACAGGTAGTAGTGATCAAACGGTGAAGGTCTGGGATCTACCTACTGGTGAACTAAAGCAAACTTTTACTGGCCATGATTCTTCTGTTCAATCTTTGGCAATTAATCCTGAGGAAAATCTGCTGGCTAGTGGAGCAAAAGATGGCAAAATTAAAATTTGGAGTTTAGATAGTAGCTGCCCTGCGATCGGCTGCAAAACTGCCTTACTGAGCCTAAATAAACACCAGAAACAAGTTAATGCTCTAGCCATTACCCCTGATGGCAGATATCTAATTAGTGCTAGTGCCGATCAGATGGTGAAAATTTGGGAGTTGAGGACTGGGAATCTTGTTTATAATCTGGATGCCCATAGCGGTTCAGTACTGGCGATCGCCATCAGCCCCGATAGCAAGTTTTTTGCCACCGGCGGTGCAGATCAGAAAATAAAACTCTGGGAAGTAAGTACAGGAGCATTATTAGACACAATTTCTGGACATAATGGCGCAGTCCAGTCTCTAGCTTTTAGTCCCGATGGCCAACTTTTAGTGAGTGGAGGGAACAGTTCACCTAACAAACCCCAGAGCGATCTCCAAGTCCATGTCTGGCGGCGAGTTTCCTAGAAGTAACTTTTATAATTAAAAAATTTTAATGATTGAATGCAGAAAATTACTATTACCGTTCCCGCAACTACCGCTAACCTAGGGGCTGGGTTCGACTGCCTAGGGGCGGCTTTGAGTCTCTACAATAAATTTACTTTTACCCTTGTAGAGTCTGCTGATCCTCCAGAATCCCTCAAAATCACTGTGACTGGAGCCGAGGCAGCACGGGTAACTACCGATGCGACTAACCTTGCCTATCAAGCCTTCTGTGCAGTGTATCAATCTCTGGGGAAACCTGTGCCGGGAGTGGCGATCGACCTAGAACTGGGCATTCCCCTTGCCCGTGGTTTGGGTAGCTCTGCCACAGCTTTGGTGGGGGGATTGCTGGGGGCAAATTATCTGGCGGGAAATCCCTTGACCACCAAAGCAATTCAAGACTTGGCGATTCAGCTAGAGGGGCATCCTGACAATGTGGTGCCGGCGTTGGTGGGAGGCTGTCGGCTCTCAGCAACCAAGGAAGATGGGACTTGGGAAATTTGCGATGTGCCTTGGCTCCCAGAAATTGTCCCTGTAGTTGTGGTGCCTGATTTTGAACTATCTACGGCAGCAGCAAGGGCTGTGTTACCCAGTACCTATAGCCGTGGGGATGCCATCTTTAATATTGCCCATTTAGCAATGTTTCTTCGGGGTTTAGACACAGGAAAAGCAACATGGCTGGAAACTGGGCTGCAAGACTGCATCCATCAACCCTATCGCCAAAACCTAATTCCCGGCTATGAGGCAATCCGACAGGCAGCGATCGCCCAAGGAGCCTACGGTTTAGTCATCAGTGGTGCAGGTCCCTCTTTGTTAGCCCTGACAGATGCGGCACGAGCCGGGGCAGTGGGGGAGGCGATCGCCGCTACATGGCATAATCTAAATATCCAATCCGAAATCCACATCCTCAAAATCGACCACCAAGGAGCCGTAAGTCATCTTGATTAAATAGATATCCCCTAGAAAGGCAGTAGTGTCCAAGGAGTAAGGATTTCCCCAGCAACGCGGGGGCAACCTTTACCACCAATATCCTTACCTTTTTAGGACTACCGTATTGCCAGATAGATTCCAAATACCAGATACATAAAATCACAGTAGGTGACTATACAAGTAATGACAGACATTTATTCTCAATCTCCTGATTATCTACTCCCTTTAGTTAGTATTGGCTTACCCACTTTTAATGGGGCAAAAACTATTGTCCAAGCAATTAAATCTGTCTTGAGGCAAAGCTATAGAAATATTGAACTAGTTATTTCTGATAATGCTTCGGAGGATGACACTGAGATTATCTGTAACAGGTTTTGTGAAATAGACGATCGCATCAAATATATTCGTCAGTCTAGAAATAAAGGGGCAATTCTTAATTTCCTAGAAACTGTAGAGCAAGCCTCTGGCAGTCTATTTATGTGGCTAGGGGATGATGACTGCCTAGATGAAAACTATATTTATGAATGTGTCAGGGTAATGATTAAAAACCCAGAATATAGTTTGGTTGGTGGTGTTCCCAACTATTTTAAGGAAGGGCAGTTTTTATTCAAGGGTGTGCAGATTAGTTTGCCACAGGAATTGGGAAAGGAGAGGGTTATAAATTACTATAGTCAAGTTTTAGAAAATGGCATAATTTATAGTCTGATGAAACGTCAACAAGTTCTGGAAACTTGGGAGTCCTTAACACTTTTCCCTGTTGCAGGTATAGATTATTTATTTGTGTCAGCAATGATTTTTAGAGGCAAGTCTATAACATTAGATCATGTAACAGTAAATCGAAATTGGAATTGGAGTAACTGGGGAACAGAAGAAACAATTCAAAGAGCGATGAAAGTTGTGGGAGCCTCTAGATTTCAGGCAACCAACTCTGAGTTATGTGTAGCGATTGCAGCTTTTAGTGATATTGTTTGGAAGTCTAGTGTATATGAACAACTCTCTTTAATAGAGCGATTTAGTTTGGGATGGAATGTTTTATCTACTAGATTTCACTTCCATCAAATTAATATCAAAGATACTTTAATAGAAGTATTTAGAAAAATAGATGATGGTCATGGTGGCCAAGAGACTAAAGAAGCAATTTTCACTCTACGACAGATACGATTACACTTAGCTAGTTACTGGTTTATTGGAACATCTTCCGAAGATATTGCAGCTAAATATAGTGGAGAGTATGCTAAAACTCAGCAACTTATTCCAGTGACGGGAATTAAGGATGAACCATTGACAGAAGAAGAACAATATTTTCTCGAAGATATTGCTACCTGTGTCATGAATCGAGGATTTAGCCATCCCTTATTTATGCGCTATTTCTTAATCTTAATGCTTTACTACTACCCTCATCAATTCCCTCAGAATTGGTATGAAGGGGTATCAATGCCTGAGTGGTTTATAGATGATTTCCTGCGGTTCTTATTAGTTAATCCTCAAAAATTTAGTGATGAGTATGATGCAGAAAATTACTATAACTATGTACTCAGCTTGATAAATTACTTTCATGGGAAAATAATAGCTAATAAAGATTCGGCTGTATGGCAATCTATTAGCAAGTTTATCGGTAAAAATGCAAACTTCTATCTCCTCAATGATAGTGGCAAAGATTTATCTCAGTTTCAACAACAATTTCAAGATATTTGCAATTTGTAATTCAGTAACCGTAATACTTTTGACTCTTCTAGCTACTGAAAATCAGGATAGGATTGGTCTTTCTCACTCATCATCACTGGCTCTAATACCCAATCTATGGCAAAGGCTGGATCGTTCCACCGGACTCCCTTAGCAGATTCAGGATGATAAAACTCTGACATTTGATAAAAAACCTCCGTGGCTATTGTCAAAGTTTGAAATCCATGGGCAAAACCTTCGGGAATATAGAGAGAACGGCGATTTTCCGCTGTTAATTCTACCGATACCCATTGTTTGAAAGTGGCAGAATTAGGGCGAAGATCAATAATGACATCATAGATGCTGCCTTGAGTACACCGGACTAATTTTGCTTCGGCATGGGGAGTAGCTTGATAGTGCATTCCCCGGATAATTCCTTGCTGGTTATTAAAAGAAATATTGCACTGGACAAGCTGGGGATTTAAGCCGTGTTCAGCAAATTCTTGCTGACAGAAAGATCGCCCAAAAAAGCCCCGATCGTCCCTAATTGGCTCCAGTTCAACAATATATGCTCCGGCTAATTTAGTGGGGATAAATTTCATTATGCTACTACTTCTACTTTGGGGATGGGAATAATAAATTTGCCACCCCACGATCGCACATAATCTAGTTGATGAATTACCTCATCGCGAATATTCCAAGGCAGGACTAATACATAATCAGGTTTGGTTTCGGCAATTTTCTCTGGGGGTTGAATAGGCAGATGGGTTCCGGGTAAGAACAATCCTTGTTTGTGGGGAGAGCGATCGCAGACATAATCCAAAAAATCACCTCTAATACCACAATAATTCAGCAAAGTATTGCCCTTAGCCGCTGCTCCATAACCCACAATAGTTTTCCCTTGTTGTTTCAGGTCAATTAAACAACTTAATAATTCCCGTTTTGTCGCCCTAACTTGAGCCGCAAATCCTTGGTAAGTTTCTATTTTTTCTAAGCCCGATGCTATTTCTTTTTGCTTGAGCGATCGCAGTCTTTCCGTGACTTGATAACTGTCTTTAGCTTGATGACAAGCGTAAATGCGCAAAGACCCTCCATGAGTTGACAACTCTTCCACATCGAAAATTTTCAAGTCATGGGCTGCAAAGATTTCTAAAACCGTGATCAGAGATAAATAGGAGAAATGCTCATGGTAAATAGTATCAAACTGTTGCTGTTGAATTAATTGCAATAAATGGGGAAACTCCATCGTAATTACCCCAGATTCCTTGAGGATAATTTTCATCCCTCCTACAAAATCATGGAGGTCTGGCACATGAGCTAAGACATTATTTCCTAGCAATAAATCTGCCTGTTTACCCTGAGCTAATAATTCTTTAGCTGTATCAACACCAAAGAAATTGACTAAGCTAGGAATCCCTTTATTAATAGCTACTGCTGCAACATTTGCTGCTGGTTCAATCCCTAATACAGGAATCCCTTGCTGTTGAAAATATTGCAAGAGATAACCATCATTACTAGCGATTTCTATAACTTGGCTTGTTTGATCAAAGCTAAATCTTGCAATCATCTTCTCTGTATATTCTTGGGCATGAAGTAGCCAAGTTGCTGAATAGGAAGAAAAATAAGCATAATCACTAAAGATTTCTGATGGAGATTCAAATTCCTCTAGCTGCACTAACCAACAATTACTACAAACATAGGTATGCAAAGGATAAAATTTTTCGGCATTGGAGAGGCGATCGCTAGATAAATAGGCATTGGACAAAGGCGACATTCCCAAATCCACGAAAGTTTGTTCTAGGGGATGATTGCAAAAACGACACTGAGGGATTTTTATTTGACTATTCATTAATTTGGCGATTGTTATACACTTATTCGAGAGAAATGCCTAGCGATCGTAACTTCTCTTGTAATTTCCTTACCTTGGCTTCGGCTTGTTCAGCTCGTAGGCGTTCCTGTTCAGCTCGTTGAGTTTCTTGGTTAGCCCGTTGACTTTCCTGTGAATCTTGTAACTCGGGTTGGGCAAATTTCAGACGATGCTGATAAACTACTTCTTCAGATTTGATTTATTGCCGTAATTGAGGATTTGTTGCTTAGTAAATTCTCCCATATTTGACCCGATCGCCCAAGCCTTTGTCCACTCCACCACCCAAGCGAGGGCTGTGGTTAAATCTAGCTGTGGTTGCCAGCCTAGATAGGTTCTCGCCTTAGCACAATCTAGCTTCAGATAATTAGCTTCGTGGGGTTGAGGCATGGCATCGCACTCCCAACTCACCCCGGCATCACCCCAAAGCTCTAGCATTCGATCGACAATCCAAGCTACTGGTTGAGTATCTCGATCACTCCCCCCAAAGTTCCAGCCACTGCGGAAATCCCCCGACCCTGAGTAGAGCTTTTCGGCAAGGAGCAAGTACCCAGCTAGAGGATCAAGGACGTGCTGCCACGGGCGGATGGCTTGGGGATTTCTGATGATGATAGTTTGTTGATTGGTGATAGATCGGAGAATATCGGGAATTAGTCGATCGCTCGACCAGTCGCCACCACCGATCACATTGCCAGCCCTCGCTGTAGCGATCGCTGTACTTGATTCACCCGGAAAGAAAGAACTCCGATAGGCTGCCGTCACTAATTCGGCACAGCCTTTGCTGCTACTGTAAGGATCGTAGCCCCCCATCGGTTCCTGCTCTCGATATCCCCAGACCCACTCCCGGTTTTCATAGCATTTATCGGAAGTGATGTTGACGAGCGATCGAACTGTGCCAACTCGACGCACTGCTTCTAATAAATGTACCGTCCCCATAATATTTACCCCGTAGGTTTCCACCGGGTTTTGGTAGCTGTAGCGTACCAAGGGTTGGGCTGCCATGTGAAAAACAACTTCGGGCTGAAAATCCCCCACTATTTGGGCTAAATGCTCTAAATCCCGCACATCCCCGACAACAGAATTCATCCCTTTACCCACCGATGCCAACTCATACAAACTAGGCTCCGTCGGCGCAGGCAAACTATAGCCCAGCACCTCCGCTCCTAAAAGTTGCAACCACAGGGAAAGCCAACTGCCCTTAAACCCTGTATGCCCCGTGATAAATACTTTCTTCCCGCGCCAGAAATAACTATCCATTACCATGCTGATCATCCTACGTACTGACTCTGCTTAACTCCCGTAGGGTGGGCAATGCCCACCTATTTTAATTCGGCTTATCTATGTGGGCTGAAGTTGATGATTACAGAAATAGTTTATTCCCATTTTCCATCCCCTAGAGAAGATTCCTTAATCAGGTGGGCAATGTCCACCCTACAGTTCTCCTAATGCCCTCTTCATAATCTAGATTTACCACACCTTCCAAGGGGCTTGCCCAGAATTCCAGAGACTCTCTAGATATTTTTTATCCCGCAGAGTATCCATTGGGTGCCAAAAACCAGCATGATGGAAGGCGGCTAATTGTTGCTTGATCACCAAATCCCTTAGGGGTTCTATCTCCCAGCTAGTTTGATCATCAACAATAAAATCAAAAATCTCCGGCTCCAAAACAAAATAACCGCCATTAATCCAGTTTCCATCCCCTTGGGGTTTTTCTTGGAAACTTGTGACCAAACCTTGGGAATCAACATTCAGAGCACCATAGCGTCCCGGCGGTTGCACCGCAGTAATGGTGGCGATCGTTCCCTGCTGACGGTGGTAATTAATTAGCTTGGTAATATCTACATTACTCACCCCATCTCCGTAGGTAAAACAAAAGGTTTCTTGCCCCACATAATCCTTGACTCGTTTCAATCTGCCTCCAGTCATGCTTGATTCCCCCGTATCCACCAGAGTTACCCGCCAAGGCTCGGCATACTTTTCATGGACTTCCATCTGGTTATTTTGCATATCAAAGGTGACATCAGAACGATGGAGAAAATAGTTGGCGAAATATTCTTTAATCACATAACCCTTGTAGCCACAACAGATAATAAATTCGTGCAAACTATGGGCAGAATAGGTTTTCATGATGTGCCAGAGGATGGGCAAATTACCGATTTCTACCATCGGTTTGGGGCGCAGCTCTGTTTCTTCAGCCAATCGGCTGCCTAATCCACCAGCGAGAATTACTACCTTCATACTGAAAACTCTAAAGAATCTATACTAAATGAAGTTAACATATCAGATACCACCTAGTTTGTGCTTCTGTGCTTTGAAATATCCAAATTAAAACTTCTAAAGATGTCTATTTTGAAAATCATCTGGCGTTCTTTGATTGTCCTCTTGTTAGTTGCTTGCTTGGTGTTTGGTTTGCAAACTCCAGCCTTGGCAAAGTTAGTTGATACTCCTGATGGGAGTATTCAGCCCTACCTCGATCGCGTGAAATCGAAGGTAACGGAGTTTAAGCTAGAAAATGGCATGAAGTTTATCGTGCTGGAACGCCACCAAGCTCCTGTGGTTTCTTTCTTTACCTATGCCGATGTGGGGGGAGTGGATGAGCCGGAGGGACAAACTGGTGTGGCGCATTATCTGGAGCATTTGGCTTTCAAGGGAACCAGCAAAATTGGCACCACAAATTGGCAAGCCGAGCAGGTTTTATTAGATAAATTAGACCAGTTGGATCAGCAAATTCGCGAAGCTGTAGCTGCGGGGCAGGATCCTCAGCCTCTCCGAGCAGAGTTTGCCAAAACCGAAGCCGAGGCAAGTCAATATGTAAAATCTAACGAATTTGCCCAAATCATCAGCCAAGCTGGAGGCGTGGGGCTAAATGCGGCCACGGGGATTGATTACACTATCTATTTTTATAGTTTGCCCGCCAACAAAACAGAGCTGTGGTTTTCCTTGGAGTCGGAAAGATTTTTAGATCCGGTGTTTCGGGAATTTTATAAAGAGAAGGAAGTAATTCTGGAGGAGAAGCGATCGCGGACTGACAATTCTCCCATGGGCAAGTTATTTGATACCTTCCAAGGTACTGCCTTTGCCGTCCATCCCTACAAGCGTCCAGTAATTGGCTACGAGGAAGATATCCGTGGTTTAACCAGAAAAAATGTCCAAGACTTCTTTACGACCCACTATGTCCCCAGCAAGTTAACCATGGGAGTGGTGGGCGATGTGGATCCCCAAGAGATTAAGCGGCTGGCAACAAGTTATTTTGGGCGTTACACCGCCAAGTCTGAATCTCCGGCTGTCAGTATTGTAGAGCCGCCCCAAACTGCCCCAAAAGATTTTACCCTAGAGCTAGAAAACCAGCCTGTATATGTGGAAGGTTATCATCGCCCGGCAATTACCAGCCCTGATAGTCCGGTCTATGAAGTGATCACTAAACTGATGAGTGATGGGCGGAGATCTCGTCTTTATAGTCAACTAGTGGAGCAACAACAGATTGCTCTTTCAGCAGGGGGATTTAATAGCTATCCCGGTGATAAGTTTCCCCATTTATTAGTATTTTCTGCCCTGCCTGCCCCCGGTATCAGCCTAGAGCAGTTGGCGGTGGGTTTGCGAGCTGAGATTACTAAGCTCCAGCAGGAACCTGTGTCCCCAGAGGAATTGGCACGGGTGAAAAAGCAGTTTAAATCCGAAATTCTGGCTGCCTTGGGTTCTAATCGGGGTATGGCTAGTGCTTTGGTGGAAACTGATGTGAAGTTGGGGTCTTGGCGGAAATTATTTGAGGCGATCGATCAGGTAAATGCAGTAACAGCAGCAGATATCCAACGAGTGGCAAGAGCCACCTTCACGGAAGCAAATCGGACTGTTGGTAAATTGAGAACCAAAAATTAGGACTGGGGAAGAAATTATGGCAAGGGATAAATTTATGCAGGAAGAAGGTAGAGGAGGTAAAGGAGTTACAGGGAGTTACAGGGATTTACAGGGAGGTAGAGAGTTAGCAGGTACAGGAGGTAAAAGAGGGATGGGAATGAAAGGTTTGTATGTGGTAGTTTTTACTTTTGTCTTATCACTACTGTTGACTTTGGGAATTAATCCCTCGGCTAGTGCGGCTCCTCGCCACTATACAGATATTGAGTTTCCACCTCTGCCAGAAGTAAGATTGCCCAACTTTGTCCGCTATCAACTGCCCAATGGCTTATTGGTTTATCTGGTAGAGGATCATGAATTGCCTTTTATCTCTGGTTCAGCTTTGATTCGGGTGGGCGATCGCTGGGAACCAGCAGATCAGGTCGGGCTAGGCGAGCTAACCGGAACAGTGTTGCGGACTGGGGGGACTAAGCAGCATACGGGGGATGAGATCAATCAATTACTAGAACAGGCGGCGGCTTCGGTGGAAACTGGGGTGGCTGGGGAGTTTGGCAGTGGCGGTTTTAGTAGTCTGACGGAGGATGTGGAGCAGGTCTTTAGTTTATTTACAGAAATTCTCACCCAGCCTGTATTTAACCAAGAAAAATTTAATTTTGCTAAGTCGCAAATTCGGGGGAATATCCCTCGGCGCAACGACGATCCAGAGGGGATTATGGGGCGGGAATTTAATAAGTTAATCTATGGTGCAGATAGTCCCTACGCTCGATCGATCGAATACGCTACCCTCGATAAGATCGATCGCCCAGACCTGATCAAGTTCTACCAACAATATTTTCATCCCAACAATATGATTTTGGGTATCTCTGGAGATTTTGACCCCCAAAAGATGCAAAAGCTTATTGCCGATAAATTAGGCTCATGGCAACCAAATCCCCAACTCCAATTACCTGCTCTGCCCAAGGTTGACCAAGCTAATATTGGGGGTATATTTTTTGTCCAGCAACCCCAACTCAATCAAAGTTATGTCCAGTTAGGGCATTTGGGTGGACTATTGAAGGATACAGGTTATGCCACTTTAGATGTGGTGAATAATGTGATGAATGGCTTTGGCGGTAGATTGTTCGATGAGGTCCGATCGCGTCAAGGCTTGGCTTATTCTGTCTATGGTTATTGGAGTCCCAACTTTGACTATCCCGGTGTGTTTGTGGCGGGGGGACAAACCAGATCTGAGGCGACTGTGCCATTTATTCAAGGGGTTTTTGGGGAGATCGATCGCCTCCGCACTTCTCCCATTAGCGATGCTGAGTTAAAACGAGCCAAGGATTCTACCCTGAATTCTTTTATCTTTAGATTCCAGACTCCAGCTCAAACTCTTTCACGGTTGATGCGCTATGAATACTACGGCTATCCCCAAGATTTTCTCTTTCAATACCAGCGCCAAGTAGCAGCGACGACGATCGCTGATGTGCAACGGGCAGCCAAAACCTATTTACAGCCAGAAAAGATGGTCACCTTGGTAGTAGGCAATCAGGCAGCGATTAAACCACCCCTGACGACGATCGCTCCAGAGATCAAGGCGATCGATATTACCATTCCCTCCCCTTCTCCTTAGATGTCATTTATAAAGTGGCTAGAAGGTCTGATTTTGCGCCCCCGGAGGGGGCGCAAAATCAGACTTTATAAATAGCCTCTTAAAGTTTACTGTTATGAAGGAATAATCTCTGGGGAGAATAAATAGCAATATCCTTAAGGTAGATCTGATGTTTTACCTTGTTTTTGTTATGGTCAGATATTTTCTGGGACGATATGTTTGTTTTTTTAGATGGTTGGGAAAGCCTGTGGAATATGGGCGAAGGATCTGCTTGTCCCTAGGTACAAGTAGATTTCTGCCTTTGGTAGTGGGTTTGGTGTTCTTGGTTCTGATTATCAGCCTGTGGCAAGGTTTAGCCCTAGAGGAGCAGCGCTATGCTGATCAAATTCTGCAAAAAGAAGCATTAGAAGTAAAGGATATTTTCAGTAACAAGTTACGCAACCAACTACTGCCCCTAGAGCAGATGGGGAGACACTGGCAGGTACATCGACAGCTTGATGGTTCCTTGTCGGAGATGGATTGGGTGGCGGAGGCACAGAATCACTACAATAATTATCCCGGCTATCGCGCGATCGCCCGGATTAATGCCCAAGGAAAAGCCGATTGGATTGTTCCCCCCCATGCCCAGTTGCCTCAAATCCCGCCACTTCACACCTTAAATCATCATGCCCAAGCCTCTCCCGAAAAATCGTCCTCCCAATCCTCATGGCAAGAATCTAACGCTATTCTCCTGCTGGAACCCCCAAGCCAAGATGCAATAAAAGAGCAGACCCACGTAAGAAATTTATTAGTGCTGATCCCCTTAGGCAATCATGAAAATCAAGATGGTGCAATTGTCGGTTCTCTAGAACTACAGGCTCTGCTAGATAAAGCCCTGGAGGGGCAGATTCCCCAGGGTGAAAACATCACTATTACGATTGGTGTTGGCATAGCCTCCCCTAGTGGGAATCAAGAGGTTTACCACCAAGGGCAGCCCTTCTCCCCTAATTATCCTACTGAATCTTTGATGTTCGAGTTCTATGGGATGCCGTGGCAGGTATCGGTGCAGATTTCTGACTTATTTCTGAGGCAAACAAAATCTACTCTTCCTTGGTTCGTCCTGGTGGGTGGTTTCTTCTTGACCCTTGGGTTGATGGAGTTGATTTATTTTTTCCAAGTCTCGCGGCGGCAAACTCAACAGCTTTGTCGCCTGAACCACACCCTTCAAGGAGAAATCCACCAGCGGCAGTTGGTAGAGGATGACCTGAGAAAACAGAAGGAAATTCTGGAAACGGTCTTCGATAATATTCCGGTCATGCTCGCGCTGAGAGATAGCCAAGGAAA
This sequence comes from Phormidium lacuna HE10JO, assembly GCA_943370025.1. Taxonomy (GTDB): domain Bacteria; phylum Cyanobacteriota; class Cyanobacteriia; order Cyanobacteriales; family JAAUUE01; genus JAAUUE01. The sequence goes on along the minus strand of CALRPI020000034.1, from coordinate 18,400 downwards.
AGCCCTGTTTATTAATCAGGAATGGGAGCGGGTTTTGGGTTGGAAATTTGAGGAATATAAAAATAGTAATGTTAATCTTTTGGAGCTGATCTATCCCAATCGCCCAACCTACGAGATGGTTATGACCCATATCCGGGAGGCTACGGGAAAATGGTTAGATGTGGTGTCTCTTAATAAAGCTGGGGAGGAAATTGAAACTTCTTGGGCAAATATTATTCTCTCTGATGGCAGCCGTGTAGGAATTGGGCAGGATATCACGAAACGGAAGCAGACGGAGAAATTGTTATTGCAACGCATCCAGCAGAAACAAACGCTGCGGCGGGTGGTAGGAACAATTCGTAACTCCTTGGATTTGAGGCAGATTTTTCAAACCGCCGCTACAGAAATTGGCAGTTTGTTAGTAACCGATCGCGTGGATATTGTGGAATATCGTCCCCAGGAGGGAATCTGGGTAGTCGTGGCTGTCCATTACCGCGATCCCGCTGATACTGCCAGTCCCGTAGGCACAGAAATTCCCGATCAAGGTAACTCCCTTGCTGCCCAACTGAAACAACTGAAAGTTGTTCGCCTTGACAATGCTGCCGATGCGGATGATGAATTTAACCGTGAGGTTGCTCGAGCATTTCCCGGAGCATGGCTGCTAATTCCCCTGCATACTCAAGGAGTCGTGTGGGGCAGCTTGAGTTTAGTCCGTAATAATGGATTGGATGCTTGGTCAGATATAGAGGTGGAAATCGCTATGAGTGTGGCGGATCAATTGTCGATCGCAATTCATCAGTCCAAGCTCCACCAAGAACTACAACATTTTAATATCAACTTAGAACGGCAAGTTAACCTGCGGACTCTAGAACTCCAGAGGGCATTATCTTTTGAGGCAACCCTAAAACGGATCACTGATAAAGTCCGGGATTCCCTAGATCAGCCGCAAATCCTCCAAACAGTAGTTGAGGAATTGCTAGCAGCCCTAGGGGTAGATTGTTGTAGTACAGTTCTCTATAGTAGCGATCACCTCACCGCCACCGTTGCCTACGAAGCCACCCAAGCAGGAATTTCCTCCCGCCAAGGTCAGGTATTACACACTGCCGAGTTCCCCTATATTTACCAACAGTTTGAAAAAGGAGGATACACAGCGTTTTGTCAGTTACAGCCCAGTTCTATCCGCAACCATTCAGGAATTCTTGCCTGCCCCATTGTTAACGATCGGGTTTTATTGGGAGACCTCTGGTTATTCAAACCAGCCTTATCTAGTTTTGGTGCTATGGAGATTCGTCTAGTGGAGCAGGTGGCAAACCAGTGTGCGATCGCCATCCGTCAGGCGCAACTCTACCAAGCCGCCCAGCAACAAGTCAGCGAACTAGAAAAACTTAATCTCCTCAAAGATGATTTTCTCAAAACTATTTCCCATGAACTACGTACCCCGATCGCCAGTATCAAAATAGCTACAGAAATGCTGGAAATTTTGATCGATCGAGCCGGAGGTTTTCAAGGCGATTTACAAGAAATGGAAACCTATCTGCGGATTCTCCGAGACGAAGCGACCAAGGAAGAAAAGCTAATTAATGATTTACTCTATCTAACTTGTCTGGAGTCTGGCACCGAACCCCTAGATTTAACTCCTATTCACGTGCAATACTGGATTCCCTATATTACAGATAGCTTCCTAGAGAGAATCAATAGTCAACAGCAACAACTAGAGATAAATATCCCAGAAGACTTCCCAGAATTTATCACCGATGTCAGTATTCTAGAGCGAATTATTGGGGAACTTTTGCAGAATGCCTACAAATATACCCCCGCCGGAGAAACGATTTCCCTCACCGCTAAACTAGTGCCAGCAAATTCTCAGCTAACCGATTCTGCACCACTTTCCGAAGACTCAGAGACCAAACCTCCAGCTAACCACATAAAAATTAGTGTGACTAACTCTGGGGTAGAAATTCCCGAAGAGGAACAGGAGCGGATTTTTGATAAGTTTTATCGGATTCCCAATCGGGATCCTTGGCGCTATGGCGGCACAGGTTTAGGGTTGGCTTTGGTTAAAAAACTTGCCCATTACCTAGGGGCAACGATCGAGGTAGAAAGTACCTCCGGGCAGACTTGTTTCACTATAGATTTAGGGGAAATGCCAAGGGAGATATCCCCAGTTGACTCACTGCATTAGAGCTAACTCCCACAAGGGCAGCGATCGCTTGAAAATTTGGATTCAAGGCATTAGGTCGAGTACTGATCACCGTTGCGCCTACTCCAGCAGTTTGGACTAAATCGCTAAAGGTCAATCCCAGAGTCAGTTCCAGACTATCTTCCCCCGGTGCGAAATCCAAAATCGTATCCTGACCTTTGCCAATTTGGAAGCGATCTCGTCCTGATCGACCAATTAAGATATTTTTGCCCTTACCTCCAGCTAAGAAATCATCTCCAGTCCCACCATTGAGGTAATCATTCCCCTTGCCGCCCCGGAGCAGATCATTACCCGCTCCACCAAAGATGGTATCGGCTCTTCGTCCGCCAAAGAAGCGATCGTTCCCCTTCCCCCCCCGCAGTAGATCCTTCTTGCCAAACCCAAAGAATGCTTCCCGTCTTGCTGTCCCGATAATTACGTCATTCTCTGGTGTGCCGAAATAGACAATTTCTTCATCGGGCAAATTCGCCCCAGTGCCATTACCAGCACCATTACCTCCCGCATTTGGAGGAGTGGGAGCCGGGGGAAGCAGGGGGAGGAGAAGAGTTTCTGGTTGAGGAGGAGTACCAATGACCACAGGATCGGGAGTTTTAGGTGCGGGAGGGTTGGATAACAATTTCAAGAAATCAGCAGTTAGGGGTGGAGGGGGATTGCCCACGGTAATAGTTGCCGTGACTATATCCCGCGAGTTGGCAGTGCCATCATTCACCCGGTATTGAAAACTATCCACTGCGTTCACCCCGGCATTGGGAGTATAGGTAAAACTGCCATTGGAGTTAAAAGCTAACAAACCTTGGCTAGGCGGCGTAATCAAAGTTGCTGTTAAAGGATCAGCATCAGCATCGGTATCATTTGCCAAAACTCCACTGCCCACAGGGACATTTAGGGCTGTACCAGATGGGGTTTGATAACTTTCTGGTTTAGCCACGGGCAGAGCATTGACGCTGATATTAGAAATTGTAAAGTTGGCATTCCCTTGGTCGGTATTATCACCAAAGAAAATAAGATTAGGCAATGTGTAGGGATTGAAGGGCAAAGGTGGGTTACTCAGGGCTGGGTTGAAGTTGTAGCTGACCAGGGGGCGATTGACAAAATTGCCCACAGTTGCCCCGCCAGCTAAGAGAGTATAGTTTCCATTAACCACCTGCAAAGTGTAGTTTCGAGCAATGGTAGTGTCGATCGCAAAATTGCTAAATTCTGTAAAATTATCAGTCTGGGAAAATATTTGAGCAGTCCGAAATCCTAACTCAATAGCTGTTTGGTTAGCAGTAGTCACTGTCAGGCTGAAACCAGCACGGTTGGGGTTGCTAGTTTCGGCATTGATCTGGAGAGTAAAATTCAAACTGAAACCCGTATCCCCATCCAACTTGGTAGTAAAAGAAGGCAGAATATTTGATGTCAATGGATTCAAGTTTGTATAACCAGCATACCCAGTTAAACCAGCTAGAAAATTGGTATTCAGAGTTCCAGTTCCAGCCCCCGTAGCAAGAGGAACTGGAGGTGCAATATTAGGAAGAGGAATTTGGGCGTAAGCAAGTCTCGTGACTCCCGGTGTTGCTAGGTTTCCTAGACCCAAGGTGGGAGCAGGAGTTAAATTGGCTCCATTGTATAAAATTGTCGGCATGGGTGGATTTTCCTCCTAATATTTTAGTCATTGATCCCCTCTGCCCCTACCAATCGGTAATATTTTGGGTAGATTGGACAATGTTCATCCCTGCGGCGGCAAAGCGATCGAACACTGCATTAGCTTGATCGGTAAAGTCTATCACTCCGGGGACAACTACAGGGGAAGTGCAATCTTCTAGCAGGTAAACTTTTTTTGCTAGTTGGGGGTCTTGGGCAATAATTTCCGTGAGCAGGTCATCGATCGTCCAAGCCACACAATGGCTCTTGGCTTGCCCCGCAATGATCACTACATCGAAATCTAGGAGTTTGCGGATCAGGGAGGTATTTTTTGTGGCGATCGCCCTGCCATCATCCCCATCCATAACTTCGGGACGCAACACAGAATAATTTTCCGTTAAGGGATTGCTGCCCTTGAGTTCAAAGAGAGTCTGGCTATTTCTGGCAATATTGTGGAAAAATACCGCCTCCTCCACCGCCGACACCAAAGCATGACCAATCCCCCCCAGCATGGAATGATAGGGCCAAATCGTTAGGGGATACTTACCGGCAGCGGTGAGTTGTTTGACGTAGTGGAGGGCATATTTCTGTAGTGCCTGATAGTCCCCACCCATGACACTAGGAGCTACTGCTGGATTTACCTGCCAGATGCCTTGTGTCACATCGTCAAAGGTAATCATGGTGGCAGCGGGGGTTGGATGTTCTCCGGCAGTATTGATCCAAAAAATGGGGTGGAAAATCTGCATGGCGGTGTGGGTGTCCATGGTGGGGGCGATCGAACTAATTGTCCCCAAATTACGATAGATAAATTCACACAACCTCTGGTTATCTGCCACGGCGCCAACGCCCGATCGACCGCCGACAAATAGCTCAAATTCGGGAATGCAAAAGGTATTTTGGGCATCAATAATTAATAAACAAATCTGGGTTTGATCCTCTGTTGCCGGAGGTATATGCTGTTTTTCAGCCCATGCCCGTGCCTCTGAAGCTCTCAACTGGTAAGGAACGCGCCAGACTTCACCAACTTTGTTAGGATCAAAATATTCAGGAATGGGCAGGGGAGATTGCATAGTCATAAAAAAACCTCGGTAATTTGGAAACTCAGAAAATTATCATATTTCTCGTAGGGTGGGCACCGCTCACCTATTGAAATTTTGCTTAAAGAATATCTGAAAAGTTAGCTTGGTAACTAAAGACTACCGTGCCGGATAAATCGGCTACGCTCAGTCGAGCCGTCGAGCCGTGGCAACTACAGGAGCAAAACCTGCCAACCTAGGTCGCAGAAAGTTCTCAATTTTTCTTAGCCCGTGCAGACGGACTTTGTTCTTATAGTTGCGGCTTCAACCGCCAGAACCTTTGCCGACATCTTTTTACTTATTTGGGTTTAGACTAACAGCTACAGAAACCATTGCTGCATATTCTCTAACATTTTTTCACCATCCATAACAGATAATACTTCCGGTGGGCAGTGCCCACCCTACAAGTTACCCTCTTGACTCTACGGGATAATTATCGTGGTGAATCGATGAAGGTTTGGCATTTGCGGATTCAATCCTATAAACAATGAAATCTCTGGCGTAAATGCCAAACCCCTACTGATACTAATTAACAAACGATTAACTTACTCTAGCTATGGATTTTAATAAAATCGGTGAATTGATTATTAGTCTGCTGACCCAGTTTGGTTTTAAGGTGCTGGGGGGGATTGCCCTTTGGATTGTCAGCCAAAAACTGATTAGTTTTGTCGAGATATTTATTCGCCGGAGTTTTAAGGGACAGGCTACATCGGTGTTGCAGAGCAATATTGATGCCACGATGATCAATTACCTAGCAGCCTTTATTGGGATTACCCTGCGGATTATCTTAGTCGTTGCCCTGTTGGGGTTCTTTGGCATCCCCACCACTACCTTTGCGGCTCTATTGGCTGCTGCTGGGATTGCGATCGGGGCAGCGTGGGGAGGAATGCTCTCTAACTTTGCAGCAGGCATCTTTTTGATCATTTTTCGTCCTTTTCAGGTGGGGGATTTTATTGCCGCAGCGGGAGTGACTGGCACTGTGCAGGAAATTGGTTTATTTGCTACTACTCTGAAAACTCCCGATCATGTGGTAGCGATCGTAGGCAATAACAAACTCTTAGGGGAAAATATCCATAACTATTCGATCTATGCTTACCGCCGAGTAGACCTCACCGTCACCCTTGCTCCTGAGGCGGATCCCAGGTTAGCGATCGCCAACCTGAAGGAGAAAATCCCGAACATTCCTCACGTCCTCCTAGACCCAGCCCCAGTGGTAGATATTTTGGAACTTAATATCAATGGAATTGTCTTAGCTGTTCGTCCCTGCTGCCACCATGACCACTACTGGCAGGTACACTTTGCCACCAATCAAGCCATCTATGAAACTTTTCAGGCATCTGAGGGAAGTAAATATTTTGCGAGCAGGGCTGAGGAGGGATAATCTGAGCTAAGATGATGGGCATCCTATGATAAGTAATTTCCTGAAGAATTGCTGAATATCTAGGAAATTGAAGTGTGAGGAGGATTAGTTATGGCAAAGACGGGTTCATTTATTACAGGGGTCTTGCTGGGAAGTGCGATCGGGGCAATCACTGGCTTATTAGTCGCTCCCCGCACCGGCAGGGAAACTAGACAAATTCTCAAAAAATCCGCCGATGCCCTCCCAGAACTAGCAGAAGACTTAGGCACAACAGTTCAACTCCAAGCCGATCGCTTTTCGGAAACTGCTCTGCGGAACTGGGATGAAACTCTAGATAGATTGAAAGATGCGATCGCTGCCGGGATTGAGGCGAGTCAACTAGAACCCCAATACCCATCCTCACCCGTTGATGTGCGTCCCAACTCTTCAGAACAAAATAAACATAACAATTAGCTCCTGTGCAAGAGGTAATCATGCCCCCGCAGCGCGGGGGATATAATTATACCAATAGCTCCTGTTTAAGAAGTAATCATGCCTCTCAGTGCGGGGGACATGGTTATCAAGGCAAGACGTAATCATGCCCCGCAGCCCGGGAGATATGATTACCAAGATCAACAATTAGCAATTCCGTAGAAATTCTTGATTACTAATCCCCTACTTTGGTTAGCTCTTTCTTTACTGTTGGTGGCAGTCAGTCTGACGGCAGTTTTAGTGGCGGCTTTGCCAGCTTTTTGGGAATTGGCAAGGGCAGCAAGGAGTGCCGAAAAACTCTTTGATACTCTGAATCAAGAACTGCCACCAACCCTAGAAGCAATTCGTCTGACGGGGTTAGAAATTACGGATCTCACCGCAGAAGTTGGGGGCGGAGTACAAAGCGCCACCGAGGTGATCAAACAGGTAGATCAAAGTATTCTAGTCGCCAAGGCTCAAGCTCAGAAGGTGCAAACTAGTACCCGTGGTTTAGTCGCCGGACTGAAGGCAGCGTGGGGAACTTGGCAGCGATCGACCCAAGTTCCCTCAGAAACTACAGATACTAAAAGTATTAAAAAGCCAGTTTCTAATTCAGTTGCTGATTTAGTCAAGGAACCAATCCCAGAATCCATTAAAGTTACTGAAACATCCTTACCTAGTGAAATAATCAAGGACTTGCAATCCACCCTGCAAGACTAATCTAGATTATCGTCTAGGACGTACTACACTAATCAACTTATTTGACAATAGCGGCTTCGCCAAGATCAGCAATACTTCTCAGGAAACTGTGTTTCCTGAGAAGTATTGCTGATTGTTGAAACTTTAGGTTAGAAATTTGTCAACTTGTGCTAGTCTTGTAAGGTATTAATAATCGTATTTAATTATTAATCGAGTTAGGGCGTATTTTCCTATTCAGCAGTTCTATATAACTGCCGTTTGTATCTATCACCACCAGATCAGGTTTTATTTCTCAGTATGGCGATCGCAACTCAAACCTTTTTTTATGGCTTTTACTTTTGGCACGGAAATAGTTCCGGGTAGGTATAGTCATATCTAATTTATTGAGTGATTAAGCCCGGAACTGCTACAGTTCCGGGCTTATTTTTTGTGCTTAATCTCCATAAAGCTAAGAATTTCCCCCATAGCACGGGGGAAATTCTTACCCCAAAATCCATAGAACTAAGAGTTTCCCAAAAATCCTTACCTTTTTAGGACTACCAAACTATAAATTCAATCCCGGAGGAATTTTTTACCATGTTACAAGCCAAACTTGCTTCCCGCTCTAGCTCTAACCAACAGACCATTGTGCATTTATCACCCTCTGTGGCGATCGGTGGGCAGCAGATCACCATCATCGCTGGTCCCTGCACCGTAGAAAGCCAAGTCCAGATGGATTTAGTCGCCACAAAACTACGAGCAGCCCCGGTGCAAGCAATTCGCGGTGGAGTATTCAAGCCCCGCACCTCTCCCTACGCCTTTCAGGGGATGGGGGTGGATGGTCTAGAAATTTTGGGGCGGGTGCGATCGCACCACCACCTGCCAGTGGTGACAGAAGTCATGGCTATTTCTCAGATTCCAGTCTTGGTCGAGCAAGCGGATATGCTGCAAGTCGGCAGCCGGAATATGCAAAATTTCGACCTGCTCAAGGAACTCGGACAAATTAATAAACCCATCCTCCTCAAACGGGGTTTAGCCGCCACCCTCGAAGAATTTGTGATGGCAGCCGAATACATTCTCAGCCACGGTAATTCCCAAGTAGTCCTCTGTGAGCGGGGGATTCGCAGTTTCGATACCTACACCCGGAATATTCTAGATTTGGGGGGAGTTGTGGCGCTGAAGCAGCTAACTCACCTACCGGTAATTGTGGATCCTTCCCATGCTACAGGAAAGCGGGAATTAGTCGCTCCTTTGGCGAAGGCAGCGATCGCCTGTGGTGCCGATGGTTTGATCATTGAATGTCACCCAGTGCCTGAAGAATCGGTATCTGATGCTCGTCAAGCCCTATCTTTAGAGGATATGGTCAAGCTAGTCCACGAACTCCAACCCGTAGCTGCCGCAGTTGGCAGAACTATGGTGCAGCGGGAATTAGTGGCGGCTTAATCGGCAATTTCCTGACAATTTCCTGTTAATACGGCGGTATACCTCATGAAAGGAACCGCCGATACTGAGGTTTAGACTAAATTCAAAAAGATGGCAGCACTCTCAAAAGTCGGGAATCTAACCAAAATCGCCCCATTAACCCCAAAACCCTCAAGGGGTGACAGAGGGGCTATAACGCTTGCTGTATAGAGCGAAGAGCCTTCATCCCTTTTAAGGAATTAAGCCTCTTTTGAGGCTTTAGACTCATCAGAGCCTCCGCCAACTCATACCATTTCACCAAAGATGTGTTACATATAGACACAGTACTAATTAAATATCTAGAACAATGTGTAGAGTAGTCAAAATCGATATCACAGAAAATGACGAAGAACTAAAGACCCTGTTGAACAAACAGCAATCCGCCTCCCTGAAGGAACGAATCCTTGCCCTCTATCTGCTCCAGACCAAGCAAGTAGAAACTGTCCAACACCTAGCAGTCCTTCTCGGTCGAGGACGCGTTACAGTCCAAAGATGGCTCAGACAATACAGAGAAGGAGGACTAAATGCTCTATTAGAAATCAAAACCAAGACCGGACGTAAACCCATTATCAACTCAGCAGTTCGAGAGAAACTTGTCCAAGAACTGTCTGACCCCCAAGGATTTAGTAGCTATGGAGAAATTCAAACATGGCTCCAAGCAGTGATGGGAGTAGAAGCATCTTATAAAGTAGTCCATGACACAGTGCGTTATCGACTCAAAGCCAAGTTAAAAGCTCCTAGACCAAAGAGTACAAAACACTCAGTCCTAGCAGAGGAGACCTTTAAAAAAAACTGCCAGAGTTCCTAGAAGTTATAGTTAAACACCTGCTGCCACCAAATCGACCAAAACACAGGATTCGCTATTGGTGTATCGATGAAACCAGACTAGGATTAAAAACTATCAGTGGCAAAGTAATTACTCTGAAAGGAATTAAACCTGTAGGGATAAACCAATGGGGGCGAAAGAACTTTTATTTATATGGTGCCGTAGAACCATTAACAGGAGAAAGCTTCTTTTTAGAGTTCTCCCATTTAGATGGAGTATGTTTTGAGAGATTTGTACAGGAATTTGCCGCCGCCTATCCAGAGGATTTTCATATTCTGCAAATGGATAATGGCAAATTTCACGATAGTCAAGAGCTAGAGATACCCGAAAATGTCATATTCTTATTTCAACCACCTCATACACCAGAAGTAAATCCAATCGAGAGACTATGGCTAGAAATCAAGAGAGGATTAAGGTGGGAGTGTTTTTCTAGTTTGGAAGAATTGAGAGTAGCCTTGGGGAAAGAGCTAGAGAAGTTGAGCAATGAAATAGTTGCATCAGTGACAGGGTATGAATTCATAATAGATGCGCTATTAGTATCCTGTATTTCGTGAAATGGTATTAAATAACTCTAGTATCCCATAGATTGTTTTTTGGAATTATTTATTTCTTGCAAGTCCCTAAAGTCTGGTTTTCCGCTGCCGGCGGGAGCGGAAAACCAGACTTTATAGCCATCTTATATAAGCTGGATCCGCTTTGATTAGGACGTTTTTGAAAGCGCACCCCACGCCCTCAAAAACGTCCCCGTCCTAAATAGAATGGTGCTTGCTATAAATATGACCTCCTTACGTTGATTTTTTTGTGGATAGAGAAAAATATTTGAACAGTTTTCAAGTAGTTGCTATACCATGAAATTAAGGGTGTGTGATCTGACTCACTATCATTGAGTGAAGCAAGTCACGTAAATTGACTTACTAGCTTCAACAAAATCTCTCAAAGGGAATCACCTGAGGAGTTTGATAGAGTCACTGCTAGCTAATTATATTTACTAGACAATTAGCGTATTGATATTAATTGGTTCTCCTAAATGATAATCTCAGTGAACTTTGATAGAAGCCTCAACCAGAACAACACTAACCCCCGACAAGACTTACCCACTCAGTATCGGGGTTGGTCTATTCATACTAATATAATTCGCAGTAAGCTCTGGATTCATTGGCAAAATCCCCGGGATCCAGCCCTCCGCTATGGCTGCCCCATTATCGAAGGAGATATGGATACCACTATCAAACATGTACGTTTTTTGATCGATACCTCAATTCTTCTAGAAAGCAGAGGAGAAGATTTGGACAAAGCCGAGCAAGACTTAGAAGATGGCAGAGATTTGAGCTAGACAGGGGATCAGAGCTTAAATCCTAAAAGTTTAGATTTTTGAAAACTTCACTTCGGCTCGTTTTATTTTTCCTTGATTCACTAGCTGTCAGTTGAGGCGGGACTGTTTTGGCTAGTTGCCAATCTTTGAGGAGGCTATCTAGAAATAGTTCTTGCTCTCTACGGGCTTTGTCTAGGTCGATGTCTCCATTATTAAGCACAGCAAACCAAACTAAACCATACTTTTCTGTAGGCAATACTCCACCCAAAGCACTAACAGTATTGAGAGTCCCAGACTTAGCGATCGCATTAGGCGGCAGGGGGCGAGATTCAAGAACGCCGGGGTCTTGCCCAACAATCGTGAGGGTATCGGCGATCGATAAGTTATTCGCAGCCATTAATTTGTCTAGGGCTAAAAACAAACCCACAGCAGCTCTAGGAGAAATCATGTTCTTGGTTGATAATCCAGAACCATTTTCTAGTTGGATCTCAGTCTCCGGAACTTCGATCGCTGCCGCTGCTTTTTGGGCAACTACCTTGCCACCACCAACGGAATCAGCAATCATTTCTGCCATTGGGTTATTACTATACTGATTCATTTTCTTGACCAGCTCTGTCAAGGGCAGGGAATAATGACGAATAAGCAATTGAGCATTGGCAGGAATATTCGGGCTAGTTTTAACGTTGCCGGTGATCACTATTTGAGGTTTGGCAACTGTGGTGGGGGTTGGGTTTTGGGGAGCTTTCTTAACCAGATTTCTGTAGGCAGCTTCTGCTTCCCCAGACCAAGTATTAGCATTAATTGCTTCTCGCCATAGCTCTCCCGATTTAACAAGATCGGTTTCAAAGTTCATATAAAACTTATCACTAATCATTAAGTTGCCATTAACTTTTTTAATGCCACTTTGATTGAGTAAATTTCCGAGGGCGATCGCTTCTTCCCAGACTAAAAATGGGTCACCTCCCCCCTGAAGCCACAAATCACCATTAAGAACTCCATTCTGCACTTCCCCTGTAATCCTAATCTCTGTGATGTATTGATAATCCACTCCTAGGGTTTGCAGTGCAATCAAGGATGTGGCTACTTTAGTTATAGAAGCTGCCCCTAAAGGCGTTGTCCCTTTTTCATTGGCAAGTAAATTCTGTCCTGTTTGCATCCAGATGCCATTGGGTTGGGGAGGGATACCGGGGATGATTAATCGCTTCAAGTAATCTTGAATGTTCTGGGTGGTTTTAGCCTCGGTTGGAGCTGGAGGAACAATGAGGGGGAGTGGAGTAGGGGAAGGAGTTACTGGAGCAGGGGTTACTGCGGGAATAAAACTAGGAACTGGAACGGGTGAGGTAGAGCTTTGGACGCTGTTACAAGCAGACAGAAAACTAGCTAAGCCTAGATTAACTAGAGTAAAAGATAGAATCCAATAGGGTTTAGGAAACATAACGATCTCATTAATCTTGAATATAATCTGTTCCATTAATTAAGGCGATTTCGGCTCGCACAAATTCCCTCCCCAAGTAGGCGGCATGATCCAACATCGTGATGGGATTGGAGTTTAGTTCTTCAAAGATTTTGATGCACATTTCCTTTGCGGTTCTAGCTGTAAATAGAGCATTGTAACTTCGACTAACTTTACCTTTGGTGGGGATAGGTTTACCCGTTTCTGGGTCTGTGGCTAAACCGCGATCGTCGATCGTATTTGTATAGTGTTTAGCACAAATCAGTTGCTCTCCTCGGTCTAGATAAATCACAAAATAGCCACCGGGGTCTAAATTAATGAAACGCTGGGATAATTTATCATCAATAGCAGCTAAATTTAAAGATACTTGATTAGTCATTAGTTAGTTAGGAAGAAAGGTAAAGTAGATTCAGAGGACTCATTAAGCAGAAGATTTCTACATTAGAGGTCATTTATAAAATCAAAGTTATTACCCGAACTGCCCCCAATTTTGGGGATAATTGGATCGGCAGTCCTCCAGAATTGGGAGATTTGGGGGCGGGTGTAGAGTCTTGGATACTTTATAAGTAACCTCTTAAATTAATCCTAAGCTTAACATATACGGAAACTCTTCCTAGGAGAGAAGAGATAGTGGTGCGATCCGCTTTATTAATCTCTTTGGCTAAGTAGCGTAGCCATTGTAACAGGCTTAGTAGCTCCCCTAATGAGGTTATTATGAAGAGAAAGTGTTTGAATTCTAAGCGTCTGACAAAGCAGCAAGTGCAGCAGTTAGTTGCCACTGAGGGCAAACTTCATCCAGAGTTTACTGATTGTTTTGCCCAAATTTATGCAACTGGCTATAGAAACCAGCCCTTAGTTTATGAATTAACCAACGATAGATTTTTGTTTGTCTTTGACCCCGCAGGAATTGTTTCAGCAGGCAAAGGGGATATTTACGATCGGCAATATTTTCTGCGGTGGGTTCGATCACACAAACGAGTCCAACAAAATATTATTAACGGCTGCGTTAGTTCTACTAGCCATTGGTACTACTATTCTCAGCACAAAGAGAATTTAATTGATCAGATTGATGTTCTGATTGGGGAATTAGCTGCAAAGTTAGCGATCGCTCCCCAACAGCTAGATTTTTCCTACCCTAGCTTGGATATCATTACTCAGCAAACAGAAATATATAAATGCCCGTCTCATCATCTCTCAGAAGATTATGATCCCCAACCTGAACTAGTACAGGATCTTTACGACCATCTAGTTGCCTACGTGGGGGAAGTTTTGCGGCGCAGAGTCAACGGGAAGTGGGCAATTAGTGATTCATCAATGGATCAGAGCAGCGCTTATCCTTATCCTTATATTTGGAAGGAGCCAAGAAAAGTTCTTATGCCTGTTAATGTAGTTTGGCAAGAGTTAATAGGTTTACTTCCCCTAAATTGGCGACAGGAAACCGCCAATGAAGTCCGTCGCCGCTCTTTCCGCTAGTACTAACGATTCCGAGACATAATTAATAATTGAATTAGCTGTAATACAGCATAGAAGGCCGTAGCCACATAAGTCCAAGCAGCAGCCTGGAGGACTGATTTAGCAGCTTTATTTTCATCGCCTTGCAAGATTCCTAGCTCATCAATGAGGCGTAATGCCCGCCTTGAGGCATCAAACTCCACTGGCAGGGTGACAATATGAAAAGCAATTACTCCAGCAAAAAGTAAAATTCCTATATTAATTGCCCAGCTAGAGATTGCGCCTACGGAGCTAAAAAGAATTCCCATTATTACCAAAGTTGGCCCTAGTTGAGAGCCAAGATTCGCAGCAGGGACTAGAGTGGCGCGGATATTCATAAAAGTGTAGCCCTGTTTATCCTGAAGGACATGACCACACTCATGGGCAGCAACAGCCGCTGCTGCAAGAGATGTGGAACTGTAAATACCCTCAGAGAGACGGACAGCCTTGGCGGTGGGATCGTAATGGTCAGTAAGCTCCCCGGCAATAGTTTCGATCGCCACATCTTCTACTCCCATCCGCTGGAGAATTGCCTGAGCAACTTCAGCACCAGTCATACCTAGACTAGACTTAACTTGGGAATAGCGTTGATAGGTACCTCGGATTTGGCTCTGTGCCCAAAACATTAAGACAGTACCGGGAATCAGCAATAAGTAAGACCAATGATAGTACATGGCAGCAAACGTCCACTTAAAGGGAAGCTAGGTGTGTATCAAATTCATCTCGATTAGCAAAAATCTCAAAGACACGATCCATGCTAGTTAGTTCAAACAGCATCTTAATCTGGTCATTCACAGAACAGATAAACATTTTACCGCCGGAAGCCCGTACTGTCTTTAATGCCAACACCAAAGCTCCTAAACCAGAGCTATCCATAAAGGTGACATTCTTAAAATCAACTAATACCACTTTTGCTTGAGCGTCTACTAACTGACTAATTTCCTGACGAAATTGGCCAGCCTTAGTGCCGTCTAGAAGTCCAGTGGGTTCAACAACTTTTACAAGAGTACTCATAGGCTGCGGATAAAAACCATTATTTTCTAACTCAATATAACTCTATCAGGACACGATACACCCGATATTAATGCTGTACCTACAGCAAGGGATGCCTATTTTGTCTGCGATCTGCCAACACTTCCTCCGAAATATTGACATGATATAGATCTAGTAGGTATCAAATGATGCTTGCCATTAGTAAAATACTACCCTAGGGTTTCCTAGTCATTATAGGAGAGTTAACGACCAATAGGATTATAGCTTAAAACTAAAGTAGATTATGAGTACGTTGTGGGCTTTTGAGTGATATCAGAAAACTTTTCCTTTTGCTTTATGCTTCTTCTGGGGTGTCTGTACTGTGGTTAGGAGAGTTGTGGTATAAAGCATCTAGCTGTTCCCTTGCATCCTCTACACTCATCGATCGCATAACTAGCAAGGGTTCATTGATGGGGTTGCCATAGGTATCTAGAAGTTCGGGATGTACAGGCGAGGCATTGCTCGCAGAGGGTTGGGAGTGAGGATATCTATTAGAGGAAGTTGACTGACGTTGGGAGTCAACACCTAGAGTTACTAGGCTCCTTAGGAGATTACTAATTGCCAGTAACGCTAAAATCGTAAAAACTACAAGATAGATAAGATGTAGCATGACATGTTCCTCCGGGGCAGTAGTGGTAATTTTATGTTGAAGTTTATCTAGGATATTGGGAGATATATTTATCTGAGATATTTATGGGATAGCAAATTGAGAAACCTTTTACGAACTTTTACTGAAACGTTGATTAGTGTTTGTATTAGTTTATTAGTATTTGTATTAGTAGTTACTATTTATTGCTGGTAATTAGGTAGATTCTCTGAAACGAGAGCTTGGGTTTGGCGCCATTGGCGAGAAACTTGCCAGCACTCTCCTAATAAGCGATGCCAAGGAATTAAGATAGCTGTTGCTATGCCTACCTCCCCGTTTGTTGCAGTAAATAACATCTGGGCAGTGGTAACTTCTTGGTGGGCAAGCCTGATCCGGGCAAGAAGATCAGCTTGCTGGGTTTCGCTCAAGAAAGCGATCTTCTCATTTTCCAATAAATGGAGCGATCGCGTAAACCAGTAATGGAAATCTTCTAATAGTGGCGGCAGTAAAGTTTTGAGTAAATCTTGCTCTGAGGGTTGGGAAGGTTGATAGGGGGACATGAATTTATTACAATGTATTATTTGATCTTTATCTTAATGCTGTTAATATAATTTAATATTACTTTACTTTAGTTAAAAAATACGAGAGTTAAAAGTTGTTGAGAAATACCTATAGTAATAGTTAAGGTAGTCATGTGTAGGTATGGCATTTGAGCGCGAGGTGCCCAAATAACATGCCTCAGATAATTACTTTGCATCACTACCATAGTTAAACCATAGTAAAGAAGTCATTTGTAAAGTGGCTAGAAGGACTAATTTTCCACTTCCTTGGGGCGGAAAATTAGATTTGACAAATAGCCTCTAAGAGGTTTCTAGGGTTATAATCCGATTCAGATTAGTAACGTGTTGAGGTGAGGGGTGAAAAAAATCGTTGAACAGTTCCCACAGCAGTCTGAGAATGGCATGTCTGTTGATTGTAGCTATGACTCCCTATTACAGAAGAAATTGCAGAACAAAAAAAATACAACAACTTGGGATCCTAAAGAAGAATTAAACCAGTCGATTAATAATAGTGTTCGTAAATCTCCATCCTTGAGTCGCAAGCTAGTTAGATGGGTCTTCTGGGGTGGGGCTTTTTGTATTACAGCTACTATTTCCGCAGCCTTGGGAGCCACAGTAGCTCTACTAACACCGATTAGCCCTCTATTAAATGATGCTCCTGCTAATCTTAAGGAAGACCTATGGCAGCGGGGATTTCGCTACAGTCTGGCTAGACCAGTGAATATTTTATTAACGGGGGTAGATTGGGTGCCGAATGCCCCAGCTAATTCTCCAGAGGTTTTCTCTGGGCATACAGATACGATGTTGTTGGTACGCCTTGATCCCCAAGGAAAATCTGCTAGTGTCCTGTCGATTCCTAGGGATACGCAGGTAGATATCCCTAATTTGGGGATTAGTAAAATTAACCAAGCAAATGTGGAAGGGGGGGCAACCCTGACGGCGCGGGTAGTCAGCCGGACCTTAAATAATGTAGCGGTCGATCGCTATGTCCGCGTGACTAATAATGCTGTCCGGGAATTAGTAGACATGATGGGTGGTATTGAAGTTTATGTACCCTATCCCATGCAGTACAAAGATGTTACCCAAAATTTGGCGATCGACTTGAAACCGGGTTGGCAGACCTTGAATGGCTCTCAGGCAGAGCAATTCGCTCGTTTTCGGGGAGATGGCAATGGGGATATTGGTCGAGTCCAGCGGCAACAAACTCTCCTGAAGGCTATTCGGCAACGACTCCTCAACCCTACGGTGCTGCCCCGTCTGCCCCAAATTCTGGGGGTGATGCAGCAGTATGTCGACACCAACCTCAGTTTGGAAGAAACTATGGCTCTGGGTGGCTTTATGCTAGATTTACAGCCTGAAAAACTCCGGATGGTGCTGTTGCCCGGACGGTTTAGCCAGCCCCAAGAGTATAAAGCCAGTTATTGGCTGCTGAATCAGCAAGCCCGCGATCGCTTAATGCAGGAATACTTCCAAACTGCTATCCCCGGAAGCAGTTCCGCCAATACAACCTCAGATCAGCGTCCGTCCTCAATCCGTATTGCCATCCAAAATGCCACGGGGAGCACAAAGGTAGCAGAAAAGTTTGCTAGTTATCTAGCGAGTAAAGGTTTTGATAATACCTATGTAATCGCCGACTGGACAGAAAGTGTAGCGAAGACCCAGATCATTTCTCAGCAGGGAGACGTAGAAACAGGCAATAGATTAAAACGTGTCTTGGGTTTTGGTGACATAGAACCATCTTCTACAGGAGACATCAATTCAGATTTCACTATTCGGATTGGTCGTGATTGGTTGGAAACTCAACCCCAATAAAGTATAACCGTCACCAAGCAGGTTACATTGTGGGAAACCTCTCTCCGTAAGGGTTCCCACAAGCAAAATCACAGCAGCTTGAGAGTGGGTGGCTGTAGCCACCCACTCTCAACCTTAATCTTAATAAGCATTTTATACAGTTGCATCGTGTCTTAGGGACTTGCAAGAAATAAATAATTCCAAAAAACAATCTATGGGACACTAGAGTTATTTAACCAAAAGATGATGGAACTTACAGACTCGTTCGTAGCCGCCCCAGTCATCACTATTCCACTGTTTACAGGCTGTCTTCCCTTCACTGCTAACAACCAACTCTTCAATCAACTCATCAGTGTGTTTTCCTACTCTTGCTGCTAGAATTATGCCACTCGAATTAGCCAAGCTCATCCCAATCCAGCAGTCACCCACTTCTACTTCATCAGGAAGGCTTCGTTTTTGTTTTTTCGCACAAAAGATCATATAGTAAGTACCATTCTAGTTAGGACGGGGACGTTTTTTTTG
>CALRPI020000033.1:0-56594 GCA_943370025.1 Phormidium lacuna HE10JO | reverse complement strand
TTGCAGGCGCGGAGCGCCTGCAACAACTTCCAAAACTCTCGATAATTCGTTGAGAGTGCGTAAGTCCTATAGTTGATACAAATGAGATTCTGAATACCTTGCTGCGTAAGGATTTAAATTAAAAAAATGGTTTCACCATTTTTTTAATTTGGTATTACTAGGTTTAGTTTTGTGTGTAGGCGGCGACAGCCGCCCATACACAAACTGCTTTAATCTGTTCACAGCAAGTAGTTACCATCCAACTGGTAGACGACTATTTACTACTGGATGAATAATCGGAAGATATTGGGAATTCGGGATAAGCGAGAACACCTGTTTCGGGAATGTCCAAACCTCCCAGTTCCACTTCTTCTGAAACCCGCATCGGAATAATGCTATTGAGCACTTTGAAGAACAGGAGTGATAGACCATACGCCCAAATGATCAGGGTAATACAGCCAATGACTTGCGCGCCTAGTTGACCCGGATCGCCGTAGAATAGACCTTTGACTGGGCCTTGTACCCCGTTCCACACCCCGCCATAGAA
The DNA here is from genome assembly GCA_943370025.1 of Phormidium lacuna HE10JO. Lineage (GTDB taxonomy): Bacteria > Cyanobacteriota > Cyanobacteriia > Cyanobacteriales > JAAUUE01 > JAAUUE01. The sequence continues at coordinate 56,068 of CALRPI020000033.1, read as the reverse complement.
GGCAGTTCCATCGGCAAATAGCCCTACCGACAGCACCCCCCACATGCCACAGACACCATGAACCGATATCGCACCGACGGGGTCGTCAATTTTTAGTTTGTCCCAGAATTCGACCGAGAGGCAAACTAAAATGCCCGCGATCGCCCCAATGATAAACCCTCCCGTTGCACCAACAAACCCAGAGGGAGCTGTAATTGCCACCAAACCAGCTAGCAGTCCGTTGGCGATCATCGTCGGATCTGGCTTACCAGTTCGGAAAATCAGATAAGCAGCAGCAGAAAGCGCACCACCGGCACTGGCAATCATTGTTACCACTGCCACAATCCCCGCCCGATTCAAGCCACCGCCAGCAACACCGAGGGTACTGCCCGGATTAAACCCAAACCAGCCAAAGGCAAGAATAAAAGTACCCAAAAGCCCCATCGGGATATGATGACCGGGAATTGCGTTGATGCTGCCATCCGCGTTGTATTTGCCAATACGAGCACCCAGTACCTGAGCACCGGCGATCGCGCACAACCCACCGACTGAGTGCACAACACCGGAGCCTGCAAAGTCTACATAGCCATGCCCCAAGCCAAAGTTCGTACCCAGTGCCGAGAGCCAGCCACCGCCCCATGCCCAGTTGCCAAACATGGGATAAAGAATCATTGACACAAAGAAGGCGTAGATGAAGAAAGTCTTCAGGTTCCAGCGTTCAGCCATAGAGCCAGTAGGAATCGTGGCTGCTGTGTCCATAAACACCATCTGGAATAGGAAGATGGTATATACCCCCACATCGTACACGTCACCGCTCAGGAAAAAGCCATTGAGAGCAAACAAGCCAAAGGGCTTGCCAAAAAGGTTAATCACCACCTCTTTAGAGGCATCTAGCCCAGCGGTACCCCCCAAGGCTGCGACCGGCATCGCACCATACATAAAGGCAAACCCAGCGATCCAAAAGCCCGTCAAACCAATGACATAAACTAAAAAGTTCATCAACATGGTGTGGGAGGCATTCTTGGCGCGGGTAAAGCCAGTTTCTACTAGCGCAAACCCTGCTTGCATAAACATGATTAGGAAGCCAGTAACCAGCGTCCAAGTGAGGTTAATGGCGATCCGGTTTTGACCAACGGCATCTGCCAACTGGATTGCTAACGGTTCCTTGTCAGCTTGGGCTTTAAAGTCCTGAAAGGCTTTCAAGTCAGTTTCATAGGCTTTTGGATCAGTAGCATATTTGGCATTATTTTTTTTCGGCTCTGCCACAATAATCCCTGTCCCATCGGCTTTTTGAACATCAGCAGCGGCACCTGTATTTTGACCACCGGGGTCGCCTGCCATTACACGCTGTGCAATCAAAAAGGTGCTGAGAACTAGCACCATTGTGATTACCATTCTAACAATAAATCTAAATAATTTAGTCACCTCAGGACGTTGCCATAATTGGCTGCGTTTATTCATGCTGTACTTCCTAATTAAAAAGATTAAACTAATTGAAGAGATCAAACTAATTGAAAAGATCAAACTAATTGAAAAGATCAAAATTGAATTCGGTAAATCGATTGAAGAGCGTCATCCTTAAAGTTAAAAACAAACGTCCTGAATAGAATTAGGTTTAGGATAATTAAAACAATTATGGTTATTCCGTATCCAAGATAACAAGATATCCTGATTCCACTCCTAGGTTCGTAAAACTTAATGAGGTGTCGATCGCTCTCGCACCATTTTAGTAAATCTTTGATACAAATATAGCGATCCTAATTGAGTTTAGAATTTTAGAGGATTGAGAACGGCTCACCCTCATGGTGAGCCGTTCTCAACCCATTTAGGATGGCTATATAGTTCATAATGCACAAGAAAAGCAGGTAGAAACCGAGGCAGTAAGCACAGACGAAATGTGGTGATTTGTGCAAAAAACAAAAGTGGTAACTGAGCTTTGCCGAAGTGCAATATGTGCCGTAAGAATTAGAAGCTGGAGATTGCTGGATGGCCATCAGTTTAGCGAGTACCAGTGGACTAATTAAGGGTGCAAAGCCTTGCGCTCCTAGAATTTCCTATTGTTTCACTGGATAATAACTGATATGTTTCTTTGGGTTTTCTGCAATGAAAAGCAGCCTTTTCTGTTGATAAGAATTAGGTGGGCATTGCCCACCTTACTGGGGTTTATAAGCCGTTTTTCTTGAACCAAGCTTGCAATCTCATCCAACCATTTTCAGCATCTTCCTTGCGGTAAGAAGCTCGATAATCAGCAAAGAAGGCGTGGGGAGTGGCGGGGTAGACTAGAATATCTGAGCCACTTTTTCCCTTAGCTAGAGCTTCCTGCATCTGGAGAACAGAACTAACCGGGATGCCAGTATCAGCACCACCGTATAACCCTAAAACGGGAACGGTGAGAGTCGGAGCAATATCGATCGGATTCTTGGGAGTTAGAGGAGTTGGCTCCCCCACCAAGCGCCCATACCAAGCCACACCAGCCTTGACACGGGGATTGTGCGCACTGTAGAGCCATGTGATTCTGCCGCCCCAGCAGAAGCCAGTGATGCCGATTCTCTCTGCATTACCTTGGCTAGATTTTGCTCCCCAAGCCACCGCCGCATCGAGGTCAGACATTACTTGGGCATCAGGAACCCTCGAAACTACAGTGCTGATAATTTGGGGAATATCCGTCAGCCGGGAAACATCTCCTTGGCGGAAGAACATTTCGGGAGCGATCGCCAAATAACCCAACTTCGCAAACCGACGGCAGATATCTTGGATATGCTCATGAACTCCAAAGATTTCTTGCACTACCAAGATCATCGGAAAATTGCTCCCGGTGCTAGGCATTGCCCGATAACCGGGAATCTCTCCATCGGCTGTGGGGATGCGAACTGCACCAGCAGTTAAACCTTGAGTATCGGTGGTAATTACCTGAGCATGGGTCGGGTGAGCAGCGATCGCAAAACCCACCGCCAAGCCTGTACCCACAATAAATCTTCGTCTGGTTAGATTATTCATGATCCTGTCTCCTCTAAAAATGTACAGATAGATATGTCCAAGTAATTGTAATACTATTGTTAAGGACGTTAAAGATATTTGAGTTGCTATTCCTAGCACAATTAAGCACGATCGCCAACCCATGACAGAATCAACCATCACCCCTGATACTCCCCCGCCAAACCCATTTACTAAACCCGCTTGGCTCCGGGTCAAAGCTCCCCAATGGCAACGAGTGGGCAGCGTCAAGGAAATTCTCCGGGATTTGGAGCTGAATACAGTGTGTGAAGAGGCTTCCTGCCCCAATATCGGGGAATGCTTTCAAGCTGGCACGGCTACTTTTTTGATCATGGGTCCTGCCTGTACTAGAGCTTGCCCCTACTGTGATATTGATTTCGAGAAGAAACCTCAAGCCCTTGATCCTACAGAGCCAGATCGTTTGGCTGAGGCAGTGCAGCGGCTAAAACTTAACCATGTGGTGATTACCTCCGTCAATCGAGATGACCTGCCCGATGGGGGAGCCTCCCAGTTTGTCCGGTGTATTGAACAGGTGCGGCGGCTGTGTCCAAATACCACGATCGAAGTTCTGATTCCTGATCTCTGCGGCAACTGGGATGCCCTAGAAATAATTCTCCAAGCTCGTCCCGAAGTTCTGAATCACAACACCGAGACTGTCCCTCGTCTCTACAAACGAGTCCGTCCTCAAGGAGAATACCAGCGAAGTTTAGAAATGCTGGAAAGATCGCACCGCTTGTCACCCCAAACTTATACTAAATCTGGGATCATGGTGGGGCTGGGGGAAACAGATACTGAAGTGAAGCAGGTGTTGCGGGATTTACGGGTTGTGGGTTGTGATATTGTGACGATCGGGCAATATCTCCAACCCTCTAGCAAACACCTGAAGGTCGATCGCTTTGTCACCCCGGAACAATTTGCCCAGTGGCAAAGCTTGGGGGAATCCCTAGGATTCTTGCAAGTAGTCTCTTCTCCCCTCACCCGCAGTTCCTACCATGCCGAGCAAGTGCGGGAATTGATGGCAAATAATCCACGGGGTTAACCCAAATGCTCCAAATCAAAAATTTAACCTACCATCCCACCGCCGCTACCCATCCCATTCTGAACTCGATTAACCTGCAACTTCCTCCCCAAAAACTGGGCTTGGTAGTGGGTGCTAGTGGCTCTGGCAAAAGTACCCTCCTAGAAATTTTGGCAGGGTTAGCAGAGCCGACGAAAGGGAATGTTCTCTGGGGGGAGCAAGAACTGACTAGTGAAGACCTACAACAGTTGGCGGGGATAGTCTTTCAGTTTCCTGAACGGCATTTTTGTGGGGGGACGATTCTGGAAGAGCTACGGTTAGGGCATCCAGAATTGGGGAGCGATCGCGTAGCCAAAGCCCTCGAAGAAGTAGGCTTAGATCACCTTTCTCTCCAAGCTTCTCCCTACGATCTCAGCGGTGGGCAACAACGGCGCTTGGCTTTGGCGGTGCAACTAATTAGAGAACCCAATGTGCTCCTATTAGATGAACCTACAGCGGGTTTGGATTGGTCAATGAAACAACAATTGGTAAGTTTATTAGCAAAATTAAAAAAAGATTGGACTTTGCTGGTTGTCACCCACGATGCCAAGGACTTACTAGAAATTGCTGATATTGGCTGGAAAATAAATCAGGGAAAGCTAAACTATGAATCAAGTTGTATTACCTTTAATGAATGATATTTGGCAGGAAACTTTGGGGTGGCAACCTAGTTTTGCTCAAGAAGAACTATTTAATCAATTTTATCAACAAATTCTGATTGGTAATCAACAGCTTAATCTCACCAGAATTACGGAAGTTACTGATTTCTGGGAAAAGCATCTGTGGGATTCACTTCGAGGTATTAAACCTCTATTAAGCACTCCAGAAACTCCTAGAAAAATCATGGATATTGGCACTGGAGCCGGAATGCCGGGAGTGCCGATCGCCATTTGTCTTCCCCAATCTCAAGTGACTTTACTAGATTCGACCCACAAAAAATTAAAATTTTTAGACCAGTTAATTCTAGAGACTAATCTCCCCAATACCACAACTTTACTAGGCAGAGCGGAGCAGGTAAACAATCAAGTTAATCATCGCCAACAATACGATGTAGTAACGATTCGAGCAGTGGCAAAGATAGATATGTGTGTAAAGTATAGTTTGCCTTTTTTAAACTCTAATGGTGTGGCAATTCTTTACAGGGGCAACTGGACAGAGGAAGAGGCGAAGCAGTTGGAGGAAATACTACCTAAATATAAGTCAAAAATTATCGATATTGCCAGTTTTACGACACCAATAACTAATAGCCAGAGGAACTGTATTTATCTGCAAAGGGATTAGGATGTAGAAACCCTCGCGGAGCGAGGGTTTCTACAGTTTCTACATTAGTTGCAAAAATCAACTCTCAGAGCTATCTTCTAACCAAACTGAGGTATTAGTTTCCTTCTCTTTCCATAGAGCCACCAAAAAGGAAATCACATACTTCACCAAACTATCACCAATCAAGAGACCGATGATTTCTGGGGTGCTTAACTCGCCCCAGAAGGCAATCATGGTGAAGATTAAGGTATCTATGGGAATACTCACCGCATTGCTAGATAAAGCTCGGACAAACCACGATCGCCGATGCAGTGCAGCAAAGATTTCGGTATCCACACTCTCAGCAATAAGAATTGCCAGAAAACTCGCGGCAATAATTCTCGGTGGCACGCCTAAAACTAGGCACATCAACATATTCAATACTGCTGCCAACAGAATCATCTGGTAAACGTATTTTTTGCCCCACTTGTGGACGCGATCGCGTTGGGTAAAAGTTACGCCAAAAAACAGTGTTCCCACGGCAAATTGACCAATATAGGGAATCGGCATAAACAAACTAGCGGTGAAGTTAGCAATCAGGGTTGCCGCAATATAAATAAAAGCAGAGTGGTGATATTTCATCATAAATTTGGTTGGGTACTAAAGCGGTTTTTAATCCAATGAGGTAGATTTTAGTCAAGTCTTGATCCCCCTAAATCCCCCTACCCTTAAGGGAAGGCAAAGCCCATAAAAAGGGGGACTTTAAACTATTTCTTGTCCCCCCTTTTGTTGGCGTAGCCTGTCCAAAGGACATAGGGGGGCTAGGGGGATCGAGGACTAAACCGCAAACAGTAGGCTGGTAATACCTTTAGTGTTACAGCACTTTGCGTTCAAATGAGACACGCCAAAAACATTGAAAGTCTTTTCAATGTTGGGTTTAAGAGTGGGCTGAGGGTCGTCGAAGCCCACTCTCAAGCTGCTGTAAGTTGACACCCATGAAGGCTTTGTGACCTCAAGGTGTAATAATCTCATTTTCTAGGGGTTGATCAGCAGCAAAACTATTGACACTGGAGATCGTAGTTCGAGCGATCTCTTCCAAGGAATCTGCCGTGAAAAATGCTTGATGCCCCGTCACCATTACATTGGGAAAAGTCAATAGACGTTCAAATATATCATCTTGGATAATCTGGTCGGATAGATCTTCAAAAAATAATTCCGCCTCCTGTTCGTATACATCTAAACCCAAAGCCCCAATGATTTTTGACTTTAAGCCAACAATCACGGCTTTGGTATCAATTAAGCCCCCCCGACTAGTATTGATCAACATCACTCCCGGTTTCATTTGGTTGATAGCGGGGGTATTGATCAAATAGCGGGTTTCTGGAGTCAGGGGGCAGTGGAGCGAAATAATATCTGAGTTGGTGAACAATTCGGGTAAATCTACATAGCGGCTCTGGGAAATACTGGTAAATTCTGGGTTGGGGTAGCGATCGTACCCCAGAATCTGGCAACCAAAACCCGCCATGATCCGGGCAAAAATCAAGCCAATCTTGCCCGTGCCAATCACGCCAACGGTCTTGCCGTGGAGATCAAAACCTACCAACCCATCTAGGGCAAAGTTTCCTTCCCGGATTCGGTTGTAGGATTTGTGGAACTTGCGATTCAGGGTTAAAATCAGCCCCACGGTAAATTCAGCCACAGAATAGGGAGAGTAGGTAATCACCCGAACCACTTTAATTCCTAAATGAGCTGCCGTAGGTAAATCCACATTATTAAATCCAGTGCAACGTAAGGCTAGGAGCTTAGTTCCTTGGGCGGCTAAGATTTTTAGGGTGTCAGCATCAAATTTGTCATTAACAAATCCACAAATCACAGGAAATCCTGCTGCTAGGGGTGCAGTATGTTGGTCTAACCGAGCTTCAAAAAAAGATAACTGGTGTTGGTCTAGATTAGCAGCCTCAAGAAATTGTCGATCGTAGAATTTGGTACTAAAAACAGCTACTTTCATCGGTTTACTCATGTTTCTAACTTTTTTCCCCTTGTGGGCTGCCATGTACCCACAAGTATTGATCATCTCGTTGATGGAGAGTATCCCCTTTTTTTGTATGCCCGGATGTCTTTAAGCCCCCTTGAAAAGGGGGACTTACAGCATTTTGAGAGTTGGTGGCTACAGCCACCAACTCTCAAACCCAACATTGATAGGACTTTCAATATTTGTGGTGTGTCTCAAAAGATTTCTAAGGGATGAAGGTCTTTGGCTTGGGTTGTTGTTGCAGCCAGATCACCGCTGCCAAGACGATCGCCACCATCGGTAAGCCAGCCCAGTTGACTGCTGCCCAGCCTTGGGTTTGGAATAACCCTCCAGAGAGCATGGTGGCTAGGGTAACAAAACCCGCCATCATAAAATCATGGGCGGCTTGGGTTTTTCCTTTCTCTGTTGGTTGATAAGCTTCCGTCAGCAGGGTGGTGGAGCCAATATAGAGAAAGTTCCAACCAATGCCCAGCAGGGTGAGGGCGATCGTAAATCCCCACAGACCAGAACTGAGCAGATTAATCACAATACAAAGTAAAGATAACACCGCGCCACTAATAATAATCTTCAAAACTCCAAAGCGAGCGATTAAAGACCCAGTGATGAAGGAAGGGGCAAACATCCCCAAGACATGCCATTGCAGCACCGTCGCTGCGGCATGGAAGGGATGAGCCTCCGCCACAATTTCTAAGGGGGTGGCGGTCATAATTAACACCATCACCCCATAGCCCAACATACTGCCCAGCACTGCCACCAAAAATACTGGCTGTCTCATGATCACTGCCAAGGTTCTGCCTGCTTCCTGTTGTCCAGAGCTAACTACCTTGGGCATTTGAATTAACCCCAGCACCCCCAAGGAAATGGTCATGAGGACAATCATCGTCACAAAGGAACCCCCAAACATTGCTCCCGGAACTAGTTCCTTTGACCAATTTGCCAATTGAGGTCCGGCAATGGCAGCGATAACTCCCCCAGAAATAACGAGGGAGATGGCTTGCGATCGCCATGCTTCGGTAGCTGCTTCGGCGGCGGCAAATCGATAGTATCCCGAAAAACCATTGCTGATCCCCAGCAGGGTGGTGGAGATACAGAAAAACACAAAACTATGGGCAGCGATCGCCCCCACTGCCAAGCTTGCTCCCCCCATGCCAATCAACACACCAACCATAAACCCTAATCTTCTGCCGACTCGTTCCATGAGCAGAGAGGCAGGAATTGTTGCCAACATATTGGCAAGTTGCAGCAGAGCTAAGGGCAGAGTAGTGAGGGCTTTCTCTGGCGCTAAGGATTGTCCAATCAAGGCAGCCACAGTAAATAGCACGGTATTCCCTGTCATGAATAGAGCTTGACAGAGTGCCAGCAGGGAGACGTTTTTTCTGACCGGATCAATATGTGCCATATAGTGAACTGTTCTTAACTGAAACTTCCTTGTCTCACTCTATCACGACTTCAAATTTCTCTATTGACAAACAACTTTTCAGGTATTGACCAGTATACGATCGCCCATTCCTCGCCACTTCCTCTGGTGTTCCTTGGGCAATGATCTGTCCACCTCGGTTGCCACCTTCAGGACCTAGATCAATTACCCAGTCGCTGCAACGGATCACATCTAAATTATGCTCAATCACGATCATCGAATTGCCCTTATCCACTAGTCTTTGCAGCACATTCAGCAATTGATGTACATCATAGAAAGATAACCCTGTTGTTGGTTCATCGATCAGGTACAAAGTTTTACCTGTAGCGCGGCGGGAGAGTTCCGAGGCTAACTTCACCCGTTGTGCTTCACCGCCAGAAAGTGTGGGGGCAGTTTGTCCCAATTGCAGATAGCCCAAGCCCACATCTACTAAGGTTTGCAGTTTTAATGCCGCCTTGGGAATATTTTCAAAAAATATGGCTGCTTCTTCAGCAGTCATGCTCAACACATCGGCGATCGATTTCCCCTTATATTTCACCTGCAAAGTTTCTCGGTTGTACCTTGCACCTTTGCATACCTCGCACTGCACATAGACATTGGGCAGGAAATTCATCTCGATTACATTCACCCCCTGCCCACTACAAGCCTCACAGCGCCCGCCTTTGACATTGAAGGAAAACTGTCCCGGCTTATAACCCCGTGCCTTCGCCTCCACAGTTTCACAAAAAACATCCCGAATGGCATCAAATACCCCCGTGTAGGTGGCGGGGTTCGATCGCGGAGTCCGCCCAATGGGAGATTGATCGATGACGATCACCTTATCCAAGGCGTGGAGACCTTGCACTGCTTCTAAATCTTTGGGGAAAGGAACTGTTTTACTAAAGTGGTGTTGCAGGGAAGGATAGAGTAGCTCGTTGATTAGGGTGGATTTCCCGGAGCCAGATACCCCGGTGATGCAGACTAATTTGCCTAGGGGCAATTCCACATTGAGATTTTGCAGATTATTCCGCTGGCAGTTAACTAGGGTGATTTTCTTGCCATTGCCTTCCCGCCGCTGCGTGGGGGTTTCAATGACTTGTCGCCCCGATAGATAAGCTCCGGTGAGGGAATCTTCTGCTGTCAGCAATGCTTGCAAATCGCCCTGAGCCACGATCGATCCCCCATGAATCCCCGCGCCAATGCCAATATCCACAATATGATCTGCTGCCCGGATGGTTTCCTCATCATGCTCCACCACAATCAAGGTGTTGCCCAAATCCCTCAGTTTAGTTAGGGTTTGCAGGAGTTTATGATTATCCCGTTGGTGCAGACCAATGCTGGGTTCGTCCAAAACGTAGAGGACTCCCGTTAAACCAGAGCCGATCTGGGTAGCTAACCGAATCCGCTGTGCCTCGCCCCCAGAGAGGGTCATCGCTGCTCGATCGAGGGTGAGATAGTCTAAGCCTACATCCAAGAGAAATTGCAATCTAGCTTTGATTTCTTTGAGGACTAGATGGCCAATCTGGGCTTGGCGATCGCTGAGTTTGAGATGATTAATCCGCTCCAGAGCCTCGCTAATGGATACCCCAGTAATATCAGTAATCCGGGACTGTCCTAGTCGCACAGCCAAGGATTCGGGCTTCAGGCGCTGACCATGACAAACTTCACAGGGTTGGTCGATCAGGTATTGCTCTAATTTTTGTTTTTGGAGTTCTGTGCCATTGTCGTACTGCCCTTGGAGCATGGAGATCACCCCTTTATAGGTGCGATATTGCACCCCAGCTCCCCGACTGTAGCGGGAATCTAGTTCCACGGGAATTTTCTCCGGTGAGCCGTAGAGAATAATTTGCTGCTGTTGGGGGGTAAGTTTCCGCCACGGGGTTTGAATCTCAAATTCGTAGACCTGAGACAAACTATAGAGCAGGGAAAGGTAATAGGAACTATCTTTATCTGACCAAGGCGCGATCGCCCCATAAGTTGGTTGGGCAGGATCCGGGACAATCAAATCAGCCGAAAAAGTCCGCAAACTCCCCAACCCATGACAGTTCGGGCAAGCTCCGTAGGGAGAATTAAAAGAAAATAACCGAGGCGACAACTCCTCCATCACCGCCCCATGTTCATGACAGGCAAACTTCTCTGAAAACACCAACTCCCGTGGTAATTCCTTCTCATCTTCATCCCCATACCTTTCCGCATCTCCCTCTACCTTCTCAGATTCCTTGGTCTCTTTTACCTTCTCTACCTCCTTCTCCTCCACGATACTAATCACCGCCGTCCCCTCGCTCCGTTTCAGGCAGGTGTTCAAGGAATCCACTAGCCTTGCTTGGAGATCGGGCTTTTTCACCAAGCGATCGATCACCACCTCGATCGTGTGGGCATGGGTTTTTGCCAGTTCAATATTGTCATCCAAATTCCGCACTTCGCCATTGATCCGCACGCGGACAAAGCCCTCGGCGGCTAGGCTAGAGAGCAATTTCTGGTGAGTACCTTTTTTGCCACGCATGACTGGAGCCAGAACTTGAAATTTTGTCCCATCGGGCAGTGCCATGATCTGGTCACACATTTCATCAATGGTTTGGGGGGCAATGTTGCGATCGCAGATCGGGCAATGGGGTGTGCCAGCCCTGCCAAAAAGCAGACGCAGATAATCATAGATTTCTGTCACCGTGCCGACGGTCGATCGAGGATTGTGGGAGGTGGATTTTTGGTCAATGGAAATAGCCGGGCTGAGTCCCTCGATCGCATCCACATCGGGTTTATCGAGCTGCCCCAAAAACTGCCGCGCGTAGGCACTCAGGGATTCCACGTAGCGTCGTTGTCCCTCAGCAAAAATGGTATCAAAAGCCAAGGAAGATTTTCCTGATCCGGAAACCCCCGTAAAGACAATTAAGCGATCGCGGGGCAACTCTAGATCAATATTTTTCAAATTATGTTGCCGAGCGCCACGAATAATAATGGTGTCTTTCATAAAATCAGGGGAATTAATAACTTTTGTGCTAACTAAATTCTTCTGGGTCTAAACCCAATTCTCGTAATTTTTGAGCAAAGTGATCGGCTTCTGAAGTTCACCACCTTCCAAAGGTGTATCGTCAGAGTCTGGTAGTTCTTCTGCTGTGGGCAAATATATAGAAGAGTCAAAAGGTTGTAGTCTGATCGGTTTCATAGCTCCTCAGGGTTTAAACCTAGTTCTCGTAATTTTTGGGTCAGGCGATCGGCTCGTTGCTTTTCTTGTTCAGCCCGTTGCTTTTCTTGTGTAACCTCTTCTTCTAGAGTCAGTAATCTCTGTCCCGATTCATCGTACCAGTAGAGCCAATTTCTGACCCGATTTTGATAAATACCCCGTTCTTTCCCCAAAGCTAACCCAATCTCTGGCATCCACACCCGATCGCCCGGCAGGAGTTGGTACTCTCCTTCCACTAGACGATAAATTTCGAGAATTTGATGCCCCCGCCGGGACTTGGGTTCGATCGAAAAAATAGCATAGTACAGAACTCCTATTTGGGCGTAGATATCTCGCTTCTTATCGTATTCACCGCCGTAGGTTTGGGAGACAGTTTCGATCGCTAAAATTGGTACAACATAATCTTCTTCCCAGAGAACATAACTCAATCTGCCCTTATCATCACCTCCCTTGTAATAATCGACTCCCAAGCTCAAAAAGGCATCGGGGGCGATCGCTGGTTTCTGGGGATGGTAATAAATGCCCATATCCATGCCAAAGAACCAATCGGTGCGATCTTGCCAAGCAAAGGCGAGGATTGATTGCAAAAGAGCAGGAATCAGGCGCTGAAATTCATTATCCACAGGCGTATCATCAGAGTAGGGTAGTTCTTCCGCCGTGGGCAGATACATAGTAGTAGCATCATAGCGAGTAATCATAGTTATACCTACCGATAATTAGTAAACTGCAACGCCACCGGTAAATCTTCGTTCTTTAATCTTTGGATCACTGCCTGCAATTCGTCCTTATCCTTGGCGACAACCCGCACTGTATCTCCTTGGATTGAAGGTTGAATTTTCTTGAACTCATCCCGAATCAGTTTGCTAATTTGTTTGGCAATTTCTTGGCTGATGCCTTTTTTTAGCTTCACTTCCTGCCGGACTCGGTTGCCCCCAGCAGCTTCTATCTTGCCGTAGTCAAAGATTTTTAGGGAAAGACTGCGCTTGGCGGCTTTGGTTTGCATAATCATGTGGATAGCGTCTAGGGTCATTTCGCTATCAGAGTTGATGGTGATGACCTCTTCCCCCAGTTCTAGGGTGGTTTTGGTGTCCTTGAGGTCGTAGCGGGATTGAATTTCTCGGTTAGTTTGGTCGATCGCATTAACTAGTTCTTGGCGATCGAATTCACTCACAATATCAAAAGAATAGGTAGCTGCCATAAATAGTCTATTTTCAGAATCAAGTTTCAGAATGCAGAGCTAAAAAATGCTAGATTTTCTAGTTCAAACACTGGTATCTAATTTTAGTGTATTTTCTAGTGTAAATTTACTAGATATAGCAACCCTAAATGGTTTCACCCGCCTCCGGCGGGTGAAACCATCTGCCAGAAGCAAGTTGACTTAGTAACTGTTCGCAAATGATTTAGGATCGATATAAATTAGGTAGTCTTTAGTAATCACAGTTTTTGGAGAGATAACCATGCGCGATCGTCTACTCAACATCTTCTTAATTAGCTTGACTAGCTTCTGTACTTTCTTCGGATGTTTTTTGGGCTTTACTCCTCCAGCCCAAGCCGCCGGATGTACCCTGACGGCGATTGTTTGGGAGGGCTATACCGATGCCTCCTTTGCTGATAAATTTACCGCAGCTACCGGATGCACCATCAAAGCCACCTATGCTGGTTCCAGCGATGAGATGTTTGCCAAATTCAAAACTGGCGGCGGCAGAAACTATGATTTGATCTCTGCTTCTGGTGATATCACCGAGCGGCTCTATAAATCTGGGTTAGTCTTGCCCCTCGATACGAATAAACTAAAAAACTATGATTCCATATTTCCTCCTTTCCAGAAGGGGTTGTGGAATAGTTTTGATGGCAAACCCTACGGTGTCACCTTTGCTTGGGGTCCCAACGTTTTGCTCTACAACTCCAAGGAAGTATCCACACGCCCTACAGATTGGAGCATCTTGTTCAATCCCCGTTATACGGGTAAGGTGACAATTCCCGACAATCCGATTACGATCGCTGATGTTGCCCTCTGGCTCGGTTTCCCTGAACCCTACAACCTAAGCGATGACCAGCTACAAAAGGTGAAAGCCAAACTCCTTGAACTGCGCCCCCAAATTCGCAAGTTCTGGACAACTGCTGGAGAACTAGCCAACTTATTCCAGTCTGGGGAAGTAGTCCTCGCCCATGCTTGGCCTCTCACTTACACTCAGCTTAAGGAGGCTAAATTTCCCATTGCTTCGGTGGTTCCTAAGGGCAAGCTGACTGGCTGGACTGATTCTTGGATGATTTCTAAAAATTCTGCCAATGTCGATGCTGCCTACAAATGGGTTGATTTTATCCTCAGTGGTGAAGGACAAAAGGGAGTCATGGATGTGACGGGTTACTCTGGAGCCACGAAGTTAGGGGCTGAAGCGATCGGCTCTGCCAAAGCCAAGGAGTTATTCATGGATGACCTCTCTCTACATGAAGAAATTAATATGTGGCAGAGTGTGAAAAACTACGATCAATGGGTAGAAGTTTGGAACGAAATTCGCAGTTAAGAGGATCCCCCCTAGCCCCCCTTGAAAAAGGGGGAAATCAGATTCAACGCCCCTCTTTTCTTTAAGGGAGAAATCGGATTCAAAACCTTTTTTTAAGAGGGAAATCGGATTCAAAGCCCCCCTTTTTAAGGGGGGGTGGGGGGATCGAAATTTAATAATTAATCGGCAGTTTATTCAACTTATGCCCTCTACAAAACAACCGTCTTGGGGACTATTTGCTACAGTATTGCCGCCGGTAATTTGGATGGGATTATTGTATTTTGTGCCAATTATAATTTTAGTTTCCTATAGTTTTTGGAATTTGGAAGGGTTTGATATTGTTAAGGAATTTAGCTTGACCAATTTTCAGGTGATCGCCACCAATAGTTCCTACCAAAGTGTGATTCTCAGGACTCTAGCTACGGCTTTGGTGGTAACTATCATCGACATAATTATTGCCCTGCCTGTAGGCTATTTTATTGGTAAATCTACAGGCAAATATCAAGGCATTTTAACTTTGTTAATCATCTTGCCCCTCTGGTCTAGCTATCTAGTCCGGGTGTTTGCATGGAAGGTGATTTTGGGCTACAACGGGGTATTGAATAATCTATTGATATTTTTAGGGGTGTTCGATCGCCCCAGCCAAATATTCCTCTACAATCAATTTTCCACAACTTTAACCTTTGTCCATGTCTGGCTCCCCTTCATGATTTTGCCAATTATTACTGCCTTTGAGAAGTTGCCCTTAGAACTGTTAGAAGCTTCTGCGGATTTGAATGCGCCACCTCTCACTACATTTTTTCGAGTTGCCATCCCTCAAGTAATGCCGGGAATTTGGGCAGGGGCAATTAGTGTTTTTTCTTTGACGATGGGAGATTTTATTACTCCTAGTTTGGTGGGGGGAACCAATGGGATTATGTTAGGAAATCTGATTTCTTCACAATTTGGAATTTCCTACAATTGGCCCCTAGGGGCGGCTTTTTCTTTGTTAGTAATTATCTTTGTTTTTTCTGCCCTAACTTTTGCTCTGAAACAAGGAGCCTTAGACAATTAATGTTGTCTAGAACAGTGCTAGGAAATCGGAAATTGGCTTTTCTTCTTCACACAATATCTCAATATCAAAATCCCCAAGATTCCCGACTTTCCCCCTCCCCACATGGAGGCACTTCAAAAGTCGGGAATCTGACCCAAATCTCTCCCTCAAACCCAAAATCCCTAAAAGATTCCCGACTTTTCCTCTTTATCACCACTTCTTTATGATCTACCCTCTTGATTATGTAAGATAATTTTAGGATGCAATGGAAGAGGGAATGAATATTAAAATCATCCCATTGTAGGAGCGCAAGGCTTTGCGCCCACATTTTTCACCATCTCACCCATATTTTTTGCCATTACTATTTTTTATGGAATATTCATTGAAGATTCATAGGGTTTGGGATTTGTGAGATAAATTGTTGTGAAAAATCACAACCCTGGGCGCAAAGCCTTGCGCCCAGGGTTATATCAAATCAAGAAGATGGTTTCACCATTTTCTTGATTTAAACCCTTACACAGCAAGTTATTCAGAATCTTATTTGTATCAAGTATTTAGCAAAATGGTATTAGGTATGAGCTTGGTTGTATCGGTAGCGATTACGATCGTGCTCTTTGGTTGCTATAAACTTGCAATCTTTGTTTGGCACAAGTACCGAAAATCTGTATAAATAAATAATTGAACTAAGAGGTTTGACCATGACCCCTACCATACCTAAACTCACGACTTTTGATGAATTTCTGGAGTGGAAACCAGAAAATAGGCGCTACGAATTACACCGAGGAAATATTATCGAGATGTCAAATCCTACAGGAAGACATGAGGAAATAATAGAATTTTTGCAAGCTGAATTTGTCCTAGAATCTCGTAGGTTAGAGCTTCCCTATCGGTTTCTCAGAAATGCTCTAGTTAAACCCACTGATCAAGAAACAGGCTATTTTCCTGATCTGCTAGTGGTAAAGCGGGAAGCCCTAGCAATCGAACCTATGTGGGCAAAATCTTCAACCATAATTCAAGGATCACCGATTAGTCTAGCGATTGAAGTTGTGAGCACAAATTGGCGAGATGATTATGCCCATAAAATGACCGATTACGAAGCCTTAGGTATTCCTGAATATTGGATTATAGATTATCTCGGTTTAGGAGGAAATCGTTATATTGGTACTCCAAAACAACCGACCCTATCTATCTATTCCTTGGTAGAAGAAGAGTATCAAGTCAAATTATTCCGTGGCGATACAAGAATAGAATCTCAAGTATTTCCAGAACTAAATTTAACCGCTGAACAAATTTTTCATGGTTAATTCTAATCTTCTCGACTCCAGCCTCGGCGATCGCTGCTTTTCAAGAATTAGAGGCTATTTATAAAGTCTGATTTTCCGCCCCCGCCGGGGTCGGAAAATCAGACCTTCTAGCAACTTTATAAATGACCTCTTAGAGTATTAATAATTAAGGTATAGAGCCATAGGAGGAAAATCGATGACCATTGCGATCGCCCAACCAACATCTCAGCCCACCCCTCAAACAAAAAACAAGATGACTTTTGAAGAGTTCTTGGAATTTGATGATGGGACTGATTTTTTGTATGAATTGGAAAATGGAGAATTAATTCAAATGGCTGCGGAGAGCGAGATCAATCAACGAATTACATCATTTTTGTTTGCCTATTTCCTGCAACAAGGAATTAGCTACTATCAGCTAAGGATGAAAACAGAAATAGCTGTCCATAGCCAACGGGTCGGAGTTCGTATCCCTGATTTGGTAGTCTTTTCAGAAGAATTGGCAACAGTAATGCAGGGGGCAAAGCGATCGCTAGTTTTGCTCGATATGCCACCGCCATTGCTGGTGGTAGAAGTAGTCAGCCCCAATCGGGAAAATCGGGATTATCGGTACAAGCGATCGGAGTATGCTGCGCGGGGGATTATGGAGTATTGGATTGTGGATGCAATTGCCCAAAAGTTGAGGATTTTGCAGTGGGTAGAAGGTTTTTATGATGAGTTGGTCTTTGAGGGCGATCGAGCGATCGTCTCCCCCATATTGGGCAGTCTAGAATTAACGGCAGCGCAGGTTTTACAAGGATAATTATGGAAAAGAAATATGGCAGCGATCGAATGAAAATCATATTTTTTGGCACTCCAGAATTTGCCGTCCCCAGCCTAGAAAAATTATTAAATGCCCCAGAGATAGAAGTAGTCGGTGTGGTCACCCAGCCCGATCGGCGGCGGGGCAGAGGCAATCAACTCTCACCTTCTCCCATTAAAACCCTTGCCCTCAAACACAACCTCCCCCTTTGGCAACCAGAGAAAATCAAAAAAGACCCAGAAGTTCTAGAACAACTGCAAAAGCTAGAGACAGATTTTTTTGCGGTAGTTGCCTACGGGCAAATTCTTTCTAGCCAAATATTGGATATGCCCAAATATGCCTGTATCAACGTTCACGGTTCCCTGCTGCCAGCATACCGGGGGGCTGCGCCGATTCAATGGTGCTTATATCATGGAGCCAAGCAGACCGGAATCACCACCATGCTCATGGATCAAGGCATGGATACCGGAGCCATGCTCCTGAAGCAAACCATCGATATTAGCTTAGAAATGAATACGGGGGAGTTAGCGATCGCCCTCTCCACCCTTGGGGCAGATTTATTACTAGAAACCTTGCACAACTTCCCCCAGATTACCCCCATCCCCCAAGATGCCGCCCTTGCCACCTACGCCCCGTTGATCAAGAAAACCGATTATGTTCTAGATTGGGGTAGAAGTTCGATCGACCTCCACAACCAAATCCGGGGTTTTGCCCCCAATTGCACCACCACCCTCGGCGATCAAACCCTGAAAATCATCTCCTCCCTGCCCCTAGACCCAAACTTCTGGAGCCAACTTCCTCCCGCAGCCCAATTTTTAGAACCAACGAATTTCCCCTCCAACTCCAATCCGGGAGAGGTAGTATTTCTCGCCAAAAACCTTGGTATCGTCATCCAGACTGGTACAGGCTATTTACTCATCACCAAAGTGCAACCCCCCGGTAAGGGGAGCCAATCTGCGTGGGATTTTGCCAATGGTAATCGTCTGCAAATTGGCACAAAATTGGGCTAATTCTAACTTACGGCAGTTTGAGAGTGGGCTTCAACGACCCTCAGCCCACTCTCAAACCCAACGTTGATAGGACTTTTAATATTTGTGGTGTGTCTCATTTGAACGCAAAGTGATGTAAGTTCCCAACAAGCACGATCCCTCGAAGTCAGCTCCTTGGAGATTTACCCCTTCTAATTCTGCACAGAGGAGATTTGCTCCCCGGAGATTTGCTCCCCGGAGATTTGCTCCCCGCAGGTCTGCTTCCTCTAGGTTTGCTCCACTCAAATTCGCCCCCTGTAAGTCGGCATGAGCTAGGTCTGCGCCCTTGAGATTGGAGCCTTGAAAACTCGCCCCCCGTAGGTCAGAGCCTCTTAAATCTGCTCCCTGCAAATTTACTCCCTGTAAATTTGCCCCGCTCAAAAACGCCCCCACAAAGACTGCTTGGGTGAATTTTGCCCCCATCAGGTTTGCCCCCCGGAGATTACTGCCCCGCAGATCCGCCATGGTAAAATCTGCCTGCATCAGGTTGCTGCCGACTAGGCTGGCTCGAACATCGGCTTGGATAAACCTTGCCCCGATCGCATTCACTCCATCCAGCTTTGCCCCCCGCAGGTCACATTTGACAAAGTTAGTCCCCACCAAGGTAGCACCACAGAGATTGATCCATCCCAACTGCCCCTCAGAAAAATCCTCATCTTCTAAATCCATGCCAGCACACTGCTTGAGCTTGCCAGTTCTAATCGCTTCTATATCGATATCAACATCTAGGGCTATATTCATAATTGGCATTTATTATCAGCGTTTTTAATATAGGACTCACGCAACGCCATGGCGATCGCCTAATTATCTAATTAATCTAATTATCTAACAACCACATCCCTGCGGCAATTTTTGGCTGGTATGCAGTCAAGGTCATGCCCTGTTCCAATCCCTTGACTAGCAGGGTGAGAGCCTCGACTAATTTGGGGTCAAAACAGCTATTGCTTGACCGTTGACAATCCCCAAGGGCAGCTAATAAAGGATTTTCACTTTCATTGGGTATATTTTGACTAATAATTCGGGGAATCGGGCAATTATATTGGTGAAAAGTGACCCGGTTTTGGAAATAGGTGGTTAGACCCAAGATTCTTGATTCTAGGGGAATTTGGTCATAAGCCAGATGTCCCGGCAATCCTGTGCCATCCCAGTGTTCCTGCTGGTGGATGATAATTTGGGAGATCGCCTGTAGCTGGGGCATAATCCGTAATACCGATGCCTGACTTGATTCTGGAGCAGCTAAAGATTCAGGATCAGACAACACTGATTGCAGGGGGTCAAGGCGATGCAATAGACCTGCTAAACGCAGCCGCTTCATTTGCCATGCTGGCAGGTCGAGGAGTTGTCCCAACGCTTCAGATAGGGCAGCCACCTCCGCCGCCGCATTGGGGTTTAAGGCATCTGCCTGATCAATTAGCTGTGCCATCCGCAGAAATGCCTGCATCTCATTCGAGAGCAGATTGTGGTCTAGGTGTTGCTGGGAGAGGGGCAAGTCTTCTTGGTAAGCTTGGAGATATTGAACTACTTTAGTCACAACTACACCTAGGTCATCTCGCGCTGCCGGGGGAGTTTGTTGAATTTGCTGAACATGGGTTTGAAGTTGCTCTGCCAATGGGGAATCATAGCCATGAATATGCTCGATCGCCAATTCCACAGCCTCTGTGACTAGCTCTGGTTCAAAAGTCCAAAATCCATAAAACTTGCGCTGGCGATCTTCCGTGGGGATACCACCGCTACCATAATCTGCCTCGGAGAGTTCTTGGCACAAAACCATGGCGGTGTAGGCGGGAGAGATGATCATCAAATGCCATTCGATCGATAAAGGATCATCTTCCTTAAGACTAACTAGGGATACATTGGCTTTCTGGCTGGTGGGATGGTCGGCAAAACCCCCTTCTGGTGTTGCCATAATCACTACTTGGCTGGATTTTTCAGCTAAATCTCCGTAGCGATCGGCTTCTTGTAGATACCATTTTCCCCTCTGGAAAGCCACAATCATCAGGGGTTTAGCTTGACTTTCTAAAATAAAATCTTCTAGAGCGTGGCAGAGAGCAACTAGGGTATTTTTATAATAAACCCCGAAATTTAAGGGACGTTTCTTACTGCCTTGGTGGGCGGTAGCTAATTTATCTAAAAGGGAGCCTACTAACATTTCTTATATATTATATTTTATTTACAAATATAAACTATTTCTCATAAAAAATGCTTACTAGCGAAACGTCGGACCAAGGAACCAAGCGACAAGCGATCGCCTTTTCCCTTTCGTGACCGGAGCAACCCGATGCAGACACATACTGGGAAACACAATAATGCTGCCCTGATGCTTAAATTCCTCCGGCTCTAGAACATTGCCCGCAAAGTTAGAAATCTGAAACTCTCCCCCACTAAAGGTCGCCGGATCATCTAATTGCACACTCATACTCAGCTTTCTAATTCTGCCTTGGTCATTCGGGGGACCACCACTGTCTCGATGCCATGTATATTGCTGCCCTTCAGCGTAGGTAGAATATTGGATGATCTGGGTTTCTCCTATGTCGTAGTGAAATGTCGCCTCATTAGCCAGTTGCAGGTAATATTCAACAATGCCGTAGAGCCAGTGGGGTTGACCAACTCCGGAAACCGTACTGTTGCGATACTGTTCTAGTGATGCCCCTTGAGTCCCAAATTCTGTATTACCTACCACACCAGTAGTCCGATCGATCGGATCGAGGAAATTAATAATTAAATCACAGAGTTCACTGGATAAAGCTCCCGTCCAGTAATGATAAAGAGGGCTGTGTAAATTCATAGAAACAGATAAAAATTCAGGTTTTTGACTGGATAATTGTACCGCCCTAGGGTGCGCCGCAAAAAAATTTGCTAATTTCAGGAAACTTTCAGGATATCCGGCAAATCTCTAGAAATAAGTAAAGTAAGTAAAGTAAGTAGATACGCAATGCCTTGCACTTCTATCGATAGGGTTATACACAGGGTGAAAAAATTATGGCAGCAGCAGTTAATTGGGAGTTTAGCGTTTCGATTAATCATACCGGGGACGATCGCTACTATCTGAAAGTGGAAAATGTTCCCGCTGGGGGCATATTGGCAGAGACTCAGGTATCTTGGCCCGTAGAAGACTGGCTGGCACGCACTCGTCAATTGATGAATGACCCTCTCCACGATATTCTCCAAGGGCGAGATGCTGGGGCAAGGGAAAGCCTTGCCCACCCGGATGCGAAATTTGCACCTAATTTTGTTGACTTAGGGCAGGAACTTTATGATGCTCTGTTTCAGGGCACGATTCGGGATAGCTGGTTAATGGCACAGGCGATCGCCCAACACTATCGATCGGTGCTGCGGCTACGGATTGGGCTGCGGGGTTCCACTCTACCCCGGTTGCCTTGGGAAGTAATGCACTACTGGAACTGCCCCCTTGCTGCAACCACCGATATTACTTTTTCTCGCTATCAGATTCTCTCCCGCGCCCTAGTTGCTCCCCGCAACTCTCCCTTGGGTGCAACCACGCCTCTACGCATCCTGATGGTGATTGCTGCCCCCAATGATCAGGAAAGTTTGGAATTGTGCCAAGAAGCGGAACACTTGCGATCGGAACTGAAGGAGCGTGAAGGCTCCCCACTGCTAGACCTAACTATTCTCGAACAGCCGGGACGGGAGGAATTAACCTACGCCCTAGAGCATGGCAATTACCACATTTTTCACTACTCTGGTCATAGCAATCTGGGAGCTAATGGCGGCAACTTATTTTTAGTCAACAATCAAAATGGGCTGACAGAAACCCTGAATGGCAATGATCTAGCTGGGTTGTTAAGCAATAACGGTGTGCAATTAGTGGTGTTTAATTCCTGTCGGGGGGCTTATACCGCCGCTTCTGAAGAAACCTCCACGACGGGGAATCTGACCCAAAGCTTGATTAACCGAGGTATCCCCGCTGTCCTAGCCATGTCGGAGCGGATTCCTGACAATGTGGCGGTGACCATGACCCGCCTGTTCTATCGCAATCTCAACCAAGGCTATCCCATTGACCTCAGCCTCAGTCGGGCGCGGCAGGGACTGATTTCTACCTACGGCTCCCATCAGCTTTACTGGGCTTTGCCTGTATTGTATCTACACCCAGAGTTTGATGGCTTCCTCTGGAAAGCTCCCACGCTCCAAGGTAACTTACAGCAATTATGGGATCTACCCCAAGAAGAATTGGGCTTTCCGAAACCAGCAGCAGGTACCTCTCCTAGCTTGTCTAGTTCTCGAGGGTTAAATATGCTCCGCCCCAGTGGTTTAGTTAACGCAGGGAGTAGCCCCTTGGATTATTTGGTCAATAATGATCTGGACGAGGATCTGAGCAATGCTGGGGATCTGAGAAATCTGAGTAATGTTAACCACCTGAGTCGCGAACACGCTGATCTACAGGATTTAGAAGATAGCGATCGCCCCCTGATTGCCCCCGAAGAAATGTCAACCTTCTTCCGTAATAGCCAAGAAACGGTGAGTTTCGATCGCCAGTCTCCGGGGCAACCCAAAGGACAAACTAATGGGCAAACTCAAAGCGAAAAACCCGATCGGCAGCAATCTAAAGAGCCAGAACCTAGGCAACAATCTGGCACAAAACCTAATCAAAAAGCGGGGCAGACTGCCTCCTTACTCTCCAGAAAAACGAACAAAACTCCCTTACCCATAGTTCCCCTAGTCACGCGATCGCCCCAGACCCTTGCTGATGCTCCTCCCAAATCGCCTAAAACCACCAAGGGTTTGGGCATGGCTTGGTTGAGTACTTGTATTCTCTTGGGAACCATTGCCGGGGCTGGAGGCTGGTGGTATTACCAACAACAATCTATCCTAGAAAGCTTTAAAACTACATCCCCATCTCCCATTACTTCCCCCAGCCCTGTTGCCAAAGATTCCCCCACTCCGGTTCCCCAAAATACTAATCTGAAAACCGCCGATATGAATACTCTGATTACCTTGGGGAGCCAACACTTCCAGAAAGGGAATCTAGGAGAAGGCAGATTAGTAGTAGAGGAATTGCTCGATCGTAAAGCTTTGAAGGAAGCAAAAACCACCCTAGAAACCGTCAATTCCTCCCAGAGGGAGGATGCCAACATCAATTTTCTCTGGGGGCGCTTGGCTTGGCAGTCTATAAAAACTGGAGCTAAGGACTATACCCTAGAGAATGTACAAACGTTTTGGGATTCTGCAAGTAAAAACCAACCGGATTCGGTGCCGTATTATAATGCCTTGGGTTTTAGCTATTACGAGGCAGGGGATTATTCTAAGGCAAAGGATGCTTGGTTAGCTGCACTGAAAATCATCGAAGTCAGCCCCAGCAACGCGACATCTTCTACCCCATCCATGCCTGTAGAATTCAAAGATAGACTGAATACCTCTGCCGGATTAGCCCTAGTTTTCTATAAACTGAGTGATAACTTATTGCGGTCAGATCGAAATCGGGTTCGGGTGGAGTCCCAGAACTTCTATCAACAGGTGATCAAGGACGATGGGGTCAGCTATCAGCCGGAATTTTTAGCTAAAAATTGGCTCTGGACAGAGAAAGCAGTGCGGGACTGGGCAGAGTTGGGCAAGTAATAGAACCTATCTTGATTTGATCTCAGTTGCGACACCATTAGAGACCCACTTTAAATAGAAATTTTTGCTTTTAATTCTGCCTTAATTCGGTGCAAAATTGATTTTTCATCTAAGGAGGCTAATATTTGGCTAACTACAGTTTTGGGGCTATCGGGTCCCCAAGAAGCTCCATTAGAAAGGTAGATTTTGGTGACCTGCCCGATCGCATAGGTGGCTACTCCTGTCACTGCTGCTTGAGTAATTGCCACAGAAAGATAGGGGGCGATCGTCCCCCCACCAGTCAGGGGAATGGTAATGCTAAAAAGACTTTTTAGGGAACCCAAACCCAAGGAAGCTAAGACTTCACTGGCACTAATTCCGGTCATACTCACTGCAATTTTTTGCAACAAAGACACGGCTCCGGCTTGGGTCATGGGGATGCCATAGAGTTTAGAGAGGGTGAGGATCATCGTGACATCAATAATGGCTCCCGTGAGAATATCCAACGCCGTCACCGGATTCAGGGCGATCGCCAGGGATTTACTCATGACTCCTTTCCAGATCACCTCATTGGCACTGGTTTCCCGGATGGTCATTTTGCGCTGGACTAGGCGATCGTTCACATCGGTGGCAAATAGCATTGTGTTTAGTGCCACCAAAGATTTTCCTTCCCGATGGAGAATTTCCAAGATTTTTAATTTTAGCTCGGTAATTTGTGGGATCCCAGCATGACGTTGGTAGCTAAGACTGCCATCCGTCCGGCGCACGGCTTGAGTAACTACCGGAGAAGCCGCCACCATGACAATCTCCTCTGGAGTTAGCAGTTGATAGACCCGCTCATCGCGAATTTTATGGTAAATCGCCAAGCGATCGACCTCTGGGTACTGGTCAATTTTGTTGAATACCAATAATAGGGGCTTGCCTACTTCCCGGAGTTGCGATAGGGCATCGTACTCCACTTGGGTCATATCCCCAGCAATCACAAATAAAATCAAGTCTGCTCTCCGGGCAACCTCATGGGCGAGGAGTTCCCGCATTTCCCCCTCTACCTCATCAATTCCCGGTGTATCAATCAACTGAATTTGGGCATCCCCTACCCTAGATAGGTTCAGGTTCTCCAACTTTTCATTAGTCAAGCCCCATTCTGCTAGTTGATTTTCCTTGGTTACGCCATGCAAAGCCCCTGTGACAAAAATTGGTTTCCCAAGGAGGGCATTGAGGACAGAAGATTTGCCTCGTCCTACCATCCCAAACACAGCTATCTGCACCACCGAGTTCTCTAATTTATCAAGGAAGTCGGTCAAGTCTTGAATTTGGGACTCTAGACCAGATTTTTCATGGGGAGTCAGGTCTAAGTTATGGACAAGCTCCCGTAGGCTATCTTGGGCTTTTTTGTAATTTAGATCTGCTTCGATCTGCCCAAAGTCAAACATAGCCTCCTCTAGATTCTGGTCACCTTGGTGTTGTGTAGCAGGATCGCCTTGGGAGGGTATGGCAGTATCTCTGGATTGGGTCTTGATAGAATTTTGATCTAGATGAAAGTCTTCCAAAAACAACCTCCAAAAACTTTTGATGGGGCTACTTCTAGGATAGCTTGGGAAGCATGACCGTGGACAGCATTGGTAAATAGGAGTTGGTTGCTTAGGACTTACGCACTGCCAAAGCATTATCTAGGTTTCTGGTAGTTTTTGCGGGCTTCGACTCCGCTCAGCCTGCAAAAACTACCCAATGCGTAAGTCCTATTCCTGAAAATAGAAACGCAAAAGCTCCAGGCTTAACTTTCTCTCTCCGCTAGTTGTAGCCAACGCTCGGTGGCTTTGTCGATCGCTTCATTTAATTTTGCTAGTTGGTCTGATAGCTGCTGTACTGCGGTATAACCACTGGGAGGATTATGGTAGAGGGTTTTCTCTAGCTCTATTTTTTCTGCTTCCATTTGGGGAATCTGGGCATCAAGGGTTTCGTATTCCCGCTTTTCTTTGTAGGAAAGTTTGCGATGCTTAGGGGTGCTGGTCGAGGTGGTGGTTGAGGTGGTAGTTGCGGCAGTTATGGTGGGAGCGGCTGGGGAAGATTTAGTAAGCAGCTCTGCGGCTTGCGTTGCTTGATCGGCTTGAGATTGTTTGTATTCCAAGTACAGGGAATAGTTGCCGGGGTATTCTTGCACCTTGCCGCCGGGTTCGAGGGCAAAGATTTTGTCTACGGTGCGATCGAGAAAATAGCGATCGTGGGAGACGACAATCACGCAACCATTAAAATCTTCGAGGTATTCCTCCAATACTCCCAAGGTTTGCACATCCAGATCATTAGTCGGCTCGTCAAGGATCAACACATTCGGTGCCCCCATGAGAATCTTGAGCAGGAATAGACGACGCTTCTCCCCTCCAGAAAGTTTGTTGATGGGGGCATATTGCTGAATGGGGGGAAACAGGAATCGCTCCAGCATTTGCGAGGCGGTGATCACGCTGCCATCATTAATTTTTACCAATTCGGCAATACTTTTTAGGTAATCAATTACCCGCTGCTCTTCGTTGACATTCACATCATCGGAATGCTGATTAAAATAGCCAATATGGATGGTGTAGCCTAGGTCTACCACGCCAGAATCGGGGGTGATTTTGCCTGTAATCATATCCATCAAGGTGGATTTTCCCGCTCCATTGCTGCCAATAATCCCCACTCGGTCTTCGGGATGGAAGTTATAGGTGAAATCTTTAATTAAGATTCGGTCATCATAGCCCTTGCAGATATTAGTTAGCTCAATCACTTTTTTGCCAATCCGCCGCCCCGTGGTGACAATATCCACCTTGCCTTGGGCTTGTCTAAATTCTTGATCTTGCATGGCATGAACTCGATCAATCCTTGCCTTCTGCTTGGTGCTCCGGGCTTTTGGTCCCCGTTTCAGCCATTCCATTTCCCGCCGCAAAACTCCGGCGTGCTTGCGTTGGGTATTAACCGCTGATTCTTCCGCCTCGGCTTTTTTCTCTAGATAATAGGCGTAGTTACCTGAATAGTTATAGAGTTCACCGCGATCGATCTCCAGTATCCGATTAGTGACGCGATCGAGAAAATAGCGATCGTGGGTAATCAGCAACAACGCTCCCTGAAACCTTTGTAAATAATTTTGCAACCATTCTACCGAAAGGGCATCTAAATGGTTCGTCGGTTCATCCATCAACAACATATCCGGTGCCGATAGCAATGCTGCTGCCATAGCAATTCGCTTCCGGTAGCCCCCCGATAGATTGCCAATTTTGGCATCAAAATCTTCAATCCCTAACTGAGTCAGAATAATCTTAGCGTTGGTCTCTACTTCCCAAGCTCCGGTTGCCTCCATCCGCTCTGACAGGCTGGATAACTGCGCCATCAGCTTGTCACTATCCCCCAAGCCGTGTGCCAAATGGTGGGAAATATTTTCATACTCCCGCACCATGGACATTTGATCGCCGCTATCGGCAAAAACCTGCTCCAAAACCGTACAATTCTCATCGAGATCCGGCTGTTGGGGCAGATAAACAATCTTGGCACTGGAATTTACCCAGAGTTCCCCGCTATCCTTGGATTCCAACCCCGCCATGATTTTTAGTAGAGTGGATTTGCCGGAACCATTGGTACCAATTAAGCCGACCTTATCTCCTTCACTGAGACTAAAACTGGCATCCCGGAGAATTTCCTTAATCCCAAAATCTTTGTGGAGCGATCGAACTGTAAATATAGTCATGAGAAAATTAAAGCAAAATAAGAAGTCATTTATAAAGTGGCTATAAAGTCTGATTTTGTGCCCCCTCCGGAGGCACAAAATCAGACTTTATAAGTAGCCTCTAACCAAAATAATAAGAACTCTGGCTTCTCATCAAAGCTAGAGTCCTCAAGGAAATTATAACGACAAAAACCTATCGGTTGTTGTGAGTCCCGCTGTTATTGCCACTAAAGAGGGGACGGATGATCAAGAAACTAGTCCCAAAGGCGGTGACAACAATGAGAGCGATCGCCAGCAACAACATCCAGCCGTTAATATCAGAAGACTTGGGGCTAGTAGATATCCGGCGGTTGCGTCCTTCTTCCTGATCCGTAAATAGGTTTTCGGGAGCGATCGCTTTAGCGTTGCTTGGCAACATCGCATCAGCGTTGCGAGGCAACATCGATGATATCAAAGGCAAGCCTCGGTTGCCCTGGCGCCCAGAGTTGGTAGTTTCTGGTAAACCCATTATTTTAGAGCTAATCATGGGTAGGCTAGAGGCATTGAGAGCAGGCATTCCCATGCCTGTAGCAGGAATTCCCGCAGCAATTTGCTGGAGATTTTGGGTAGATTGCACCACCTTGTCAATTTCTTGACGGAGTTGCTGATTTTGTTGGAGCAACTGCTGGTTTTGATTATTCAGCACCTCTAGCATCGCCTGAGCAGCCTGCAACTCCGCAGATAGCTCTCGGTAAACAGAAATTGGTACGGAGGGACAGTAGGCATTATTAGGAGGAGTGGGGCGGTCTGTTCCGGGGTTTTGCATAGCCTGAGTCTAGATAGTCTTATCTAAGAAATATAGTGTGAGGTTATTTTAGGGCTAGTTTAACTGAAGAATAGCGAATTGTGGTAAATCTTGCCATGAAAATTTAAATATTCTGCTTTATTTTGCTTTATTTTGCCTCGTAAGTTTATTTTAGGTGTGGCTAAAGTAAATTCTCATCCAAAATCATTTATTAAGGACTCTACTACTATGGCGTATAGATATTCGCTGAAAACTACTCAAGAAGCTCTGATCAAAGCTAAACCCATACCCGCTAGCCAATTGGCAGATAACGAGAAAAGCCCTCTCCCGGCACCAAAAACTTATCCTGTTCACAGTTTTGTCTTCGATCGCCCCACTAACCATCTCAAGGTAGCTTTTCTCTTAGACTCCTTCAAAGGGCGTAATACTTGGTTTATTGAAGTTGGCAGTGTCCAACTCTTTGACCAAGGGAAATTACTCAACTTCGTCAGCCCCGCACCCACAACTCCCCTACAAACCTTCGATCTCAGAATTCCCTACTTTAGCCAACTAGACAATCTTTACAACCCCACGGGTTCGTGCAACGTCACCTCGATCGCCATGTGTCTGCACTACCTCGGTTTACGGTCTAAGAATCCGAAGACACAGCTAGAAGATGAACTGTATCAATACTGCATTGACAAGGGACTATCTCGCCATAGCCCCATTGATCTGGCAAAACTGGTCGCAGATTATGGCTACAAAGATAATTTTCAAGCTAATGCCAAGTGGGCAGATGTGAAGGCTTGGTTACTAAAAGGCAACCCGATCGTCGTCCACGGCTACTTTACTAATTTTGGTCACATCGTCGTTATTCGAGGCTTTAATCAAAGAGGTTGGATTGTCAACGATCCTTACGGCGAGTGGTGGGCATCGGGCTACGACACCAACGCCAGTGGAGAGCGCCTCACCTACTCCTATAAAATGATGGATGAGGTCTGTGGAGCTAAGGTCAACGACCTTTGGATCCACTTCATTAGTAAATAGAGTAGAACTTAGAGGCTATTTATAAAGTTTAATTTTGCGACCCCGGCGGGGTCGCAAAATAACTTTATAGCCACTTTATAAATGACTTCTTACACTACATTTTCATAGTTCGATCCCCCCATCCCCCCTTTTTAAGGGAGATGATTTCTTCTTAAAGTCCCCCATTTAAGGGGGCTTAAAGCCCTCCGGGCATACAAGAAAAGGGGTATCCTCCCCAGCAAACGAGATGATTAATCCTTGTGTATATACGGTAGCCCCAAAAAGGGGAAGAGTTAATTACTGTCCCAATAACCTCGATCGCACACTTTCGGCAATCTTCTGCCCCAAATATTCGGGAATTAAATTTTCATTAGGTCCTAATAAGTACAAAATCAATCTGGTTCTGCCCCGCCAGACCAAAAGGTTGGCATTCACCACCAGCAGATCTTCCTGCCAGATAGCGTACATCACCTTATAAAATAGCCCTGGCTGGTTATCAGCTTCCACCAACAAAGCCGGCAAATGAAACACTGGGTCTACATAAAACTCCGTTTCCACCTGCTCCAACCCAGCATCTAAGTTAAACTCCACCGCCAGCATTTCTTCCACTTCAAATTTGCCTGCCAGTGCCTCCCGAATCGCTCGACAGACATTCTCCGCTGTCTTATCTGTTAAAGGTTTACTGCCACGGGACACCACCAGTTTAATAAACACCAACATCGGTGGCGTAATCTGCCCATAGAGACTAAGGCTATGGATTGTTAGCCCGTAGGCTGCCAAAACCCCAAAAATATCACTCAACAAAAAAGACTGGTTGCGGTAGGCAAAATGTAGCGTACTTTTGCTGCCCTCTTGTTTGAGTTCAATTACCGCCCGTTTAGTTTGATACAGACGATAGGCTAATCTCAAGTTTTGCAGTTGAATTTCGCTACTGACAAATTGCTCATAGAACTGGGGGAACGATCGATTGAAGCGCTTCAGAAGTTCCAGTGTTGATGGTTTTAAGCCCGCCGTCATAGTTGCCATAATTACCCAGTGAGACCTATCTTCATACCTTGAAACCATCCTTGGAGACCCAACTAAACCCCCTCCTAGTCATCAATTCACTAAACTTTAGCAAAATGTCTAGAAACCCTGAGTTTAGTTACATCTCATCGGACTTACGCACTGCCAACGAATTATCAAAAGTTGTGGATGTTGTTGCGGGCTGAGCGGAGTCAAAGCCCACAGCAACATCCAAAATGTGTAAGTCCTTTCTCAGTCAAAAATTGCCTTCTAGTTATAGTTTAGCTAAGATTGCTAGTCCCTGACCCGACCAAAGTAAGACAGGCGCAGAATCAAGCCTTAACTTATCTCAAGCTAAGAACTAGAAAATTATTTTTCCTTATGTAATGTAGACAGACCCTGTAATTAAATTGTGCCACTTGTCAGCAGCAACGGTAACGATACTTTTGAGAAACTTCATCTGGATGATCATGGCGAATCGTTGATTTTAAGCTACAATACCCTAGCAGAGCTATTCTCTCAGTACAGCCTCCTGTGGCTCACGTCAGGAAAGTTGCCTGACAGTTAGCAAAAAGTCTTTAAAGTCTTTATTGATCAACCACACCTCATGGCTTTTTGGAAAACTTTATTTAGTGGCTCGGAAACGACAACAACACCTCGCACCTATGATGGGGAAATTGGGATAGCTGGTACTCAGACCCGCATATTTTTCAGTACCGATCGCGAAATAGACCTCTATGAATTAGAAGAGCTTTGTGATGCCGTTGGTTGGTCACGCCGTCCTCTGCGGAAGGTCAAAAAAGCGATCCAGTTTAGTTTTCTGGTCACTACTATGTGGCAACAACGGGGCAATTCCCGGCGCTTAATTGGTTTTGCCAGAGCAACCTCCGACCATGCCTTCAATGCCACGATCTGGGATGTAGTGGTTCATCCAGAGTTCCAAAGCCAAGGTCTGGGTAAGGCGATGATGAAATATATGCTCAAAAAGCTCCGCAGTGAGGATATTAGCAATATCACTCTGTTTGCTGACCCCCATGTGGTGGATTTTTATCAAAGAATGGGGTTTCTTTCGGATCCTGAAGGGATCAAAGGGATGTTTTGGTATCCAGATTGATGATATCGCAGAACAGCAGGCGGTTGAAGCCGCGCCGACAAGAGCAAAGTCCAACCTTGCGGACTAAGAGAAGAAATCCCTGATCCCGAACTGAGTTTAGTTATCTAAATTCTAAACAGGCTTGAATAGTTGCCACCACAGAAGCAGCTAAAGCTCCCAAATGATAGCCTCCTTCTAGACCAAAGACAATTTTCGGGGTGACTTGCAAGCAATAGTTGGTCAAGGTTTGATAGTCTTCCGGCAAGAGATTGATTGCCGCTAGGGGATCATCTTTAGTGGCATCGTAGCCCGCACTAATAATTAATAGATCAGGGGCGAATTTAGTTAAAAAAGGGATGACCTTTTCCTCAAAAGCTGGGGCATATTGATTAATATTACTGCCGGGAGGCATGGGAATATTTAATAGATTATTATACCTACCCACTTCCTCAGCAAACCCAGTCCCCGGATAGCAGGGGGATTGATGTAGAGAACAATAGGCCAAATGGGGATGGTCTTGGAGAATTTCTTGAGTCCCATTGCCATGATGCACGTCCCAGTCTAGGACTGCGACTCGATCGATCCCCGGTTTAGTCAGGGCATAGTGGGCAGCGATCGCCGCATTAGAAAATAAACAAAACCCCATCCCTGTCTTCCGCTCGGCGTGGTGCCCGGGGGGACGGGCGAGGACAAAAGCTTGGCGATGCTGATCTAATACTTGATCTACCCCATCTAACCAAGCACTTACCGCCAATAGGGCAGTATCGTAGCTCGCCGCTGCCACCGTTGTATCCGAGTCCAAAAAACCACCACCCCGCCGCGCTAATTTGGCGACCCTCTCCACGTGATCGAGGCTATGGATTTCTAGAACAGCCGGCAGAATATTGCGAGCTATCTCTGGATTTTCTGGGGCAGGAACTTGGAGGGTGGGGGCGATATCTGCCCCGGTCATCACTGGAGTGGGTTGCTGCCAGAGCAACTGCCTAGCAAAGGGAGCTTGCTGGAGAGCCTCGACGATCGCCTCCAAGCGTTGGGGGCGCTCTGGATGAAACCGCCCGGTATCGTGGGCGAGAAATTGCTCAGAATAAATAACTGACAACATAAGCTGAGGTGGCGGGTAAGAGGGGGAAACTATAGTAACCTTAACTGAGTTGAGAACGTCTCCTCCTGTAGGAGAGCCGTTCTCAACCCCTTGAAATCTGTACATCAATTAGGATTGCCATATTTATTATTTAATTATTTAATTATTTATTTCATTTCTTGCATGACCAAATAACAAAGAATCGCAAAGGCGATCGCCGCAATCAAAACTTCTAAACTCATGGCTTTACCATAGATAAATACGTTAACCTATTCAACACCCTCATCATTACTTAAATTGAGAGAGGAAAAGTTCAATTTCACTCTACTTCATCCTTGGTGGAGTAAGGGATTGGAGGATGAGGGACAGTTCTGATCCAAACTGAAGTTATATACTGACGTTATATAATTATGCAGAACTGGATAAGCTTTTTTATTTTATCGGTTTGTATTGTAATTTTGTAGAATTATGCAGCAAATTTCCACCCTCCGGCAACCAATCGATCGTATCGCCCTAGGAGTCATGTTTTTTCTAGCGGTATTGATTGTCCTTTTGGTCGGAAATGGCGATCACTCGATCCCCAAAGTCCGGGACTTTAGCTGGCAAAACCGCCAAGTCGGAGCCGAGGATACGGCTTTTATCCTCACTTTTAGCCGTCCTATGGATCAAGCGAGTGTGGAGAGCAACCTGAGAATTGATCCACCCCTGCCGGGGAAATTTAGCTGGGCAGGACGGCGCATGGCTTATACACCGCTGAGTCCAGTTCCCTACGGTTTGCAATATAAGCTTAAACTGGAAGGAGCTATGGATCAAGCCGCAGCCCTTGATTACTATGCGGGTCAAAAATCTACAAATACGATCGAACCCTTCACGGGTGATTTTCAAAGTCGCGATCGAGCATTTGTCTACATCGGAGTCACTGGCGAGGAAGCTGGGCGCTTAATCTTATTTAATCTCAACCAAAATAAAAAAACTGTTCTCACTCCTCCAGACCTCCTCGTCACCGAATCTCATGCCTACCCCAATGCCGACAAAATTCTCTTTACTGCCATTCCCCAATCGCTCCAGAACCAAAAAGGCATTAACCAGCAACTCTATACGGTCACAACGGGCATTTATTTCCCCACCGCTAACGAGCCAGCCAAAACCCCAACCCCGGCTGGGAGTGTGCAGCTAGTACTAGATAATCAGGATTACAATATTCTCAAATTTGATCTTTCAGCCGATGGCAAAACGATTATTGTGCAGAGGATCAACCGCAAAACTCCCGCAGACTTGGGCTTATGGATGATCACACAACCTGATAGTCCTAATGCCACACCTAATCCCCAAAATTCCCTACGAAGACTGGATAAATCTGCTAGTGGTGAGTTTAAGATCACCCCAGACAGTAGCTCGATCGCGATTCTTCAAGGACAAGGAGTAGGCATTTCCGCCCTCAACTCTGGGGCGCAAAGCTGGGAATTTCTCCCCAAGTTTGGCAGAGTCATGGATTTTTCTAAGGATGGCACCGGGGCAGCAATGGTGAAATTTAATACCAACTATACCCGCACCCTCTTTCATGTCACCAACCAAGGCAAAGAGCAGCAACTGATTGAAACTCCCGGCTCTATTATTGATTGTCAATATAGTCCCCAAGGAGAAACTCTATATTGTTTGTTGACAGAACTAGTCACTGGAGAAAAATACCAAGAAAAACCCTACCTCGCTATTCTTGATGTCAAAAGCTCCAAGGTTAGACCCTTGCTGATGTTTCCTGATCAGCGCAATATGCAAATGAGCTTATCGCCAGATGGTGAGGCTTTGCTATTTGATTCCCTTGTCACTAGCCCCCCCAAGAATGATTTAGCCTTAAGAACTAAAGATGGCCAAGAGATTACCACTGGTCGTCTCTGGGTCTTGCCCCTAGCTACAATCAAGGTCGATCGACCAGATGTTCTCCCCCAGCCCGAACAACTATCTCTAGATGGCTATCATCCCATCTGGTTACCCTAGTTAAGCAAACCATTGTTTGATTTTTCGTTTGATTCTTTGTCTAATTTTTTGCTTGATTTTCTGGTATTGCTTTTGGGGTTGGGGTGGCAATAGGAGGCTGTCATCAGGAGCCGTTTCTTGGAGATAGCGATAATACTTCCAGATGTCCCAGTAGGGGCATCCGGGTTGGATTCTAATCCCCGCCCAATGTAGATATTGCAGAGGTTGATTGATCTGGGGGTCAAAAAGTTGATCTCCCCGAATGACAAAATGAGGACTTCCCGCCCAACTTCCCGGCGCACCTCCCTGCCGCCGGACAAGGTTGAACTTCTGGGGAATATGTTTCAGGATCATGTAATTAATAATCGGCTGATCGGAGGTTTTTTCGGAGAAGTCAAAATATTCTGGATGGGCGGCACATTCACGAAAAGTATCAAGGAGAATAGGCTCGGTAATTATATGTCGTTTTGCCCCCCAAAAACCACCATTAAATATATCTATAGCTTCTTTTTCTGTAAATACTTTGTCAGCAATTATCTGGGGAGTAAATACATTTTTAATCCCTCCTAAATGTTGATAGTCACAACAAATAAAGTCGTAGTCTTTCAAGTAATCAAGGGTCTTGATAATTTCTTCAAAAACAATAATATCCGTATCGATGTAGAGAAATTCATCAAACTCTCCAAACCAACAAGCTTGCTTCCGAAATTGATTTGGTCTAGCAAAGAAACCTGCTCCGAAGATATCATATAGTTGCTGGGATAGATGTTTTAGAAAAGACAGGTCTTGATAAACTGTGACTCCGTATTGGGCTAGGGTTCCTGCTACTTGGTGATATTGTTCATCGTAGGGAATTAAGACTACTGGTGTATCAGGGTCGTAGTAGCGGATACTTTTGAGTAGGGCGATCGCTTGCTCGGTCACCCGATCATTAGCGGTGATGTAGATTCCTCTAGTCATTTTTAGCTTGCTGTAGTTAGGTGTAATTATTTGATAGACCTAGCGTAAGGATTGTCTGTAAAGGCTCTCCCACAGAACACAGTCCAGGCTATCTGGGTCTAATTTCTAGTGATGCTGATTAATAAATCGATGCAACCATGACATGAGATTCAATTTGTGGAGAATAATTTGCCGCGCTTCGGCGATCGCCTCCTTCCGTTCCTGCCAGAGGTCTGGGTTCGCCGTCACTTCTTTGATATAGGCTAATCCTTTGGCATCTAGGCTCGGCAAGCGCAAGAAACTCTCCTTGGGCAACAGTTTGTCTGCGGCTGTGCCGCCGTAGTAGATAGGTAAACACCAAGCAAGTAGAGCATCCCAAAGTTTTTCGCTGACGTACCAATCATTATCAGTAAAGTTCTCGATCGCTAAATTGTAGTAATAAGGAGCCATGCCGTGCCATTTATTTTTTAGTTCTCCCCGGGATTTGACCCAAGGAGGTAAATTCAAACCATAGATGTCACAATCTACAGGGGCAGTTTGCACAGACCGGAGAAAATCGAGCCGCCTTTGATGGTTGGCAGTCCGGCTGACCCCAGAAGTAATCCAGCTACAGGGCTTGACTTTGGCTGGTGGGGGCTGATCGGCTAATTCCCCAAAGGAGTTACTGTGATACCAAATAGCTGGCATATAATCCGGCTGGGGAGCATAGTCATCTGCCCCAGAAATATAACCACAATAGGGTTTAGCGCGATCGTAGGTATTGATAGTTCTCGCCACTACCTCGTCTAGGGGCGGTTCACGCCAGAGAAAAATTACTCGTTCTGGAGGTACGCTTTTTAATTTGGCTTGTAGCGCTTCCATCTCCTGAGCGTAGCGTTTTTGATGGCGAGCATAGCTGAGGGAAAAGAGCTTTTTGGGGGGCAAAACTGGGAATTGATTAAAGTTGTATAGCAGGAGAAAATCGGGATTTTCTGCTTGAGCCAGCATTTGGATATTTTGCCAATTTCCTAAGGGTTCTGGAGTTTGTTGCCATAACCAATCCCCTTGCTCAAGACCGGGATAGCTACTGATCATACCCACAATTTTCTTGGTCATGGTAAATAGATTTTTATGAATAGATTAATGAATAGATTATGAATAGATTTTGGGCTGGGGTAGGTCAATATTCTTTGGTAATCAGGACTTACGCATTTGGAAGTTGTTGCGGGCTTCGACTACGCTCAGCCCGCGACAACTTCCATAACTCTCGATAATTTGTTGGCAGCGCATAAGTCCTAGTAATAAATATTCTCTGGTAATAAATATTTAGCCCTAGCAATAAAATTATAATCACCCTTTCTTATTTCCTTGAGTTCCTGAGTACTTTCTGGAAATTTTATTTAAAAGTTTTTTATATAGATAGCAGTCCTAAATCATTTTCTAACAGTTGCCAAGTCAACTTGCTTCTAGTAAATGGTTTCACCCGCCGAAGGCGGGTGAAACCATTTAGGATCGCTATAGAACCTATCTGGAATCTTTCGATACCCATCAATTATTTTCGTAGGATGTGTTAGGCGCTAGCCGTAACGCATCAGAACTTGGGGAAGATGCGTTACGGCTGATGCCTAACGCATCCTACTGGCGTGACACAGCTAAAGTAGTGCATTGAAAAAATGGATATTGCTAATTTAGTAAGACATAGAGCCAAAATTCTATTGCACCAGTTTAGTGAAGTCACGCCACTACTGGCGTGACTGATGGTGGGTGCAACCATTTCGGATTGTTATACTGCAACCACCGTGTAGCCAGCTTGAGCGATCGCCTCTTGAACTAAGGTTGTAGATGCTTGAGTTTCTATATCTACGGTTTTTGTCCCCAAATCCGCTAGAACTTTAGCTGTTGGGTCTACAGAAATAATTGCTTGGGTAATTATGTCCACACAGCCACCACATACCATATCAGACACTTGCAATTTCATGATTCTCCGCTCCTGTGAACTAATCCTATTAACTAAACTTATGATAGCGAAGAGTTTAAATTAATCAACGTTTCCTATCAATAAGAAACCTAAGTTTTCTAAATCATTTCCCATCGCTTTATTCCTGCCCTCGGCAGGAAATTTGTGTTAAGATTTACATTACTTAATATCAAATTCTCCTGCGCCCAACTACGCAACCTTGAGGCATTTATGGCAGTTAATCAAGCTCAGGTTTCTATGCAAAACCAGCTAACAATACACCCAGCGAATGATGTAGCAAACCTTCGACAGGTATTCCAAGGTATTCATGCGACTAGCTGTCCCCGCGATTATAATTTTCATCTGCATACAGTCTATTCCGATGGCCAGCTTCAACCAGAGCAGTTAATCGAACAAGCTACGATGCTAGGACTCCAAGGCATGGCAATTACTGACCACCACACAGTGGCTGGCTACAAAATTGCCCAAGAATGGCTCGATAACCCCAACTCCCTCCACAGTTTAGAAGGACTCCCCCACCTATGGACAGGGGTGGAAATTACCTCCAGGCTATTAGGGACGGAAGTACATATTCTCGGCTATGGTTTTCATGTCGATCGCCCCAGCATTATTCCCTACCTCCAAGGCAAGGCTCCCAGTGACGGCCAAGCCCAAGCCGCCTTGGTAATTCAGGCTATTCAGCAGGCGGGGGGACTAGCGGTGCTGGCTCATCCTATGCGCTATCGCCAATCTGCCGAGGAATTAATTCCTGCCGCTGTACAGCTTGGTATTGATGGAGTTGAAACCTACTATGCTTACAATAACCCTTTTCCTTGGGTAGCCAGTCCTAAGCAAGCTCAACTAGTAAAACATCTGAGTAGCTTCTATCATCTCCTCAACACCTGTGGCACCGATACCCACGGCACAGATATTCTCCGGCGGGTCTAAAGACGGCATCTCCAGCTAAAGCTAGGAAAAGTTATCACAATGGGAAGCAAAAACCCGTTATGCTTAAGAAAATTAAGCCTTCACAGCAAATAGTATGTTCGGTATAGAAATAGCCTATCTGATTGCAGGAATCGTATTAGGTTTTTTTGGGAGTAAGTTCCTAGAAGAAAATAAGCCTAGAAACCGTCATCGTTTCTCCAATGATTCTCCTGTTCAAGAATTACCTCCTGCTAAACCCCCAGAACCACAAACCCTTAAGGTTGAAGATATTCCTGAGGAAGAACCCATGATCGCTGTCAAGTCTCCAGTTGAGTCTCCGCCGATTGCTTCAGAAGATTTATTTATCTTGCAAGAAAAGCTCAAGCAAACGGAGTTGGCTTATCGGATGGCGGAGGAGATGAGTATGTTCAAGGCTGGTTTCCTTGCTAGAGCTTCCCATGAGTTGCGATCGCCCCTGAGCAGCTTAATTGGCCTCCATCAACTGATTATTTCTGACCTGTGCGAAAATCCCGAAGAAGAACGGGAATTTTTGGTAGAGGCAAATAACTCAGCCCTAAAATTAGTCAAACTCCTTGATG
The DNA here is from genome assembly GCA_943370025.1 of Phormidium lacuna HE10JO. Taxonomy (GTDB): domain Bacteria; phylum Cyanobacteriota; class Cyanobacteriia; order Cyanobacteriales; family JAAUUE01; genus JAAUUE01. The sequence goes on along the minus strand of CALRPI020000033.1, from coordinate 16,953 downwards.
AAGTCATCGCCGTGGCTAAGGCTGAACATGGCACTGCCAGCGTAGAGCTACAGCCAGTTAATTTACGCCAACTTTTTCAGGAAGTGCATGATCTGATTCATTTACAAGCGGCTAACCGTAGTCTCCGCCTCCAGATCACTCCTCCCCCAGAATCAATTTTTGTGATGGCAGAACCCCGGCGGCTGCGTCAGGTTTTGGTCAATTTGATCGATCGAGCCATTCTGAAAATGCAACTGGGAGGTATTCGTGTTTCGGTGGCAAATATAGCCAAGATCGGAGACTCTACCTTAGCTATTATTTGGATTGATACTGATTGCGATCCCCAATCATGGGTAGAACCTCTAGACCTCCTCAAGATCCCCGCAGAAAATATTTCCGAGAAACTCTCCCCCGGCTTGAATTTTCTCCTAGACCAAACCCTGATGGAGGTAATGGCAAGCAAAATCGAAATTATTGCTGCCGAATCCCCTGAGATCACAAGGTTTCAATGCTCTATTCCCCTTGCTACTCCCATCACTACAGACTCACTGTAGCCACCCTGTAACAATCAGAGTTAAAAAAAATGCCCTCATAGGGTGCGTCTCTCTCAATCCTCAAATATCCACATATAGGACTTATACCCAAATTTAAAAAAGGTGAAACCATTTTTTTAATTTAAACCTTTACACAGCAAGCTACTCAAAATTTTATTTATATCAAGCATTTATCAAAATAGTATTACGCACTGCCAGCGAATTACAGCAGTTTGTGTGTGGGCGGCTGTCGCTGTCCACACACAAACCCAATCCCAGGCAAATTTTCAAAAAAATGCGATGTGCTCCATTTGCACGAAAAGTGTTGTATCTAGAGTTGTGGATATTTTTGCAGGCTTCAACGACCTTCAGCCTGCAAAAACATCCAAATGCGTAAGTCCTAAATATCTAGTAATCCTAAATAGGTTGAGAACGGCTCTCCCGGAGGGAAAAATGTTCTCAACCCTCTAAAATTCTAAATCCATTTAGGATCGCTATAATAATTTAGGATCGCTTTAGTTCTTCTTAATTTCTTTCTTCATTTCTACCTTAATTTCTAAGCTATTATCGCCATATTTTATGCTATTACCGCCATCCCAACGTACTAAATTAGATGACAATGATGATCTATTGTTTTATGAGCAACCCCGTTTTGTTACTCACGTAGATGAAGGTTTTATTGATCAGCTAACCCAACTATATCGAGAGCGACTCCAGCCCCAAAGTCGAGTTTTTGACATGATGAGTAGTTGGGTGTCTCACCTGCCCAAGGAAATGGAGTTTGCCCATGTCGAAGGTCACGGCTTGAATGCAGCCGAGTTGGCAAAAAACCCCCAGTTAAATCATTATTTTGTTCAGAATTTGAATCAAAATCAAAAGTTACCTTTCGCTGATGGGGATTTTGATGCCGTAATTAATTGTGTTTCTGTGCAATACCTCCAATATCCAGAGATGGTTTTTGCCGAGATTCATCGCATCCTCAAACCGGGAGGCGTGGCAATTTTTAGCTTTTCTAACCGCATGTTTTATCAAAAGGCGATCGCAGCTTGGCGGGATGGCACAGAGAAAGACCGAGTGGAGCTAGTAAAAATTTACTTCCGAAGAGTTCCCGGTTTTGAAGAGCCGGAGGTAATAGTGAAGCGATCGGCTTTGCCGCAATGGCTTGGCTCTGGAGATCCCTTCTATGCTGTCCTGGCCTATAAAAATCCTAAAGAGCAATGAGTTATACCCATAAATTCTCCCAATCTAGAGAATTCCTCGCTGGTGCTAGGCATAGTTTCCCCTTAATTGTGGGGGCTGTTCCTTTTGGTATTATTTTTGGTACCCTAGCCGCAGGCAGTGGAGTCAGCTTTTGGGGAGCTTTGGGGATGTCAGCCTTTGTCTTTGCTGGTTCTTCACAATTTGTCGCCTTGGGATTAGTTGCTGGTGGGGCAGTTTTACCAGTGATTATCTTGACTACTTTTGTGGTTAATCTCCGCCATCTCCTCTACTCGGTCACCCTAGTTCCCCATGTCCAAAACCTACCTCAGAAATGGAAAATTCCCCTTGGTTTTTTGCTCACTGATGAAACCTTTATGGTGGTCATTAATCGCTACAATGCCTTAGATGATTCTCCCTACAAGCATTGGTACTATTTGGGGTCAGCTTTATTTATGTATTGTAATTGGAGTTTTTGTACCTTCTTAGGACTAACCATTGGCCAGCTCATTCCTAATGCGGCAAACTGGGGTTTAGATTTTGCAATGGCTGCCACTTTTATTGGTATGGTCATTCCCTACTTAAAGAAAAATTTAGCCATGATTGCCACTGCCCTAGTAGCTGGGGTAGTTTCTCTCTTAGCCTACGGACTGCCCAATAAATTAGGATTAATAGTGGCTGCGATCGCGGGAATTACCTCTGGGGTAATTACAGATCATCGCATCAAGTATAAGCAGGGCGACTAATGCCCACTTTACCCCCGTTAAGTTTATGACTATAGCCTTGGGAATTGATTTTGGCACATCAGGAGCAAGAGCGGTCGCTTTAGCGTTGCCAAGCAATATCGGTATCAATACCCAACGACAGATTGTTGCCGAGACTAATTTAATTTTTCCTGCCAATATTCCGGTAAATAACTTAGCTACAATCTGGCAAGAAAGTTTGTTTACCTTAATTAGCCAAATTCCTAAAGATATCCGGCAGCAAATTACCAAAATTGCCATTGATGGAACTTCTTCCACGGTCTTGTTATGCGATCACGCTGTTGTTCCCCTAGGGATTCCCCTTGTTTATAATGACGATCGAGCGAGGGAAATGGTCGCGGCAATTCGTCAGCAAGCCCCAGAAAATCATCCCGTGATTAGTGCTACTTCCAGCTTGGCAAAACTTCTTTGGCTTCTAGATACCTACGGTGACTCTAAGGATTATTATCTTTGCCATCAAGCTGATTGGTTGGGTTATTTATTACATCAGCAAATTGGTATTAGCGATTATCATAATGCCTTGAAACTTGGCTATGATGTGGTGAATTTAGCCTATCCCCAATGGTTATTAGATTTGTTCTCAACTCAAGGAATTCGGGTTAACTTACCTCAAGTTCTTACCCCCGGAACGATCGTGGGCGAGATAACCAAAGCAGTTAGCGATCGCTTAGGTTTACCTAAAAATTGTCAGATTTGTACCGGAACTACCGATAGTATTGCTGCTTTTCTCGCTAGCGGAGCAAACAGAGTCGGGGAGGCAGTGACATCCCTTGGTTCTACCTTAGTCGTGAAGTTGCTAAGTCAGAATTTCGTCGAAGATGCCAACTATGGCATCTATAGCCATCGCCTAGGGGATTTGTGGTTAGTGGGGGGAGCTTCTAATACTGGCGGCGTAGTTTTGAAAAAATATTTTAGTACTGAGGAATTGATCAATCTCAGTCAAGAAATTGATCCTGATGTGGAGAGTTATTTAGATTATTATCCTTTGCTGAAACCGGGCGATCGCTTTCCCTACAATGACCCCAATTTATTGCCAAGAATCACGCCTATTCCTGACGATAAAGTTGAATTTCTCCACGGACTATTAGAAAGTATCGCCAGAATTGAAGCCAAGGGATATCAATTATTAGCCGAGTTAGGAGCTACCCCCGCGAGCCATATTTACACTGCTGGCGGCGGAGCTAATAACCCTACTTGGACAAAGATCAGAAGTCGTCATCTCCAAGTGCCGATCACGAAATCTGTCTACCCAGAAGCCGCCTATGGTACAGCCCTATTAGCTATGTCTGGCTCCGAGATTTTCACCCAACCCTAGGGGATAACCGTAGTATAATTAGATATCACCAATCTGCAAATGGATACTAGCTGACTATGGAATTATCGTGCAAAACCTCCTACGCTCTCCTTGCTCTGATAGAATTAGCTGCCGTTTATCATGCAGGAGAAACGCTGCAAATTCGCCAAATTGCCGCTATTCAAGATATTCCCGATCGCTACCTAGAGCAGCTTTTAGCAACTCTCCGCCGGGGAGACCTAGTTAAGAGTCAACGAGGCGCAAAGGGTGGTTATCTTCTGGCTAGGGAGCCTTGGCAGATTTCTCTGTTGGATGTGATCAATTGCCTAGAAGGAGCCGATTCTCGCCCTGATGCCAAGGATGCCTGCCCCACCAATCTAGAAATGGCAGTAATTGGGGAGATTTGGCAGGAAGTACACCTGACGGCGAATAGTGTTCTCCAAAAATATACTATTAAGGATTTGCTAGAAAAACGAAACTCTAGAAAACAGTTGGATATTATGTATTACATCTAATTACGACAATTTTTATTCATAATAAAATACATCATAATTTTTGAGATGTTGACTAGAAATAGGCTGATCAGGGGGCAGTAATAATTGCCCAGTCTCAGAACACCTTATTATCAATAAATTACAAGGAAAGCCCATGCGAATAGCCCAAAATATTACAGAATTAATTGGTCGGACTCCCCTAGTACAACTCAATCGCATTCCCCAAGCTGAGGGCTGCCATGCCCAAATTATTGTCAAACTAGAGGGAATGAATCCTTCGGCTTCTGTCAAAGACCGGATTGGGGCAAATATGATTGCGGTGGCGGAAGCTGGGGGCTTAATCACTCCGGGGCAGACGATTTTGGTGGAACCCACTTCTGGCAATACAGGCATTGCCTTAGCCATGACTGCGGCTGCTAAGGGTTATAAGTTGATTCTGACCATGCCCGACACTATGAGCATGGAGCGGCGGGCAATGTTGCAGGCTTTTGGGGCGCAATTGGAGTTGACCCCTGGTATTTTGGGGATGAGTGGGTGTATTCGCCGCGCTCAAGAAATTTTGGAAACTACTCCCCATGCCTATATGCTGCAACAGTTTAGCAACCCCGCCAACCCCCAAATTCATCGAGACACCACGGCGGAGGAAATATGGGAAGATACGGAGGGAAAAGTGGATTTTCTGGTGGCTGGAGTCGGCACTGGGGGAACTATTACGGGAATTGCTGAGGTGTTGAAATCAAGGAAGCCAGAATTTCGGGCGATCGCCGTGGAGCCTGCCAATAGTCGTGTTCTAGCTGGAGGCAAGCCGGGCCCCCACAAGATTCAAGGAATTGGAGCTGGTTTTGTTCCAGAAGTGCTGAAGCTAGAGCTAATTGATGAGGTGATTGCGATTACCGATGAGGAAGCGATCGCCTACGGAAGACGTTTAGCCAAAGAAGAAGGAATACTTTCAGGGATTTCCAGTGGTGCAGCCTTAGCTGCCGCCATTAAATTGGGGCAGCGTCCAGAAAATGCTGGCAAGTTAATTGTGATGATTCAACCCAGTTTTGGGGAAAGATACCTCAGCACCCCCCTATTCCAAGACTCAGAACCAAGACCAGTAAGTTTGTTAAGCTAGGCACTCTGCCATTAAATCAAGCCGGATCAGGGTGGGCATTGCCTACCCTTAATAGTACCTTTGACAGATACTCTACTTCTAGGACAAAATCTAGGGTTTCAAAAGTCGGGAATCTAAACCCAAATCTCCTCATCAACCCCCAAATCCCCGACCGATTCCCGATTTTTCTTCTTCACAAAAGGAAAGCAATAGTCAACCTCGCCTATGACTACAAATGCCCACGGCTGAGGGGCTAACCCACTCATAGATTTGATTCTTTTCACTGAGGCTCCAACTATTAATTATTTAGCATCTTTGGGCTGAATGGAAGTTGGTTTGTAATTAGGATCGGCGGCGGTTAGGCGTTGTTGGGCAATTACACCCCACTGTAGTTCTTCTGGCAAACTACTATCACTCAATAGTTGGCTACATTTCTTCCATTCTTCTAGGGCAGCAGATTCTTGGTTTTTAACTTCTAAGACTTGTGCCAAGAGACAGTAGGCGGCGGGGCGATCGGTATTTAATCCAATAGAAGTTCTTAAATATTTCTCTGCGTCAGCGATTTGATTAGATTGGAAATACAACCAACCCAGATTTTTATGGAGACTTGCAGAAATTCTAGTGTCTCTTTTCTCTGGACTAAGGGCTAAATCATCTTCTTGGATGGCTGCTAATCCTTTGAGAATAAGGCTTGGATCAACTGGTTGTCGATAGATAATTTGCAATCTTGTTAAGCTACTAATAGCTGCGCCTTTTGCAAGGTTATTGGTAGTACTTTGAATAACTTGACGATACTTTTCCATCGCACAGTTAGCTTGATTAGTGCGCTCACAAACTCTACCCAAGCTATAGTTTGATGCTTGGTTCTCTGGATTAAAAAATAAAGCTGTATTGAAGAAGAATTTTGCTGAACCTAGTTCTTCGTTAATAAATTTATCTGTGCCTGTGTTTTGGAGCGATCGGCTGATATTTCTGCCTAATACAAAGTCTAAATGCCCGGCAAAGGTTCTCATAATCGGATTTCCAGCGATCGCAAAAATACTGATCCCGGAAACTAATAAGCCTCCGAGAATTAGCTTTTTCTGTAACCTCTGTTTAGCGATTTCTTGAGGGCTAAACCTTAAACGAGATCGGAGTGTAGCAGTATTTTTAATCCGATCTCTAATTTCGTAAGCCATCAAATCATCAATCAAATCTCCTAAGTGATCTGAGATACCGCCCCGAACATAGTAACGCCATACCAATTTTTTCTTAGCCAGATGCTCTTGTAAGTTCAAAGGCTCTCTATTAATGAAGAGGTTCAACACAAAATCAACAGAAACCTTGACCGAAGTAGCAAAATCTAGATTTAATTCCTTTGTGGTTTGATAATTTTCTAGATCCAGAGGTGTTTTTCCCGTCAGGAGGTAGACAAGAGTTCTCCCCAAGGCAAAGAAATCGGAAGCCAATACTGCCGAGCCGCTTAACTGTTCTGGGGCTGCATAATCAATAGAGCCTACCTTGGTCTTGCCCCATTCATCTAACGAGCCTAGTCCTACAGCTCCGAAATCAATTATGGCTATTTGTCCATTGGGGCGAAGGATTAGATTAGAGGGTTTAATATCTCGGTGAGCGAGGTTACGTTGATGAAGAAGGTGAAGAATTTCGGCTAGTTGGGTCAGCCAATCGAGGGCTGTAGCTTCGGCGATCGCCCCCTTCTTTTTCACCAACTCCTCCAGATTATCTCCCTCAATAAATTCCATCACCAAACAATGAAGACTCTGGGCGGGGCGGGTGATACTAATCGTGAAATAGCCATCCGGTTCCACCGTTGGCACACCGGGATTTTTTAACCACATTAAAGTCCTAGATTCCTGCTTAAACAGCCGGACTAGATCATCATTGTTGTTATATTTCAAGACCTTAAGTACCTTATTCGTTCCCCATTCCTCAGGACTTGAGCCAACATCTTCAACAAGGAAAATATCTGTAAAATAATCACCAGCTAATTCTCGGAGGGGTTTAACTAGCTTGTAGCGATTATTCACCAGCAGTTGCGTGCCACAATTTTGGCAATTAATGGCATGATATGGATTTTCTCGATGGGAACACTTAGGATTGATACAATAGAGCATTTTTTCTCTCCATCATGGATTCAAGTATATATACTTGTCCAACTGTTTTTGCTTCATCTGCTTATAGCTTACATCTAATTAAATAAATCTGCTCGACAAAGCAGTCATTAGGTTACTTAAGTATACACTATTGATAGCACTATTTCTACTTATAGCTGATTCATCCCAACTAATAATTATAGCAACAGCCAAGGGGTCTGAGATAATTTTGGTTGTGGGAACCATAGCTGAGTGAGGTTTCCCACAACATAACCGGATTAGTGACGGCTGTATTTATGAAATGGCTTCTAGTCATCAGACCTTTAGCGATCGTACTTCTTGAAGTGCGATCTGCCTAGTCATTAGACTACGTTTTTAGCTTTACAATCACTTCCACCGATCTAATAACAGAAAATCAAACCGGTAATCAAGATCGCACCTGCTAAAACTGAGGCTGCTGAGGAATCGAATTTGATGACTAGAGTTTATTAGATGCATCTGTCCAAAGAGACGACCATTGCATCACTTAAGTATACATTAGATATCTTGCGAAAATAACACTTTAGATTTTATGGGTTGGGACAAAGCATTTGCTTGACAATTTTAGAATTAACGAGAAGTCTCTGAAGCAAATGCTTTGCCCTCTTTTGGGCGATCAACCAGCCATTAAACCAAGTAGGCATAGCATTTGAGGAAAAGTCCTCATGGCTAGCCAAAAACCTCTAGCACAAATACTACGCCCCTACGCTAGAAACCCTTGGAGCTAGAAACTCCATAATTCTGCAAAAGATCGATTATTTATATGTTTTGTTGTATTTTGACTTTAGGGTGAAAAGAATTATCTGAAAGCTTCTAGAATTTCGGGAGTTATTGCCCCTCAGATTGCAGGAGCCATTGGCTTAGACCTTCGGCGATCGCCCCTGCTAGTTTTTTTTGGGAGGCTGGATCCGTGATCCATTCAAACTCATAGGGATTAATCATAAATCCTAACTCCAATAATATTGTCGGTGCGGCTTGGGGGCGGGTCAATGCCAAATTGTTCCAGTAAACACCATAAGTGGGACGATCGAGATTTTGGACTAGGTAATTGTGGAGAAAGACAGCAAGGGAGTGGGCTTGGGGGTGATACCAAAAGGTGCTGATGCCTTGAGTATTTAGGGCATCACCATTATCAGGTAAGGCATTGTAGTGGATAGATAAAGCCACCGTTGGCTGCCCTTCCTGAATTTGCCGGACTCGATCGCCCAGTTCGATTTCTTGATCGTCCTCCCGCGTCATCACCACCGTCGCCCCCCGCTGCACCAATTCCTGCCGCACCATCTGGGAGATCAATAAATTTATATCTTTTTCGGGATAGCCAGTCGGACCTCGCGCCCCTAAATCCGGCTCCCCATGACCGGGGTCTAGCAACACACTGACCCCTAATAGAGGTTGGGGATTGTTAGCCACCCGGCTCCTCAGGGCGGGGGGATGGCGGAGGGAGAGAACCAAGCTTGTCCCTTCATAGCGGAGACTATAACCCCACTGCTGAGAGCTTTTGAGATTAAATGTATAATCAATTCTGCCCGGAGCAGTTTGCTGCCAATCGAGGCGAGAAATCACCGGATCGTCATCGAGGCGGATGGTGTCGGTCTGGGCGGTGGTATTAAACAGGGTTAGGGTTAGGGTGCGATCGCCCTGCTGCAAAGTCACGGGAACCGGGGTTTCTAAGGGAAAAACTATTTCCGTTGCCCCCACCACTACACGAGACCGGACACTACGAATCACAGAAACAGGTAAGCCCGCATCGGGCACCACCCGCACCTCACTGGCGCGAATCCAACCGCCATAATCCAACCGCAGCCAATCTCCTTCCCGTCCCGTCACCCTTGCTCTCGTTCCCCTCGGCAGGGGAGTGAGACGAGAGAAATCACTACTGGCACCTGTCCGGGCAGTGCCGTTTTCACTCGTTACTTCTACCACGGATAACAAATCTGGGGAAATGATCTCAATACTGCCAGTTCCGGCTTGGCTCAAGGATTGACCGTTGAGGTTGAGTTGAAACTGGGGTGTACCTAAGTTGCCGGGGGTGTTGGCAACTAAGCAACCCTGGTATTGTGATCGCCCCAGTCCTAGGGGCATGGGTTGATTTTGACTGGTTAATACTGCCGAGTTGGGAGGGAGTTGCAGGCTGCGATTAATAGAAGTGAGGGGAATAGTTTGATTGCCGAATAAAGCACTAACTCTGGCATCGGGGGGAGCGATCGCCTCCAGACAAATTAATTCCCCCGGCTGGCGGGCGATGGGCCGACTAGGCAGGAGAGAATTAGCTCCAAAAGCCAAACCCATAGGGATGGCGGGCTGATTACTAACTCGATTAACTTTAATTTGGATCTGTTGTCCCTGTTGTTGGAGATTGAAAATATTTTCTCCCAGAGCTAGGGGTAAGGTGGGGGCAAAATGTCCTTGGGGACTCCGCTGCTCAATTGCCTGCCCATTGATAGTTACAGGGAAAGCTGGATTGGCAGTGCCAATGAAAAAAATCCGATCGGCATCGGTTTCATGAACAAGGGGAGGATAAACCACCCGGAGTTGAGATTCAGCAGAGGCTGGCATGGAGGCGATCGTAATTGTTGAAATGAAAGAAGTAAGAATTAACGAAGGGAAGCAAATATATTTGTTGTGCATAGCATATTCAAATCTCTAGATTATTTACTTAATATATATAGCGATCTTTAATTATTCGCTCAATCAAATTATCTTTGGTCAATGATCCCGCCATATTTATAGTGTTTGAGGTAGTTATAATTGCTGCTCGATCCAAGCGATCGCTCCAGCAATACTATTCACTTGAATTCCAGTAGGCAGGGGAGGTCGTTGTACCATCACGACGGGTAGCCCCAGTTCCCGTGCCGCTATAATTTTGCCATAGGTGGCATCACCACCGCTGTTTTTACTGACAATTAGATCAATGTGATATTCCTGAAGCAGCGATCGTTCCCCAGCCAAACCGAAAGGTCCCCGATCCAATAAAATTTGACCGGGAGGCTGGACAGTATTTTCTAGCGGTGGGTCAATCATTCGCATCAAAAACCACTGATCTTGCAGATGGGCATAGGCGGCTAGTTCTTGCCTGCCAATGGTCAGGAAAATCCGGTGAGCCAAGTTATTTCTACCCAATTCCAGCAGAGTTGCTGCTGCTGTCGCATTACTAGTAACTTCAAGCCAATTATCTGTTGTTGTTTTTGCCCACTCTGGACGCAGCAGCATCAAGTGGGGAATGGATACCACCGTGGCAGCGGTGTGGGCATGGTGGGAAATTTGGGCAGCAAAGGGATGGGTAGCATCAATTAAGAGGTCGATGGCGTTGGTTTGTAGGTAATCAATCAAACCCTCTACGCCACCAAAACCGCCAATTCTCGTGCTATCTTGCCTCGGCTGTTGTGTCCGTCCGGCGAGGGAAACTATCACTTCTAACTCGGCTAATTGGGGGATGGTGGCGATCGCCTGAGCCAGTTCCGCCGCTTCCCCTGTTCCACCTAAAATTAGTAGTCGTTTTGCCATTATTTCAGTGTTCTAGTTTGCCGCTTGACTATTAAATCTCGATCCCCCGCAGCCCCTACCCTTACGGGAAGGCAAAGCCTATAAAAAGGGGGGAGAATTAATTTAAGTCCCCCTTTTTAAGGGGGATTTAGGGGGATCAAACCCAAATTCTGTTAGTCCTGTTAATAATGACCTGTTAGTCCTGTTAATAATGACGAGGGGTGTAAACCCATGATTTTTCCCCCTGCTGGATGATCCGGGTTTTGCTGGAGCCGATTAAAATTACTGTCCGCATATCCGCATCAGAGATAGCTAATTCCCCCAAGGTTTTCACGAGGACGGTTTGCCCCGATCGCCCCAAATTTCTCGCTAAGACTACGGGGGTATGGGGCGATCGCCACTGCAAAAGAATTTCCTGTGCTTTTGCCAGTTGCCATGTGCGTTGCTGAGAAACGGGATTATAGATAGCGATGACTAAATCTGCCTCAGCTACGGCTGCTAAACGTTGAGTAATTACTTCCCAAGGCTTGAGAATATCCGAGAGGGAAATCACACAAAAATCATGTCCCAGAGGTGCGCCCACGGCGGCAGCGGCGGCTTGCATGGCAGAAATTCCCGGAGCGACTTGGATCTCGATCGCCTCCCATTCCGGCTGAGGAGAGCGATCCAAGACTTCAAACACCGCCGCAGCCATGGCATAGATACCCGCATCCCCAGATGAAACCACCACCACCGATCGCCCCTGAGCTGCTAAATTCAAGGCGGCAGTGGCTCGATCGAGTTCCACCCGATTATCAGATTCATGGCGAGTAATCCCCGGCTGCCAAAGGGATGCCACTAAATTCAAATAGGTTTTGTAGCCCACCCAATCAGTAGCCGATTGCAATAAACCCCGGACTTCCGGCGATATCCACGCTGCTGCACCGGGACCAATGCCCACGATCGATAATTTCCCTTCAGTTTGTAAATTAGCCTGTCGATCACCCGGATTAAATTCATACACCAAACAAGTGGGGCTAGGGGATAAAGGTTCTTGTGATGGATTGAGATTGGTTAGCAGGGATTGCTCTAAGCTCTGAGGATTTTTGAGGATCTGAATTGTTAAGTTACCCTGAGCCGAAAGGGGTAAATTACTATTTTCTAGCCAAGCCGCCTGCCCTAATAGTTTCACCGTAGCTCCAGCAAGGAGATCGGCAATAAAAGTTTTGGCATGATCGGGATTTAGCAATCTATAGCCGGAAGGTGGTGAGAGGAGAGCCGTGCCAAATCTCAGATCCCCGCTAGTGGTGATGGCTGGTGCTATTTGTAAACCAGCCGCAATCTGCCGTGCCAGATCGTTAACTCCCTGCAATCCCCCCAACAAAGGCACCACGGTGCTGCCATCTTCCGCGATCGCTAACACAGGTGGCTCCTGATATTTATTATTCAACAAGGGAGCTAAGGTGCGAATCAGAATCCCCGCCGCACAGATGCCGATAATGGGGGTGGCATTTTGAAATAGCTCCCGGACAAATTCTCCAAAATTAGCATAGGTACGATCGGCTGACTGGGTGCGATCGACCAAACCATAAATCACCGCTCCGGGAATTGCGGACTGAATTTGTCGAGCTACAGGCATACTCGCCTCCCCCAAAATCACGATCGCTTTCAATTCGGGCTGAGGTATTGCTGTAGTCATTGCTGCGGTTGAGGCTAAGAGTAATTAAATTGCCCATTGATTATAGAACTAATTCCCAAATATAAAAAAGATAACCTAAAGAAATCAGGACTAGGCCAACTGCGGCAATTAAACTAAAGCCAAGTAAGGCATTAAATGCCCCTGCCCATAGATGAGCTAGTTAATAGACGGTACAGGAGTGATATGGCACAGAATTTATTAGCGCAATTAAAATCAATGACGATCGTAGTTGCTGATACTGGAGACATTCAGGCGATCGAAGCGTTTACCCCCCAAGACGCAACTACAAACCCCTCTTTGATCACCGCAGCGGCTCAAATGCCCAAGTACCAAGAAATAGTTGATGAAACTCTGCTCCAAGCCCGGACAGAACTGGGAGCTACTGCCACCCCAGCAGAGATCGTCTCCCTCGCCTTCGATCGCCTAGCCGTGGCTTTTGGCTTAAAAATCTTAAAAATCATCCCCGGTCGGGTGTCTACAGAAGTAGATGCTCGCCTTTCCTATGATACTGATGCCACCATTGCCAAGGGACGAGAAATTATTGCCCAGTATGGTGCTGCGGGCATCTCTCCAGAGCGGATTTTAATTAAAATTGCTTCGACTTGGGAAGGAATTAAGGCAGCGGAAGTTTTAGAAAAAGAAGGTATCCACTGTAATCTCACCCTTTTATTTGGGCTACACCAAGCGATCGCCTGCGCCGAAGCCGGAGTCACCCTAATTTCTCCCTTCGTCGGGCGCATTTTAGATTGGTACAAACAGGAAACCGGCAAAGATAGCTACCCCGCCCCAGAGGATCCGGGGGTGCTATCGGTGACCAAAATCTACAACTACTACAAAAAATTTGGCTACAAAACCCAAGTTATGGGAGCCAGTTTCCGCAACACTGGAGAGATCACCGAGTTGGCGGGTTGCGATCTGTTGACCATTTCTCCCGGACTGTTGACAGAACTCCAAGATCGCCAAGAAGAATTACCCCGGAAACTAGATGCGTCTAAGGCTGCGGATTATCCCATTGAAAAAATCACCATCGATAAAGCCACCTTTGAGACGATGCACGCTAGCGATCGCATGGCATCCCAAAAGCTAGAAGAAGGGATTAGCGGTTTTTCTAAAGCCTTAATTGCCCTAGAGAAACTCCTCGCCGATCGCCTAGCCCGTCTAGAAGGGGAAGAACGCATCCACCATGCCGCCGAGGATGTTTTCAAAGCCTACGACCTCGATGGTGATGGCTTTATTACCAGAGAAGAATGGATGGGAACCGATGCGGTCTTTGATGCTCTAGATGTGAACCGAGACGGCAAGATCACCCCTACCGAGATCGAGGCTGGTCTAGGGGCATTGCTCCACCTAGCTAAGGTTTGAGAAGACTAGGAATTTTACGCATGTGAAAGTTTTTGCAGGCACTCCGCGCCTGCAAAAACTTTCACAGACGAGTCATTGTTTTCTCCTTTTGGAGTATGGTCGCTTGCGCACCATCATGAACTGCAAGGGCAGGCATCAAGGGTAGATAGGTTGGTGTCGAGTTATTGATTGGACTATGGAGGTAGTTTTAGATCGCAATTGGCTAATCTGTTTGCTAAAAGAGTATTTATAAATATCGCGATCGCAAGAAACTGTCGCTTAAACTTTCTTCATATATTCAACAAGTTGGTCAAGTGCTTTACCCCATCCATCCTGAAATCCCATATCGTTGTGTCGCTTACAACTCGCTTGATCGGCATGAATTATAGTTGCTTGGTAAGTTGTTCCCAGTGCGTGGGGTTCAAGAGAGAGGGTTGCAGTAAAAACGAAGTCAACGCTGGAATTTGCTAGTGGATTGACCGGTCGAAAACCTAGTTGCAGGGCATTTGTCCATACCAATTTTTCGTTGGGGATAATTTCTAAATAACATCCGAGATTTGGGAATTCTTGACCTTCTGGAGAGACCATAATCGTGCGAAAAATGCCACCAGGGCGAAGATCGATTTCGCAATCAATGGTTTTCCAAGGAGCAGGGGTAAACCAAGGCATGAGATGTTCTGGAGTCGTCCATGCCTTCCAAATCAGTTCCTTGGGAATATCGACAATGCGTTCAAACACTAGATCGAGATTGGGATCCGGTTGATGAATTAATTGAGTCATAGCTTTTATCCTTTGATTGGATGAATAGTTCCAAGAATATTTTTTGACTTGCAATCTATTTACTAAGTTTACTAAGTGAAAGTGTGAGTGAGATCGAAGCAATGATTGCCGCAATGGTTCTTACATGATTCCAGAATGTCCAGTTAGTCAGGTATCTAGCCCAGAGATCGACACCCTCGGTGCTTTTTGGATCAGCGATCGCCAGTGCATCATTCATCGGTACATTAAATATGAATGTCACGCCCAAGGTGCCACTGAGATAGAGAAAGCCGCCAACCAGCAAGTAGGGACTAAGTTGAGACCATCTTGCGATCGAGTAGATTCCTAAAATGATGCAAGCCACTCCAGTTCCTAGAAATGCGCCCATAAACAATGGATTTATCACTGTGATATTGATTGATTGCATGGTGGCAATGCCCTGAGTGGGCGGTTGTTGGGCAAGGGCTTTCATCACAAAAGTAGAAAAGGCGAAGAAGACACCAGCAACTAGTCCACAGCCTATTGCGGCGAATATTTTCAGTAGAAACAATATCATCATATTCTTCTCCCAATTGAAATTCATTCAGCGATAACATGGCACAGAAATCTACGCTCCATGTTATAACTTGTGTTTTTAAGCAGCGGTGATCGCACTCTCATCCATGAAAAAGATTCCCCAATTGTGACCGTCTAAGTCTTGGAAGTCATGTTCATACATAAAACCGTGGTCTTTCGGTTCGTTATAGGTGGTTCCACCTGCTGCGATCGCCTTGGCTACGATCTCATCAACTTCGGCGCGACTCTCAAAAGACAAAGCCACAAGTACTTCTGCACTTTTGGTGGTGTCGCAAATTTCTTTGGGAGTAAAGGTCTTGAAAAATTTCTCAACAAGTAGCATGGAAAATATATTCTCTCCAATAATCATACAAGCGGCATTTTCGTCAGTAAATTGAGGATTGAATGTAAAGCCAAGATTGGTAAAAAACTCGATCGATTTATTGAGGTCTTTGACTGGAAGATTTACAAAGATTTGACGGGTCATTGTTTTCTCCTTTTGAAGTGTGATTGTGGGTGAAGATATCAGCGAACAACACTAAATGTAAGTAGGACTTACGCACTGCCAACGAATTACCTAGGTTTTGGAGGTTTTTGCGGGTGCTCCGCGCCCGCAAAAACCTCCTGATACGTAAGTCCTAGTAAGAACTCATGGGGTTCTCAAATTGTCTGTCAGGATCATTTTCAGTCTCAACCAGCCATCAGTTTGACGATCGCCGGGCGCTGATAACAGCGTTGCAACCATCCCGTAACATTGGCGAAGGGAGTTAGATCGACATCCATCATCCCAGTCCAGCCGACGATGCCTTGGAGGTGAGTATCCGCCAGACTATATTCGCCGATCAGGAACGATCGCCCCTCTAGTCCAAGGTCAAGGATTCTGAGACAATCAGCGAGGTCAGCCTTTGCTTTAGCCATAGCGATCGCACTTTTCTGTTCGGAAGTAACTTTTTCGTCCGCATTGGTTGCCGGATCGCCTTGTTTTTCAGGAGGCAGTGATGCAAACAATCGACCAGCAGCTTCGGCAAAGGTAACGTTGCTCCAAGCTATCCATTTCATTGCTTCACCGCGCTGTGGTCCTGGGGCGGGATAAAGTTTTGCCTCTACACCAAAGATTTCTCCGAGATACATTGTGATTGCGGAGGACTCCCAGATAGCTGTTCCCTCATGGACGATCGCGGGAACTTTCCCATTCGGATTGATTTTGAGGTATTCAGGCTTTTTGGTGTCACCAGCCCTGAGGTCAAGATCTATGCGATCGCAATCTATCCCAAGCTCGGCAAGAACGGCTTCGGTAATACTAGCAGTGGACATGGGCGCAGAATAAAAAGTTAAACTCATTGATTTATAAATTTTAAAGGTTTTGCTATCAGCAATTCTCATTATAGGTCATTTGTACTACCAGAGATCGAATTTTTAGGGGTTATATAGCAAGTGCAAATTCTGTCGATCAAGAGTAAAAGGTCATGTATAAAGTGGATAGAAGGTCTGATTTTGCACCCCCGGAGGGGCAGGGCTGTTTCATTCTAACAAAATGTGCAAACCCCAAAGCCTCTGACTGAGCCATCTTTGCCCAGTTGTTATTGACATGAAACCTAAAAATCGGTAAAGGTTCATCGCTATAGTTGAAAGAACCGAGAGATTAGTC
>CALRPI020000032.1:0-58668 GCA_943370025.1 Phormidium lacuna HE10JO | reverse complement strand
CACTGAAGCAATCTCACTCAACTACTGCTTAACTTCTGCTTCTGTTGCTGTGAT
Organism: Phormidium lacuna HE10JO; assembly: GCA_943370025.1. Lineage (GTDB taxonomy): Bacteria > Cyanobacteriota > Cyanobacteriia > Cyanobacteriales > JAAUUE01 > JAAUUE01. The sequence goes on along the minus strand of CALRPI020000032.1, from coordinate 58,614 downwards.
TGAAGATAACTCAGCCATGTCCAAGGGCTGAGTCATGCTCTGCTGTTTTTTTATCGATAGCTGCTGGAAACTATTTAGTCCAAACTAAAGTAATTGAAGATTCTGGGCTGCTAGAGTTTTCCCTAAATCTACTGCTGCTGCTTGGTAGGCAGGGTTTGCTCCCATACTAGAGCCACAAAATACACAAATAGACTCCATTAATTACCTCCTGATGATGATTGCCTAGATTTTCAATCTTCATTTTACCTTGGTCTCCAGAGGAGGCTTGGGTAAGGTAAGAGTAAAAGCAGTGGATCCAGCGGGGGTCTGATCTAGCTTGAGTTCTCCCCCGTGTCCCCTGGCGATTTCCCTCGAAAGAGCTAGCCCTAGACCTACTCCTTCTATGAGGTGATGGCGATTTGTGCCGCCTCGGTAGAAGCGATCGAACACCTGCTGGCGATCAAGGGCAGACATATCTAGGGATTTGTTCTGAATTGTCACCGCCACCGTGTCACCTTGGTAACGGGCATGGATTTTCAGCCAACCATCTGGTTGGTTGTATTTAATGGCATTGGTGATTAAGTTGTATAAAACTTGGATCACGAGGTCGCGATCGATATTTGCCCATAATTTCGGGACGATCTGCACCTGTACCTCCAGATCGGGAGCCAGCATTTCGATATCATCCACCAGTTCCAGCAGGAGGATCGATAAATCTGTTTCCACTAGCGTGAACCGCATTTGCCCTGCATCGGCAAGGGAGAGCAGCAGCAGTTTGCGAATAATCCCCTTCAGTCGCCCCACTTCGTCTAGGAGTCCACTCAAGCGCTGCTGGAGTTGGGAACCCGGTTTGGCGTGGTGGAGGGTGCGCTCTAATTCCCCTTGGAGGATGGCTAGGGGAGTTTTTAGTTCATGGGCAGCATCGGCGCTAAAGCGGGATGCTTGTTTGAAACTGCGCTCCAAGCGCTCCATCATTTGGTTGAATACCTGCAATAATTCACCAAATTCCACATCGGCGGCTCCCTCAGATACCCGCTGGCTCAGGTCTGTGGCGGTAACTCCCCGTAGGATTGCCGTAACTTTGTAGAGGGGTTTTAAGGCTCTTTCTGAGAGAATCCATGCCGCGATCGCCACCAAAAGCAAAGTTAGGGTAATCGCAAACCCAAAAACCCCGCTAATGGTGCTCATTTCTCGATCGAGAACTCGCAGATTGACAGCGATCGCCACTTTCCCCGGAGGATGCGCTACCGCCCCGACTCGCCAATCCCCTTGATTGCTCGATCGGGTTTCGATCTTAATATTGCCTCCCTGATCTTGGGGATCTTCTGGGTTATTTGGGGGGTGGGGCGGTGGCATTCCCCATGGTTGATCTAGATCATTGCCCCGATCTCGGCGAGGAGGTTGTCTGGGGAAACGAGATGGGGGTGGAAATAAATTAGTCTCCGCCAGCAGCCAATTCGGGGAACGATACATAGTCTGTTCTTGGGGATCAATGACCAAGAGGGCAACATCTTCCTGACTACCAAATACAGCCCCAATCACTGCCTCGGAGGACTGCCAATAATTCTGATCTCGTCGGGGAACTTGCTGTCTATCAAAGCGGAGTGGGGCTGCTTCCCGCCGGAGTTGGTTTTTCAGATCACTATCTAAACGGGTCAACCTGACTTTGTAGATCAGCAGCCAAGAAGCTCCACCAAAACCCACCAGGGCAATCCCTGCTAAGATAGCCGCCATCAAGGCAATCCGCAACCGAAAGGAATTGAGGTGGATAGGAAATTTTTTCATAATGCTTGGCAAGGTTTTGGGAACTGATGAAAGGCGTATCCTCAGGGTGTGCCTTTCATCAGTTTTTCTGGATTACTACGCAGGCAGTTTCCGAAAGCAATACCCCACCCCCCGGACGCTCTCAATATAGCCCTTGCCCCCTAGAGGGTCTAGCTTTTTGCGAATCCGTTGAATGCACACATCCACAAGATTGGTATCGGGGTTAAAATCGTAGCCCCAGACATGTTCGAGGATTTGCGTTCGGGTGAAGACTCGTCCCGGCGATCGCATGAGATACTCCAGCAAATTAAATTCCCTCGTGGTCAACTCCACGGATTGGCGATCGCAGGTCACTTCTCGACTAATCCGGTCTAGTTGCAATAGTCCTACCTTGAGCAGGTTCTGCCGCTCTCCAGAAACTCTGCGGACTACGGCATGGATCCGGGCAACTAATTCTTCGACAAAAAAAGGTTTGGCAATATAATCATCTGCCCCTAGGTTCAAACCTTCGAGGCGATCGTCCAACTCATTCCGGGCGGTTAATAAAATCACTGGAGTATTCCGTCCAGCTCTGCGCATCCCTTTAAGGATTGCCATACCATCTTTACCCGGCAGCATAATATCCAGCACGATCGCATCGTAGCTCAGTTCCATCGCCCGTAGATATCCCTCATCGCCGTGAGCACAATAGTCCACTACAAAGCCCTGCTCTTTTAATCCAGCACAGACAAAACTGGCAATTTTCACTTCATCTTCTACATAAAGCACGTTCATAGGGCATACGCCTAGGGAGATTTATTCTTTCCCCCCTTTTTAAGGGGGGTAGGGGGGATCAAGATTCAGCAGTCTAACAGTAAGTTTTAGTACCTTTGATGTTCAGTTGACACTGGTGAATAACTTACGCCCCTAACCATAGTTATTTTAGCTAGAGAAGATCAAGAAAAGAATTACAAAACTGTCATCAAGCAAGCAGGGAAGTTGTCATTTAGCCATGACCTAATAGAAATATCAAATGAATTAATCCAATCTGGTCTTAACGACAGGAAGAATATGTTATGACATTTCCACGGAAAATTTCTGCCCTAGGTGCTTTGGTGCTAACTACCGGGGCGATCGCTCTTTCCACCTCGACGGTATTTGCTCAATCTACCCCTAATTCTAATCCTCAGAATAATAATCCAATGGGGATGCAGCGTCCCGATCGGGCTGCCATGCGCCAAGAAATGGAAGACCGGATGGCTAGGGAGTTGAATCTGACTCCAGACCAAGTGGCTCGATCGCAGGCACTACGCCAACAATCCCAAGCCCAAATTTCTCCCCTAGAGCAACAACTCCGCCAAGCAAGAGAAGAACTAAAAACTCTCCTTGCCAGCACTACCGCCACAGATGCCCAAATTCGAGGCAAACATCAGCAAATTCAACAACTACACCAACAAGTAGAAACTCTCCGCTTTGATAGCAGACTGGCATTCCGCCAAATCTTGACTCCAGAGCAAAGACAAACCCTTGCTCAACGCATGGCTGCTCGTCCTGAAGGCAGACACCGGGAAAGAACTCCCGGCAGCTAGATATCTGCAAGGTGTCTGGCGATCGACATCGTAACTACAAGCACCAAGTCCGCAGCTTAATGGCTCAACTGAACATCACCAAACGTTTGAGCTTCGCCGAGCGTCATCTGTAGACTAATCAGAACTTAAGCATTTGGACGTTTTTTAGAGTGTTCCACACTCTAAAAAACGTCCATAACTCTTTGTGACTCGTTGGCAGTGAGTAAGTCCTATTTTTCTATGAGGATTGAAAGCCCCAAAAAGCAGTTAAAAAGTATAATATGCGATAAGAGGCAACATGAGTAATCCTCATAAATCCATTTAGCGAAGGTAGTTTATGATGAACTTCAAGTTCTCTCCAGATATTTTAAGTAGATTGGGGGAAGAGCTACTTCCAAACCCTGACCAAGGCATTATGGAACTGGTAAAAAATTCCTATGATGCTGATGCGACAGAATGCTGCGTTCAACTAATTGGTACAGATACAGTTGGTGGAAAAATTATTGTTTCAGACAATGGTGTTGGAATGGATTTAAGTTCTATTGCCGATGGCTGGTTGGTTATTGGACGCTCAAAGAAAGCTACTCGTGAACCTACTAAGCTAGGGAGATTGCCTGTAGGGGACAAAGGATTAGGCAGGTTATCTGCATTACGACAAGGCTCTCATGTTATTCTTAAAACCCGACCTGCTGTGGAAATTGGATGTGAATATTCTCTATATATAGACTGGGGTGTCTTTTCTAACGCAAAAGTCGTAGAGGATGTTAATCTAAATTACGAAAAACGGGAAACACAATGTCCACAAGGTACTGATACCATTATTGAAAACTTAAGTTTCAAACTTGGTAAGCGTGAAGTACAGAGGCTGGCTAGAGAATTGCTATTATTAGCCGATCCCTTCAATAGTGAAACTGGATTTCGTCCAAAGCTAATTAGCTCAGATTTTGCCGAGTTAGAAAAGCTAGTTCAGAATGCTTACTTTGATGATGCTGAGTATAAACTTGAAGCCTCTTTGAGCAATGAAGGTGAAGCCATAGCTAGGTTAATAGATTGGAAAGGTGAGACTATTGCTGAAGCCGATCACAAAACTCTATCGAAAACAGAAAATCGTTACCAAACTGTATCCGCAAAGATTGAAATTTGGTTCTTTGTCTTACAACCACAGTCATTTACTCGCAGAGAGCGCATAGGAACTGCTACAGAGATCAGACACTGGCTTGATGTTGTTGGCGGGGTTCATCTGTATCATCGCGGAATACGAGTCAAGCCATATGGTGATTTGGGAAATGATTGGTTAGGAATTAATTTATTAAGAGCTAGAGATCCTGAATTTCGTCCTTCTACAGGTACAACGATTGGAAGAGTAACTACTAATGATTCTCGTGACTTACTGATTCAGAAAACTGATCGTCTGGGCTTGATTGAAAATGAAGCATTTTCAGATATGAGAAAATTTGCAGTTGATGCTCTAGATTGGGTAAGAAACTTTCGATTAAAAGAATCAGAGAAAAAAAGAGAGCAAGTAAAGATAAATATCGTTCAAAATGTACAGGAAGCAAAGGCTGAAGTCGAACAGATAATTGCTGCATTAGAAATCCCACCTACATCACGTGCACAGGTATTTCAGGTAATTCAAAACTATGAGAAAATAAAAGAGCGAGAAACTAAGTCTCTACAAGAAGATATCCTACTTTATCGCAGTTTAGCAACGGCAGGTACAACAGCAGCATTATTTGCTCACGAATCAGGCAAACCAGTAACCTTAATTGAGAAAGCCACCACAAGGATTGCCAAACAAGGACAAAGACTATTGGCAGAGAGGTATGCCAAATCTATAGGCGAAGCAGTAGAAATTCTTCAAAGATCTGCGAAATCACTAAAAAGTTTCGCAAAATTTCCTTTGCATTTGCTGAAACGTGCCAAGCGTAAATCTACTACTGTTGATGTTCATGAAGTAATTGACGGCGTAATCAGTTTGTTTGATCCTTTTCTAGAAGAATCAAAAGTTGTTGTTAGAAAAATATTTTCTGATGACATACCCCTAGTACGAGGCAATGTTGCTCTTTTAGAAGCAATCTTAGTAAATCTCGTAACCAACTCACTTAATTCATTTAGTTTCAATCCTTCTCCTAGCCTGCAACGTCAAATTATGATCAGCACAAAACTGCTATCATCTCATCTCGAACTGCGTTTTTTGGATAATGGTTCTGGTATTGTAGGGATTGAAATAGAAGAAATTTGGTTGCCAGGGCGATCTACTACACCCGGAGGAACAGGCTTAGGATTAACTATCACAAAAGATTCTGTAATTGACCTGGGCGGTCAAATTAGAGCCATTCCAAATGGCGAGTTAGGAGGAGCCGAGTTTTTGATTTTATTACCATTAGTGGAGCATATATGACAACTGAAAATCATTCAGACACAGAGGAGAAAGGAAACAATAGAATTGTTGTAATTGATGACGAGAAAGATTTTGTCAGCGCGTTTGAATGGGAGATTGAAGAGGCAGGATATGAACCTTTCTCAATTGTCGTTGATGGTTCATTTAAAAAGCTCGCCGAGTTAATCTCTTGCATTCCCACAGATACTTACGCAGTTTTGTGTGATCATCGCTTAAGTAAAACTACTGGTTTTGCTGGTTTTCATGGCTCAGACCTAGTTGCTGCTTTATATGATCAAAAAGTGCCAGCCTTACTAGATACACAATATTATGATATGGATAGTGACGTATCTATCAGAAAATGCAGACATAAAATACCTGTACTTCTTGACAAAGACAATGTATCGGCATTGACAATAAAAGAAGGGATTAAGCTTTGCTTGTCAGAGCTTAATGGAACTTTCTCAACTAACAGAAAATCATATAGGAATATCATAAGAATCGTTGATATTAGCAAAGAATCTAGAGAAGATGTCGTAGATGTTATTATTCCTAGTTGGAATCCTAATAAAGCTGTACGATTACCATCATCTTTAATTTGTGAGTGGATTTTAGAATTTGAACCCGTGATTGGAACTCGCCTTATTGCTAATGTCAATAGCGGGGCTAAGAATTCCGAAGATTTGTATTTTACCAACTTTGAAATAGCACCTAGCCCAGAGGCAAGCGAATGAGTCTTCCTGAATTAATTATTCTAGATGTTGGACATGGTAATTGTGCGCTATTGAGAGATATAAATGGTGTTATTCTGGTTGACTGTCCCCCCGGATCTGTATTGATGGAAACATTAGAATACTTTGCTATTACTGAGATTTCGCATGTTTTGATTTCCCATGCGGATAAAGATCATATTGCGGGTCTTCCACAGCTACTCTTGTCTAATGTAAAAGTCAATAACATACACCTTAACTCTGACTGGCTAAAAGACACTGATATCTGGAAAGATGTCCTTTCAGCATTGGGAGATGCACGAAAACGTCATGGTGTAATTGTAGAAGCACAACTTACGATGACAACAACGGGTAGGCTTAATGTCGGCGAAGTAGGTATCGAGATACTTGCGCCTTCTCCTGAATTGGCAATCTCAGGTGTAGGTGGCAGAGATACTTATGGTAAACGATTGAGCACCAATACTTTGTCCGCAGTTGTATCTCTAATATACAACAAACGAAGAGTAGCTATTTTAGCTGGAGACCTAGATCAAACTGGTTTGAACAATCTGATTGGTGAAATCACTGATCTACAAGCTGATGTTTTAGTTTTTCCACATCACGGGGGCAGGTCTGGTGCAGGTGCTAATAGTCAAGCGTTTGCTCACAGGTTATCTGAGCTTGTAAAACCTCAGTTAGTCATTTTCTCGATTGATAGAAGTCGTTATGAAAATCCAAACGATGAAATCATGAAAGGCATACTACAAGCTGTCCCAGAAGTTCATATCATGTGTACCCAACTATCAGAGAAATGCGTTAAGAGCCTTCCTAGCATAGCCCCAAGTCATCTTGGTAGTTTTCCATCGATGGGAAGTATGGATAATAAATGTTGTGGAGGAACAATTTTGATTGAGTTTGGCGAAGATAAAAATGCTTATACCCCTTTGCTGGATATACATAAAAATTTCGTTGCTCAGTATCCGCATTCTATTTGCCAGAAGTTCTCATTTTTATCATCAATCTCTGAGTCAAGTTCGCCTAAGCCTTTCTAAATCCGTTTTGATCTGCCAAACTAGTTAGTATCCTCTCAAAAACTTTGCTAACTCCATGACTCTGATCAAAATTCCCCCGGCTTGGCAAATATCCGAAAACCAAGTTACCTCTGAGGCAGTGTTTCTTAATCGGCGGCAGTTTCTTCGGGGAGCGATCGCCACCGGATTAGCTGCCTCGACTCTACCCCTAGCTGCTTGTAACAATGATTCCACATCTACCCTGAATAGCCAAACCGCCTACAAAAACCTGATCCGGAACCCCAGTTTCGCCGAGGTGGGCAGACCCATTACGGCAGAAAGTTTGACTTCTACCTATAACAATTTCTACGAATTTGGCACCGGGAAATCCGTCTGGCAAGCTGCCCAGGCATTGCCCCTAGAAAACTGGAAATTAGAAGTGACGGGACTAGTGAAAAATCCTCGCACCTACGATGTGGATGAATTGAATAAGAAATTTGCGATCGAAGAGCGCATCTATCGATTCCGCTGTGTAGAAGCTTGGGCGATGGTGGTGCCTTGGGTGGGGTTTCCGATGAATTTACTAGTCAAGGATGTGGAGCCGACCAATGAAGCCAAGTTTGTTCGGTTTACTTCCTTCTATGACCCAAAAATCACCAAGGGCGGCAGCTTGTTGGGCGCTCGTCCTTGGCCCTATACAGAGAGTTTGCGCCTTGATGAAATGATGAACGATCTTGCCTTCTTTGCCACTGGTGTCCACGGGAAACCCCTGCCGAAACAAAATGGTGCGCCCTTGCGGATGGTCATTCCTTGGAAGTATGGTTTTAAGGGCGCAAAATCGATCGTCAAAATAGAATTTCTCGCCACTCAACCAGCGACCTTTTGGAACACCATCAACTCCAATGAGTACGACTTTGAAGCCAATGTCAACCCCGCCAAACCCCATCCCCGCTGGTCGCAAGCCACGGAAAGAATCGTCAGCGATGCCCCCAGCTTGCTTTGGGAAACCCGCCCGACTCTTCCCTACAACGGCTATGGGGAATACGTTGCCAAGCTCTATACATAGCTTATAGCCGTCACCAAGCAGGTGATGTTGTAGGAACCCCCGCCTTCGCGGGGGTTCCTACAACATCAATCAGCTCAACCCCTTTATCAGTGGGGACTTTATGATATGTACGGCAACGTGAAGGAATGGTGTAGCGATCGCTCTAGCTACGATCGAGCACCCACCGACGGCAGTTCTTGGGAGACAGGGACAGACGAACGCCGAGTACTCAAGGGGGGGTCTTGGTACTACAGTGATGGGATCTGTGGGGCTGGGGTGCGCCATAGGGAGTTTGCCAATACCTCTAGCATCGACAGCGGCTTCCGGGTTGCCTATGCTATAGCAGATGAATTTCCCTAGCTAAGAATTGCTCAAAATGTTTTAAGATTTAAAAGAAAGTAATCCCAAGACTTATTAATAAATTTAGGAGAAATTCTTTATGGCACTCGTACCTATGCGACTTTTGCTTGACCATGCCGCAGAACACGATTATGGCATCCCCGCCTATAACGTTAACAACATGGAGCAAATTCAAGCCATCATGCAGGCAGCAGCCGAAACTGATAGCCCAGTAATTCTCCAAGCCTCTCGTGGCGCTCGCAAGTATGCAGGGGAAATATTTCTCAAACATTTGATCCTCGCCGCCGCCGAAACCTATCCAGATATTCCCATTGCCATGCACCAAGACCACGGTAATGGTCCCTCTACTTGCTATTCGGCGATCAGTCATGGTTTTACTAGTGTCATGATGGATGGCTCCTTAGAAGAAGATGCCAAAACCCCTGCTAGTTATGACTATAACGTGGATGTCACCCGTGCTGTAGTTAAGGTGGCTCACAGTGTGGGCGTGAGTGTAGAAGGCGAATTGGGTTGCCTTGGTTCCCTAGAAACCGGCAAGGGTGACAAGGAAGATGGCCATGGTTTTGAAGGTGTCCTTTCCCACGATCAACTCTTGACAGACCCCGAAGAGGCTGTGGATTTTGTGAACAAGACTGGGGTAGATGCCCTAGCTGTAGCGATCGGCACTAGCCACGGAGCTTACAAGTTCTCCCGCAAGCCCACTGGCGAAATCTTAGCGATGGATCGCATCGCCGAAATTCACCGCCGCTTGCCCAACACCCACTTGGTGATGCATGGTTCTTCTTCTGTTCCTGAAGACTTACTAGCATTGATCAATGAGTATGGTGGCAACATTCCCGAAACCTATGGCGTTCCTGTAGAAGAAATTCAAAAAGGGATCAAAAATGGAGTTCGGAAAATCAACATCGACACCGACTGCCGTTTGGCGATCACTGCCGCAGTTCGGGAAGCTCTAGCTAAAGCTCCTGCTGAATTTGACCCCCGTCACTTCCTCAAGCCTTCTATTAAGTACATGCAGAAGGTCTGTGGCGATCGCTATAACCAGTTCGGTACTGCCGGCAATGCCAGTAAAATCAAGCCTGTATCTCTAGATGATTTTGCAACTAAGTATGCAAAGGCTTAAAAATAGTCTGCAAAAATTCTTACATGTAGGGTGGGCAATGCCCACCTTGCCATCCAGTTAAGACAAAAATATTGTTGGGGGCGCACGTAGTGCGCCCCCAACAATATTTTTAGCCCTAAGCCTTGCCTAGCAAGAGGTAAGCCAACATTTCACCCTTTCCCTTGACTGGAATAATCCCTCGTTCTTGAAATTTATATTTGTGGCGGACTTTTTTATAGGTTTCTGCCGTGATTTGGATTTCCCCCGGAATACCTTGAGATTCCATCCGGCTAGCAACATTTACCGTATCCCCCCAAAGATCATAAATAAACTTCTTGATGCCAATCACCCCGGCTACTACGGGTCCTGTGTTGACACCAATCCGAATTTGACAATCTTCGCCGATTTCTTCACTGACTTTGCTAATGGCAATCCGCATATCTAGAGCCATATCTAAAACTGCCTCTACATGATCGGCTCTGGGTTGAGGTAAACCACCAACTACCATGTAGGCATCCCCTACAGTTTTGATTTTTTCTAAGCCATGAATTTCTGCAAGATAATCAAAGGCAGAGAATACTTGGTTTAAGAGGCTAACCACTTGTTGCGGAGGAATGCGGGCGGAAATTTCTGTAAAACCCACAATATCGGCAAAAAGCACCGTGACTTCAGCAAAGTTATCCGCGATCGATTCATCTCCCTCTTTGAGCCGGGAAGCGATCGCCTTGGGTAACACATTGAGCAGAAGCATTTCAGTTTTTTCCTGCTGCTGACGGAGACTTTTTTCTGCCCGAAGGCGTTTTCTTTGATTAGAAGCTAAAGATAAAAATATATAAACAAAAACAGCTAAGACCATGAGGGTAAACAGTCTCACCTGTCTTCTTCTATCTTGTAGATTGTTTACCCGAACTTGCAATAGATTTTGCAGCGCGGGGGCGATCGCATCATACAACTTATATTGAGACTGAATTGCCTGATTACCCACAGAAATATAATCCTGTCCTTGGAGATCAATTTCCACACTCTCATTAACTAATATTTGATTAACCAAAGAAATAAAAACTTCATTATTTAGCAAGCTTTCCTTGAGATGAAATCCAATTGGTGGCCTCAGGTTTGGTTCTACCCCAAAAGCCAGTTCTAATCCTCGTTTAATCTCCACCATCGAAGACTTACTAACACCATGACGAATAATTAATTCTGCTCGTTCCTTAATCGTAATTTGGGTTTTCTTCTTATTAGCGACAAAGTTCCGCAACTGGTCTAGACTTTCGAGATTCCGGGGCAGATGCCGCACCAAAGCTATCATTAAATAATAACTATCCAAAGATGGATCGAAGTTTAAGTTAGAACTATCCCCCACATGATTAATCAGAGATACAATTTGGGCAGCAACTAGTTTATGGCTTTCACTGCTCTGCTCCGGACTCATAGTTCTTTCTTTAAGGAGGATGTCTTGCCAGTTCCTAAATATTGCTGTCCATTTATCTGAAGTTTTTAAGATAGGATTTAATTCTTTATCAACGGCATCTATCTCTTGAATATAGTTTGATGTTTGAGTAGTCGAGTTTTCCCATTCCGTCTTGACACTAGTATCACCCAAAAGATATATCTGGCTAAGTAGATTATGTTGCTGAACTCTCTCTAATAATTGACGCATCGATTGGTTGTATTCAATGCCAATACTTTCTTTCTTGGTAAAATCAATACGCAGATTTATTTCTGAAATTAATTGATAGGTGACAAAAATAAATGGAGCGATAAAAGTCACTATTAATATTAATAGTTTGATAGGGGCAACAATAAATTTGATATTTTTGAAATTGATGTTTTTTACCATGACTAAGAATTGGTTTGTCCTAAATCCAAATAAACTTATTCCGGTAGAGATAACTGTCCCTTTTAGATGCAAGTTATAATATAGCGATCCTAAATGGTTTCACCCGCCGAAGGCGGGTGAAACCATTTACTAGAAGCAAATTGACTTGGCAACTGTTAGAGAATGATTTAGGACTGCTATAGTTTAGTTGTCGTAATTTAGCTATGGTAGGTAGGCGGAAACTTACAGTACGGAGCTATGATATGCAACTATACATAAGATTACTGAATAGGCTATTCAGTCACATCTAACTATAGGTATTGATTAAGAGTCCATTTATCAAGTGTCTAGAAGGACTGATGTTTCACCACCGGTGGGGGCGAAACATCAGACTTTATAAATAGTCTCTAACAGTTTGGAATCAAATACTCTACTCTCTAGAAAATTTGATAGAGGTCATTTATAAAGTGGCTAGAAGGTCTAATTTGCGCCCCCTCCGGGGGCGCAAATTAGACTTTATAAATAGCCTCATAGTCATAATAAGATACGGCAGTCCTAAATCATTTTCTAACAGTAGCTAAGTCAACTTGCTTCTAATAGATGGTTTTACCCGCCTTCGGCGGGTAAAACCACTTAGGATCGCTATAGTAACTTCTTGTCAACAGGACTTAGGCAAATGCCTTGGTTCTAGTCAGATGATGAAACCTGCCAACCCTAATCACAAATTAATGACAAAGCTTGTGTCACCTCTCTCAAAGATTTCCTGCATGTTAAGCAGGTACTTCTTTCCTTTCTTTGCACCACTGTTTGTACTACTGTCTGCACCACTAAAATTCTCACAGATTAAATCTTCAGAAATCCCCTGAGGTTCTTTCTTCATCACCTTTAAGATAGCACCATTAAAAAATTCGATGCTCTAGGGCAGGCATTTGACGGCGGACTTGTTCAAGGCGGATGGGGCTAATTTCGGCGATCGCTACCCCCGGTGTATAGCCAGCATCTGCTAGAACCACGCCCCAAGGATCCACAATCATGGCATGACCGTGGGTTTGCCGCATGGAATAGTGTTGCCCAGTCTGGGCTGGGGCAATTACATAGCAGGTGTTCTCGATCGCCCGTGCTTGAATCAACACCTGCCAGTGATCTTTCCCTGTATAGGCAGTAAAAGCTGCCGGGACAAACAACACATCAGCCCCCATCTTCGATAGGTGACGGTACAATTCCGGAAAACGCACATCATAACAAACAGATAAGCCTAAATTCCCCAAATCGGGAGAGCGGTAGACCGGAGGCAATTCTTTCCCTGCCATGACAGTACTAGATTCCCGATAGGTATTACCATCGGGGACATTAACATCAAATAGATGCACCTTCTGATAGCGGGCTAACTCCTGACCACTAGCACCAACGAGTAGAGCAGTGTTATAAGACTTAGTAGCGTCAACAGGAACAGGAAACCCACCTCCCAAGATAGTTACTTGAAATCTTTGGGCTACGGTTTTCAGAAATTTCTCACTCTGGAGGGCAATCTCACCTCCCTGCTGCTGTTTTTCTTCTTCTTTCCCCATAAAAGCAAAATTCTCTGGCAGTGCCACTAATTCAGCCCCTCGGCGCACGGCTAACTCAATCAATTCCTCAGCTTCTGCTAGGTTTTTGGAGAGATCGGGCTTGGAGGTCATTTGCAGAGCAGCAGCAAGATAGGATTTCATGTCTTTGAGGAGGAAAATATATAAGTAAATCTTCTATTGATTTTATCATGGGGTTTGCTACCCACTAAATCTAATTAACCAATAGAATAAGAGCAGGTTTTGCCGCGCTCCGTACGGCAAAAACTTCCTAACAATTTAAATATCTTTTAGCTTAACTATGACAGAAGAGCAATTTTATTCTCTACAAAATATTTATCTCTTAGTTGCTCAAGTTGGGAGTAGCTTTGGGGTGGAAGATACCTCTAGCGGTTTGGTGATACCGACGACGGCTGATGATTTGGCACAGGCGATCGCTGTTTTTTTTCCTAGTAATTATCAAGTTCACCCAGAAAAGTTTAGTCAATTTGCCAAGAAGTTTTGTCCACCGACAGAAGATTTAGGCATTACAGATTTCTTGGCACATATTACTCCTTTGTCGCCAGAGTTTGCCCTAGTGGGCAATGCTAGTTTTAATCCCAAGGGGAAAGATAAAGGAGAATTTCACCTCTGTTTATTTCTGCCAACGATGGAAATGACTGGCACTAATTTATTGATCTGTTTCAACCGGGCTGAGACTTGATCGTTCATCACAAAGTTTCGATCGTTACCACCCCATCAGCTTGCACCCACGCAAGGTGATGAATCCCTCGACCTTGGGCATACTCTCGAAGGGCGGATTCTGAGCGATCGCTTGCGCTGAGGTTACCGCAATCGGCTAATTCGATTTCTACCCGAACTAGGTGATCTGTGGTGCGGAGCTTTTGAGCATAGGTGAAGGCAATATTTGCCACCGATGGAGTTGTGGGAATAACTAGCCAATCTGTGGTTAAAGGGGCTGGAGATAAAGGCAGTGCCTGTTGCAGGTCTTCGATATTTAGACAAAAACCAATTCCCGGCTTACTTTCCCCTTGGGGGTGATAGAGACCCAGCAAGCGATCGTACCTGCCACCCTTACCCAGAACTTTGGCACTGCCGCCTTGATTGGTGACCACCTGAAACACAATTCCCGTATAGTAATTAATCGTCTGAGTGAGGCTTAGATCAAGAATTAGGTTAATTGAGGTAGAGGAGCGGAGGAGTTCCACCAATGATTTGAGATGGTGGATAATCTCCTGCCTCTGGGTATCTAAGGGCGAGTCTAAGGTCAATTGCCCTAACTTGATTAATACTTCCTCTGGGGTTCCCCGCAGATCAAAGAGACGTAACGCTAATTCCTGTTGCTCTGGACTCAGGGGCAAGCGTTCGAGAGTGACCCGATCGAGATGGGCAATGCAAGTGCGGATTTGGGGTTGCAGTGCCACGGGGAAGGTTCCCAGCAGATTTTGGTTCAGCCCGGCATCGCCTAGTAATAGATAGTAGTCCGTTAACCCCAATTGCTGAAGAGCATCGACGAGGAGCAGCAAAATCTCAGCATCGGCTAAGGTTCCCCCCGCCCCCAATAGCTCCACCCCAGCTTGATAAAATTCTTGCTGACGCTCGTGCTTGCCGAGGGGCGATCGCTGAAACACATTAGCTTGATAGTAGAGACGGTGGGGATGGGGAACGCCTTCTAGGCGAGTCACCGAGGCTCTAGCGATCGAGGCGGTTAATTCGGGACGCAGCCCCAAAGCATCGTTATCTCCATCTTGGAGCCGGACTACGGTAGATTGATCGATCGCTCCCCCCGCCATCAGCATTTCCAGCCGCTCCACTGTAGAAGTAATAATGCGATGGTAGCCCCAACGAGAAAATACTAGTTGCAGTTGGTCTTCTACCCAACGCTTCTGGGCAACATCGGGGGGCAATAAGTCTTTAGCTCCCGCCGGAGTAAGGTGGGGAGCCGTAGTGGAGGTGACAATTTGAGTAGTAGCAGGGGAGGGCGTAGCCAAAATTTAAATACTTTTTGTTAATTTTTTATAGACTAGTAAGGATAGCCATATGCCAATATTCAATGAGTTGTGTTGGGCTTCGACGACCCTCAGCCCACAATATAGCAGTCCAAAGTATAGCTATCTTAGCAAAAAAGCCCGTTCATAATCCTGTGAATTTTATGTATCTAACTTCCTTCCAGAAACTATCCCTAGCCATAGTCAGCCTGATGTGCTGTCTTCCAGCTAACCCTGCCCATGCTCTCCCCGGTCAAGCTAGGCAAGAAGTGACGGCATGGATCAATGCCAATCCCGCTCTGCGTCCATCTTTAGGTGATGGTTTATCAGTCCGGCGCTTTAATACTGCTGCCCAGCGCTTTAGCTTTGAAGCTTCAGTATTGCCGGTAAGTTCTTTAATTAATGTCAACGATACGAGTATTATCCGCAAGGAGCAGATCGCCTTCTACGATGTGGTCAATGGCATTTCCCCCGATCGCTTAGAAGAATCCCTCCGGACAATTTATGGGGCAGATATTTATCAAGATTATCTCCAAGCCCGGATTGTCTATCAATACCCCAGTCGAGAACAGACGGAATTGGCTCGGCGGCAGGGTTTACCCCTCTTGGCAGCCCGGCGAGGAGAACTGCGGTTGGGCGATCGCTTTGGCTATTGGCTAGAAACCACTAGAGGGCAAGGGGAGCAGGGGGCAAATGGTCAACTGACGGTATTTCTCCGGGAAGACCTAAATCAATTTGAAAGTGAACTTCGCAACCTATTCTAGGTCAGGACTTACAGCAGTTTGAGAGTGGGTGGCTGTCGCTACCCACTCTCAAACCTAATACCATTTTGCCAAATAGTTGATACAAATAAGATTCTGAATACCTTACTGTACAGGAATTTGAATTAAAAAAAGGGTTTCACCATTTTTTAATTTGGTATGAGATTAACTAACATCTACTGGATGCTGACCATAAAAAGGCAGCACGGCTGACCAAGGAAATTCATGATTATCTTGGCTATGGTTGCGATCGCTTTGGATTAGATTACTATGTGCCAGATCCAAAAGACTAGTCACCGTCATCCCTAAATAGGGTGGCACATCTAGGGCAATGTAGGGAGTATCTAAGCTATTTAGCTTTTCCTGCCAAACTTCTGGGGTGATCACGGTATCCGGAAGCAGAGTCTTTAAATAGGACTGAGAAGATTGGGGATCCTTCACCAATTGATAAATTCCCCCAAATAGGCGATCGCGCTGGGCGGGAGATTGTAAGGCGATAACTTGTCCAAATTCTAGGGAATGCTCATAGCACCACCAAGCATAGGCTGCAAAGCTAGAGATTCCCACCAAGGGCAAATCCAACTGCTGCGCCAGGGTTCTGGCAGTGACTACTCCAAGGCGAGTTCCAGTAAAACTCCCTGGACCGATCGCCACTGCCAAGAAACCCAAATCTTGCCAGTCTTGAGGAGCAATTATTTCCATTAATTTTAGGTGTAATTGGTTCCCCAATTCATGCCCCAAATCCCAAGTTTGACTGCGAAATTGATGGAGATCACCCGCCGCAAAATTATCTAGAGCCAATCCCAACTGGGGGCTAGTGGTATGCAGAGCTAAACCATATTTATGATGCATAGGGATATTCTCTAAACGTAATCAGTCTAAACGGAATCAACCTCATTTCGGGATAAAAAATACCCCTAATGACATTTTACGAAAACCATAACTATTGTCGCTGGCTGAGCGAAGTCGAAGCCAAAACCCCACGACAAATCTTCGATCGCTTATCCTCATTTACAGCGGAAATGTTCTCTTCGACTTCCCTTCGACTTCTCTCAGGGCAAGCGCTCAGGGAACGTCTATAGGCTTCGGGTTAAAGATTTTGATTAACCTGAGTACCTTGGATACTAGGTGCTTAGATTTAACGTGCCGATCGAATCAATAAAATTATCCCCGATACCAACCCAAACAAATTGGGCAACCACCCACCCCAGAAGGGAGTAACCACACCGACTTGTGCCATTGCTCCGGTGATGAAAGCCGAAATATAGTAGGTAAAAATAATTACCACACTAATCCCAAAACTAGTCGCCTTGCCAGTTTTCCGGGGTTGAATCCCTAGGGCAGAACCGACCAGACCAAAGACCAGACAGATAAAAGGCAGGGCAATTTTTTGTTGAATCCGCACCTGAAGCTTGAGCGCTCGTTGCTCATCTCCACTGGCTTGGGCAATTTGCAGTGCCTCTTGGGATTGGACAATATTCATTTCATCGTAGTCTAGCCTTCTGCCAGCGATGTCTAGGGGAGTGCGGGGAAGTTGTAATTGTTGTTGCTTGAACCGGAGAATATTTCGATAGGAGCCATCGGCAGAAACCATATAAATCGTGCCGTTGGAGAAATCCCAGAGACCTTCCTTGGGGTTCCACATGGCAGACTGGGCGGCGATGATTTGGTTTAAGCCTTCCTGAGACCAATCGAGAATGGTCAGGTTTTGCATTTCCTTGCCATTGAAGCGATCGGCATAGAACAGCCGCTTCAGAGTTCGATCTTTCTTGCCGTCGGCTTTTTTGATTTCCGTGTATTCCGGGACAAAAATATTCCGCTCTTGAAACAGGGGTCTTTCTTCATTGGCGGCTTTTTCAAGGATCAACGAAGCTTGATAGTTGGCTGCCGGAACCACCGATTCATAGAAAATAAACGTCACCCCAGTGACAATCACCCCCATCACCAACGCCGGAACTACTAAGCGATAGACACTCACCCCACAGCTCCGCAAAGCCACAATTTCGCTATCACTACTCAGGCGACTATAAGCCATCAAGGAAGCCAACACCATCGACATGGGAAAGGCATAGACAATAAATTGGGGCATTTTTAGGATCAATACCCGCAGAGCCAATTCAATCAGCAGCCCCGATTCCGCAATCCGCCGCACCAAGTCAAAAACCGAACCGATCGCCACTGCCACCGAAGAAAATAATCCCACCCCAAACAAAAAAGGTACTAATAATTCCGTCAGGATATAGCGATCCATGATCGATATTCCTAGGGAAAAATTTGGTAGAGATTTAAATTTCATTTATTTTATCGTTGGAACTCGTTGCCTAGGTAGTATTGGCGGACTAGAGGATTATTATAAAGTTCTTCGGCACTACCAGAGGCAAGAATTTGCCCATCTCGCATAATATATGCCCGATCGGTAATTGCTAAAGTTTCTCGAACATTATGGTCAGTAATTAAAATCCCCATTTGCTTTTCTCGGAGACTAGCCACAATTTTTTGGATCTCCGAAACAGCGATCGGGTCAACCCCCGCAAAGGGTTCATCCAAGAGCATAAACTTTGGTCCCGATTCCCCCACCGCCAAAGCCCTAGCTAGTTCTGTCCGCCGTCGTTCCCCCCCAGAAACCTGGTTTCCCTTAATATTAGCCACTTTTTCTAGACGAAATTCATGGAGGAGGAACTGCAATCGCGATCGCCATTTTTCCTTGGGAACTCCCGTCTGTTGTAGGGAAACCATAATATTATCCTGCACACTCAGATTCCGAAAAATACTCGCCTCTTGAGCCAGATAGCCAATGCCTAGATGCGATCGCTGGTTGATCGATAGCTCCGTAATATCCATCTCATCTAGCCAGACCTTGCCTTGGTTTGGTCGTTCCAGCCCTGTAGCAATATAGAATGTCGTCGTCTTCCCCGCCCCATTGGGTCCCAATAAGCCGACAATTTCTCCCTGAGCCACAGATAAATGCACCCGATTGACGATCGATCGCTTGCCGTAGGATTTATGAATATTTTCTAGGACAATTTTCATGGGTGGAGGTAAAGGAGGTAAAGGAGGTACAGGAAGTACAGGGAGGGGGGAGGTAGCTACTAGGGGCAATTGTAGGGGTGCAAGGCTTTGCGTCCTCAATATGTACCGAACAAAACGATAATTACTATACTACAGTGGGTGAGCGGAGACGAACTGAGTAGATTTTACGATCGGTAAGCGAAGCCGAACCGAACTGAACCACTTCCACTTCTACGGTCGGTGAGCGAAGTCGAACCGAACCGAACCGAACCGACTAAATCCTTACTCAGAGATTGGCCCCTTAAATTCTGGTTTGGGGTTAAAGGGGGTGGTGGCGGCGGGGGCAACGGGAGTCGTGGGAGATTCGGGGTCGTTGACTAGGTAGGTGGATTCTACTTGGCGATCGGCTCTAGGAATTGCCACAAATCTGCCCTCATCAATGAGGTAAGTAATCGTCTCTCCCCGCAAGCTATTGCCATTTTGGAGAACGTAGACATTGCCACTGAGAATAATCCGCCGTTCATTACTAAAATATTGTGCCTGAGCAGCGGTTGCTCGAATTTGTCGAGCGGGATAATCAATCTGGACATTTCCCCTAGCGGTGACCACTCCAGTTTGGCTATTTGCCTCTTGGATGTCCGATCGCACTACCAAAGCTCGACCATCTCCCGGTGCTGGAGGCTGGGGTTGAGCTTGCACGAGGAAATTAGGAATCATCAATGTCCCCACAATAGAGACAGAGGCTAATAGCCACAGCCGCCATTTCTTTAACCAGCTAGATTGTACTTTCATAATTATTCGGGTTGTCCCCAGCCCTCTAGGATTTGCCATCGGATTTGCCATCGGATTTGAGACAGAAGAGTTTGAGATACAGATACAGACTCCAAAATTGCCCTAATGTTGCCTGTTCATATTGCCTTTTGCCAGCACCTTTCGCCAATAATTGATCCTAACACTCCAACAGAAAAATCTGTGGCAGCATCAGCATTAGTTTTGAGTCAACAGCAGAGCTATCGATATCCATATCCTCGGCAAAACCATCATTATTAGAGCTATTTTCCTCTGCCCTAGGATTATTTTCTAGCTCGATCGCTTGTAGTGCTGCTAGTTGAAGAGCTTCTAGAAGCAAAGTACTCTGCTCTACTAGTTTCCCCACATCTATACCATAATCGCCGGGAGTATAGTCTAGCAAGCGGCGAGTCCCTTCCCCCAAGAGCATTACTGCCCCTCGATGGTTTTGATTTTCCAAGTGATGGCACGCCACGGCGATTTGTAATATGCCTTGGTAGAATCTTTTTTCTGGTTCCATTGCCTCCATCCATAGTGCCTCTAGGGTATCGTGACATTCATAGAATGCTTGCTGATTAAATTGCTCGATACCCAGCCAAAATTCTGGGGGGAGGCGATCGCTACTACCATCCCCGATCATGCCAAGCTTGCCCGCACTGCTTCTAGTTCTGCCATAGGAATTTCTTGATCTGATCCGACAAAATCATTATCAGGAGTCAAAAACAACATACAGTGGCATTCTTTTCTTTCCCGCATGGGAATGCAAGGACAATTCCAGAAAGTAGCTTTAACTTCAGCAGCTTTGTCTTCATAATGGCGACAGGGGCAGAGGGGCGCACCTAGATCATCTTTGTGCTTGGCTAATCCTTCGATCACTACCGCTGTCACAGAAAGATCCACACAAAAATAAGTCCCCGTGCGCTTGGCATAGGTTTCTGCAAAGTTTTTCATCGCCTCTAGGCTTTTGTCGCTGGAAAGTTTACTAGATTCAGTCGTCGTCATGGCATTTAGTAGGGCTGTTATTTATTCATACATTTTAACATTCATGCATTTTAGCTTAAAGGAGAGCCTCTATTCACAGCCAAAAAGTTACCCAGTCATCAACCTCTAAAATATAGCTATCACTGGAACTAGCGGTCAAAAGTTGAGGGTCTGGAGTTTGCAAATCTTGATATAGTGCCTTGATCACTGCTAAGGGAGTAGCCAGCTTGAGGAAAGTTGATTTAGTTAGAGATTCTGAAGATTGCGCCTTGAGGATTTGGGAGGTTTGGGTTAGGGGACGAGTACTAAAGACCCCGTAGGTATGGCAGGTTGGGTGATTAGTTGAGGGATTAACCGAATTAGTTGAATTAGTTAGTTTCTCTGGGATAACGATCGCAACCCTTGCCTGAGGGGGTAGTTCATAAATAACATCGTCAGAATCTGCACCGGAGCTAATCATGCCTAGTTCTGGAGTGGAGCAGAAAATTAATCCCCAGAGGGGGCGATCGCTCTTATTTGCCAATAGATACTGCTGGGAGTTGCTGTTATCTTGGGTGATCTGAATTTGCGGCTGTGTTGCCTTGGGAGTATGAGGATTAGTAACCGGATTGGGATCATTCTTGTCTCCAATCAGTTTGCCAATCGGGTTGTCAATATGCTTACCACTAGGACTACCAATATTCTCAATCAAATGGAGTAATTTAGTAGCCAAAAGATGATGGAGCTGCTGTTTGAGACGGCTGACGGCTGATTTGGCAGCTTCTCCCGGCTGTCCTTGAGTTGTGGGTAATGCATTACCTGCCAAGGTACTAAGTCCATAGGTTCCTTCTTTGATAGTAAATAGATAATCGGCAGCATTCTGACTCAGGGATATCTCCTTGATATTAGCAAAGGCACTGGTAGCATCGACCCTTTCGACTCTGGATAATTGGCGATCGAAGGCAATCTGAAGAGAAATATTATGGGGCAACACCCGGACTACCTCTTGGAGCAAGGTTCCGGCGGGAGGTAATTTTAGGGCAGGCAGGGTTGGAGAAGTATTAGCAGCAGATGGACTAGTTAGATTTTCTCGGGAAATAACCTTTGCTTTTGCTTGTAAGCCAGAGCGTTCAATGATTTGCAGCAATGGAGCATCAGGGAGTGATTTTGCCTCTAGCAGGGAGTCCAGACCATAATTAGCCAGAACTTGAGGAGGCAAGCCGCCTAGCCAGAGGATGATTGTATTCTCAGGATTACCCGCTGCTATTACTGAGCCGTGGGCGGGGGGAAGCAACTCCGGAGACAGGAAAAAGGTTGGTGTATTGGCTTTACTGTTTAGGGGAGATGATGGGGACGGAAGATCAAGGTTTTTCAAGCTGGCACTAGTTTGTTCTAAGTTGGTTTCCAAAGAATTAGGATTTGCCTGCCATAGTTGCTGGGTAAAAGCATAGGTAAACACCCCAGCACTAAAGCTATCCCAAGATTTTTCCTTTGCTCCTTGACTGGCGGCTCTAATCACAACTCCGGGCAGAGAGGGGAATGAATCTTGATTTGAGGACTGATTTGGGGATTGATTTGGGGATTGATTTGGGGATTGATTTGGGGACGGCGAGGTGTTGGCTAGGAAACGATCGCTAAGACTGGGGGAGGCAAATGGAGGGCTGGGGATGAAACTGGTATCGAGAATTGTGGTGATGTAAGGAGTGGGGAGCGATCGCATCCATTCCTCCCATTGGCTGAGGGGCAAGGATCGATCGAACAATACCAAGGCTGGTGTATCTTCTAGGCGAGTGCCATAACCACTAAAGTGACACACCACCACATCCCCCGGCTGGACTTGGTTGATCAGGTGTTCTCTGACTGCTGCTTGCAAATTACTGACCGTAGCAGTCTGATCTGCCAAGATCAAAATATCTTGATCGACAAAGCCGTAGCGATAACAGAGGAGTTGGTGCTGCAATTCCAAATCCGTCAAGCAACCCGCCAGAGGAGGCAAATTAGTGTCGGCATAATGATTTACCCCCACCAAGAGGGCAAATTTCCGGGCGGTGGGGGCGGCAGTATTTTGCCAGCGAGCTGGAGAACCCAACCGAAAGCGATCGAGGAGTAAGTCTGGATTGCTCTGAGGCTCGATCGCTGCCTGCGCCGTGGCACTCTGACCCAATCCCCAGAAAATAGTTGTCCAACTCGCCCCGTGTAAAAAATACAGAAAATCTCGCCGTTTCATGGGTTGCCAAGTCTAGAAAATCCTTGCCTATAGTCTAGCAATAATAGGTTAGAGGTCATTGATTAAAGTAGCTAGAGGGTTTGCTGTTCCACCCCCAGAGATGAAAGTATTGATCAATACAGACATCGTTGAAAATCTAGGACTCAATAAAGGTAACAGTTTAGACTACCCATTATGTCAATCCTACCCCCCATTCAGATTGACTCAACCCAAATATTATTTGATCTTCAGCAAGTTAACGAAATTGCAGAATCTTTTTCTGGATGCCTAGAGCCAGAATCGATCGCCCGTACCATGACTGAGGGATTGGTCGATCGCTTTCAATGTGCCTTTGTCCGAGTTTGGTTACTAGAACCCAACCAAACTATGCTGCGGTTAGTCGCCTCTTCTGGAATGTATACCCATACTGATGGTTTTTTTGGTCGGGTGCCGATGGGTTCCTACAAAGTCGGTAAAATTGCCCAAAATCGGGTGTCCTTCCTCAGTAATAACCTCCCCGCAGAGCCGTGGGTAGGCGATCGAGAGTGGGCGATCGCGAAGAATATCCGGGGTTTTGCTGGCTATCCCCTGGCGATCGGCAATCGGGTGATTGGGGTTTTGGCAGTGTTCAGCCATCAACCCTTGGCTCCAGAGTTTTTGGAGGTATTACAAACCCTAGGCAAGATCGCCACAATTGCCCTAGATTCAGCTCTCCGACACCAGCAGGAAAAACAAGGTTGGCAGGCGGGGGTTTCTGCTGGTGGAAATCCAGTGCTATCAGATCAATTGGCGCAGATTCTCAGCAAGTCTAGACTGACGCTCTTGGGGATGGAGCGTCCCTTATCTCTGATCGGCAATTATATTTTTCTCAAAGTAGCCGAGATGCTTCAGCATTTGGATTGTGCCTATGCTCGGCTGATCTATAGCGATCGGGCAGTGACCCTAGAAGCGATCGTCCCCGCTCCAGACAAACCCAGTCAAGATCCCCTGATGGAGGTACATACCCTCGTTATCCATCTCGGTGGTCTGATCAAAACCCAGCCCACGGGGGATCAACGAGCGCTGCAAATTACCCTCCAGATTCCTGATCCCCAAGAGAAATCGGGATTAAAGGTGCAAATTCTCTGTACTGCCCCCCTACTACAACTAGCCCTAACTCAACTGGCACACATTGCTGGTTTGCATCCCTGCAACGATCGCCATGCCCCGCTGATCACCGATGATCTCCAAGCCATCGCCAGCGATCGACCAATTATTTGGCTCCATCAATCCCACCCCCTGCCTGCCGGAATTAGTGCCAAAGTGGAGCTATCAATCCAGCCAGACCAACTCTACCAAGCCGTAGCAGCGGTCAGCCAAGGTCAAACTTGGGGCTTAAGGGCTAATATCCTTTCTGAGCGAGAATTAGAAATCTTGACATTGCTAACCCAAGGACTGCGCGATCGCGACATTGCCGATCGCCTGATCATCAGCGAAAGCACGGTCAAATTCCACCTCAACAACGTCCTGACCAAGCTAAAAACCCGGACTCGCTACCAAGCAATCTATGAGGCGATCGTCCAAGGTTGGCTATAAAATTTCCATCATGTTGTCTGGCTCACACGCCAAATAGGTGATTAGCCCAAATTTTTCTGCATAAAAGTGGTTATAGAGATTAGTATTCTAAAATATTGAAATGGATCGAATATTTCAGGAGAAATATTTTTTGGAGGGTTGTTTTCATGAAAATTCGCAAAGCTATGATCGCTAAATTGCAGCAACTACCAGATCCATTGTTGCAAAAAGTTAGCGACTTTATCGATCGATTAATGCGTCAGCCTGACCCAGTTAATGGCAACCCCGATCGCTCTGTGGCTAAGGCTTGGATGCTGTGGTTTGAAGCTGGCGATCATCTTGAAATAGTTTCCAATGAGCCAAACAGTGATTATCAACAACTGCTGCTGACTAAGTATCGGCAACAGGGTTTGGAACTATGATTCTGTGCGATGCCGGGGTCTTATTTTGTTTGGTTGACCGTCGGCAAATTCTCACCCTTGATTCCGATTTCTTGTTTTATCGGATTAGCGATCGGGATAATTTTGATATCATTTAAGTTCAGTAATTGACTAGGTAGCGAAAACGGCACATAACACACAAAATAGGTGATTAGCCCGAATTTTTCTGTATAACATCCCGTATAGGGTAAATAGCCCGAATCTTGACATTCAGCCTATTTACCCTATATTCAGATTAGGCGGAAATTTTCCGTCTAATAAATAGTTATGCGTCTCTGAGGAAATCGCCGTGGTAGCCAAGTGTTCAGTATTTATCGCCACAAGTCTTGACGGCTTTATCGCCCGTAGCGACGGGAGCATTGATTGGCTGAACGAGGCAAACAAGTCCGTAACACCCGGTGAAGATTGTGGGTACGGCAAGTTCATGGCTGATGTTGATGCTTTGGTTATGGGCAGAAGCACATTCGAACAGGTGCTTACTTTCGACTCCTGGCCCTATGGTTCAACTCCTGTCGTCGTCTTGAGCCACCGAAAAATCTCCTTACCGCCCAATCTTCCGCAAAGTGTCTCAGTGTCAAACAAAACGCCGCCTGCATTGGTGGCATGGCTGACTGAACAAGGCGCAAAGAAGGTTTATGTTGATGGTGGTCTTACAATTCAGAGCTTCTTTGCCGTTGGTCTGATCGACGACATCACCATTACCGTTATCCCTATCTTGCTTGGCTCCGGAAGGACTCTATTTGGTCCACTTCAGACTGATTTACGTCTTGCGCACGAAGGCACCACAGCCTTCGAGTTTGGCTTTGTGCAGAGCCGATATCGTGTCATCCGCGACGTATAACCTTTCAGTCGCGGGGACGCTGCGCGATGAAGCCGCACCCCGCCCCTCACTTCCACGTTATCCTTCTCCAGCAAGCACATATTTTCTGTACCACTTAACGAGTGGGCGTGAGTTTCGACTTTTGCTAGTATCCGGCTGATCAGATCAGAATACTCATCTGCTAAATATTGGGGGGTATGATGCCAGTTCGATTGCAATTACCCTTGTATCATCAACTTTCTGAGCTAGAGGTTATTGAATACTCCATGTCACACCATTTGCCAAGTGATATCCTCACCCGCCCGTAACGGCACGAGTCCGGATTCAGGAAATGGTAATTCATCAGGAACGCGCCAAGTCGTTTTGGTCAACGTGATTTGTTCAGTATTGCGCGGTAGCTGATAAAAATCTGAACCATAGAAGCTGGCAAAAGCTTCGAGTTTATCGAGAGCATCAACGCTCTCAAACGCCTCTGCATATAACTCCATAGCGTGCAGAGCCGAATAGCAACCCGCACAGCCACAGGAGCTTTCTTTACTATCGCGAGAATGAGGGGCACTATCGGTACCCAGAAAAAACTTGGGATTGCCAGATGTTGCCGCTTGCAAAATTGCCAAGCGATGCTCCTCGCGTTTCAAAATTGGCAGGCAATAAAAATGGGGACGAATGCCGCCTTTGAATAGGATATTGCGGCTAAATAATAGATGTTGTGGCGTAATCGTTGCAGCGACATTGTGGGCAGATAGGACAAACTCTACAGCATCTGAGGTAGTAATGTGCTCAAGTACCACACGCAGTTTGGTAAATCGCTCCTTGAGGGGAATCAAATGTTTCTCGATAAACACTTTCTCACGATCGAATACATCAATATCGCCATCGGTCACTTCTCCGTGCAGTAATAGTGGCATATCTACCTCCTGCATTGCTTCAAAGACGCGATCGCATCGACGAATATCCGTCACCCCGAGGTCTGAGTTGGTTGTTGCACCGGCTGGGTAGTACTTCACCGCTTTGATAAACTGGGAGGCTTTGGCCGCAACGATCTCTTCGGGGCTAGTGTTGTCGGTAAGGTAGAGTGTCATCAATGGCTCAAATTGCTTGCCAGACGGAATTGCTGCGATGATGCGATCGCGGTAAGCCACAGCATCAGCTACCAAGCGTACTGGGGGCTTCAAATTTGGCATGATGATGGCACGGGCAAACTGACGCACCGTATGGGGTAGAACCGCTTTCAGTGCCGCACCATCGCGGAGATGAAGGTGCCAGTCGTCAGGTCGAGTCATTATGAGTTTTTGCATCTTTCAATCATAAAACAGTTGGCGATGTGACGAGAAGGTCTGGCTCCATGTGTTTTCATGTTCTTGGATGGTACTAATGACAATCTGAACGTTTAGCGGGTTTATTGGCAAAGCGATCGTACCTTGTCTGGCAACCAGGATGATCTAGGTCGATTATCTCAAGGTTCCTGTATGGGTCTGTCACCATAGTATTGCTGGACTCTTGCCAGCAGCACAACAACACACATCGCGGAGAGACCTGTGCTTATCAATAGCCGGAATCACTAGACTTGAGATTTTCGTATTGCTGAATACAAAGAGCTAGGGGAGGCAAACCTAGGCTGTTGATCACATCAGATATTTCCTAGCTATTTTCCCTATCAGCCATGAACAATCATTATCCAGTAATTATTATCGGTGGTGGTCAAGCGGGTTTATCCATGAGCTACTACCTCAAGGAGCGAGGCATTGACCATCTTATTTTTGAAAAGAACCAAGTCGGCTATGCTTGGCGCGAGAAACGGTGGGATAACTTTTGTTTAGTCACCCCCAACTGGCAGTGTCAATTACCGGGCTATCCCTACGCAGCAAATGATCCCCAAGGATTCATGAAAAAAGACGAAATTGTCCAGTATATCAAAAACTATGCTGCCCAATTTAATCCCCCCCTCAAAGAAGGTGTCACAGTAGAAAAACTCAGGAAGAGCGAAGTTGCCAATACTTTCGACGTAGTTACTTCCATTGGTGACTACACAGCAGATCAGGTGGTGGTGGCGATCGGCGGCTATCATCTACCCAATATTCCCCGCCTCGGAGAGCGCTTCCCCAAGGAGATTTTGCAACTCCATTCCTCCGCATATAGAAATTCTGCATCTCTCCCCACCGGGGCAGTCCTAGTGGTAGGGACTGGACAATCGGGCTGTCAGATTGCCGAGGATTTGCATCTTGACGGCAGAAAGGTGCATTTATGTGTCGGGGGAGCGCCTCGATCGCCCCGCCGCTACCGGGGTCAAGATGTGGTGACATGGTTAGATCAGATGGGTTATTATGACCTATCGATTAATGATCATCCCCAAAAAGACAAGGTACGGGCAAAGGCAAACCATTATATGACGGGACGGGATGGAGGGCGAGAGATTGATCTGCGCCAGTTTGCCCTAGAGGGAATGCAACTTCATGGTCGCTTGGCAGACATCGATGGTTTGCAACTCCGCTTTCATCATGATCTAAAACAGAACCTAGACCAAGCCGATGCCGTGGCAGAGAGTATCAAAAAGACGATCGATAAATTTATTGATCAGCAGCAAATCTCAGCCCCTGTGGATCCTACATACAGTCCTAAATGGGAACCCAGCAATGATCAACCAGTGGCGATTAATTATGAACAGGAAAATATCCAGACTGTGATCTGGGCGACGGGCTATCGATCGGACTTTAGCTGGATTGAAGTCCCGGTGTTTGACGGCAAGGGCTATCCGGGGCATGAACGAGGGGTGACTGGGGTGTGGGGCTTGTATTTTTTGGGATTGCCGTGGCTATATACGTGGGGATCCGGCAGGTTCTCTGGGGTTGCTCGTGATGCCGCCTACCTAGCCGATTACATGGCAGCACGGAAGAAAGTGACAGTAAATAATGCATGGAGTGTGGTGAATGAATTTTTACTCGGATCCTAGCCTTCCTACAATGAGTTCACCTGCCTTCGGCAGGTGAACTCATTGCTAATCAGAACATGTGGTAGTTCACACCTATCGATTTCGCTAGGTAAAGGTGTGGCATCTGCCCTGAATAAATCGAGAATCGATCGCCTACCTGTACCTATAACTAGACTTCAATCTTTCGTAATTAAGAATACAAAAAACCCTTAATTATCCTCCTAGGCTAACAACAAGTTTATAAGCAAAAGGAAATTATATGCCTGAAGTAACAGCACCAGCCCATCAAACCGGAGACTTCTTAGTCGACTACGAAGAAAAAGTATTCCCCGATGTCAAGGCAGACCCTGGGGAAAAAGCCTTAGTGACATTTCACACCGTTGCCTTTGAAGGCTCGATCGGCTTTGTCAATCTTTTGCAAGCAACTCGCCTCCAGCGCAAAGGCTTTGAAACTGCGGTGTTATTATATGGTCCCGGTGTTACCCTTGGTGTCCAGCGGGGCTTCCCCAAGTTAGGCGATTCTGCCTTCCCCGGTCACCAAAATTTCAATGACCAACTCACC
Organism: Phormidium lacuna HE10JO; assembly: GCA_943370025.1. GTDB lineage: Bacteria > Cyanobacteriota > Cyanobacteriia > Cyanobacteriales > JAAUUE01 > JAAUUE01. Next base: position 29,315 of record CALRPI020000032.1, on the reverse strand, counting down.
AAGTTCATGAGCGAAGGCGGCAAAGTTTATGCCTGTCGTTTTGCCCTCCAAGCCCTCTACGGTCATGGGGAACCCTCCCTAATTCCCGGAATCCGTCCCATCAGCCCCCTTGATGTGTTGGATCTCATTCTCTTACACCGTAAAGAAAACGCCTTTATTCTCGATACTTGGACACTTTAATTTCAGACACTTTAATTAAGGTAGTACCAATGGATTACTCACGGAAGGTTCGGGCAGCGGCTGTGCAGATCAGCCCTGTGTTATTTAGTCGAGAAGGGACAACAGAGAAGGTATTGCAGGCGATCGACCAAGCCGCCTCCCAAGGGGCGCAACTGGTGGTTTTTCCCGAAACCTTTATCCCCTACTACCCCTACTTTTCCTTTGTCCAACCCCCAGTCCTGATGGGCAAAGAACATATGCGACTTTACGAAGAAGCAGTGACGGTTCCCAGCCCCGTCACCAATGCCGTCAGCAGTGCTGCCCAATCCCACAGGATGGTGGTGGTGTTAGGGGTCAACGAGCGAGATCATGGCTCCTTATACAATACTCAGTTAATTTTTGATGCCGATGGCACCCTGCTTCTGAAGCGCCGGAAAATTACCCCCACCTATCATGAGCGAATGGTTTGGGGACAGGGGGATGGTTCTGGACTGAAAGTAGTGGATACTGCCGTGGGTCGGGTGGGGGCGTTGGCGTGCTGGGAACACTATAATCCCTTAGCTCGTTTTTCCCTGATGGCTCAACACGAGCAGATCCACTGTGCTCAGTTTCCCGGCTCCCTCGTGGGGCAGATTTTTGCCGACCAAATTGAAGTGACAATTCGCCATCATGCCCTAGAATCTGGCTGTTTTGTGATCAATGCCACCGGCTGGCTCTCCCCTGAACAGGTGGAGCAAATCACCCCCGATGAGAAATTGCAACGGGTATTACGGGGCGGCTGCAATACTGCCATCATCGACCCAGAGGGCAATCATCTCGGTTCACCGATTACTGAGGGTGAGGGCATGGTGGTGGCAGATCTAGATTTCTCGCTGATCACGAAGCGCAAGCGAATGATGGATGCGGTAGGGCATTACGCCCGTCCTGATCTATTGCAATTGCAGCTTAATGGAGACGCACAGGCAAGTTTTCCGTCCCCCCCAGAAAACAGTGAACAGATCGATGTAGGGTGGGCAATGCCCACCTGATTCAGATATAGGGTGAGCATTGCCAGACCTGTCAAGGTGAGTCGACGTGGTTGCGTCATCCTAGGTGTAGGTGGTCGTCAAAAAAGAAAATTTAGCGATCGCCCACAACGATTTTCCTAGGGTCTGAGTAGTCATTTTTGCCACCTTGATAGGGCTGGGTGGGCATTGCCCAACTGATCAGGAATCTGTTACAGGGGATGAAAAATGGAAATCAATGATTTGTCGTCATCAATCCAAACCCGCATAGATACAAATAATTCAAATAGGTGGGCAATGCCCACCCTACGGGAGCTGATAACTGATAACTGATAACTGATTTATGGAACTTAAGCCTCCCCTGCCTCCTTTTACCCTAGAAACGGCGATCGCTAAAGTTCAAGCCGCCGAAGATGCTTGGAATACCCGTGACCCCGATCGAGTAGCCCTAGCCTATACCGAAGATTCTCAATGGCGGAACCGGGCAGAATTTTTTAGTGGTCGTCCGGCAATTCGCGAGTTTCTCACCCGCAAGTGGGCGAAGGAGTTGGACTATCGCTTGCAAAAGAAACTGTGGAGTTTTACTGACAATCGGATTTCTGTTTGTTTTGAGTACGAATGGCATGATGACTCTGGGTTTTGGTATCGTGCCTACGGCAATGAGCAATGGGAATTTGCCGATAACGGACTGATGCGGCGGCGGGAAGCCAGTATCAACGATGTGCCGATCGAAGCAGCAGCCCGCAAGTTTTTATGGGAGAGAAAAACGAGTTAAACCATCGGGTAGTGCCAAAGTCAGAGTTTCCCCCGCGCTGCGGGGGAAACTCTGACCCCCCAAATTTTACCCTAGGACTACCAACCTTTTAAGCCATGAATAAACAACAGCTAATTACAGAACTCCAATCCTACGGGTTGCGCTGGATTGATCCCAACCTAGGAGCATCGGCACGCAAGGGCGGCGCGGGTCCCTCGGATCACAAGGCAATTACTCTGGAGGGAACAACGGTGATGGTTCCCATCTATACCGATGCGGCAGGGCAATCGCCCTACACTGCCACCCTTGATCCCGCCACGGAGCAGGTGATCCTGCACCGAGACAAAATAGAAATTGCCCCCTTGACCTTGCCCAAAGCCCCCCAGTTTTACAACTTGACTACAGAAGACGGGATTCCCTACTGGAAAATTGCCCTGCTCCACAGTCATGATGTCTTGGCAACTACGGTACTGCAAACCTGCAAACGCTATGGGGATGTGGCAACTTCTTGTCAATTTTGCGCCATTGGCCAATCCCTAGAGGCGGGGAGAACGATCGCCCGGAAAACCCCAGTCCAACTAGCGGAGGTGGCGGAGGCGGCAGTTCGTCTGGATGGGGTCAGCCAAATGGTCATGACCACGGGGACTCCTAATACTAGCGATCGCGGTGCTGCTTACCTCACTGAATGCGCCCAGGCAATTAAAGCCAGAGTGCATTTGCCCATCCAAGCTCAGTGTGAACCCCCAGATGATTTTGCTTGGTTCGATCGCTTGCAGGCTGCCGGGGTGGAAAGTTTGGGAATGCACCTAGAGGCGGCGGATCCAGAGGTGCGGGCAAGAATCATGCCGGGTAAAGCTTCCGTACCACTCAGCCATTATTTTGCTGCCTTTGCCGCTGCCGTGGAGGTTTTTGGTCGGGGACAGGTTAGCACCTACCTTTTGGCGGGTTTGGGAGATAGCCTAGAGAGCATTTTGGAGATGTGCGATCGCCTGATTACCTTGGGTGTGTATCCCTTTGTCGTTCCTTTCGTCCCCATCAGCGGCACGCCTTTAGCCCATCATCCGGCTCCAGAAAGTGAATTTATGGCAACTATTTACCAAGAAGTGGGAGCCATGTTACACCGCTCCCAGATGCGATCGCAAGATATGGCCGCAGGCTGTGGCAAATGCGGGGCTTGCTCTGCCCTGTCGACCTTTGAGTAATTATCACCATTCTCTATCAATCCCAAAATCCCATGAACTCTTCCTACCTATTTAAGTTGGCGCACACTCTCCCAGAAATAGAAGCATACTTTACCCTGCGGCAGGCAATTTTTGTCGAAGAACAGGACGTTTTTGCAAAAAGTGATATCGATGATTTGGATGAAATAGCTTATCCAATTATTGCCCTAGAAACCCAGAGTAATCGGGTAGTAGGGGTAGTGCGGATCTACGAAACGGAACCGGGACTCTGGTATGGAGGTCGCCTAGGAACCCATCGAGACTACCGTCGGGGCTGGCAGATCGGCAAGGGCTTAATCCATAAAGCTGTCACCACCGCTCATGGTTGGGGTTGTGATAAATTTCTAGCTACAGTTCAACTGCAAAATGTGCGTTTTTTCCAGCGGTTGCATTGGCAGTCCTTGAGTGAAATGACCATTTGCGATCGCCCCCATCATTTGATGCAAGCAGACCTAGATTTTTATCCGCCGATTCTCGATTACCGTCCAGCCCTTCTCCCCCTCAAGGAAATATCCTGATGCTATCTAACCTAGTAGCTCATCTCCAGTCTGCCATCGGTATTCTGCACAAACAGGATATCCAGATGGCGGCTGAGGTGTTAAGACAAGATAATTTCGATAATCTAGAAGATATGGATAATCTAGAAAATATCGTCCTGCTGGGAGATGATTGTGCGGCGATTCCTGATGGCGAAGGTTATTTACTATTAGCCAGTGAAGGAATGATGCCATTTTTTGTGGAGGAGGATCCTTGGTTTGCGGGGTGGTCGGCGGTGATGGTGAATGTCAGCGATATCTATGCTATGGGCGGTCGCCCGATCGCTATTGTTGACACGATCTGGAGTGAATCTTGGGAGAGATCGCAACCCCTGTGGGCAGGAATGCAAGCGGCAGCCCAAGCCTATCAGGTCTCGATCGTCGGTGGGCATACCAACTGCCAAAGTATCTATAATGCCCTCGCCGTATCAATTTTGGGACGGGCGCAATCCCTGATCACCAGCTTTGATGCCCAGCCCGGACAGCAATTATTGATGGTGGTTGATCTTCAGGGAGCCATGCACCCCAATTATGCTTTCTGGAATGCTGCCACCACCGCCGAGCCAGTGCAGTTACGAGCTAAGTTGCACCTATTGCCCCATCTGGCAGAAACGGGATTGTGCAAGGCGGGGAAGGATATTAGTATGGGCGGGGTGATTGGCACCACCTTGATGCTCTTAGAAACCTCAAACTGCGGGGCAATTCTCGATTTAGAGGCGATTCCCTGTCCCGCTGGTGTAGCGTTAGAAACTTGGCTGACGGCTTTTCCTAGCTATGGGTTTTTATTAAGTGTCGATCGCCATCAGGTAACCCAAATCCAAACAATTTTCCATGACCAACAATTAGCCTGTGAGGTGATTGGGGAAGTCAACAATACCCATGAGCTGGTGTTGCGATCGCAGCAGGAATCCCTCTGTTTTTGGAATCTAGCCCAGCAACCCCTGACGGGTTTTGGCAATTTATTACCGAACTGATGTTATGCAAATCGCATTATTTACCTATTCCACAAAACCTAGAGGTAGTGTCATGCACACCCTGGAGTTAGCCGCAGCTCTGCATCGTAAGGGTAATTATGTCTGTGTCTATGCCCTCGATAAGGATGGCACTGGCTGGGGTAGAGCCTTGGATTATGATTACCAACCCGTTCCGGCTGCTGCGCCCCCTCAAGATACCGATCTGCTGATCCAGCAAAGGATTCAAGAGTTTGTAGATTTCCTGACTGGTCATCTCCCAGAGCAGCACTACGATATTTATCATGCCCAAGATTGTATTAGCGCCAATGCCTTAGGAATTTTGCGGCAACGAGGGCTGATCCCCAGTTTGGTACGCACGGTGCATCACATTGAAGACTACCGTAGCCCCTATTTGCAGCAGTGTCAGGATCGATCGATTCGGGAGCCGGATTTATGTCTCTGTGTTAGTGATTATTGGCAACCGCAACTCCTCCAACAATACCAAATCCATGCCTCTAGGGTGATCAATGGGGTAGACCTCGATCGCTTCACCCCGTCCCCAAGCGATTGTGATCCCCAAATAATTAGAACAGGGAAGTTTTTGAGGGCTGAGCATAGTCAAAGCCCTCAAAAGCTTCCTCGTCAATGTGGTACCAGTCATCAGTTCAAAAAACAGCTTGGTCTGACAGGTAATCCCATCTTTTTGACTGTTGGCGGCATTGAACCCCGGAAAAATACACTCCAGATACTTAGAGGCTTTGCTCAAGTTCGTAGCTCTCTACCCCAAGCCCAGTTAGTGATTGCCGGAGGCGCAACTTTATTTGACTATCAAGCCTACCGGGAAGAATTTTTCACCCTAGCCAGAACCCTAGGTCTGGATCAACACCCCGCCTTAGTATTACCGGGAATCATTGCCCATGATGATCTGCCTAGTCTCTATCGCTGTGCAGATGCCTTTGTTTTTCCTTCCCTCAAGGAAGGTTGGGGATTAGTGGTGCTGGAAGCGATCGCCTGTGGTTTGCCAGTAATTGTTTCCCGCTGCCCACCTTTTACAGAATTTCTGACCGACCAGCAGGCTCTTTTCGTTGATCTGACTAATCCCGATGATACCGATAATAACGATAATAAAAATGCGTTGGCATTAACCTCCCAGAACAATATCGCCCTAGCCCTAGCCAAAATCATCCAGCCAGAAGTCGCCAGATACCTGATCGCAAACAGTCGCACCGTAGTAGATACCTATTCTTGGTCAGCCTCCGCCGACCTCCATCTCCAACACTATCAAACCTTGTTAAATTAAGTTGAGAACGTCTCACCCTGCGGGTGAGACGTTCTCAATCCCCTCGTGATCGTAAATCTAGGATTGCGATCGCCAAGATTCACCTCAAACCTTACCCCAAACTGCCATGCCTGAAATGCACTTTGAAATCCGCTGGCCCGATGATTCCCAAGAAATTTGTTACTCGCCTTCTCTGGTGATCAAAGATTACTTTACCCCTAACCAAGCCTACCAACTAGAAGATTTTGTGCTGCGATCGCGCACGGCATTGACCATTGCCAGCGATCGAGTCCAAGCAAAATACGGAATGCCTTGTAGCCTAGCCCTCGGACAACTACGACAGATTGAACAACAAGCCGCCCAATACCAAGGACTGCCAAATCCAGAAGTGCAACTACTGCGGTTCATTGAATAACTTACAGCAGTTTGAGAGTGGGCTAAGCGGAGTCGAAGCCCACTCTCAAACCTAACATTAATAGGACTTTCAATATTTGTGGAGTGTGTCATTTGAACGCAAAGTGCTTTAATAGACATTAAAAAGCTAATTCCACCTCTACTAATCTTTGGCTGCGGCTGACGGTAAAAGTTCCCATGGTGGGCTGACTACTCAGAAATTGGCTAATCTCTTCTATATTACTAAGGCTCTGTCCATTGATTGCTACTAAGCGATCGCCCGATCGCAACCCACTAGTCCCTGCCACCGAATTAGGCTCCACAAAATCAATCACAAAAGTTTGTCGATTAATTCCCATCCCCAAACGGCGGCTAGGTTGTTGATTGCTAGACAGCCTTGGGTTAGTTTCTTCCCGAACTAAGGCTAAATTTTCAGTGGTGGCTGATGGAGCAACTTCGGCATCCGGTTGTAGGGCGATGTCATCGCCGCCGCCACTGCTGGCATAGCGATCGAGAAAAGTCCGGGCGGCGTTAATATTCGTAGCAAAGCTAATCCCTATATTTCCGCCCCCGTTGGGGTTGTAGATGGATTTATTCACCCCAATCAGTTCTCCTTGGGCGTTGAGCAAAGGTCCCCCAGAGTTGCCTTGATTAATCGCCGCATCGGTTTGAATATCACCATTGGGCGCAATCCGACTAATGATGCCAGTAGTTAGAGTTCCAGTAAAGCCAAAGGGAGTGCCGATCGCAAATACCTGCTGCCCTACCCGAAGATTGCTGGCATTACCAACCCTGACGCTGGGTAAGCGATCGCGGGTATCCAACTGGACTAGAGCCAAATCACTGCCCTCATCCACTGCAACCACCCTGCCGCCATAGGTATTGCCATTATTCGCTTGCACCGTGACTTCCCTAGCACCACGCACCACATGGGCATTAGTTAACACCAAACCATTACTACTGATAATACTGCCAGAACCGGATCCCCTCGGTGCCCCAATGGTGACAAAAGCCCGAATTGCCTCAGCATAGACATCAACCCCCGCATCTGGACGGTTATCAGTCCGCGCAATCTGGGCATGGGCAAGACTTAGGGGATTGGGCAACAGAGCAGGCAGAGGAGTAATTAATAGAGAAGAAAATATTGTCAATAACAGCAGTTTGGGTTTCATAGTTCTCAGTTGGGAAAGGGGATGGGTTGCTATTGTGCAGAAAAGCTTGCTAAAGCAAATTACAGCCCAAGTTAGTCTTAGTCAGGATGAACTTTGATGAGAAGATATAATCTAAGAGGTCATTTATCAAGTAGCTAGAGGGGATAATTTTTCGCCCCCGTCGGAGGCGAAAAATTATCTATTAATAGCCTCTAATCAGCAATATTCAGCAAAGGAATTAGGTTTGAGATGCAGTTTCAGGAAATTATCAATAAATTAGGCGATGGGGCTACCCAGAATAGCCTAGCGACAGGCATAGGTCTTAATCCAGAGATTACGGCAGTGGCGGCAGTGGATAGTGCCGATCGCACCAGCCTTAGCTACATTGAGGGCGGAAAATTTGCCTCTTTGCTCCAAACCACCCAAGCTGGGGCTTTGATCCTGCCGATCGATGCCAACTTGCAACAGCAAGCCACCGATCGCCAAATTCCTTGGATTAGTACCCCCGAACCTAGGCTATTATTTGCCCAAGCGATCGCCCTTTTCTACCAACCCTACCAACCAGCACCGGGCATCCATCCCACAGCGGTGATCGATCCTAGTGTGGTAATGGGGGCTGAAGTTCATGTAGGGGCTTATAGTGTGATTCAAGCTGGGGTGAAATTAGGCGATCGAGTTTGTGTACATCCCCACGTGGTCATCTATCCCGGTGCGCAGATTGGCGATCGCACCGTCCTCCATAGCCACTGCACCATCCATGAACGAAGCCAAGTAGGGGCAGATTGTGTGATCCATAGCGGGGCGGTGATTGGGGCGGAAGGGTTTGGTTTCGTGCCAACTCCCACGGGTTGGCTAAAGATGCAACAATCAGGTTATACTATACTGGAGGATGGGGTAGAGATTGGTTGTAATACTGCGGTTGATAGACCTGCGGTGGGGGAAACCCGCATTGGCAGGAATACAAAGCTAGATAATCTAGTCCAAATTGGTCATGGCTGCCAAATCGGGCAAAATTGTGCCATTGCTTCCCAAGCAGGTTTGGCGGGGGGCGTGAAGGTGGGCAATCGAGTGATTTTGGCTGGGCAAGTGGGGGTTGCCAACCAAGCTGTGATTGGCGATGGAGCGATCGCCACTGCCAAGGCAGGTATCCACAATGACATCGAACCGGGGGCGATCGTCACCGGGATTCCGGCTCTGCCCCATAAACTATTTCTCAAAGTAGCGGCTATCCAGCGAAGACTTCCGGAAATCTATCAAGCTATTAAGCAAATTCAAAAGCAACTAAACAACGATTAGGAAATTTTGGTACTCATGTATTGTAATGGTGCTTGGGGTACTTCGCACCCCAAGCACCATTACCCGGTAGCTCACTAGAGTTAACAAATAATTTGGGATCGCTATAATAGCCATGATTAGTGGGCAACAGCCTCCGGTGATTAGTCAATAGTTAGTTAATGGTTAGTTAATAGTTGGTCATGGAATTAATACGAAATTCTATATATAGCAGTCCTAAATCATTTTCTAACAGTTGCCAAATCAACTTGCTTCTAGTAGATGGTTTTACCCGCCTTGGGTGGGTGAAACCATTTAGGATCGCTATAGACTTGAATTATTTAGGGTAAATATGATGCTACAGTAAACCAATCGGTTATAAATATCAATCTTCCTTTAAGAGCTATGCTAACCCAAATTAGCTATAGCTAGCTTAAGCTAAGCCCTAAGGGATATCCCCTCTTCTATGGGATAACGAGTTCCTAACTCTTGCTTTTCCTGTTATCTTTTTGTTCTAGCAAGGCACTGATAGCCCGATCGTACAAACCTTATGCCACGATGCCGTGAAAAGTAAGATTCTAGGAGAAAGTCATTGCAAAAATTTCCATGTGTAAATTCTTTAAATATTTTCCGTAAAAATTCCGAGAACCTTGTGTAAATTTCCCTAGTTTTTCACCATCATCCTAGTAAAGTAGAGGAACTAGAGAACAATCACCCACAAAAGCTTGAAACTAATGTTACTGACTACAAAGAGGAATGCAAGGGGTATAACTAAGATGGATTCAGCAAAATCATCTAACTGGGAAGGATTAGCCGTACCCCTTGAATGGGAGGAGTTGCCAACATTTTTAGATGATGAGGCGAGAAATTCCGAAATTGATTTATCTCAAGATATCAATATCAATGACGATAATGTAGATGATTTCATTGCTTTGATCAGCCATGAACTGCGGACTCCCCTCACCTGTATTCGGGGAGCGATCGGACTCTTACTATCGGGCAAGATTGGGACAATTCCTCAGCAGGGTCAGAGAATGCTAGAGATTGCCTTGAATAATACAGACCGATTAGTCCGCTTGACTAATATGATCGAGAGTAATCCTGAGGCTCAAGCCAAGATTCTGACAGCAGAGGATCTAGAGCGCCTGCGCTTAGGTAATGATTTATATGCCGCCGTTGCTTCAGCCCTCAGGCATGACGATGATGCTAATGCGAGCCAGAATGATGCGGCAACTTTGCCCATCAAACGAATAGCTGATTTAGAAACTAATCAAGAACTAACCCTCAACTATCAGCCGATCGTTGATTTAGAGACCAAGGAAATAACTGGCTTTGAGGCTCTCGCTCGTTGGTATAACCCTAGGTTGGGGACTATTTCCCCCGGTGAATTTATCCCGATCGCCGAAGAAACTGGTTTAATCAACGACTTGGGGATTTGGGTACTTCGCACAGCTTGTAAACAACTGCATCAGTGGCAACATAAATTTCCCTATTACTCTCCTCAACAATCTCCTCTCACCATGAGCGTTAATGTTTCTGGGATTCAATTAGCAGACCCAGAGTTTATCGGCCAAGTCCGGGCAGTCTTGACTGAGTATCCCCTGCTGCCCACTTCTTTGAGACTAGAAATCACGGAAACTGTATTGATGGAAAATAAAGGAGCTACCTTAGATACTCTCAACCAATTAAAAGATTTAGGCATCAAATTATATATTGATGACTTTGGGACTGGTTATTCTTCCATCTCTCGCCTATACGAATTGCCCTTGGATATTTTGAAAATTGATCAATCCTTTATTCGGCAGCAAAAATGGGATCTGGTCTATACTTTGATGCTGCTGGCTCATAGTCAAAAATTGGGAGTGATCGTTGAAGGAGTTGAGACCCAATCTCAGTGCGATCGCTTGCAGAGTCTCGGCTGTACCGATGCCCAAGGCTATTTATTTTCTAAGCCAGTAGACACTATTGCCGCCACCAAATTTCTCACGGATAAAACAGTTTTTACCGCAATCTAAAAACTAGACAACTACACCCAAGGTTTCTTGATTGTTGCGATCGACCCCACACAGGGCATAGGTTCCGGGGTTGACCTTGAGACTAGTTACCGTACTAGGGATCACTTGGACTAGTTGCCAACTACTACCCTGTTGTTGATACAAAGTCCAGCAGCGGAGATGACTGGGATTATTTGCCCCGACTTGCCAAGTTAGGGTGTCACCCTGCTTAGTTACTTTACTGGGTGGAGCAACGGCGGGACTATTTAGCCACTCCATCACCGGAGGCAGGGCTAATTGCTGGTAAAACTTCGTCTTGAGCAGATCACAAATACCTTCTTTGTTATCCCGCAAAGCTTTCATACTGTAGAAAATATTCCCCAAGGAAAGCCTGCCTGCCCAACTCCGGCTCAGAGTAATTTGGCGATCGAACTCTCCCACCGGCCACATCTTGCCATCCAAGCGACTAATATTGTTGCCGGTATAAACATGGCGCATTTGGGGGTTTTGATCCAGCCACCAATTGAGGAGAGTGCGATAGCTTTGGGCGGGGGGATCCATCAGCCAATAAAGTTGGGGGGCAATATAGTCAATCCAGCCCCGATCCAACCATTTCTTGGGGTCGGCATAAAGCTGGTCGAATTGATCCAGACCCTTAATCCCCGGCGGTTGATCGGGGCGATAGATACCAAAGGGAGAAATGCCAAATTTTACGTAAGGTTTCATGGCTTTGATCCCTTGATGCAACCGCTGCACCATTTGATTGACATTTTCCCTGCGCCAATCATTCCGGCTCAAGTTCCCTCCCGATTGCCGGTAGGCGTTGTAGGTGGCTTGATCAGGAAAATCTTGCCCTGCCACGGGATAGGGATAGAAATAATCATCTAAATGTACCCCATCCACATCGTAGCGACGGACGACATCGGTAATTACATTAAAGGTCAAATCCTGAACTACCTTCTGCCCCGGATCCATCCACAGCAGGTTGCCGTGGCGATAGACCACACTAGGATTCGTCACACTAATATGGTTGACAGCGTGGGTGATGGCGGTGCTGCGACTGCGGGCGCGGTAGGGATTAAACCAAGCATGGATTTCTAAACCCCGTTTTCGGCACTCGGCGATCGCAAAAGCCAAGGGATCATAACCCGGAGCCTGCCCCTGAGTTCCCGTCAGCCAAACGCTCCAAGGCTCAATGCCAGAACTATAGAGGGCATCCCCTTCGATGCGGACTTGGAGAATCACCACATTCATATTTAGGGATTGGATGCGATCGAGCAAACCGACCATTTCCGCCTGTTGCTGGATTGCAGATAAACCCGTTTGGGTTGGGAAATCAATATTCCAAACTGTGGCAATCCACGCCCCCCGAAACTCCTGACGATGGTTAACTTTGACTGTCTGCAAAGGAGTTTGACCGGGACGGACAAGGAAGGCAGAATCCAAGGCGGGAGCTTGTCCCAAATACACCAATGCCTGATAGAGAATCGCCGCCACTTCCCCACGGGTAGCATTTTTTTGGGGCTGTAATAATTGAAGGTTGGGAAAATTTACGACCATCCCGGCTTGAGTGGCTAGGGCGACGGGGTTTCTAGCCCAAGCAGGAATCAGATTGGCATCGCTATACACCTGCTCTAAGCTAATCGTGGGGCTGAGGTTATTAGCCAAAGCCAGACCACTGCCCAGTGCCAACAATACTTCGAGGCGGGTAATGTTGCCTTGGGGACGAAACACATTGCCCGGGTAACCAGAGAGAAATTGCATCTCAAAGGCGGCTTGGATCGCTGGAGCTGCCCAACTATTAATCAGCACATCCTTAAAGGGGATGTAGGGGCGGCGGCGGGGCTGGTTAAAGGCTTTTTGGATCGTAGCGGCAAATTCTGCCCTAATCATGGATTGATCGGGGCGAAAGGTACGATCGGGAAACCCAGAGAAAATATTCCGCTTGACTAATTCTTCAATAAAAGTCCTTGCCCAATGGTTTTGGAGATCGGTGAGGGTGGGGTTATTGCTAGTCATGGTGCTGGTTGTAAATTACCGTTTCAGGGCGAGGGTCAAACCATCTGAAATAGGTAGTAGACTCAGGCTAATTCGTTCATCTTGATGTAATTTAGCATTTAATGCCCTAATTGCTTTGGTATCTTCATCTTGAACTTCCGGATCCGCCACACTGCCGCCCCAAAGAACGTTATCAATAGCAATCAATCCCCCCGATCGCACCAGTTCAAGCGATCGCTCATAATACCCATCGTAGTTGCGCTTATCGGCATCAATAAAGGCAAAATCAAAAGTTCCCGCTTCCCCATTGGCCAGCAGTTGGTCGAGGGTTTCTAGAGCTGGAGCAAGGCGGAAATCGATTTTCTCTGCCACCCCTGCCTGTTGCCAATAGCGCTGGGCGATCGCCCCATGGTGGGGGCTGACATCACAGGCAACCATTTTGCCATCCGGTGGCAGGGCTAGGGCAACCACCAGGGAACTATAGCCCGTGAACACCCCCACTTCGAGGGTTTTCTTCGCCCCTATTAACTGGACTAAAAGAGCCATAAATGCTCCCTGATCTGGGGATATTTGCATCATCCCCCCCGTCAAAGGGGCTGTTTCCGCCCGGAGTTGTTGGAGTAGCTCTGACTCCCGCAGGGAAACCGAGAGGATGTATTCGTAGAGGCGATCTGTTAAATTAAGAGTCTTCATTTTGGATACCAGTAACTATGTTATGGATATTTGAGGAGATCGAAAAAGTTGGTATCGTTGTAGCCTTGGCGACTAAAGTCGCGGCTACAAGAACAAAACCTGCCTTCGCAGGTTAATAATATAAAAATAAGTCTTAGATTTTTCTGAGTCCGCGTAGGCGGACTTTGCTCTTGTAGGCGCGGTTTCAACCGCCTGCTACTCTCTTTATCTTTGTAGCTGCGGCTTCAACCGCCAGAAACTTTTCAGACATTCTCAGTAGAGATATTTCTGTAGAGAGATTAAAGCTCTACTTGTAATAACTCCTGAAGATGGAACTTGAGCTTAGAGCTAAACTCTGGGCGATCGCCAAATTCCTCCGTCCGCACCGGCTTTCTCTCCTCATTCACAGTCCAGCCATAGTCACTACTGAGGCGGATTTTATCCTGCCAATCAGCAATAGACACCACTAGAGGCTTGCCTTGACCTGTTCCTTCACTGACTTGAAACACGTAGTTAAAAGTATTTTGGTGGCCGGGGGCTACCGTAGAAGGTTGACCAAACTTCGTCTGGAGGATCGATCGCACCTGCTCCACCAACCCCGGTTTCTCGATCTCCTCTAAGGTTTTCACCCCCAAGGTCAGGGCAAAATAAAAATTTTCTACTGGGACAAAAACTAATTCCATAGATTATTTCCCCATCCCTAATTGTTGCGCTTTTTGGTAGACCTTGCCCTCGGTGAGCAGAGAAGGGGCGATCGCCACTTCCACCTGTTGCATTTCCTTCAGGTCTTTCGCCCCCAAAGTTCCCATGCTAGTTTTCAGAGCACCCAAAAAGTTATGAGTGCCATCATCTAAGATCGCTGGACCTCGGAGGATTTGCTCCAAGGTTCCCGTCGTCCCCACCTTGATCCGAGTTCCTCTCGGCAACACTGGGCTAGGCGTAGCCATCCCCCAATGAAAACCCCGTCCCGGAGCTTCCTTAGCTCTGGCAAATGGCGAACCAATCATCACTCCATCGGCACCACAGGCAATACATTTACAAATATCTCCCCCAGTCACCAAGCCGCCATCGGCAATAATTGGCACATACTTACCCGTTTCCCGGAAATAATCATCCCGTGCCGCCGCACAATCAGCCACCGCCGTGGCTTGAGGCACACCAATCCCTAGAACTCCCCTAGAAGTACAGGCAGCACCGGGACCAATTCCCACCAATACTCCCGCCGCCCCCACCTGCATTAGGCTCAATGCCACTTCGTAGGTGACACAATTACCCAGCATCACTGGAATGGGCATACTCTGGCAAAAATCTGCCAAATCCAAGGGTGTAACGTTATCTGGAGATAGATGATTAGTCGATACGACCGTGGCTTGGACAAATACTAGGTCTGCCCCAGCAGCAGCGATCGCTTCCCCATACTTCACCGCCCCTGCTGGAGTGGCACTGACGGCAGCAATTCCTCCTTGAGACTTAATCTCCTGAATTCTTTTGGTAATTAAGTCCGGTTGGACTGGCACAGCGTAGAGTTCCTGCATCAGGGTGACAAACTCTGTAGTCCCTACGGAGGTGATTTTTTCTAAAATTGGCTCTGGATCGGCATAGCGGGTTTGGATGCCTTCTAGATTAATCACTCCCAAAGCACCCAACTGAGATAACTTCACAGCCATACTGACATCAATCACTCCATCCATCGCACTGGCAATAATCGGGATTTCTCTAGTAATCCCGCCGATCTGCCAACTGGTATCCGCCAAACTGGGGTCTAAGGTTTTATTCCCCGGTACTAGGGCAATTTCATCAATGCCGTAGGCACGCCGTGCCTGCTTACCTCGCCCAATTTGAATATCCATAGGTTGTCAATAATTTATGTATAAAGTTTAAGTGAACCTAATATTATCAGTTATTACAGCACTTTTCATATCAATGAAATACACCTCTATTCTTGAAATGCTTGCTAGGTGATGGTTTTCGATGGGGCGGCGGTCGCCGCCCCATCGAAAAGTGCTGTAGTTATCAGGGAATGCTTTTGTATTAAGCAGAGGGGGGCGGATAAACACGGTACACAGGATTCTTGGATGGCAACAAATAGAGGAATGTTAAGCCGGTGGCGAGGATCAATGCAAATACTGGTTGAAAAAAGGAAGCGAGCAAGGCAATTACATGCATAGTAAAGGACACAACATATTGCCGGGTAAGATAGCGGGTAAAAGACGGGTCTAATTTGGGGTCAAGGAGACGACCACGGAAACTGGCATATAGCCATATTAGCAACCATGTCGCTGAGGGCAGGAGCAAGCCAAAGGTATAAAAGGCAACGGCGGTCTGCTGTCTATCTACATCACGCAGATGAGAACCCAAGACAACAGTAGGAAACGGAAGGAAAGCAATGCACATCAAGAATAATACGTTTAACAAACTGAAAATATGATTAGTTTGTTGATAAAGTCTAAAAATATAATGATGATTGACCCAGTAGCTGCCAATCATGGCAAAGCTAAGAATATAAGCAAAGAAAGAGGGGATTAAATTTACTAGGTCTTTGGCTAAAGTATCTGTGGCTGTACCGCCATGCTCTGGGAGCCGAATTTCTAGAACTAGAAGCGTAATGGCGATCGCAAATACTCCATCACTAAAGGATTCAATCCGTTGAGTTGTCAGGTTATCATCTACGTTCATAATGTTTCTCATGCCATTTTACTAAGTGCTTGATCCAAATAGAACTTACGCACTACCAAGGAATGATCGAGAGTTGTGGAAGTTTTTGCGGGCTTCGACGACCCTCACCCGCAAAAACTTCCTAATCAAAGCGATGCTAGCTATAAATGGAATTCGGGACATTTTCTGAAATACTTACTAGGCTTTGGTTTGCGTGGGAACATCTGTCGCCAACCACTCTTAAACTTATTCTTGATAGGTATTTCAACAGTTGTAGTGTGTTTTATTTAAACAAAAAGTCCTGTAGGTTCAAGGATTAGGTTCCAGAGGCTTTCTTTGCCGATCGCTCTTGTAAAGTCCGGCTGACGGTAGTTGCTTCCCGCTCTCGCTGCAATTGTTGCTTGCCATTGCGGATCACCCGTGTCATATCTGCTAGTTGCTGCTCAATATTCGCCAAGACGCTCTCAGCATATTCTTGGGCATCTTCTTCCATTGCCTCACACTCTAAGAGTACGGATTCTCGCCACTTCTCTAGCTCTTGCTTGGCTTGGAGTTTTTTTTGTTCTATTTCAGTGTAGGCATCTTCTTCGATCGCCTCACACTCTAGCTGTACCTGCTGGCGAATCTGCCGAGCTTCCATCTGCGCCTGTTGAACTAGTCCCATTTCATCGATAATTTCCTCCGCCTTGCGTTGGGCGGCAGCAATTATTTCTTGGGCATAGTCTTCAGCTTGGAGTAAAATTTCTTCCCGTTGGCGGATAATCTCTTGGGCTTCGGTAAAGGCATCGGGGAGGTTGAGGCGGACTAAATTGAGCTGCGCTAAGACCTGTTCCTCATCAATTAAGGTCAAACGAGTCAAGGGAATGTGTAGACTATCAAAAATAATCTCTTCAATCCGGTTGAGTTCCCGTTGGATATCAATTCTTGCCGTAGTTTCATTTTCCCGGTAGGTTTCTTCTCCGGGAGGCTCAAGATTGCTTGGGCGATCGTTCTCTAGGCGGGATGGGTCTTGGCGTAACATTGGTAAATCTCGTGAGCAATATGGGGGGGGACTAGGTGTTCAACAGCACCACCAAATCTGGCGATCTCTTTAACTACACTGCTGCTAAGGAAACTATACTCATTAGAAGTTGCTAAAAAAACAGTTTCCACCTCATTCCATAGGGTCTGATTGGTGTGAGACATTTGTAGTTCTTTTTCAAAATCGGACAATACTCGCAAGCCTCGCAGGAGAACTTGGGCATCGTTCAGCTTGGCATATTCTACTGTTAAACCAGCAAAACTATCAACTTTTACATTACTCAAATGTTGAGTGCAGCGACGAATTTGGTCTAGACGCTCCTGAACAGTAAATAATGGAGTTTTTTGGGGGTTGCGTAAGACGGCAACAATTACTTGGTCAAACAACCGACTACCCCGATTAATGATATCGAGATGACCAAAGGTAATGGGATCGAAGCTACCGGGATAAAGGGCAATCACAAAAATATACTCAACTTTAGTTGTTTATTATATAGCAACCGCCAAAGGGGTTGAGATGATCTTGGTTGTGGGACTCCAGCTTCGCTGGAGTCCCACAACACAACCTGCTTGGCGACAGCTATAAGAGGTCATTTATAAAGTGGCTAGAAGGTCTGACTTTCCGCCCCCGGCGGGAGCGGAAAATCAGACTTTATAAATATCCTCTCAGACATCTACCAGAAGCAAGTTGACTTACAGCACTTTGCGTTCAAATGAGACACGCCACAAATATTGAAAGTCTTATCAATGTTAGGTTTGAGAGTAATTAGCTACAGCAACTCACTCTCAAATTGTTGTGGCAATTGTTAGCAAATGATTTAGGACTGCCATAGTAATACACAGTAGTTATGCATTACTACCCGAAATTATACCTAAATTCAACAGTACCAAATAACTTTAAACGCTTTAGGGAAAATTTAGTTAGTTTTAGCTAAATTGGTTCTTCAGCGGTCATTTTTTTGCTGGGAACAGAACCTCGTCTGCCTTCGGCATGGGATTTTTGGAGGAAATTGCGGAGATGTTGAGCTTTGCCATTGATAGGCAGGAAGTCTAGTTGGTCGATCGCTTCCCTAATCGTGTTGCCCGATCGATACAATAACCGAAAGGCTTTTTTAAGCTGAGAAATTTCTTCTCGTTCAATGCCAGCCCGTTTTAAGCCGACAAAATTTAGCGATCGCACCAGGGCAGGGTTGCCTTCCACCAACATAAAAGGGGGCACATCTTGAACTACCCGACTCATCCCCCCCAACATGGCATAGCTGCCGATGTGAACAAACTGGTGAATACCCACCAGTCCCCCCAGCACTGCCCTAGATTCGATGTGGACATGGCCTGCCAGAGCTACAGAGCCAGAAATCACAACATGATCCTCAATCACACAGTCATGAGCCACATGGACATAAGCCATCAGCAGATTATCACTGCCCAAAACTGTAGTGGCTCCTTCTCCAGTTGCCCGGTTGATGGTGACAAACTCGCGGATGCGATTGCGATCGCCAATCTTCACCCAGCTCTCTGCCCCATCAAATTTCAGATCTTGGGGATCTCCACCAATTACTGCCCCAGAAAAAATATGGTTGTCAGCCCCAATTTCCGTAAAACCCCGGACTACTACATGGGCATCAATCACGGTTCCCGCATCAATGGTGACGCGATCGCCAATCACCGCATAGGGTCCCACTTGAACCGTGGGATGGAGGCGAGCATTGGGATGAATAATGGCAGTAGAGTGAATCAAAATAGTTATAAATTGCAAGTGGTAGTTAATAGCTAATGCTGATAAGCATTAATCCTGAATCTAGATTCTAGAAGTAAACAACTGGCTAATAATTATATTTCTATATGGCGTTCCTAAATCACTTGTGGATTTTTGAGAGTTGAAAGAGACGCATCGGTCGGGTGCATCTCTTGCAACCCGTTTAGGATTGTTATACCCAGCTAGATTTAAGAAGATTCTTAGGAGAAATTTAGGTTAATAAATTAGTTTAAGAGACTTAATCAACGATCGAAAACATCATTTCTGCTTCACAGGCTAACTGCCCATCTACCGTCGCCTTACCGCGCATTTTGCCAAACCTTTTCTGCTTCACAGCAATCAGTTCCACCGTCATAATTAACTGATCCCCCGGCACTACCGGACGACGAAATCGAACTTTATCAATCCCGGCAAATACAAATAAGCCCACCTCTAACCAAGGCAACTGGGTCAAAACCACCCCCCCCACCTGAGCCATGGCTTCAATAATTAGAACTCCTGGCATTAGAGCACGACCGGGAAAATGACCTTGAAAGTGGGGTTCGTTGAAGGTGACATTTTTTAGCCCCACCGCCATTTTCTCTGGAACATATTCAATAATTTTGTCCACCAGAGCGAAGGGATAGCGATGGGGCAGCAGCACGTGAATCTCTTCCACGGTCATGGTGGTTTTGGGGGTAATTAGAGAAGGACTCTCCTCCTCTGAACTAGAAGCAGCAGGGATTGTGTCTAGATTTGGTTCTAAATTGGCAGTAGTTATGGTCATGGGTAATAAATTAATCAGGAATCGAGCCGAAATAACTCCAGAATTGTTAGTGTTTCATCTGTTCCCAGATAGCCTTGGCTAATTGGATATGCAGATTGTGGCTAGCTTTGTATGCCAGGTAATGAGCTGTGGGAATATCTCCCAACAAACTTAGGTCTCCCAAGAAGTCTAGAAGTTTATGGCGCACTGGCTCATTAGCAAATCTTAGGGGCGGATTAAGCCATTTTTCTCGATCGCAAACTAGGGCATTTTCTAGACTACCGCCTTTTATTAAACCAGATTCTTGTAACTGCTTGATCTGATGGAGGAGGGCAAAAGTTCGAGCCGGGGCGATCGCTTCGCTAAAACTCTCCAAACTAGGAGTCCAGCTATACCACTGATTACCGATCGCCGCACTATCAAAATCAATCCCGTAGGTAAATCGCAGCGTCGGGCTAGGAATTGCCGCCACAAAAATTTCCCCCTGATAGATCGATACGGGCTGAGTCAGGGCAATTTGTTTGGGGAATGGCTCCGGTTGTTTGATTAGGTCTGAATCGGCGATCGCTTCTGCCCACAATTTGGCACTGCCATCCAACAAAGGTAGCTCTGCCCCATCCACCTCGATTTGAGCATCCTTTACCCCCAAACCAGTCAAGGAAGCAAGGAGATGTTCTACGGTTCTCACCCTTGCTTCTCCTACCCCTAACTCTGTAGACAGGATAGTTTGGCGAACGGCATCTAACCGCACCGGAATTCTTGGTTGGTGGGGCAAATCTACCCGCACAAAACACAGCCCTGAGTCTACAGGGGCAGGTATTACCCGGACTTTCGTGGTGACACCGCTGTGTAAACCCACACCAGAAATTAGCAAACTAGTCATGAATCAGTTATCAGTTATAAGTTATGAGTTACTTGTGCTGAGCGAAGTCGAAGCATCAGTTACTTGTGCTGAGCGCAGTCAAAACATCAGTTACCAGTTACTTGTGCTGAGAGAAGTCGAAGCATCAGTCATCAGTTATCAGTTACTGAGCAGTTCGACAGGCTCACTGTAAGGCTTGTCAAAGCATCAGTTAGCAATTCCTGCTCTTCGCTGTTTACTGTTTACTGATAACTGTTCACTGTTTAGAATCTTTCGCCGATGCCAAAGTGGATGCGGTTATTGCCGCGATCGTTAACCCCGTAATCAATCCGAATTGCTCCTACCGGAGACTGTACCCGGATACCCACCCCATAGCCATAGCCACTGCCGGGCTTGCCTCGGAGTCCCGCTGGGTCACCGATCACCGACCTGCCTGTACCTAGATCGGTCGCCGCATCTACAAATAATGCCCCACCAATAATACTGACGATCGGAAAACGATATTCCAACGAAGCTAGGGCATAGCTCCGGCCACTGCCCACATCCCCTTCATTGTAACCCCGTACAGAATTAGTTCCCCCCATGGAGAAAGCTTCGTAGGGAGGCAAAGTCCCCAGTACAGTTCCCCCCTGAAGATTAAATGCCAAGGTTTGGGGTCCTTCGGTAAAGTTAGTAAACCGGACTGGCATATAGTAGCTATAGTTTGCTCGGAGGCGACTGAAGGTAATACTGCCGGAACCAATGGGAATTGTTTGATCTACCCCAAAGCGCAGCAAAGACCCTCGGGTTGGACTAAGGGGATTATCCCTAGTATCCTGAGCTAAACCTAATTGCACAGAAAAAAGATCATCTACTCCAGTCCCACTGGCACTCAGAGGGTTACCTAGTTGTCTAGCTCTGATGCGACCACCACTATCCCTTACAGAGACATTTTGATACTGGAAACCCAGGGAAGCTACCCACTCTGGTCTAGCGAAAATATTATCGGTCAAAGGACGAGTAAAAGTGACCCCAGCCCCGTAGCGGAGAATCCGGGGGACTTCATTATTCCTAAAGGTGACAGGTCTGGGACCACCATCAAAAATTAGAGAAAGGGCACTGCTTCTAAAGGCATTGACATTGTAAGAAGTCCGATAGGGGTCTCCAGCAATCCAAGGATCGGTAAATTGGACATCAAATAGTAGCTCTCTCTGTCCTACTTGAACTTCTGCCCCCACCCGTTGATTATTTCCCCCCAGGTTCTGCTGTTGGTAGCCCACGGAGCCAAACAGACCACTGGAGGAGCTAAAACCACCCCCAGCAGTGATGGATCCAGTATTTCTTTCCACCACATCTAGGACTAAAACTACCCGGCGGGGGTCTTGACCGGGGGCAAAGTTAGCCCGGACATCATCAAAGATACCTAAGCCAAAAACTCTTTGGAGGTCGGCTTCGGCGAGGCGACGATTGAAAACATCCCCTGCTTTGAGTTCCACTTCTCTGGTGATAATAAAATCACGGGTGCGCCCAGTCACGGGTGTGCCATCGGCGTTATTTGGTTCGTTGTCGGCGTTGAGGAAACGTACTCGGATATCTTCGATCACCCCTTCCGCCACATTTAGGGTGACAATCCCATTGTTGCCAATTTGGGGTTCAAGAACTTGTGCCAGGGTGTAGCCATTCTCCCGATACCATTGATTGATGCGGCTAATCCCCGTTTGTAGCTGGCGGGTGTTGAGGATAGTTCCGTACTGGGAACTGAAGGCTTGGTCAACCACCGCCGCTGGCAGAACGCTACCCCGTGGAGTCGTAGGAATGGGTTGCACCACTACTTGCCGCAGAAGGGGGTTGAGCTTGACGGCAAAAGTTAGCCGGACTCCTAGGGGGGTGTCGGCGGGAATTACTTCTACATCATTGAAAAATCCGGTGGCAGCGATCGCATTCACGTCTTCTTGGAGTTGCGATCGCGTAGTCGTCCGACCGGGTTGGGTACGAATTACTTCATAGACTCGATTTTCTAATTCTCCAGCTCCGGTAACCACCAACTCTGCCACTAATACCTGAGTTTCTGGCGGTCTAGGAGTTGCTGGAGGATTAGACGGCGGGGTGACAGGAGTTCCCGATGGGGTAGTTGGTCTAGGGGGAGTTGCTGGAGGAGTGGTGGGTCTAGGGGGAGTCGGGGCAGGGGAGGTTTGGGCAAGGATCGTGGGAGATTGAGAGGAGATTAAGGCTCCAGCATTGCCCCTGCCGAGGGGGAAGAGAGAGCGATCGGCAAATTCGCCACTCTGTTGTTCGAGGGCGACTAAAATGGTTTCAGCCCTAACGGGGGTCAAGGTATTCGAGGTCTTTTGCTCAGCTAATTCTGGAACGGGTGAGGAAACTGCTGCAGTAGCTTGAATCCTCAGAGAAGATTGAGCAAGGGAAGAGGAAAATTCTAAGGCTGAACTATTATCTAACCCGGTTGTACTTAACCCAGCAATTTGCGGACGAAGATTTTGCAGAGAAACCGAGCTTTGGCTTGTTGCTGCTACAGGCTGGGGAGTAGTTTCTAGCTGAGATGGTTCTGGGGCAATGGGGCTGCTAATAACCTCTAGGATTGGTTGTTTAGTTGATACTTCAGCTTGGGTTGATATTGTCAGGGTTTCTGTTGATACTACTACTTCAGAGTTAGGGATGGTTTCGCCTTTAACGGGGTTAGCTAAACCCACTGTTGTCGAAGCGGCTAGAGAAGCCAGCAAAATTTTTGATAAGTGCATTTTGTTATTATAAAAATTATTCGGGATCGAGTCTTTAATATTTGAGAGTGTCAACTATTCCCAATTTCACCTATTCCCATTTCCACACAAGATTAAATCATACAATGGCATCGGGGATCGGGATGAGGAAAATGGGTAATTGATCTCGATCGCTAAGTCTCAAATTACTGGTCTCAAGTTCCTGACTCTCGCTAATACTTGCTGGTATGCCCCCTCCACATTGCCCAAATCTTGCCGGAATCGATCTTTATCTAGCACCCGTTTGGTGGGATCTGTTTCTTGGGCATCCCAGAGGCGACAGGTATCAGGGCTAATTTCATCGGCGAGGATGATCTGCCCTTGATTGTCAAAACCAAACTCTAGCTTGAAATCCACTAAGGTAATGCCACAATCTTGGAAGAATTTTGTCAAAACTTGGTTGATTTTCAGCGTCATGGTTTGGAGTTGCTCTAGCTGGGCGGGGGTGGCGAGTTCCATCAAGAAGAGGCGATCGATCGTCAGCAGGGGATCCCCCAAGGCATCATCTTTATAATAAAACTCCACCAAGGGGCGAGGGAGGATTTTCCCTAGAGGCAAAGTTGTTTGCCGGCAAATGCTCCCGGCAGCAATGTTCCTGACAACGACTTCTATGGGAATGATTTTTACGGCTTTGACCAGCATTTGGTCGGGGGCGGGGCTGCTGAGATAGTGGGTGGGAATCCCAGCGGCGGTAATTTCTTGAAACAGGGCTGCGGCGATCGCACAATTAATTTCCCCCTTGCCCACAATCTGCCCTCGCTTCTGGGCATTGAAGGCGGTGGCATCATCTTTGAAGTAGGTAAGCAGAATCTCTGGATCATCAGTGGCGTAGAGAATTTTGGCTTTGCCTTCGTAGAGCTTGGCTGCGGAGGAATTTATCATAGGAGTCACAATAAGATTTGTTAAGGAAATTTTGGCGGAGGCGGAAATCTCTAAGCGGTAAAGATACCGTCACTAGGAAATTACGGGATTTTGGGCGATCGCTAGATAGGGTTCCATTTCGCTTGACGATTTTTGTACAGTGTCTATTTCGCAGGAACTGCGGGATCCACAGTAGCAGAACTAGTTTTTTTTTGCTAAGGTTAACAATAGGTTAAGAAAATGCTTAATGTAGTAACCTGTAGATAAAAAAAGGAAATAATATCTTTATTAAGACAGAGCTAAAATTGTTAAAGGGTGTAACAGGGAAAAGTCGTCTTTGATCTTGCCCCAAAATAAAATCCCATTTTAGGAGGTTAGAAATGACTAGCAAAGCCAATTTCATGTATCCCTATAACCGTTATCGGGGTGAAGTCAAGCCAGAAAACTTGATATTTGATGCAAACCTACAAGAATTTGCCCAAAAAATCAGCTTTATTTGCAATCTAGAAACCTCTGGGAAAATTTCTCCAGAACGTGCCTACGAAGATATCAAAGAACTCTGGCAGCAATTGAGTGCCAGCAAGGAAGAGCTTGGCATAGGAGAGAATCCTTTTCAGCCAGAGTAAGCAGCAAGAAGGAAGTATCTCTGCCTAGGAGTTATGCTGTGATGGAATACAATAGGAACAACATTTTTTTGGGGTTCTGAGGTATTATCCATGACCAAAACTGTATTAATTACTGGGGCGGCGGCGGGGATTGGCAAAGCTACTGTACAATTGTTTCAAAAACGGGGCTGGCGAGTAGCAGCAACAATGCGATCGCCCGAAAAATCCCCAGAATTAACTAGTTTAAACCGGGTAATTTGCCTCAAGTTAGATGTCACCGATGAGGACTCGATCCAGAAGGCGATCGCCGAGACTATCTCCCAATTCGGCAGTCTAGATGTAGTAATTAACAATGCTGGTTATGGGTTGACGGGACCTTTTGCTGCCTGCACGACCGAGCAGATCCAACGGCAGTTCGCCACCAATGTCTTTGGATTGATGGCGGTGACTAGTCATGCCCTGCCCGTTATGCAACAGCAGGGGGGTGGGGTAATTGTGAATATTGCCTCGATCGGTGGACGGCTGACTTTTCCCCTCTATAGCTTGTACCACTCTACTAAATGGGCGGTGGAAGGTTTTAGTGAATCTTTGCAGTATGAGGTGGAGCCTTTTAATATTCGGGTGAAGCTAGTGGAGCCGGGACCGATTAAGACGGATTTCTATGGGCGATCGGCAGATAGCGGCAGCCAACCAGACCTAGGGATTTATCAAGATTTTAGCGATCGCGTCATGCCGAAAATGCAAGCCGCCGGGGTGGATGGTTCACCCCCTGAAGTTGTGGCGGAAGTAATCTATCGAGCCGCCACCGATGGCAGCCAAAAGCTCCGGTACCCAGCGGGAAAGAATGCAGCATTGTTATTAACCTTAAGAAAGTTATTGCCCGATCATTGGTTTATTGGTCTGATCCGGCAAATGTTGGTGGATTAATACAACTCATATTTCAATAATTGACAGGGAATAGAACCATTGAGAATAGGAGTTTTTTTGCTAGGTTTGAGACCGATCGCTTTCCCTAGTTCCTGATTGCCCGTGAGGACAAACGCCGTCCAGCCCTTAAACCTGCGCTTCATCGTATCCCCCAACAGTTTATAAAAGCTTCCCAGTTCACTGGCATCCCCTAACCTTGCACCATAGGGAGGATTGCACAACAACACCCCTCGATCCGCCGGAGCTTCGATATAGGCAAGGTCAGTATGGGCAAACTTCACATGGAGATCGACATCGCAACTTCGAGCATTATTCACCGCCTGTTTCAGCACCTCGGCATCTATATCACTGCCCAAGATGGGAGCAGTTAGTTGATCCAGTTGATTTGCCTCCGCATCTTCGATGAGTTGATCTAACAGTTGGGAGTCGAAATCTGCCCATTTTTCAAAACTAAAGCGATCGCGAAATAAGCCGGGGGCAATATTCAGAGCTTGCATGGCGGCTTCTAGGGGTAGAGTCCCAGAGCCACAAAGAGGATCCAGAAAGGGTAAATCTGGTGTCCAGCCCGATAGCTTCACTAGTGCCGCAGCGAGGGATTCCTTAAGGGGTGCTTGCCCCATAGCAGGACGGTAGCCCCGGCGATGGAGGCTACTGCCAGAGCTATCCAGACTGACGGTACACAGGTCATATTTATCGATAAAGACATTAATCCGCAGGTCTGGGTCTTCGGTATCCACACTAGAGCGACCCATGAATTTTCCCTGCTGCTGATCGACGATCGCATTTTTCACCTGCAATGCCGTGAAGTGGGTATGGTTAAGTTCGGTGTTGCCCCCGGTGGCAGTGACAGCGAGAGTCTGTTGGGGGGTGAGGTATTTTTGCCAATCGATGGTTTGCACCCCGGCGTAGAGAGCCTTGGCATCGGGGCAGGAAAATTCATAAAGTTTCCACAAAACTCGAAAGGGCAATCTTGCCCAGAGGTTAACTTTGTAGAGCAGGGCACGATCGCCCATAAAAGACACCCCACAAAACCCCGGACTAACGGCGGTTGCCCCTAATTCTTCCAATTCCTGAGCCGCCAAGCTTTCCAAACCACGAGCCACCGTTGCAAAATATTGATTCATTATATTTAACTTAAAGTCCTTTCAATCTTTAGATAAGAGGATAGATAGTCTCCGCTGGCTGAGCGAAGCCGAAGCCAAAACTACACGAGAATCTCCTGCTGCGATCGCCGTCCCTTCGATGACCCTCAGGGAACTAGATTTCTCAAGTTCGTCGAAGTGGACTTCACTACTGACCACTGGGTAACGATCGCCATCCCTTTCCAGCCTAGAAACTTCCCCACCGGCTCGGCTCTTTGGATAGCGATGCGAGTTAGTTCTCCCCCTAGTTCCTGCTGTTTTTGGAGTAATACCAATTCACTTTCCACCGTCACTGTATTCGCCACCAATCTACCGCCGGGCCGGAGAGCATTCCAACAGGTTTCTAAGAGATGCGGAATAGTCAGACCACCACCAATAAAAATAGCATCAGGAGTTGGTAAATCCTTGAGAACCGCTGGGGCAGTGCCGGGGATAATTTCTAACTGGGGAGTGCCTAGAGCAGTGGCATTGTTAGCAATATATTGTAAACGCTGGGGATGCTGCTCGATCGCGATCGCTCGGCAGTGTCGATGGCTACGTAACCATTCAATACTAATCGAACCACACCCCGCCCCCACATCCCAGAGTAATTGTCCCGGCAAGGGGGCAAGGGCAGCCAAGGTGATGGCTCGAACTTCTCGCTTGGTTAGTTGGCCATCGTGGTGGTAGGTGTTGTCGGGGAGACCGGGAATAGAGGAGGTAGAGGGACGTACAGGGAGGTACAGGGAGGTACAGGGAGTTGGAGAGTTAGGCAATTCTTCTAAAGGTTCAACGGCAGTAGAGTCGGGGCGCAAGGCTTTGTAAACTCTTTGTCCTTGAGCAGAAGGGATGCAGGTAATGGCGATCGTATTTAGGTCGGCAATCTTGGCAATATCAGTAGTATCCTGCCATGAATCGGCGATCGCTGTAATTTGGCGTTCCCTGCTGCCGCCCATGTGTTCTAGAATTACCAGTTGACTAGCTCCAAATCCTTTTTCAGTGAGGATTTTAGCGACGATCGCTGGGGTGTGGCGATTGCTACTCAGCACCAAGATTTTGGCATGGGGATAGAGGATTCTG
Source organism: Phormidium lacuna HE10JO (assembly GCA_943370025.1). Lineage (GTDB taxonomy): Bacteria > Cyanobacteriota > Cyanobacteriia > Cyanobacteriales > JAAUUE01 > JAAUUE01. The sequence goes on along the minus strand of CALRPI020000032.1, from coordinate 1,545 downwards.
TGCAATAAAGCGGGGTCTCGACCACAAAGGCTCAGGGTTTCCACCTCTGGCAAAGACCAACCCAAACGAGCGCAAGCCAGACTAAAGGCGGAAGGGGCAGGAACGATCGTCATTTCCTCAATAGGAATCCGCCGCAGCAGGGTAGTGCCAATGCCATAACACATCGGATCACCACTAGCAATAACACACACCGCCTGTCCCCGGAGTTGGATAATTTCTTGAATTGAATTTTCTATCGGAGAAGCCCAATGGATTTTTTCTCGCTGATCCTCTGGGGGTAGCATCGCCAAATGCCGATCGCCTCCCACCAAAACTTCGGCGGCAGCCATCAGCGATCGACCCACTGGATTAACTCCAGTGATGCCATCTTCTCCGATACCGACAATTGATAACCACTTATCCAATTAACCACCCCATTTTAATAATTTTTAATTAATAATTCTTGCCCGATCGCCGCAGATTTCTGCTTATATAGCGATCCTAAATGATTCTAGAACTGCAAATGGTTTAGAATGGTGGCTCATCTATACTAATCATGTGCCACTAAATTTACCCACATGAAACATGGATAACTTTCTATTAGAACACCAACAAAAAGTAGAGAAGATTACTCTGTTAACAGAATTCATTAGTAAAAATCCTCAGCCAAGAGAACTCAAACGAGCTTTAGCCGTGAAAATGGCTTTGGGAAACCAGCCCTACTCCCGTATTACCGATTTATTAAGGATAAACAAGTCTTTTATTACCTACTGGAAACAAAGATTTGAAGCCCAAGGTTTAGAAGGCATCAAACTTGGCTATCAAGGAGCAAAGAGTTATCTCACAGAACAAGAACGAGAAGAAGTTATCTCATGGCTAAAAACACAACACTCTTGGGATTTCAATGAATTAGTTACCTATTTAGATGTGCATTATGAAGTAAGCTACGCATCTAAACAAAGTTATTATACCCTCTTCTCAGAAGCAAACATTAGCTGGAAGAAATCTCAGAAACTTAACCCTAAATCCGATCCAGAGCTAGTCAAAAAAAACGAGAAGAAATTCAAGAGTTTATCAGTATAAACCAGTCTGACATTAAGTCTGGGAAGTTAGTTGTGCTTTTCTTAGATGAATGTCATCTCCTCTGGGGTGATGTCTGTGGATATGTTTGGGGCAAGACAGGCGTAAAAGTTGAAGTCCCGATCGTTAATGAGAAAACTAGGCAAACTTATTACGGGGTCTTAAACTATCAAACAAAAGAATTTATAGTCCACCCCTATGATGTAGGAAATGGAGAGAACACAGTGACTTTTATGAAATACCTAGAGAGCCAACATCCGCACCAGAGAATTGCCCTGATTTGGGATGGAGCTAGTTATCACAAATCCCAAGAGGTAAAGAACTTTTTGGCAACGAAGAACGAAGGTAAGGAAGAATCTCAATGGCAATTCACTTGTATTCTCTTTGCTCCTAATGCCCCAGAACAAAATCCTGTAGAAGATGTTTGGTTACAAGCCAAGAATTTCTTAAGAAGATTCTGGTATTTATGTCGCTCCTTTCCTATAG
>CALRPI020000031.1:0-59592 GCA_943370025.1 Phormidium lacuna HE10JO | reverse complement strand
GTCTGCGGAAATCCTTGATTTTCTTAAGGTGTTCAATTAGACTATCCATATTAATTTAATTGAAAAAATAGGCGATTACTTCCTAGTTTACTAAGCTGTAATCGCTTTTTATTTGCTTGATTTGACTTTAGAATGAAACAGCCCTGCCCGGAGGGGGAGCCGTTCTCAATCCTCTAAAATTCTAAAATCAATTAGGATTGCTATATAAGCAATTTGATTTAGCGAAGGACTTAGGATAGCGATGGTTATCTCAGGAGTAATCTCTCAGGAGTGATTTAGATGAACACCTCTCAGAAGTTGAGTCTAAGTGCGGCGGCTATTCGGCAACACATCGCCACCCTCGTATTGACAGTTGCGGTAGTTATTTTGGGCTGGTTTTTTCTGACCCAGTTACGGGTTGATCTCCTGCCTAGCATTACCTACCCCCGGATTAACGTCAACATCGATGCCCCCGGTGTCTCTCCAGAAGTAGCAGTAGATGAAATTACCCGCCCCTTAGAATCTGCCCTTAGTGCTACTGAAGGCGTGGTGCAAGTCTATTCCCAGACTAGGGAAGGTAGGATTAGTGTCGAGCTATACTTTCGACCGGGAGAAAATATTGATCAAGCCTTAAATGATGCCACCGCTACCCTAAATCGCGCTAGGTCTAGCCTGCCCGATACGATCGGTCAACCGAGAATTTCTAAATCCGACCCTTCCCAGACTCCCATTTATGAGTTTGCCTTGCAATCAGCCAGTCTGGATGAAACCCAACTACGGGTTTTTGCCGATCAGGATTTGGGGCGGGAACTAGCTCTAGTGCCGGGGGTGGCTAGTGTGGGTATTTCTGGAGGATTGACGGAGGAAGTACAGGTAAATATTGACTTCGATCGCCTCCGGGGGGCAGGAGTTGCCCTAGATGAGGTGCTGAATGCCCTGCGGCAGCGGAATGTGGATATTTCTGGAGGCAGAATTTTAGGGAAAGATGCAGAACCCCTGACCCGTGTGGTGGGCAGATTTAGCAATGCCCAAGAAATTAGTGATTTATCTTTTCCTGTCCGTAATGTCTTGGGAACTGCTGCTCAAGGCAGGGTATACCTGCGAGATTTTGCCACGGTGGTGGATGGTACCGTCAACCAAAGGCTATTGGTATTTCTCAATGGCAAGCCTGCCCTGAAGGTGAGTATCCAGAAGCAACCAGATGCCAACACGATCGAAGTAGTGGATGGGGTGACCGCCAAGATCGCCGAACTCAAAGCTGCCAAGCTAATCCCAGAGGAAATGGTGCTGTTGACCACCGCTAATGATGCCGTATTTATTCGTAATTCCCTGTCTAACCTCACCACTTCGGCAGTTACGGGATCGATTTTGGCGGCGATCGCGGTCTTTTTCTTCCTTGGCTCCCTGCGCCAGACCCTAATTATTACCCTGACCATTCCCCTCTGCGCCTTAGCTGCTTTTATTTTGATGAAGTCTTTTAATCTCTCTTTGAATATTTTCAGTATGGGGGGCTTGGCTCTGGGTGTGGGGCAGGTGGTGGATGCCAGCGTGGTGATTCTGGAAAATATTACCGTGGGCTTGGGGCAGGACACGAAGAATTTATCTGCCCAAGATTGTATTGAGCAATCCATTGCTAGTTCTCAGGCGGTGGAGTCGGCGATCGTGGCATCGATCGCCACCAACCTAGTTTCTGTTGTGCCTTTTTTATTAGTGGGTGGTTTTTTCTCCCTCCTCTTCAATGAACTGATCCTGACCATCACCTTTGCGACGGCGGCTTCCCTCCTCGTAGCTCTCACCTTTGTCCCCATGGTGACCGCCAGATTATTAGCAATTCCCTGGTCTAGCGGAGCCGGAAATCTGTGGCTGATCAGAACATTCCAAGCTCAGTTTCTCAGCGCTACCAATAGCTACGGCATTTTCCTTGGGCAAGTTCTGCGCTGGCGGGTAGTTGTCCTCTTCTCTGCCATCTTATTTTTGGGAGGCAGTAGTGTATTAATGCTGACCCAGATTCGCCAAGAAGTGCTGCCCCAGATTAATACCGGACAGGCTAATCTTTTTGCCCAATTTCCCCCCGGAACTACCCTTACCACTAACCGCCGGGTGATGGAACTGGTAGATGAAATCATCCTCAAGCAGCCAGAAACTGATTATGCCTTTAGCACTGTAGGGGGATTTATTTTTAGCGGCAGCAATAGTAATAACGTGTTGCGTAGTTCCGTGAATATTACTCTGAAGGCGGGGAGTAATATCCGGAGTTTCGTGCGGCGAGTGAACACCGAACTAGACAAGTTAAATCTGGTGGGGATTCGCCTCCGGTTAGTTTCCGGACAGGTGCGGGGGATTGTGTTGAATAATTCTCCAGTCCGGGGGGCAGAACTAGATGTGATCCTTGCTGGCAGCGATAGTCAGAAATTAACCCAAGCTGGAACCCAGCTTTTAGCCACCCTAGATGAACAGGTAAAAAGTGCCAGATTTCGCCCCAGTGCTGATGCTAGGCAAACCGAGATTCAGGTCAATCCAGACTGGGAGAGAGCAACAAGGTTTGGCTTAAGTACTCGCCAGATCGGGGAAGCTGTTGAAGCCGCCGTGCAGGGAATAGTGCCTATTCAACTCCAAAGGGAGCAGCGTTTGGTGGATGTGCGGGTGCAACTCCAAAAACTATCTCTGCAACAAGCTAGTCAACTGGGGCAGTTACCAATTTCTAGTACTGGTAGCCAAATCATCCGCCTAGAGGACATTGCTAAAATTGGCGAAGGCCGGGCACCGGGAGAAGTGCAGCGGATTAATCAGCAGGATGTGTTTGTAATTGCTGGGAACTTGGCTGAAGGGAGAACTTTGGGCGAGGCACTAACGGAGGTGAATCAAATTCTAAAAACTGTAGAACTGCCTCAGGGAGTGAAAATCCTCCAAAGCTCTGCCCAAGAAACTAATAATCAACTCCAAGATGCCCTGAAACTCTTGGGTGCTCTGGCGGCTTTCTTGGTATTTGTGGTGATGGCGGTGCAGTACAACTCTCTGGTAGATCCTTTGGTTATCATGCTAACAGTTCCCCTCGCTTTAGCCGGGGGATTGTTTGGCTTGTATGTGACCGGGACGGCGATCGGAGCCACGGTCTTGATTGGGGTAGTATTGCTGGTGGGAATTGTTGTGAATAATGCCATCATTATGGTGGAATTGGCTAACGAGATCCATCTGGCAACGGGATGCGATCGTTCCACCGCTATCCTCCAAGCTGCTCCCCAACGTCTCCGCCCCATCTGTATCACCAGTATCACCACGGTTTTAGGTTTATTTCCCCTCGCCCTCGGATTAGGGGAAGGAGCAGAGTTCCTCCAGCCCTTGGGAGTAGTAGTGTTTTTTGGCTTATCCCTCGCTACCTTGCTGACTCTGTTTATTATTCCCTGTTTTTATACTCTCCTCCATGATCTATTTGCCGGAAAGTTGGGAATCAGAAATTATCCTTGACGGCGAAGAAAAGGCAACAATGCTTCACTAATTTGCCCTGAAAAATGCTCTTGAGGATAGTGACCAGCTTCAGGCAATTTCTGGACTTCTACTTGTTTCAGGGAACTAATAAATTCTGCCGTATGGCTAAAGTCTAACCACGGATCCCGCATTCCCCACGAGATGAAAACGGGCTGTTGCCAGTTGCTAAATCCGGTGGTGATTTCTGCCATGGCGTTGGCTATGTCTAGATTTTGGGTGGTAGCCAACAGGCTCCTACCCGCCCTAGAGCTAGCTAGAAAAGGACGGCGATAGACATCCAGATATTCGTCATTAATCCGATAGCGGCTGCCTTTTTCTAGGGTACGATCGATCAACAGCGGATCCTGAGTCAGCATTTCCCCCACCAAAGGAATCCCCCACTGCCGCATCTGCCAAGGTAGCTTGGCTTGGGTAGAAATGGGGGTGTTGAGAATTGCCAGCCGTTGAATTTGGTCGGGGAATTTCAAGGCATACTGCAAACCCACAGAACCGAGAAATCCTTGAACTACTAGAGAGAATTGATTGATTTCCAGTGCCGCCAATAATTCCCCCAAGGCATTAATAAAACTGGGGGTATCGTAGGCGAAATCTTGGCGATCGGGCTTACAGGATTTTCCTGAGCCGATCCAATCGGGGGCGATCGCCCTAAATCCCTTCCCCGTCAAATCTTCCATAATTTCTCCCCAACAATAGCTCTGGGAGGGCAGACCGTGCAGCATTAGCACCGTCCCCAAAATGTTTGTACCTAGGGGCTTACTTTCTCGATAAAACCACTCTAAATTGCCTACTTGAATTTTTTGTTCACTGATTGTCATTTATGCTTATACAACTCCTGAAATGCTAACTAAGTTTGGGTTTTAGGACTTACGCACTGCCAACGAATTATTTGGAGTTTTGGAGGTTTTTGCCGGCTGAGGGTCGTCAAAGCCTTTGAAAACCACCAAATGTGTAAGTCCCTAGGTTTGTATGGGGGCTGAGAGTCGTCGCAGCTCCCCCCATACGAACTACGGTATCTACCCTCTGGAAGAGACTGGGGTAACGGTGGGCAGAAATTCTACCCGAAAGTCTGGAGAAATATTGCTCCGGAGAATATTGGCAACATTTTCGGCTTCCCCTCGATCGCGGTACTGATCAATCCTAATAAACAAACCCCGACCATGATCTTCCAGCACCATATTCTCAGCCAAGGGACGGTAGTTCACCAATAATCGGTTTCTAATATCTATCAATCGGTTATTATCGCCGGGAATTAGCACTACGTAGGCACAGACTTGATTCCGATTATTTTGGTCACGACAGAAGCGCTCTCGGATATCAGGGAGATTAGGATTTAGTGTAGTAAAGACCCCTCGATCTCTAGTGAAAATCGTATTGGCAGTAATATTATCTACAGCTCCAGTGGCGGGCAGATTATTATCCCTCTGAAAATTTAAAACTGCCTGCCGAGTAATATCTCCAAAAAAACCAGTGGAAGAACGATCGAAGTAGCCTAATCTTCTCAAGGCATCTTGGATGGCTCGCACATCTTGTTCACTGTTGCGATCGCTAAATTGACTAATCACCCTTTCTTGGGCAACTGCTGGAGTTGCAGCAGAGCTGATAACTAGGCAGGTTAATCCGGCGGCTAGAAAAGCAGAACATTGCCAAAGCCTTGAGATGCCATGATATTTTTTTGATACATTTTTTGACATATCAATGCGATCGGGCTGATTTCGATATTTGAGGGAATTAGAAGGGGAATTAGATTTCAAGAAGTTAACAGAAGGAATAATCATAGCTACCAGTGAGTTAAGCAGGGAGATAATTTTCTACAGATTCAAGCCTTTACCTTAGTTTATTTTGAGCATATTTGAGCATATTGCCCATGACTTTTCTGGTGAGGTTTTGGCTTCGACTTCGCTCAGCCAGCGGATACCATCCAGTTCCCTAAGTGCTTGCCCTGAGTCAAGTCGAAGGGCTTGTTTTGAGCGAAGTCGAAAGGAAGTCGAAGGGACGATGTACGAAGCAGGCGATTCTGGAGAGGTTTTGGCTACTTCGGCGACCCTCAGCATAAATTCGACGACCCTCTGCCAGCGATGATGGTTATGGTTTTCGTAATTTCCGTAAACAATTACTAGGTTTAAGTTTGTGCGTGGGCTGAGGGTCGTCGAAGCCCATACACCGCTATATCAATCGCTATATCAATACAGTAGCAAAGCAACGACAGTCGCTAAACCGGTAATTGATAGAGCTAGGAGCGGATGCTGTCCTTGGCTAATGGCAAAAGAGGTAACAATTCCTGCTCCTAGTGCCGCAGTGATAGCCGCCGTTAGCCAATCTTTTTGAGAATCTTTGTTATACATTGCAAAAAATGAGGTTGTTATTTGAAAGATTTTTTAGTTGCTTCAAATTAACATCCAATTCTGAGAATTTTTACAATTGAGTGGTATGCCGCAACCAATATTTATATTTAGGCAACTTTACTTAATAGTCCATGCAAAAATAGTCCAGGAAAATACTAATACTCAAGATGAGAGTTACGCACTAACTCTAGTAGAAGCTTGTGTTCTGCCTTGACGATCGCTTGATGCGCCATCTCTACAGCGATCGCATCCACCGAAATAGAAGTAATTCCCCAAGCCACTAATTTTTCGATCAACTCAGGATAATTGACTGGAGCTTGACCACAAATTGAACAGGGGATTTGGAGTTGTCGAGCCGTGATGATTAGCTGCCGCATCGCCATTTGGACTGCTGGGTGAGATGCATTCAGGGTCGCAGTCATATCTGGATGATCGCGATCGCAGCCCAAAATTAATTGGGTTAAATCATTGCTACCAATAGAAATTCCCTGCACCCCAGCCCGGACATAATCTGGCAACAAGAAGACCACCGCAGGAACTTCCGCCATAATCCAGATCTGAAACTGGGGTTGCAAGAATAACCCTGCCTGCTCTACCCTCTGCCTACAGAAAGAAAATTCCTCTACCGTCCGCACAAAAGGCAGGAGTAATTTGAGATTGTCATAGCCCCGCTGTTGAACTTCTCGGAGAGCCGCTAATTCCCAATCAAACAACTGAGGATATTTGGTGTAGAGAAATGTGCCTCGGTGACCCAAGATCGAATTAGTTTCGGGGACTTCTTGCCGAAAGAGGGAAGGAAATTCTGCCGATCGCCAATCAGCCGATCGATAAAACACTGGGCGAGGGGAAAAAGCGGCGGCAAACTCTGTAATTACATCAGCAAGGGCAGTAATTACCTTTTGAGGCAAAGATATTTGTGGCAAAGATGTTTCGACATTCTCATGGAATGCTAATGCCCTTGGGGGAACAAATTGCTCGGTAGTTTGGATTGTTTGATCTGATATCTTTTCTAGAATTTGTTTTGGGGATATTCCCAAAGAAGTGATGTCTTGAAAAGTAAATAGATGATGGTGCTGGAGAATCTCTGTCAAAATAAACTCCGATCGCAATAACCCCACCCCATCCACAGGCAAATTGGTTGCCGCCATAATCCCCCTAGATTGACTAAGATTGACCAATAGTTCCGTAACTCTAGGGATATCTTTGGCTGAAGAAATAGTTAAATCCCTCGCCAGATCATCAGTTCCACGATCAAGCTCATCCTCTCTGGAGAGATTGATCCCAGTGCTAGGGAAATCTGGAGACAACTCTCCAATCAAGGTTTCTGCTCTAGCTAGTTTGTGGCGCAATCTTTCTACCACAAAGCTTCCTTGAGCATTTTGGGGCAGGATGTAACTATCAAAATCTGTTATTGCCAAATATTGAGATTCTGTTACGACGGGAGTAGACACCACAGGATGATCGGAGAAATTATCCAGCGAATTGTCAAGAGAGTTGCTGAGAGAATTTTTCAGCAAACCTCCGGGAGAGATTTCGTATTGTTGACGATGAATCATGCCTTGATTGCCATCTAGGGTCAAAAGCTCCCCATTTTGGATGATCTGGGTCGCGGCTGCCACCCCCACTACCGAGGGAATCCCCAATTCCCTAGCAATAATTGCCCCGTGACTGGTCATCCCTCCCTGTTCCGTAATAATCCCCACTGCTTGCCTCAAAAAGGGTAACCATTCTGGCAGGATGACTTCGGCTACCAGAATCTTTCCCAATAGCGAAGTTTCCACCCCTAGAGACCCGGTGTTGTGGCTCTGGGCAAAGGACAGCGGGAACTTAGGCGTAACTATAACTTGGGCGATCGCCGCAACTTTCCCCCCTGCTACGGCTAATCCCTTCAGGGGCAAGAGGGCATTATGAACATTGGGATGGGGCGATCGAGGCATAAAAGCCGTAATGGTCAAACGTGGACTAGGACTATGCTGGAGATTATGGTCTGGTTTATGAGGTAAATTATTCTCTGCATTACTCCCCGAATTATTCTCTGGATTAGCAATCTGCCAAGCGAGGGTAAAGTGAGAATGAATCAGCTTTTGGAGTTGCTGACAAATTCGGATTAATATCTCCAGATTGCTCTGAGTTAGGCTATATCTCTGCTGATCTGCTGAACTGAGCAGATAAGGCTCAAGATGAGAGGCATGGTCAGGGTTGAGGCGGTAGGCGCGGGTTTTGTTGCCGAGGTGTCTTTTCAGGAGAATCCCGGTTTGAGGATTGACGAGGTATTGATCTGGCAATACTTCACCCCGGTAGATAGCTAGGGGTAAGCCCCAAGTTGCCTCAATTTCTAGCTGTTCTGGGCTAGCAGTAATCACTCCAGAAGCGATCGAAGCTGTGGTTACTCCGGTTACTCCATGAGTTGATGCATTGGTTAATGTATTGGTTAATGTATTCGTTGTGGCGATCAAGGCTGTGGTTGGGGTTGCTGCGTTCAAAACTGGGGTTGCTGCGGTGGTAGTCACAATTTCATCACCCAACGGCTGCACCAATACCGCCAAATTCACCTGAGATAGTTTCAACCCCGCTTGCCGCCAACAAAATAAATGCCGCGCCCGGAATAATTGCCCCCAGACCTGCTGTAGTCCTGCCAACACAGCTTCAGAGTTGTTAGCACAAACTACCGCCTCTAGCATAGCGGTAGGGGCAGAAAACTCCTTATGTTGCAAGAACGGTTTTAACTCTACAAAAGGAGTTCTGATCTGAGATAGGTAGCTGGTTAGTGCCTCTAGCCAAATATCTGGGGGGCTTCCTTGGAGAACTATCTGACGTAATCTCTGGGATATATTTCGTAGTTGTTGGGGTTGATGGATATCTAGATAAAGATCAGATTCATGAAGTTCGGCAAGCAGGGTTTCTGATGCCCCCAAGATTTCTAGATACTGCCAGAGAACATCTCCCGGCACCACAAAGCCATCAGCTACTGGATAGCCAGACTGAAGTAGTTGACTTAAATAAAACGCCTGATCAAGATAGGGGTAAGGATTGATATCCCCAGGGGCGGCTAAGGTCAACGATAATGTGCTCAGTCTGTATAAGTTATCCACTTAGGTCAAATTGGGGTCAAGATTAATTGCAGCAAGTTAAGATTAATTGAATATATCTTAATTAGGACTTACGCATTGCCAAGGAATTATCGAGAGTTGTGGGTATTTTTTCAAGCACTCCGCGCCTGCGAAAATGTCCAAATGTGTAAGTCCTGAATGATTTTGGGATAATAATTTCCTTCGCACTGGGGGTGGATTATGGCTGTCTTAGTAATATCGATAATGGTAGGATTTAAGAGGCAAACGCTAGAGTGATGATTAATGAAAAAGATTTCCCAGTGGCTACTTAATCTATTTTTACAATCTTCCTGCCCTTTGTGCCAACGTTCCGGTGCAGAATATTTTTGTCGTTATTGCCAACAACAACTGCAATCATATCAGTTAGAAAACTCTCAGGAATTTTGGTCAGGTGACTTGCCCTTGTTTACGTGGGGAACTTATCAGGGTTCGGTAAAACAAGCGATCGCTGCTCTTAAGTATAACAATCATCCAGAATTAGCCCGTCCCTTGGGAGCTTGGTTAGGCAAGGCATGGTGTGCCGCAGCACCGATGAAAAGCAAGTGTATTGTGGTGCCAATTCCTATGCATCCAGAGAAGCAAAAACAGCGGGGGTTTAACCAAGCCGATTTGCTGGCACAAAGTTTTTGTCAAATTACTCGCCATGAGTTGCGATCGCAAGCCCTGATTAGAGCTAAGGAAACCAAAGCCCAGTTTAGTTTATCCGCCGCAGAGCGGGAAAAAAATCTCCAAGCCGCCTTTCAACTAGGTCGGGAAGGTCAGCAACTCAAACAGCTCAAACAGCCAGTTTTACTGCTAGATGATATCTACACCACCGGAGCCACCGCAAGAGCTGCAAAGGAGGTACTCCAGCGATCGGGCATCAAAGTAGCTGGCATCGTTGCCCTTGCCACCACCCAAAAGTCCTAGTCAGACTGCCAACGAATTATATAGGGTTTTGGAGTATTTTATGGGCTGAGCGTAGTCGAAGCCCACAAAATACTCCAAATGCTTACAGCACTTTGCGTTCAAATGAGGCACACTACTAATTATTGAAAGTCCTATCAATGTTGGGTTTAAGAGTGGGTGGCTGTAGCCACCCACTCTTAAACTGCTGTAAGTCCTAGGAAATAGTATGCACCTATCACCGAAGTGGCTTAATATTTAGAAATGTGGATTTTTACATTAATTTTTTAAACTTTTTTCAGCTAAGTACCTTGTGATAGTGCATCAAAAAAGTGTGGGCAAATCTGTAACAATCGCCAGAACTTTTACAGGTAATCATTTTGAGAAGATAAATGATAATTCCCAAAAGCCTTGGTAAATCGATATCCCACATTTGCTTGATGTACTACCTACCTTGTTATGCAGAGTAATATCACCCTATTAGCCCGAACCTAGGCTAAATGTGAAAGTGCTAGGATCCTCTAGAGTATCTATTAGCTCGGTAGCAAACTGCCCAACAAGACCAAATCAAAACAAACTAAAGTAAATATAGAATGAGTCTCTCAGAAGCAGCAAAAGAACATACTGAACAGGGGTCTGCCGATAGCTCATCACCTGAAGCCCTAACTAAGGAAAAATTATTAAATAGTGTCGATGCCCTTGACAACTTAATTCCTGTGAGTGATGTAGTGAGTGAAGAAGAAATAAGGGGTTTTTTGCCAGTATTGGCAAATCGCAATTTTTTAGCTCTGTGGAGTGGACAGGTATTCTCTCAGCTAGCGGATAAGGTTTATCTGGTATTGATGATTGGGTTAATTGCCAGCCGCTACGGCACAGAAGGACAGACCATTAGTGCTTGGGTTTCCGGGATTATGATTGCCTTCACGATTCCGGCGGTTCTATTTGGGTCGATCGCCGGGGTATTTGTCGATCGCTGGTCAAAAAAAGGCGTACTAGTAGCGACCAACCTCTTGCGAGGGGCATTGGTGTTGATTTTGCCCCTGCTCCTGTGGTTAACGAGGGATTGGGGGGCGATCGCCAACCTGCCCATTGGTTTCTATATTCTCCTAGGGATTACCTTTCTCGTCTCTACCCTAACCCAATTCTTTGCCCCAGCAGAACAATCAACGATTCCCCTCATTCTGGAAAAACGAGATTTACTTTCCGCCAATTCTCTCTACACCACCACCATGATGGGTTCGCTGATCGTTGGCTTCGCTGTGGGGGAGCCAGTTTTAGGGATTGCTGATGTTTTGCTAAAAGGCTGGGGCTGGGATTTTGGCAAAGAACTAGTTGTGGGCGGTGCGTATATTATCGCTGGGCTGATTCTTCTAGTCATGAAGACAGGGGAGACTCCCAACCATCCTGATCTGGAACCACCCCATGTGTGGCAAGACCTCCAAGAAGGCTTTGCCTATCTCAAACAGCAACGCCATATCCGCAGTGCCTTGCTGCAACAAACTATTCTTTTTTCGATTTTTGCCGCCCTCGCAGTTTTGGCAGTCCGCATGGCGCAACTAATTCCGGGGATGAAGCCAACTCAGTTTGGTTTTCTCTTGGCAGCAGCCGGCTTGGGTCTGGGTTTAGGGGCTTTGGTATTGGGCAACTTCGGGCATAAAATTCCTGCCTTCCGCCTCAGCCTCTGGGGTTCTATTGGTTTAGGGCTATCTCTGGCTGGATTATCGGTATTTCGCGTCCAGTTGCTGATTATCTTAGGGCTAATTACAATCCTCGGTTTCTTCGGGGCGCTGGTGGGGATTCCCATGCAAACTACAGTCCAAGCAGAAACGCCAGAAGATTTGCGGGGCAAGGTATTTGGGTTGCAAAACAATGCGGTGAATATTGCCCTGAGTTTGCCTTTATTATTAGCCGGGGTTGCGGAAACCTTCTATGGTCTGCAAATAGTCTTCTTGGTACTGGCGGGGATTGCGATCGCTGGTGGTACTCTAACTTGGTATCTTTCTGACAACTGGGGTGAGTAATTTTTGGGCAAGATAGAGATTAATCAGCAAGGAAGATACAGCACTTTGCGTTCAAATGAGACACGCCACAAATATTGAAAGTCCTATCAATGTTGGGTTTGAGAGTGGGTGGCTGTAGTCACCTACTCTCAAACTACTATAAGTGATCGAAGATTTGTGGCGAGGTTTTGGCTTCGACTTCGCTCAGCCAGCGATAATGTTTCGCTGGTTAATTAATAAGCGATTTTTCCAAAATTAGATTTGGTGGAGAATCGAGGGAAAATTGTCAACGAATTATCGAAATATTAAAATAGATACTATAGGACTTACGCACTGCCAATGAATTATTGAGAGTTGTGGACGTTTTTGCGGGTGCTCCGCGCCCGCAAAAACGTCCAAATGCGTAAGTCCTATAATAACGAGGATGTTTGATATTCTCCAATACACAAAAGAATTTGAAGATTTAGATTATGCAGTTTTCTCGCTTTGCTTTCTCTGCATCTTGGTTACTTGCGATCGCTACTAGGGCGATCGCTTGCCTGCTGGTGATGATCATCGCCTTTGGCAGTATGACTCCAGCCCAAGCAGAATTAATGCCGACCGATCGCCTCTTAGCTCAAGCTACCCTCCCCAGCACCAACGGTAGTTTTGTCACTGCTGCTGTGAATAAAGTCGGCGGGGCAGTGGTGCGGATTGATACAGAGCGCACCATCACCCAGCGGATGAATCCGGGCTTCAATGACCCCTTCTTTCGCCAATTCTTTGGGGATAACTTCCCCGCCCAGCCCCCCCAGCAGGAGCGGCTGCAAGGGCAAGGCTCTGGGTTTATTTTTGATGGGGCTGGATTAGTCTTAACCAATGCCCATGTGGTAGCTCAAGCCGATCGCGTTACCGTCACCCTCAAGGATGGCAGAAACTTTGAAGGCAAGGTGCAGGGGGTAGATAGTGTCACCGATCTCGCAGTGGTGAAAATCAATGGCAGTAATCTGCCGATCGCCACCTTGGGAGATTCCCAGCAGGTACAAGTAGGGGATTGGGCGATCGCAGTGGGCAACCCCCTCGGCTTAGATAACACCGTCACCCTAGGCATTATCAGTACTCTGCACCGTTCCTCAGCCCAAGTGGGCATTCCCGACAAGCGCCTAGAATTTATCCAAACCGATGCCGCCATCAATCCCGGCAACTCCGGTGGTCCTTTGCTCAACCAACAGGGAGAGGTAATTGGCATTAATACCGCCATTCGGGCTGATGCTATGGGGATTGGGTTTGCGATCCCGATTAATCGGGCGAAGGAAATTGCCAAAGTCCTTTCCACAGGGCAAAAAGTTTCCCATGCTTACCTAGGGATTGAACTAGTCAACCTCACTCCCCAGATCGCTAGGCAAAACAACCAAGACCCCAATGCGGCTTTCATGCTGCCAGAAATCGCCGGAGTGCTAGTGATCCGAGTGCGTCCCGATACTCCCGCTGCTGATGGGGGGCTGCGCCGGGGGGATGTGATCACGGCGATCGATAAGCAAGCCATTACCACCGCCGAACAGGTACAGGGCATTGTGGAAAAGAGTCGGATTGGTCAATCTCTGGCGATCGAAGTCCGGCGAGGCGATCAAAATCTCAATCTCTCGTTACGTCCGGGGGAAATGGAGAGTAGTCCTTAGACCTGATTTGCTGAATTGTCTATTCTCTAGACAATTCAGGTTCTTCCCAAGGGAAACTTGACAACTTAAGGCTGAGTTAGGCTATTTTAGGATAGAAATAGCTACTTGAAACTTCAGTCCGGGAGTGGCAACATGATATTAATTAAACTTATCTTGATTTATTGGTCGTGCCATCCCCCAAATCTCAAAAAATTGACTTAAATAATGAGTACCCTTGCCCCTGTAGACGTAAGGGTACTCTAGCTCCGATTACTTTGACAGAGGCTTTTGGTTGTAACCGTTGTCAACAGATTTTTGTGGTGGAAGATAATGGCTATGCCCTAGAGCAGCTATCTACTAACTATCCCTATAAAAAAGCGTGGCGCTGGCTAGGAAATCGGTGGCAACCAGCAAGTACCAGCATTGGCGAGAGCTATCTGCCCATTGCGATGGGGGTGGTATTAGTTTTACTAATTGTCTGGTTGCCCCTAGCTCTGCGATCGACCGCTGGGTTAAATATTGTTTTTTGGGCATTACTAGCGATATTCTTGGCAGTGCTACCTGCTGTGATGGTGTGGTTGACCTATAGACGTTGATATCTGGCATTAAATTGTGACTTTATCTTTTTCGACTGTTATATCTCAGATTGCCACTGGTTACCGGGCTGCTCAACAGTTGGCAACCCTAGGTCTAGAAAAACGTAATCAGGCGGTGCAAGGCATGGCTACTGCCTTGCAGGAAAATTTTGTAGATATCCTCGAAGAAAATACTCTAGATCTGGAATATAGCCGGGAAATGGCAGTTTCAGAACTTGTCTTGGATTGGCTGAAGCTGACCCCAGAAAGATTAGAGGTGGCGATCGCTGCTCTCCAGCGTATTGCCCGAATGCCCGACCCTCTCACCCAAGGTTGCCCAGTCCAACAACAGTTATGCCGGGGACAGGTTTATAATCAACCCCAACCCTTGGGTTTAGTGGCTTTTGTCTATGAAGGGTTTCCAGAGCTAATGGCGATCGCGGCAGGCTTGGCAATTAAAACCGGCAATGGCTTGATTCTCCGAGGCAGTGGTGAAGGGATTCATTCCCACCAAATTATCACCCAACTTTTACAAACTGCCGTAGTCCAAGCTGGTTTACCCAAGGGCAGTGTGGTCTCCCTGCCAAGTAATCAACTTTTGGGGGAAATAGTGACTAGTTCCTACATTAGCTTGGTGATTCCCTACGGTCGTCCCGGCTTAGTAAAACAGGTGTGTCAGCAGGCAACTATTCCTGTGTTACCTACAGTGATGGGCAATTGCTATGTCTACTGGTCACCCTCGGCTAATTGGGAAGGGGTGCGATCGATTCTTGTTGATAGCCATAATAGCGAACCGGATGGAGTCAATGCCCTAGAGAAAGTTTTGATCTATCGAGAGCAAAAACATTCTTCTCTGTTGCTTTTGTGGCATAGCTTGCAAGAAAAAGGTTTTAGGCTTTTGGGAGATATGGAATTAGTCAATCAGTTTCCTCAAGAATTGAGCCTTGCTAAGGATATAGAATGGTCTCAGCCCTACTTGAATAAAACCATTGCCTTTCGGATGGTGGATGGTTTGGAGGGGGCGATCGCCTATATCAACCAGTACAGCAGTGGCCATGGAGATTGTCTCGTCACCGAATCCTATGCCGAAAGTCGCAAGTTTGCCCGGGGAGTGGGCAGTGCTAGTGTTTATATCAATACTTCGCCTCGGTTCGATCGCTGCCCTGCCCAAGGTGATGAGGTATTTTTGGGGATGTCTAACTACCGGGGTTACGGTCGGGGTTTAATTGGCTTACAAAGTTTCACTACTACCCAACAAGTGGTGCAGGGATTTTAAACCGGGCAATATATTTGGACTAAGCAATAATTTAACCTAAAATATAGATGGTGATTAACTCAAGCCAAGCTTTAGAGAAGTCAATATGCAAGCTATTAATGTTTCAGATAAGCTACAAGAAGAAATCGATCGACAAAGACAGGATATTCGATCGGATAGTTATTCCATGTCTATTGGTGAACTCATAAGTTTATATGAGAGTCAGGAAATTGAAATACATCCTGAGTTTCAAAGATTTTTTAGATGGTCAGATTTTCAGAAAACCAGCCTAATCGAATCAATATTGTTAGGTATTCCGATCCCGCCCATTTTTGTATTGCAGAGAGATTCTGGTCAATGGGATGTTATAGATGGATTCCAAAGACTTTCTACCATATATCAGTTTTTAGGGAAGCTTAGAAATGAAAGAGGTGAACTAGTGCCTCCACTAGTTCTTCAAGGAACTAAATATCTTCCATCTCTTGAAAATAAGAAATGGGAAGATAGTCATGATAGAACTAATGTGTTAACGCAAAAGCAACAATTCTTGATTAAAAGATATGCAATTCGTGTGATAATTCTTCAGAAAGAAAGTAGTCCAAATGCTAGATATGAGCTGTTTCAAAGATTGAACACAGTAACTCCACAGGAACTTAGGAGCTATATTATTATAAGTACTAACCCAACAATGTATAGTTGGATGAAAGATTTAAGTAATAATGAAGATTTCAAGGCTTGTATTAATTCAAGCAAAAAATCAGAAGAACAATATCGAATGGAATTAATTGCTGAATTTCTTGTTCTCAGAAAGCTCAACATAGAAAGTGAAACAATATTAAATATTACTGAATTTATCACTGACAAAATCCAAGGGATGGCTAGTAATAAATTTTTTGATTATGAAGGGGAAAAACTAGCTTTTGAGACGGTGTTCAAAGTCTTAAATCAAACCACAAAAGAAGATACTTTCAGAAAGTATGATTCTATTACAGACAAATTCTCAGGAGCTTTTTTGCTGGATATATTTGAAGTTATTGCTATAGGAATTGGATATCACTATCAAAAATATGAGCAAGTGCTTAATAATGGAGGACTACATCAATTAGATATTAAAGGTAAGCTCAAAATATTATGGAAAAATGAAGAATATCAAAAGGCTTATAGCAGAGGTAAAGATGCAAAAACAAGAATTCCTAAATTAATTTCTCTTGGTCGTCAGTTTTTTGATCTATGAGTAAAATCAGGACTCTTAATGATCTTAGTGATCGCTTATCAAAAGACTTGGTATGGCGAAAGAAGGAGCTTTCAGTTCTCGAAAGTCTAGTTGAAACAAGGAGTTTCGCACAAGATAAAACTAATGCATTGATCAGAAGTGGGATTCCACTTTTGTATGCTCACTGGGAAGGCTACATCAAATGTGCTGCGTCTGCTTATCTAGAGTTTGTTTCTAGTCAAAAGAATTTGAAATACAATGATTTAACTTATAACTTTGTCGCGATCGCTATGAAAAGAAAGCTCAATGAAGCATCTGCTACAAATCAGTCCACCATTCATAATCAAGTAATTCGATTTTTAATGGAAAGCATGGATCAAAGAATTGATATCCCCACAGATGATGTAATTAAAACAGGTTCTAATTTATCCTCTAGCTTATTCCAACAAATTTTAGCACTCTTAGGTATTGAATATAAGCCCTATGAACTGAAGCAGAAATTAATTGATGAAAAGTTGTTACAAAAAAGAAATCAGATTGCCCATGGAGAATATTTAGATGTAGATATGGCTTCATACCAAGAGTTACATGAAAAAATCATAGAAATGATGGAACTATTTAAAAATCAAATTGAAAATCATGCAATCCAAAAACTATATCTACGACCCAGTAAAAGAAGCGAATGATTTAGGATTGTTATATGATCAGGATGATCAAACTACTTCCTAGATAATTCCTAGATAAAATCTTTGAGTCTATGCTGACACAGATTCCTGAACAGACTATGCACCGGGTGCGCTGGGTATTGACGATCGCTTGGCTAGGGGTGATTGCTTCGTTGATCTACGATCCTTGGACTGCTGCCCTGACTGCCCCCGATCATCCTTGGAGTCCCCTGAGGATTAATCCTAATATTTGTGTGAAAGTTCAGGGAAACTGCTTGATGGAGCAACCTTATCCTTTGGGAACCACCATCTTCTGGGGAGCGATCGTCCCCGCTGCCATTTTTATCCTGCTAATTTTTGGTCATGAACTGTGGCGGCGCATCTGTCCCCTGTCTTTTCTTTCCCAGATTCCCCGTGCCTTGGGTTGGCAACGGCAGTATCGAAGAGAAAATCCCCAAACGGGCAAAGTCCGCTACGAACTAGCAAAGGTCAAAGCCGACTCTTGGCTAGGGAAAAACTATGCCTTAGTGCAGTTTGCGTGGTTATTTATTGGTTTAGCCGGACGAATTTTATTTTTTAATGCCGATCGCCTGATCCTCACCCTATGGCTCTTGGGGACGATCGGCTGTGCAATCGCCGTGGGCTATCTCTACGGTGGCAAAACTTGGTGCAATTACTTTTGCCCCATGGCTCCAGTGCAACAGGTCTACAGCGAACCCGGCGGCTTGTTGAGCAGCAAAGCCCACATGGGAGAAGCGAAAATCACCCAATCCATGTGTCGCACGGTTCCCGCCGATGGACAAGAACAAAGTGCCTGTGTTGCCTGCCAAAATCCCTGCATTGATATTGATGCGGAGCGGGCTTACTGGGATGGCTTACAAAAACCCGAAACCACTTGGCTCCGCTACGGCTATGTAGGCTTAGTGGTGGGCTATTTCGTCTATTACTACCTCTACGCTGGCAGTTGGGACTACTACTTTTCTGGGGCATGGGCTAGACAGACGGATCAACTGGCATCCCTGATGTCACCGGGATTTTATCTGGCTGGGCAAGCCATTAATATTCCCAAACTGGTAGCAGTGCCCCTGACCTTAGGTTTATTTACTTTGGCGGGTTACGGGTTAGGCCAAGCAGCAGAAAAATGGCTGATCAAATATAGCCGTCGCCACTATCCCGCCCTAAGTCCAGACAATATTCGCCATCGGATTTTTACCGTCACCACCTTTGGGGTGTTTAACTTCTTTTTTATCTTTGGCGGTCGTCCCCTGATTCAACTCCTGCCCGTCAAATTTCAATACATCTACGAGTTGGGTTTAGTTTCCCTGAGTACCCTATGGCTATATAAAACTTGGCGGCGGAGTTCTAGCCTCTATAGCCGAGAAGGTCTAGCTAGTCGCTTCCGCAAGCAACTAGTCAAGCTACAACTAAATATTTCCCAGTTTCTGGATGGGCGATCGCTGGATGATTTGCACACCAATGAAGTCTATGTCTTAGCCAAGGTGCTACCAGAATTTACGCGAGAGAAGCGGCATCAGGCATATAAAGGAGTGGTTCAAGAAGCTCTGGAAGAAGGCTATGTCAACTATTCCAGCAGTTTAGGAGTGTTGAAGCAATTGCGGCAAGAGTTGGGGATTAGTGATGATGAACATCAGGACGTATTGGAAGAATTGGGGGTGGAAGATCCGGAACTGCTCAACCCCGATCGCCAGCGGAACCTAGAAAATCAAGTCCGGCTCAATGGCTATCGCAAATCCCTAGAGCGGCTGATCATGCTGCAAAAACTGCAAACAGATGTCAATTTCCAACAACTCCAAGCCAATTCCCCAGAAGTTCTAGCTCTGCAACGTCAGTACGCCATTACCCCCAAGGAGGAGGAATGGATTATGACAGGTTTAGATCCAGAAGCGTCCGATGTGCGCCGCTGTGAGTTTCTATTGGTACAATTATCTGATTTAATTTCGGGCTTTCGGGTACTGCATCAACCAGTTCTCCAAGACCACCGTGCTGCCTTGGCTTTGTTACAAACCAGTGTCTATCACAAACAAGAGTTGATTGCCAGAAGCATTCTAGAAATTCTCAGCAAGTTATCCGATGATCCGGCTGCTCTGCGGTTAGGGGAATCTTTGGGGCAGCTCTACCCGTTGGTTTTAGTGGAACTACTAGAATCTGGTCGTTGGCGCGATCGCCTCCATCCGGCAGTCCTCGAAAAATCAACTCAGATCGGGGAGCAATTTTCTAATTGCTCTCTGGAGCTACCGGAAGCGGATATTTTGGCTTACCTAGAGCTATTGGTGGACGATCGCAATCCTGTAGTTCAAGCCGTAGCGGTCTATCTGATCGCCCAGATTCATCCCCAGATTGGGCAGGAAATTTCCCTCGGCTTGCAGTACGAACACCATCCCTTAGTTCAAGAAACTGGCAAGCTGATTCTCGATCACCCCCAAGCCCCCCTGACTAAATTCCCCACTTTGGAAAAAATCATCTACATCTACAATAGTGATTTCTTCCATCGCATCCACAATCAAACCCTGATGGCGCTGGCAGAAAGATCCCAAGTGCGGACTTATAAATCTGGAGAATTGATCACCGAAGCGGGGGATACCTGTCGGGAATTATTACTACTGATGGCTGGAGAGGCGGCGGTGCAGCACCGTTTAGCCAATGGAGAAATACAGACCGAAGCCCTCCGCCCCGGACAAACATTGGATGAGTTGGAAGTATTGGCTCACAGTGAATCCCAGAGTACGATCGCTGCCATCAGTGAGGATACTCGCATCTTAGCCATTCCTGTGGATACCTTTGACGATCTCTTGGATGCCGACCATGATTTTGCCCGCCGGGTTTTGGAGCTAGAAAGTAGACAGTTACAGAAGTTTATTCGACCGCTTTAGCATTGCCTAGGAGGTGATTGCAGATATCTTAGAGATAAATTTGGTCGTCTGTCATAGAGGGATAGCTTGGTTCAAAATTCTTTCCCGAAAGTAGTCCCGCAATCCCGGTACTGTGGCAACATCAACTTTCCGTCCTAGCAGGTCTTCTAAATCTTGGATTAACGTCAGTTCGATGGTTTTTAAAAGTTTGATCGCATTCAAATTCGACGAGATTGAGGACTGAGCGAAGTCGAAGTCCGGCTCTAGGGGGCTGGTTACTTCGGCTTCGCTCAGTATAAATTCGACTTCGCTCAACCAGCCTGAGGAAACCCTGCGCAACGTGAGAACGAAACCATTAAGGTTTTAGGGATTTTCATTGAATTCACGTTGGATTAAGCCAATCCGATCGAGCAAACTGCGATCGCTTTCCATATCCACCAAAAAATCTACATCACTATTTTCCTGTTCTTCACATCTAGCAACGGAACCAAAAATCCGCACATTAGAGGCTCCATGATAGGCTGCCAAAGATAGAATTTCTTCTCGTTTTTGCTGGAGAATTTCTCTAAATTTCATAGTGATTATCAATTATTTAATATCGGTTATTTAGCATCGGTGAATCCTTTGAAGGTGGCGGCGATAACTTTGGCTACGGGATGATCGATCGCTTCTTCCAGTGCTGCTACACCACCTTCCTTAAGGGCATTGAGGGTTCGGGTTTTAAGTGTGGGATTTTTGTCGATCGCTTCGATGGCTTTGGCTTGAATATTTGCTTGTCCGCTGGGGGTGGTGCGATCGTATTCTGTATCGAGTTGATTTAGTAATTCTTTGATATCTTTGGCAGCTTCGGCGAGGTTTTGGCTGTTGTTGATTTGAGTGCCAATTTTGTCACCCATGACTTTATCACCGCCGAAATTATCGCCAAGACCGTGTTGATGAATGGTTGTAGACATGAGTTTTGTTTCCTGTGTTGAGGGTGTGTAGTGGAGTTTTAGGAGTTGGCTGGTGTGGAGAGGGAGCATGGCATAGGTTTGACCCTGATCATCGCTGAAATCTACTTCGTAGACATCGGGGGCGAGAAGTTCGACGATCGTTCCTACTTGACCCGCAAGTAAATGAGAATCTGGTAAAGATTCTTTGAGGGCAACAATGTCAAGTAAGTTAAATTTAGTTAGAGTCAGCATGGGCATCACCTCAAGATATAACAAGTGGTAAGTCGGGGAAAGTTTTCGGTAGGGCGAATAATCCAAGTAGTCCGAACGGTGGCGGTGTTTTGGTTCCGAGTCACTGGGAAATCGACTGCATAGCGTTGACCATATTGATCTAATAAGCTGGGAGTTGCTTCATATTTGGGAATTGCCTCTAGAATCAAAGCTTGCAAAATTTCTGCATCGTTGCTGCCTAATCCTAGGATAGCGGCAAATAATCTAGATTTGTGTTTACCTCGATCGTGGTCTGGGTTGAGGCTATAGTTCCACAATTTGTTGCGATCGATAAATGCTGATTCAAAGTTGGGTAGCTTCATCCTATTTTGTCACGACTTACTCGATCGCCCCCAAAATTATCACCTTCTCCATTTTGATTGATTATGGTTTTAGAGCGGCGATCGTGAATGTGAATATTCAGACCCATCTCATCTTCTATCTCAAAGTCTTTATCAAATCTGTCGCCTCGGCGGGATCTTTGGCGGCTGTTGATGTCTTCGTAGCCGTCTAGGAGTTGGCGAATATTGATGGTGGTTTTGAGTTTACCGATCGGGTATTCTTGCACCTTCATTTCTTCTAAGCCGAGGAGTTCTTGATAGTCTAGGGGTGGGTGGTCGGGATGGTGGGGGACGGGAACCCATTCGGTGATTTCGGGGTTGGTGAAGGTGCTGTGGATTTTTTTGAACACATCTCGGATGGTTTTTAGGAAGGAGCGGCGGGTTTGTTCTCTGCCGCTGATGGTGATGAAGATTTTTTTGTCTTCGGGGTCGGCTTTGATCCGGGCAATATTGAAAACTTCTTGACCTTCCTTGTCTTCTAGCATCACGCCACTGCGCCAGTAGGTTTGGTTGTGGATTTTTTCGTGGGTAAGGACGATGAAGCGGGAAATGATGCTCTGGGGCAGGACTTGGTAATGGTATTGAAATTCTAGGGTTTCACCTTCTAGTCCGGTGTCTTCGGGTTCGTCTTTGGGCAGCAAGCCGGGGATCAGGAAGCGGGGCGGATGGCAATCTAGGGCAAAGCAGAGTTCAAATTCTTTCATCAGTTCGATCAGGTATTGGTGTCTCTGCTCTGGGTAGCGCTGGGGGTCGAGGATGCGGCTGAGATCGGCGGGGGTGAAGATGCCTTTATTTTCGGTTTTTAGGGTTTCATCACTGAGAAGAGTATAAATGCCTGCGGTGACCCAATCGGGTTTGAGGACGTTGGTGTTTTGCAGGATCGGGTGTTCCCGAAAGTTGAGGACTAAGCCGAGGCGATGGAGGAGGTCGATGAGTTGTTCTTGGCTTTGTTCTTCGGAGATTTGTTTTTGGTTGCAAATATTCAGGTATTGGTTATAGCTGATGAAGTCTTGAGTCATGGCTTCTAGGTGTTCTTTGACCTCGAACCACGGCAGGGGCAGAAGATCGTAGACTTCTTTCAGTTTGCCAACTTCTGAGTAAATAGCCTTACGGAGTTCATCGATGCCGAGGTTGTCTTGGCAGGAGGTTTCGATAATGGCTTGGATGTTGGGATATTTTTCCCGGAGGGCTTTGCGGTTGATGTCGAAGGGTTGTTCGTCTTTTTTGTTGCCGACAATGATCACGGGGGATGCGCCGCCGAAACTGGCAATGAGTTTGAGCCAATATTCAATGCGGTTTTCTTCTTCGCTGGTGCGGCAGTTGCAAACTAATAAATAGAGGCTGCGTTTGGTGAGGAAAAATTGATGGGTAGCATGGTAAATTTCTTGTCCCCCAAAATCCCACACATTCAGGCGCACGTCTTTGCTATTCACACGAACCTGCCAAGGTTCCACATTTAGCCCGTCGGTTTGGGGTTGGTTGGGGTCGTACCTATTGTGGAGCAATCTTTCAATTAGAGAGGTTTTGCCAACACTGCCCTGCCCCACCAGCAGGAGTTTGGCTTCGTTGAGGGGGCGGACATGGCCGCTACGCATTTGATGAAGGTAATTAAAAATATCAGCAACAGAACCCGGATAGTTATTAAGATCCGATGAACCCAAAATTTCTGGAGAAATCGGCAGGGGATTCCGCCGTAAATCTAGTCTTTCTAGCTTAGGTAAATTTCCTAGCCACTCAGGAATTTGGCTGATTTGGTTGTTCCAGAGGTCAAGCCTTGTCAGATTGGATAAGTGGGATAAGCTCTCAGGAATTTCGCTGATTTGGTTGCCATTGAGGTAAAGCTCTGTCAGATTGCTTAAGTTGGTGATGCAATCTGGGATTGCACTGATTTGGTTGTTCCAGAGGTCAAGCCTTGTCAGATTGGATAAGTGGGATAAGCTCTCAGGAATTTCGCTGATTTGGTTGCCATTGAGGTAAAGCTCTGTCAGATTGCTTAAGTTGGTGATGCAATCTGGGATTGCGCTGATTTGGTTGCCTCCGAGGTAAAGTGTTGTCAGATTGGATAAGTGGGATAAGCTCTCAGGAATTTCGCTGATTTGGTTGCCATTGAGGTCAAGCCTTGTCAGATTGCTTAAGTTGGTGATGCAATCTGGGATTGCGCTGATTTGGTTGCCTCCGAGGTAAAGCTCAGTCAGATTGGTTAAGTTGGTGATGCACTCTGGGATTTCGCTGATTTGGGTGCTATAGAGGTAAAGCCTTGTCAAATTGGTTAAGGTGGTGATGCAATCTGGGATTGCGCTGATTTGGGTGCCTACGAGGTTAAGCGTTGTCAGATTGCTTAAGTTGGTAATGCACTCTGGGATTGCGATGATTTGGGTGCCTGCGAGGTAAAGCTCAGTCAGATTGCTTAAGTTGGTGATGCAATCTGGGATTGCGCTGATTTGGGTGCCTGCGAGGTTAAGCTCAGTCAAATTGGTTAAGGTGGTGATGCTCTCTGGGATTTCGCTGATTTGGGTGCCTCCGAGGTAAAGCTCATTCAGATTGGTTAAGTTGGTGATGCTCTCTGGGATTTCGCTGATTTGGTTGCTATAGAGGTAAAGCCTTGTCAAATTGGTTAAGGTGGTGATGCTCTCTGGGATTTCGCTGATTTGGTTGCTTCCGAGGTTAAGCTCTGTCAGATTGCTTAAGTTGGCGATGCTCTCTGGGATTTTGCTGATTTGGTTTCCAGAGAGGTCAAGCCTTGTCAGATTGCTTAAGTTGGTAATGCAATCTGGGATTTCGCTGATTTGGGTGCCTCCGAGGTAAAGCTCTGTCAGATCACTTAAGTTAGTGATACACTCTGGGATTTCGCTGATTTGGTTGTCTCCGAGGTTAAGTATTGTCAGATTGCTTAAGTTGGTGATGTACTCTGGGATTTTGCTGATTTGGTTGCGCCAGAGGGAAAGCGTTTCCAACTGAGTCAGCTTGCCAATTTCTGCCGGTATCTCTGTCAACCCCTGTCCAGAAAGATCTAACTCTTTCCGCCCATCCGCCGCCGCCCTCTCAATCAACCCCAGCAACTCATCCTGCCCCATCTTCCCCCCTCCTTAACTTTGCTAATATTATAATTTAGATAACCAAGTGAGGACGAGGATGCCAGTAGAGATATTAGAACAACACATTGCCGCCCTAGATGATGATTAGCTTATGATCTTTTTGCTAGACCACTAAAACTATAAACTTACTAAACCGATGACAACCTTAGAAATTCATCATCTAATTAAAGAATATATCGATCGTCTATCTCCCGAACGACTGAAAGTTGCCGTAGATTTTTTGGCATACCTTGTTGAACGTGAGAGCCAAGAAGCAACTGACGAACTATTAAAGATTCCCGGATTGGTAAATTCTTTAGAAAAAGCAGAAGCAGAAATTCCCACAGGAAGCTATCAAAATTGGAGAAATATCAATAGAGATGTATGAAGTTCAACTATCTACTGGAGCGCAAAATTTTTATAATAAAACTTCTCTGGCAAACGTCAAAAAGATTAATAAATGCCTAATGGTTTTAGAGCAAACTCCCTACAACCATCCAAATATCACCGCATTGAGAGGAAATTTAGCAGGACGTTATCGCTATCGGGTATTGTATCGAGTTGATGAAAAGTTGAAATTAGTATTTATTCTACTTATTGCTCATCGCAGCAAGGTCTATGACGACTAATTAAATGATATTTCTGTATCCATTAAAAGCGTCAACTCCTCGTTCTACCCTATTGCTCAATTTCAGCCACAGTGCTACCCAAAATTTCTGCAATCTGTTCCCCACTCAAACCTAATTCTCTGAGTTTGGGTATTGCCTGCTGGATTCGTAGTTTCTCCTGTTGTGCCTCAGTCTCAGCGGCGATCCTTGCTTCCTCAGCGACGATCCTTGCCGATCGCTCTGTTTCTGAGACTGTTTCTGCGGTGATTCTTGCTTCCTCAGCGGCAATCCTTGCCGATCGCACTGCTTCCAATTCTACTTTTTGAGATTCTGCAATCTCCAGCAATTCATCAGGAATCAGAAGTTTTTCTCCATTACTCAGACGATAGAAGCTAAGTAATTTATCTTCAACCTGTAATCGCAGTTGCAAGGCTTGGCTAATACTATCTTTAATGGGCTGGTAGATTATTTCTTCATTTCCAGCTATGACAATATTTTGTAAGCGATAGCCTCGAAGTTTTTCGGGAATCCATTCTCCCTTAGGATCAAATAACCAATACTCCTCCACCCCCATTTGCTCATAGATGCTGTACTTAAATCCCGTGTCTTCATTACGGGTGCTAAGGGAGGTCATTTCAAAAACTACTTTGGGGGTTTCCCCTTCTGCCCAGATTTTATAATTTTGGCGATCGCTATGATCCACATCAAATATCACCATCACATCAGGAGCAACTCTGGCTCTAGGGTTGTGTTGGATATAGAAAAGAAATTGATTGGACATGACTACGGCTTTCTGACCTTGGAGGTATTGAGCCAAGACAGTAAAAGTGTTCAGGATAACTTGGAAATGCTCAGGGGACTCTGCCAAGGGTTTACCATCCTCGATCGGATAAAAAATTTCTGATTCAGTTGCAGTAAACAGTGTTCCAGTCATGGCTGGTGGGGGGAGTAAGTAATATTCCAATTATAGGGTAATCCCCAAAAATGACATCGCCCCATACACCGAACCTCTGGGGTGATGGCAAGATCGCGATCGAGTATAAAGTGGCTAGAAGGTCTGATTTTCCGCCCCCAGCGGGGGCGGAAAATCAGACTTTATAAATAGCTTCTTAGTAAAGCCAAAGAAATCCTAAAGATTAGTCGATCAAACTTGACATTGTACTCGGGTATAGAGTTTATGATGACACCAGCAAATTTTCTAAAACATTCTAAAACATTCTAAAATAATTGAGGAATTTATATGGCTGGCAATTTAGCAACTCGACTGCGGGAAGGTACTCAGAAATCACATACTGCGGCTGAAAATACTGCCTTTATGAAATGCTTCCTAAAAGGCATTGTGGAACGGGAACCATTTCGCAAATTATTAGCAAATCTCTACTTAGTTTATAGTGCGATCGAAGAATCTTTTAGGCAAAATCAAGATCATCCCATCGTTGGCAAATTATACTTTTCAGAACTCGATCGCAAACACAATTTAGAGCAAGATTTAATTTTTTATTACGGTGATAGTTGGCAAACCCAAATTACACCCCTGCCCGCAGGTATCGCCTATGTCGATCGCATTCGGGAACTCGCCCAAACCGATCCTGTGTGTTTGATTGCTCATGCCTATACTCGTTACATGGGGGATCTGTCGGGTGGTCAGGCTCTAAAAGTCATTGTCCGCTCCGCTTTGGAACTACCCGAAGATCGGGGAACAGCACTTTATGAATTTGAGCAGATTCCCACCATTGAGGCAAAACGGGTATTCAAGGAAACCTATCGTCAAGCTCTAGATTCCCTAGACCTAGATGAGGAAACTATCCAGAAAATAGTAGAAGAGGCAAATTATGCTTTTACTCTCAATCGTGATGTTGTTCATGAATTAGAACCAGATGTGAAGGCTGCCATTGGGGATCATGTATTTGATCTAATTACAAAGCAAGATAAACCGGGAAGCACTGAACCCCACGGAAAAGCTACGGCTGCTTAATTCCTAAATACGAAGATTTTTTATCGAATTTATGTTAATTAATTCTCTAATTTTAATTAACACTAACTAACTAAGGAATTGCCTAGATGAATACATTATCAAAAACAGTTCAAGAAGTGCAAAAGGTTGAATTTAACGTTGATTTATTACACAAATATAATCAACCTGTGCCAAGATATACTAGCTATCCTCCAGCTACGGAGTTGAGCGAGGAGTTTGATCCGCAATACTTTTTAGGAGCGATCGCCGCTGGGAATGCCCAAAACACGCCTTTATCTCTCTACTGCCATATCCCCTTTTGCGATCAGCCCTGTTATTTTTGTGGATGCAATACCCTGATTACCCAGCGCAAAGAGATTGCCGAACCATACCTAGGTTATCTGCTCCGGCACATAGAGCAGGTGGCAGCCTTGGTAGATCATGATCGCTTAGTACAGCAAATGCACTGGGGCGGTGGCACACCTAATTATTTGTCCCTAGATCAAGTGCAAAGATTATGGCAAGGTTTGCAGAATAATTTCAATTTTGATCCCCAAGCAGAAATTTCTATTGAGGTTAATCCTCGATCGCTCACCAAGGAATACCTCCAGGGCTTAAAAGACCTCGGTTTTAACCGGATTAGTTTTGGGATTCAAGATTTCAATCTGCAAGTCCAAGAGGCGGTGAACCGAATTCAACCAGAAGCAATGCTATTTCAGGGTATGGACTGGATGCGAGAAGTGGGCTTTGAGGGGGTAAATGTTGACCTGATTTATGGATTACCTTTGCAAACCCTAGAGACATTTCGGGAAACCATTACTAAAACTATTGCCCTCAATCCCGATCGCATCGCCGTGTTTAACTTTGCCTACGTCCCGTGGCTCAAACCCATTCAAAAGCGAATTTCCCCAGAGGCTCTGCCCTCCCCAGAAGAAAAGCTGCAAATCATGCAGATGACGATCGAGGTTTTAACTACCCACGGCTATGTGTTTATCGGCATGGATCATTTTGCTAAACCCACGGATGAACTAGCGATCGCCCAAAGAGCTGGAGAATTACATCGCAACTTTCAAGGCTATACCACCAAACCCGAATCCGATCTGCTCGGTTTTGGTCTGACCTCGATTAGTATGCTGCAAAATGTTTACACTCAAAATCATAAAAAGTTGGCTGATTTTTATCGGGCGCTCGATCGGGGAGAACTAGCGATCGAGCGGGGTGTCACCCTCAGTGCTGATGATATTTTACGCCGCTCAGTAATTATGGAATTGATGTGTCAATTTGAACTTTCTCCACCAGAGATAGAAAGCAAATATCACCTGCATTTTAATCCTCCAGATAGTACATCTCAAGAGCAAGATTTTATAGAATATTTTGCCCTAGAACATCAACAATTACACCAATTAGTTAATGATGGCTTAGTCGAATTAAAGCCTAACCATATTACTGTCACCCCCGCCGGACGATTGCTAATTCGTAATATTGCCGCAGTATTTGATGCCTATTTCAATACATCTAATACAAGGAAATTTTCCAAGGCGATCTAGCTTTTCTTCCTAGTAGGATGGGCATGGTTTATCTTTCTCTTAATTACTAATCCCTAAGAAATAAAATGGTTACAACACAATCCAACCCAAAATTTACAACTCTCCGAGAAGGCATCAAAGCTCCTGTTCAAGAAACCCTCCTCACTCCCAGGTTTTATACTACAGACTATGATGCTGTTGCTAGTATGGATATCTCCTCTAAGCAAGCGGAACTAGAAGCAGTTGTGCAGGAGTTACGCAATGATTATAATCGCCATCACTTTAGACGTGATGATGAATTTGAGCAATCTTGGGAACACATTGATGGTCAAACTCGTGCTGCTTTTATTGAGTTTCTTGAGCGTTCTTGTACTTCAGAATTTTCTGGATTTATTCTATTCAAAGAACTATCTAGACAAATCAAAGATCGTAGCCCTCTCCTTGCCGAAGCTTTTGGTCTCATGGCCAGAGATGAAGCTCGCCATGCGGGATTTTTGAATAAGTCTATGAAGGATTTTAACTTGTCTTTGGATTTAGTAAGTATGACCGAAAATCGAGGCTATACCTTCTTTAAACCAGAATGGGTAATTTATTCTGTTTACCTATCTGAAAAGATTGGTTATTGGCGGTATACCCTTGTGCATCGGCACATGCAGGATCATCCAGAAAACCAAATCTATCCTCTGTTTAGATATTTTGAAAACTGGTGTCAAGATGAGAACCGGCATGGAGACTTCTTCAAAGCATTACTGCGATCGCAACCCCAACTCTGGAATAACTGGAAAGCCAAATTATGGGCAAAATTCTTCTTGCTAACGGTATTTATTACCCATACTCTAACAGTATTTGAACGCTCAGATTTCTATGATTCTATTGGTTTGGATCCCCAGGAGTATAACAAACAGGTAGTAGTCAATACAAATAAGACCTCCATCGGGGCTTTTCCTGCCGTACTTAATACTAGCCATCCCCAATTTTTCCCTAGGCTAGAAAAATGTTCAGACTACAATCTACAACTCATTGCAATTAATGAGAGCGATCGCCCCCAACTTATCAAGTTTCTTCAAAAATTACCCCTATTTGTTGGCATCTTCTGGCAATTTCTCCTGATATTTTTCACCAAGTCTATTGATACAGAATTGCAACGAGGGGAAGTGCATTAAGACCTTTTAATTAGGGTTTTATTAGGATTCTGAGCCGGTTCTTTTCCCATTACAAAGAGGTAAACCATGCGTATTCTCATGATTCAGCCGAACTATCACTCTGGGGGGGCAGAGATTGCTGGGAACTGGCCCCCCAGTTGGGTTCCCTACATCGGTGGTGTATTAAAGGCGGCGGGCTTCCACGAGGTAAAGTTTGTGGATGCCATGACCAACTATATTGAAAATGATGTCTTGGCGAAGATTATTGAAGAGTATCAACCAGAGGTGGTGTTGGCAACTGCGATCACCCCAATGATCTATAAATCCCAAGAAACTCTCAAGCTAGTTAGGGAAGTTTGTCCCGCCGCCAAAACGATTATGGGTGGGGTGCATCCTACTTATATGTATCAAGAAGTTCTGGGGGAAGCTCCTTGGGTAGACTATATTATCCGTGGAGAGGGTGAGGAGATCACTGTAAATTTACTAATGGCGATCGCCCAGGGTACTGATGAGCGCGATCGGCACAATATTCTCGGTATTGCCTTTTTAGAAAATGGGCAGGTTGTGGCGACTACTGCCCACCCACCGATCAAAGATCTCAACATACTGACCCCTGATTGGGCTCTCTTGGACTGGGATCGATATATCTATACTCCCCTAAATGTGCGAGTGGCTGTACCTAACTATTCCCGAGGCTGTCCTTTCCGCTGTCGCTTTTGTTCCCAATGGAAATTTTGGCGCAAATATCGTTCTCGATCTGCTAAAGAATTCGTGGACGAAATTGAAGGATTGGTCAAGAACCACAAAGTCGGATTTTTTATCTTGGCAGATGAAGAACCCACTATTAATAAATCTCGATTTATGGCGTTGTGTCATGAGTTAGTCGATCGCAAACTAGATGTCCATTGGGGCATTAATACACGGGTGACAGATATTCTGCGGGATGAAAAAGAACTGTCCTTGTATCGACAGGCAGGCTTGATGCACGTCTCTCTGGGGACAGAAGCCGCAGCCCAGTTAAACCTGAATCTATTCCGTAAGGAAACTACCATTGAGGACAATAAGCGGGCAGTGAGCCTATTACGGCAAAACGGGATGGTGGCAGAAGTCCAATTCATTATGGGGCTACCCAATGAAACCTTGGAAACAATCAATGAAACCTACCGCATGGCGATCGACTGGAAAGCGGACATGGCAAACTGGAATATGTACACGCCTTGGCCCTTCTCAGAATTGTTTGAGGATCTGGGTGACAAAGTAGAAGTCCGGGATTACTCCCACTACAACTTTGTGACTCCGATCATGAAACCCGATGCCATTACCCGGGAACAACTCCTGCAAGGTGTACTCCAAAACTATGCTCGCTTTTATTCGGGGAAGGCTTTTAAATACTGGTTCGAGCCAGATCCCTTTAAACGCAAATATCTACTAGGGTGTCTCAGAGCCTTTGTCCAAACGACCCTCAATAAACGTTTCTACAACTTGAAGCGGATCAAACGTAAAGGGTTACAGGCAGAAGTTGATTTTGGTTTTGACCCATCCCGCATCCTCACCCCAGCCCAGATTGCCCAGCGCAAACAGGCACACCCAGAATTGGCAGCGGATACTAACTTTACGGGGAGTTTGCCCACTTGGAGTCCAGAGATTGATCCTAATACTATCTCTGCTTGTGGTGCACCTAATGACTTACCGGAGTATACCGAACCGGAAGGTGAGTTAGGGCAGCCCATTGACACCATTAGGATTTAGTGGAATTAGGCTCAGAAAAGCCTTCTAAATTCTCCTTCCTAGGGGGAATTGAAGACCAAGATCAAGATCGTCGCTGATTCGATCGGCATCTGTCGTAAGACTTAGGGATGGTTCTATGCAATTTTCTCCCCATACATTCTGTAACTTATGAACTATGAATAGCATCCAAATTATTTTGATTGAGGACGAGGAACAAGTTCGAGTGCAGTTGCGGGCAGCCCTGCGATCGCAGAACGGTATTGAAGTTGCCAGCGAAGCCACCAATGCGGTTACAGGACTTGTTTTACTCGAATCCATTGATGTGAATGTGGCAGTAGTTGATGCCAGCCTGCCAGATATGGACTTACTGGAGTTTTTAGAGCAAATGCAACGCATCCAAGCCGATTCCTCCGTAGTACCCTCCAAGGTATTAATCCTAGCTTCCTCAGACAAGGAGCAGAAACTTAACTCCTCCTTGATGGGCAAATTAATTAAAGAAGGCGTTTTCTTTTGTCCAAAGAATGCGCCCATTAGCCAAATTACTGAAGCTATCCAGAGAGCCCATCGCGGCGATCATCAAGTTCCTAGTGAATTCATCAGCGGAAATAATGTTTATGAAATTTAAGATGAAATCTAATCTATCCCCAACTTCCCTAGGGGGAATGGTGTTCTTCTCCATGCCTCGGTGGTTGAAGTATGTGATCGCCGTGATTTTGACTGAGGAGGAAAAACCAGCTCCTGGGCTGTACAAATTCGCCAGAAGTACCGTCAGAAGTACTAATTCTAATTTCTTGCTCAAGGTGATAAAAAATCAGCACCGCTTTAACTAAAAAACTATTTTTTGGAACTATTAATTATGGACTCTAATGTATCCCCAGCTTTACCGGAAGAAAATGTCCCTCTTGATTGGGCAGCGGTAGCATTTTTCGGAGCTATTCATGGCTTGGCACTCCTTGCCCCTTGGTTTTTCTCTTGGTCAGCCTTGGGCGTAATGATTTTCCTGCA
Source organism: Phormidium lacuna HE10JO (assembly GCA_943370025.1). Lineage (GTDB taxonomy): Bacteria > Cyanobacteriota > Cyanobacteriia > Cyanobacteriales > JAAUUE01 > JAAUUE01. The sequence goes on along the minus strand of CALRPI020000031.1, from coordinate 26,995 downwards.
TTGGCTCTTCGGCAGTATTGGCGTGTGTTTAGGCTATCATCGCCTTTTGAGTCATCGCAGCTTGCGGGTTCCGCAATGGTTGGAGTATGCGATCGCTATTCTTGGTGCCCTTTCCTTACAAGGTGGCCCAATTTTTTGGGTAGCTGGACATCGCTTACACCATGCCTTTACTGAAGATAAAGTTAAAGACCCCTACGCTTCCAGCCGAGGTTTTTGGTGGAGCCATATGCTATGGATTTTCTATCCCCACGATCAATTTTTTAAGTATGAACAATACAAATGCTTTGCCCCGGATTTAGAACGGGATCCCTTTTATCGTTGGTTAAATCGCTATTTCCTTACTCTGCAACTGCCCTTAGCTGTGTTGCTCTACTTCCTCGGCGGTTGGTCTTTTGTCATCTATGGAGTATTTGTGAGAATGGTTGTGCTTTGGCATTCCACTTGGTTTATCAACTCTGTTTCCCATATGTGGGGCTACAAATCCTTTGAATGTGGTGATAATTCCCGCAATCTCTGGTGGGCAGCATTACTAACCTACGGGGAAGGTTGGCATAACAACCACCATGCCTATCCTCAAGTAGCAAAGTGCGGCTGGCGTTGGTGGGAAGTAGATATTACTTGGTGGTCGATCTGGTTACTGAGATCTGTTGGTTTGGCTAAGGATGTCACCCTGCCCCCTGCCCAAGCCATCGCCAAATAAATCAAAATAACCATCAATCAGATCGGCGTAAGATTAAGGTGTGAGGGCAAATTATGGCTAAAGCAACGGCAACATAACTGCTACGTTGAGCTAGATATACAGCAGTTTACGAGGGGGCGGCGGTCGCCGCTCCCTCGTAAACTACTACCTAGCAAGCATTCCAGAAATTGCAATGTCTTTCATCAAAATGAAAAGTGCTGTATCTAGGAGGTAGGTATGGGGAGTTTTAGTTCTGTTTATGGTCCGGTAAAGTCTTGGCGCTATGGTCGATCGCTGGGTATTGATCCCATTGGAGCCGTTTCTAGTTGTTCCTTTGCCTGTAGCTATTGCCAGTTAGGAAAAATTCAATGTCCTACCCACCAAAGACAGGAGTTTATTGCTACCACAGCGATCGCCGCCGATTTGCTACAGAGTGATTTTCAGTCTGCAGATGTGGTGACAATCAGCGGCAGTGGAGAGCCGACTCTAGCTCTGAATTTGGACGAGATTGCGATCGTTATTAAGCATCTTGTCACTAAGCCCCTGATCGTCCTGACCAATGGCACTTTATTAGGCGATCCCTTGGTTTGTGATGCCTTGCACCTAGCGGATGAAGTTTCCGTAAAATTAGATGGCGTTTCCGCCGCCCAGATCCGGAGGGTCAACCATCCTAGTTTTCCCCTAGATTGGCCAGAATTTTGGCGGGATATGCTTAATTTCCGCCAAAGCTATGCCGGACTACTCTCGCTGCAAACCATGTTTTTGGTTCCTTGGGCTAAGGAAGAGAGACAAGCCTACATAAATTTAATGATGGCTCTGAAGCCCGATTGGATTTATCTGAATGTTCCCACTCGCCCTAAACCTTTGGAGCGCAGCCTAGATGGTCGAGGAAACCATCTTGAGGATAATCATCAAAGTCTTGAGGATAATCATCAAAGTAATGATCAAGATTATCCTAGCGATCGCTTAGACCTTAAGCCACAATCCCCCCCTTCCCGGCTATTACCCTGTCTCGATCGAGGCTGGTTAGCCAACTTTGCGCAAGAAATTCAAGCTCAAACATCAATTTTCGTCAGCATTAGAGGTACATCATGACCCCACAATTAAACACCCTGCAATTAAACATTATGGGCTACGTTGATCGATCGGAGGTCAATGGCCCCGGCAGTCGGGCGGTGGTTTGGGTACAGGGCTGTGAGCGAGCCTGTCCAGATTGTTTTAATCCCGGTTCTTGGTCCTTGGCAGCCAATCAACTAGTATCGGTAGGGGAATTGGCAGAGCGGATTCTGCGGGAACCAGCTAATCAAGGAGTAACTTTTTCTGGGGGAGAGCCATTTTTACAGGCAACAGCCCTTGCTGCCCTCGCCAAACAAGTTAAAGCTGCGGGACTAAATGTCATGTCCTTTACGGGGTTTACCTTAGGGGAGTTGCGATCGCCCACGGCTCCGGCTGGGGCAGCGGATCTTCTAGACCAACTAGATATTTTAATTGATGGACCCTACGTAACTGATCTGGCGATTCATTCGCCAGATTCTCCAGTTTCTTCTCGGAACCAGCGTTTATATATTTTCAATCCAGCTTTTGTAGATCAAGTTGATTGGGCAAGTGATCAAACAGAAATTCATATTTTGAAAGATGGTAGCCGAATTTTTACTGGATTTCAAGGACGTATGGGCTATGATATTTAAAAATTGAATTAAAATCTAATTATGCCTATTGCATACTGGCAAGATACCTACTACACCGGCAATTCCCAAATTGATCAGCAGCACCAGCAGTTGTTTACTATTGTTAACTCTCTCCATGATGCGATCGTAGTTGGTGCAGATGCAGAAATTCTCCGAGATATTCTAGAAAAATTAGCTAGTAATACGATCAACCATTTTCAACTTGAAGACGAGTTAATGATTGCCGCCAATTATCCGGGGTACGATCGCCACAAGCAGATCCATAACAACCTCACCACTAAGGTCACTAGTCTAATTGATAATCTTCACAATCATGATTATGAGATTACCCCAGATATTACTCAATTCTTGACTGAGTGGATCACTCACCACATCAAGGGTGAAGATAGAAATCTGATGCAATTCTTGCAGTCTCGGAACCAGAATCCTGCCCTTAACATGAGTTCGGTTTAAGTTTTTTTGTGGGTGCAACACACACGCAAAATTGGGAATTAACGATCAATAAATAACAACATCGATCGCATTGTTGCACAGTTATAGTTGCTGTCATAAAAGTTAGGACAAATTTGGCTTCGACTTCGCTCAGCCAACGTATCTAGCTTTGTCCTAATTAAGCTGTCTAGCACTATATATAGCGATCCTAATTGATTTTAGAATTTGAAAGGGTTGATAACGGCTTCCCCGGAGGGGAAGCCGTTATCAACCCTTTTAGGATAGTTATATTGTTCTGACAAAATCAAAAATATGGTGAGCTAAATGGAGCTTACTACAGGGTAAAACTTGGAGTTGCCTCTGGTGCCGATCGATCAACACCGCCTGATTATAATCTCCGGCAAAACCACTTTGGGGCTGATCGATGGGGTTGGCAGCGATCGCATCCAGCTTTTTCCGGCGTAATTTTTCTTGGGCTGGGGTGATAATATCTCCGGTCTGGGCAGCAAAACCGACAAGCTTTTGGTAGGGCTGTTTGCGATCGCCCAAATCCGCCACAATATCTGCCACTGGCAATAGATCTAGGGAAGAGCTTAATTTACTTTTCGGCAACTTATTGACATGAACTTCGGCTGGTTTCAGGTCAGCAACGGCAGCAGCCATAATCGTAATCTGAGCTTCCCCAAAGTAGTGCAACATCTGATGGTGCATTTCTACGGCTGTGACCACAGGGACTAAATCTACAGGGGGCAAGGATTTGAGGAGTTGAGCATCAATATTTCCGGCAACAAAAATCACTTCCGCCCCTCGATGGTGGGCAGCATGAGCGAGGGCAATCCCCATTTTTCCCGTAGCCGGGTTGCCCATGAATCTCACAGCATCAATATATTCCCTGGTACTGCCGCCACTAATTAAGACTTTTTTGCCCCAGAGGTCGCGCCGCCCTTGGGTGTAGAGTAGGGAAGTGATGTAACTATAAATTGCTTCCGGCTCTGCCATTCTGCCCTTACCCACGCGATCGCACGCCAACAGACCAATATCTGGCTCTAGGACATGGTAGCGATTCTCCTCAGCAGAGGCTTTGCCAACGTTCCCACGAATATCCAGCCAGTTGCGCTGCACTGTGGGTTGTAACCACATATCCGTATTCATGGCAGGGGCAATCAGAATCGGACAGGTGGAAGCAAGGACGGTATTGGTTAAAAGGTTATCTGCCAAACCCATCACTAATTTGCCTAGGGTATGGGCTGTCAGGGGAGCGATCACTAGCAAATCTGCCCATTCTGCCAACTGGATATGCAGGGGTTGCTGGTGGATCGGCTGCCAAAAATGCTCATCCAAAGCCACGGGATAGCGGCAGAGGGTAGTGACAGTCAGGGGAGTAATAAACTCCCGTGCTGCTTCTGTCATCATCCCCCGCACCGATGCCCCGGCTTGAATTAATTGAGAAATTACCTCACAGACCTTATAGGCGGCAATACCCCCTGTGATTCCAACGAGAACTTTTTTACCTTGTAACTCCATCAGTTTAGCTACTCAGTGTTGGGAAGGCGGCTAAATAGAGGCTTGGCAGTAGGATTTTCTAAGGCAATCATAAATTGCTCTAGGGCAAACTGGAGGTGGGCTGTGGGGTCAACTGTTACCCAGCCATCGTTGGTGACAGTCCGCCATTCAAAGTGCAGGTGGGGTCCGGTGGAATTTCCCGTGCTGCCCACTAGACCAATGACTGTGCCTTGGGGAACCTCTTCTCCGGGCTGGACGAGAATTTGCGATAGATGACCGTAGAGGGATTCTTGGGTGTCGTTTTCATGGCGGAGGATTACCGTCAAGCCATAGCCGCCCAGATAGTCAGCAGTTGCCACCTTGCCATCGGTGACAGCAATCACCGGAGTACCTTGGTCAGCCCCTAGGTCTGTCCCTGAGTGGAATCTGTAGTCTCCAGAAATGGGGTGCACCCGCCAGCCGAAGATAGAGGTGATGACGGCGGGAATTGTCAAGGGAAACATGAAGGTTCCTCTGCCAGCACCGGGGCGACCAATGGGACGATTGCGAGAGAAAAAGTTGCCAGAAGCCTTATTAGCACTAGAGCTACTAGCCAATCGGAAACCACCGGGGGTAACTTCCATGCCGAACACACTAACTGGTCGCACTCCGGGAGAAAGATTGGCAATGGTTGGGGGTGAGGGGATAGCTAAGGGGGTAGGAGCTAGTTCGGTGATGGGGCAGATTTGATCAGGCACAGCACCGTTCACTAGAACCTTGGCGCAACCTGTCGATCGCTCATTGAGGACGATCGTATCGGGGCGAGATGAATTAGCAGCCGAGTTACTGCTGGGGCGAGTAGTTAAGCCATAGTCGTTGGTATCAGCAAAGTTATCCACCGGATTGATCAATACGGGGACTTGCTCTTTGGCGATCGAGCCACTAGAACTCTCCTGCATGGTTCTGAGGATTTGTTCACTAGCAACGGGAGCTGCGGGGACTGTGAGTACTGGGGCGGCTAATGGTTCTGGCGCACTAACTACGGGGGAATCTACAACGGGAATTTCTGTGAAGCTCTGATCTACAGGTGCTTTTGCTTGAGCATTGACCCCTTGCAAGGGCATGGCTAGACCACTACCTAATAAAGTGGCGCTGCTGAATAAAACAACTAATTTTTGTCCTAGATGACGTTTGGGGCGATTACTCTGCATACCAATAACTTTCTCCGAGGTGATGAGGAAATTTATAATACTTAATTCAGGGTGGGATAACTTGAGTTAAACCTTAAGTATTGTTTCGTTAACAAGACTAACACAAACCGAATTAAGTTTCAGAAAATAGCTTGAGGGTATCTTCGGCACAACTAGCTAGATTGCCTTTATCCTTGCAAAACTTGGGTTGCGCTATAGTTCTAACACCAGGATTGTTCACTGGAGGGACTGTACAGCAACTCCCGAATATTAGCTTCAATCACCCGATATCCCACATTGCCATTAAGTCTTTGTCGCCCTTCATTAAAAATTAGGGTAGGACTGACGGTAATATTATGCTCCTTAGTTAAATCAAAATCTTTGGATAGCAAAGCATAAGCTTCACCACTATCAATTTGTTCTTGAATAATGGCGATCGATAATCCTAATTCCTCGGCAATGGTAAACTGGATATGGCGATCGCTTATATTGGCAAGTTTCATGAAAAAAGCCTCCCGAAATGCCCAAGTTGCCTTTTCAAAAATCCGTTCTGATTTGGGGACTAGCCCCTTAATTTCTAGCAATTGAATGGCATGGAGAAACAAATGGCAGGACATCGATGAAGTGGGAGTATGCTTAGCCCAGATATCTGGATGAACAGTAATATGATCAAATTTTTTCGCTACTTCCTGTACGTGGTTGCTATAGCCCCGTAGCCCTCCCTTGTCTTGCCATCGGGTAACTAACTTCTCTTGGGCATTGCCAAAGATGGAGACAAAGTGATAATCGATCGAGATTTTATCCGAAAAATTAGCTATCAGTTCATCAAGGCGGACTTGAGCAATATACGCCCAAACACAGAGAACATCGGAATAGTAGGCGATACGAATGGGTTCCATAGTTTTTGAGGGGGAGGAGGTTGAAGGAGAATATTGAAGATCAAGGCAGGTTAACAAGGTAGGTTAACAAAAAATTAGATCATCCAGTCGCTAGGAATCTCTACGATCGATGGATTTAATTCAGAGTTTGTATCTTTGGTAAGCCCTTTCTTATTGCGCCAGAATTTGTAATATAAAATTGGCACCGCCGATCGAGAAAGCAACAAAGAAGCAACTTCCCCCGCCATCAGGGAGATGGCTAAACCTTGAAAGATGGGATCCGCCAGAATAATTGCCGACCCCACAATTACCGCCGCTGCCGTCAACAACATCGGACGGAAACGCACGGCTCCCGCATCAATCACCGCTTCTTCCAAGGGCATTCCTTCCTTGAGGCGTAACTCAATAAAATCCACCAAGATAATCGAGTTTCGCACCACAATCCCCGCCCCAGCAATGAAGCCGATCATTGAAGTTGCTGTAAAAAAGGAACCCATCAGCCAGTGGGCAGGCATGATCCCAATCAGGGAAAAGGGGATCGCCACCATGATCGCTAAGGGTGTGGTAAAGGATTGAAACCAGCCTACTACTAGAGCATAAATCAGCAGCATCACTACGGCAAAGGCAATACTGAGATCCCGAAAAACTTCATAGGTGACTTGCCATTCCCCATCCCATTTCATTGAGTAGGTTTCCGTAGTGGGTGGTTGTTCGGTGAGGAAGGTTTTGATTTTTGCCCCGATCGGTAGGGTTAATTTATCAATTTGCGGTTGCAGTGCCAGCATGGCATAGACAGAACTTTCTACCCTGCCCGACACATCGCCCAAAACGTAGACCACGGGCTGAAGATTTTTATGGTAAATGCTGGTGTCGATGGTAGCTGTTTCTGTTTTGATAAGAGAGCTTAACGGTACTAAATTCCCATTTGTACCCTTGATATTGAGAGCCTTGAGGTCTTCTAGGCTAGTGCGGCTAGATTGACTAAAGCGGAGATTAATCGCCACGTCTTCGCGCGCATTTTCATCATGTAATAAGCCCACATTCTGCCCAGAGATTGCCATTTGTAAAACTTGGGCAATTTGGTTGGGACTAATACCATTTAAGGTTGCTTTTTCGCGATCGATTACCAAATGATAATCCGTCTGCGGTGCTTCCACATACCAATCCACATCAACTACACCATCAGTGGACTTGTACAACTGATAAATTTCTTTAGCAAGATTGATTTGTCCTTGATAATCAGGCCCATAGACTTCCGTAACTAAATTTTGTAGTACCGGGGGACCAGGGGGAATTTCGGCAACTTGAATCCGCGCACTGTAGTGATCGCCAATTTCCTTGAGCTGGGGACGGATCGCTTTAGCAATATCGTGGCTCTGGCGTTTGCGTTCTTCCCTTGGCAAGAAGTTAACTTGAATATCAGCAACATTGGAACCCGATCGCAGGAAGTAATGGCGCACCAAACCATTGAAGTTGTAGGGCGAAGCTGTACCAACGTAACTTTGATAGGTGGAGACTTCAGGCACAGAGGACAGATACTGCCCCATTTCTCTAGTCACTTTGGCAGTTTGTTCTAGAGTTGTCCCTTCAGGCATATTTACCACTACCTGCAATTCGCTTTTGTTGTCAAAGGGGAGCATTTTCAGGATCACTAACTTAAATCCTGCCAGCCCGACCACAATAACAACTAGGGCAATCGTAGTGGCAATTAGAAAAGTCGTTCCTCTCTGGGGATAATGGATCAGAGGATACATAAAACGTCGATATAGCTTGGTAAGAGCATCTTCTTCCCCTGCTTGATGTCCGCCATGACTACCACCTGTGAAGACTTGCATCGTTGTCCAAGGCACAATAATAAAAGCTACTAGAGCCGAGAAGATCATTGCTGCCGAAGCACCTAAGGGAATCGGACGCATATAGGGACCCATCAAGCCGCCCACAAAAGCCATGGGTAAAATTGCCGCAATCACGGCGACGGTTGCCAAGATGGTGGGATTGCCTACTTCATCAACGGCTTCGAGGACAATCTGTCTTAAAGTCCGCTGACGATTAGGAGAATATTTTAAACGGGTTTTATTTTCAGGAAGTTCCAAATGGCGACCGACATTTTCCACAACCACGATCGCATCATCAACGAGAATCCCAATGGAGAAGATCAGGGCAAAAAATGTCACTCGATTTAGAGAAAATCCGTAAAATACAAAGCTAGCAAGGGTTAGGGCTAAAGTAACAGGAATTGATACTGCGACCACCATCGCCTCTTTGCGACCCATGGCAAACCACATCAGCAAGGTCACGGAACCAACGGCAATCAACATATGGAATAGCAGTTCGTTGGAGCGTTCGGCGGCGGTTTCGCCATAGTCACGGGTGACAGTTAGATTGATATTTTCAGGAATATAATTATGTCTAATCTCCTCTAATTTATGTAAAACACGATGGGATACTTGAATGGCATTTGCGCCACCACGTTTGGCGATCGAGATCGTTACAGCTTCACTTTCGCCAGTATGTTTGGTAACTTTCTCTGCTTTTTGGGGTTTTTTACTACTATGTTCTTGGGCAGCTTCCCCATAGCCAAACAATACATAACTAGTTGGCTCTTCCGCACCATCGGTAACTGTGGCAACATCCCGCAAATATACAGGCTGATTATTCGCCACTGCCACTACTAGCCCTTTGGCATCCTCAGGCGATCGAATAAAACTTTGGGTTCTGACTAAAAACGATCGATTATTTTGACTCAAAGCTCCACCAGCCAATTCCGTATTCTGGGCTTGCAAGGCTTGGGAAATTTCTATAGGGGTTAAACCAAAGGCTTTTAAGCGGGTGGGATCGAGTTCTACCCGGAGTTGACGCTTTTGTCCCCCAATAATGGTTGTTTCTGAAACATCGGGAATTTGCTTAATCTGCTCATCCAATTGAGCCGCAATTTGCCGTAACTCAGTTCCCGTACTCTGCTCTCCTGATAGGGTTAAGGCGAGAATGGGGACATCATTAATAGCTCGTGATTTAATTAAAGGCTGGGAAACTCCGGGGGGGATTTTGTCAAAGTTGGCGTAGAGTTTGTTATAAAGCTGGACGATCGCATCTTCGGTTTTTTGACCAACAAGAAATCGCACAATCACCAAGGACGATCCGGGGCGAGAAGTAGAGTAAACATATTCCACTCCCGGCAGTTCCTTAATCAATTTCTCCATCGGGGCAGTCACTCGCTGCTCAATATCTTTAGCAGAGGCTCCCGGCATTTGCACAAACACATCGGCCATCGGCACAGTAATTTGCGGCTCTTCTTCTCTGGGTAGCATCAGGGTTGCCCCAATCCCTAAGAGTAGCGCCACGATGATAATTAGCGGTGTAAGTTTAGAGTCAATAAATTGTTTAGCTAAGTTACCAACAAAGCCTAATTTATGGGGATTTATTTGATGCTGTTCGTGGCTAGAACCATTATTCGTCATGGCTGTCTCATCCTCCCGTTCATCATGGCGGGCATTCCCTGGGTTATAAATTGGGTAACTTCCCGTCCATGTTCCCGAATTACCGCCACCAAATTTGGGTCATTGGAAGTTTCCGTAACTTCAATCCCTTTAGAAGTTATCCGAAATTGGCGTTGATATTGGTTTGTAGCTTGCAGCATAGTAGGTAAGGTAGAACTCATCCCAATCATGGGGATTGGTAGTCCCTCCCGGACTCGATCGTACATTTTGACAACATGTAATTGAATCAGTGCAACTACTTCAGGATTATCTGATTCAGTAACAGTACGAATCCCACCCGGAATTTCTGTCACTGTGCGATGAATTTGCGTATGATTGGCAAAAAGTTGATGGATTGTCTGAGCATCATCACCATTACCCATTCTTCCCTGTTTATTTATATCTAGGACTCCATACATCCCGTGGGCAGTAACAAACTGGGATAGGAGCACAGCAATTATGAAAGCTACTATCAGGAGGAAAAGTCGTGACAAAAATTTGCGATCCATGGGGGAACCTCTTGCGGATTTAGGGTTGTAGGTTAATAGGTTGTCCGTCCCTGAGTTGGGCAAGGTGATCGGTGATGATGCGATCGCCAACTATTAGTCCTGAAACAATCTCAATCTGTTTGTCTTGGGTTTTGCCTGTCTTCACCCACCGTAAAACCGCCGTGGGTTGGGTGTCCCTTGTCTCCACAACATAAACTCCCTGTAATTGCCCTCGTTGGATCAGAGCTTGGGCAGGGATGAAAATTGCCTCTTGGGTTTTGCCTACGGGTAAGACAATCCGCCCAAACATCCCAGAGATCAACCGACCTGAATTTCTTAAGGGTATTTTGACTAGGAAACTGCGGGATTTGGGGTCGGCGGCTGGCACAATTTGTTGAATCGTGGACTGGAGAGTTTGGTTGACTGCATCAAACCGGACTTCGACTAATTGCCCAACACGCACTAGTTGTAAATTTTCTTCTGGCACAGCAATTTCTAGCTGAAGCTTGTTGGGGTTTTCCACTTTTAGTAATGGGGTTCCGGGCGCTGCCATTTCCCCTTCATAAGCTAGTTTCTGCACCACCACTCCATCAAAGGGAGCAATAACCGTGCCGTAACTCTCATTAATATCTGCCGAAGTCACACTCAGTTCAGCCCGACTCACCGCTGCTTGAGTTTGGGCGATCGCTGCCTCAGATTGTCTAATCCCTGCTTCCGCCTGGGCAACTCTGGCGGTGGTTGCTGCGAGGGTGGAGTTGGCTTGATCCAGTTGGGACTGGGAAACTGCCCCTTCTGCTTGGAGTTGAGCCATTCGTGACTGGTTGATCTGTGCCAATCCTAGGGCTGATTGAGCCTCCAGCTTTTGAGATTCCAATTGGTTCAAGGCGGCTTGAGCACGGGCTACTTCTGCTTGAGCTTGGGCTACTCCCAGTTCTGCCTGACCCGTTTGGGCGGTCATATCCATCACATCAATCCGGGTGAGAATGTCTCCTTTTTGGAAGCGATCGCCCGATTCTAGAGATAGTTGGATAATCCTGCCCATCACCCGGGTGGAGAGGGTTGCCTGCTCGGTGGTGCTGACGGTTCCCGAAAGTTCTAAGGTATTGGCGATCGCTTGGCTAGTAATAGTCAGGGTTTCCACAGAAACTACCGGGGCTTTGGCAGTTTCTGAAACGGGAGTGGGATGAGTGAGTTGGCTAATCCCCCAAGTTCCCCCTGCTAGGACTAATACTCCTCCTAACACCAGCCCCCAACCTTTTCGAGATAGCTTTGATGGGGTTTTGGGCTTTTTCTCGATCAATCCATCATTTCCATTATCTGTTTGGTCGCCCTGGTGTTGGGTTGCAGTATCGAGGGCATCCTTAAGTAATTTATCAGAGGTGGTGTGTGTCATCGGATTAAATCTTCCTGCTTAGAAGTTGTGAGGTAAAGTTACTAATCTAAAAATCAAAATTTCCTAAGGACGAAAGCCTCGTTGTACCGCATATCCAGCACCTTGCCATGCCAGTAGCCCCCCTTGCAGGTTGTAGACCTGACTGTAGCCTTGAGCAACTAACCTTTGGGCAGCGAGTGTGCTGCGATGCCCGGATAGACAGGTGAGGGCGATCGCTCGATCTTTAGGAATCTCTTTGAGAATGCGATCGTGGCTAAAACGTTGCGCCCCGGAAATATGTCTGATCCAGTATTCAAACCAGCCTCGAATATCAACAACTAATAACTGATCTTGGCGTGATTGGAGTTGAGAAGGAGTGAGGGAAACTGGATTTTTAGCTTGTGGTTTCGATTGGGATTTCGATTGTCGATTAGACTGTTTCATGGATTTGCTCTTGAGTAACTTTAGTGATTTTTAGTAATTTTCTAGTTATTTTGCTCGCTGACTTTAACTCGGCTCATCACCGCAAAAGATTTGATAAACGGGCTTGCCATTCTGGGCTCTTTAATCATGGCGGTGTAATCTCCCACCCGGAATTGTAATTTCCGACTGATGTACGCCATACTCAATCCCATCATGTTTAAGCCCTTGGTTTGCCATTCTTGCCAATGGGTTCGATCAGCCCGTAAATCCCAATTCAACTCTTGCCCATCATAGGCTCCGGCAAAAACTACCCGTCCCTCTTGGAGGGTAAGAACCCCCAAGGGATTTATATCCCCTGTGAAACCATAACCAATCGCGGAATTAAAATGAATCTGGGCGAGGGCATCAGCCAACTCCGGCTCGGCATTCCATTGCTCACCAAAGGCTTGCATCCAGGGGGGAGAAAATAAGTCTGACATTGAATTCTCTAGGTTAATTAATAGTTGTTAATAATAGTTTTTAATAATGTTTGGTGTTACCCATGACTAGCAACGGTTTGCCATTCCTGAACTAAGGAAGCTGGAACCGATAAACGAATTGCTTCGCCTTGGATTGTTGGCAACGAAAGCTCTAAGGGAATCTCGGCGGGCATTTGGGAAAGTAAGGATTGCAGATCGTACTGCCCCACATTAGGTTCGGGTTTGGTGGAATCCGTGAAAATATGGCGATCCTCCTCCGCAGTAGTTAAGGTTTTTCCCAAGGAGTTTGTTAAGGTCAGGGGTTGGGTGCGATCGATCTCTACTAGCCCCGGAAATCCTACCAAGCGCAACTCAAAACTACTCTCACCATCAGGAGTTATCCGCTTGAAAGCCACAGTCTGCCAACCATTGCCATGCTGATCCTTGAGGGTTTGGCGAGACTGATAAACCATTTGTCCCGGTGCTTCTTCTAGTTGCCGAATCGCTGCTGATGCGGGGGAAATATCAAAAATCCCTAACCCTGAGAGAACAGCCAGAGCGATCGCCCCCAGCAATAATAACCATGAGAAAAACTTCCGAATTTGACATCCCATAACCTAGACTCCTGTTAATTTCTGATTAATTTCTGGTTCATTGTTTGCTACTTTTACCTGCATCACCACGGGGTCGGGATTAATCGGCTCCACCAACGGCAGACCGATCACCCGAAAACCCAAACGTTCAAACCAAGGAATTGTCCAACCAAAGCGCATTTTCGTAAGGAAGTATTTCTCAAATCCGGCCTTCATCCAAGACACCCAAATCCCGTGATAAATCAAAGCCCGATGCCGATGCCCTGAGGCATCGGGTAGTAGGGGATCGGCGAGAAACAATGCCCCGGTATCACCAAAGTCGGCAAAGCAAACTGCCTGTAGGGTGGGCTTAACCTGAGTACCAGAAGTAACTCCCAACTCCAGCGCGATATTATGGGCTACTGCTAACGCCATCTCTTCCGACATCAATCCCACTTTGGGAGCACCTGTGGGGATCGGTGTTTGTTCCACTGCCTTGAGCTGAGTGACAACACCCACGGCATAAATCTCCTCAAATTCTGGATGGCGGTAGGTGGGTAGGACGGGGATAAACCCCTTAGCATCGGTTAGTCCCGGAACTTCCCGGAGAAATTTGGGACCACGGAAAGGCGGCAAGACCATGACGAACTTTGCTGGAATCATCCTGCCATCGGCTAAATGGACGGCATCTGCGGCAAAACTAGCAATAGCTGTATTTTCCATCAGTTCAATTTCCCGGTCAGCCATAAATTTCCGAATCAGCCACCGGGAGCTTGCCATGCCCCCAATACCGAGGTGTCCGGCGTAGGGTTCGGAAGTAATAAAGGTGATGGGAACTTGATCCCGTAGTCCTTTCTGCTGCAAAACGTGATGAATTAAGAAGGCAAACTCGTAGGCAGGTCCAAAACAACTAGCACCCGGAGCTGCCCCCACGACGATCGGTCCCGGCTTCTCTAAGAATTGCTCCCAAGCTGCCCCTGCCAAAACTGCATGGTGGGGATTACAAATTGATTGGGTATAGCCATTGTCAGGACCTAAGCCCGGCAGGGCATCCGTGGCTAGTTCTGGACCCGTGGCAATCACCACATAGTCATAGTTAAGGGTGCGCTCTGATAGGGTAATTTGTTTGGCTTTGGGATCGATCGCCATCACCGTATCAAGAATTAACTCAATTCCATGCTGGGGAACGGTTGTCGCTAAATCTAACTGGATGCGATCGAGGGATTTTAACCCCAAGGCAACCCAAGGCAAGGAAGGAACAAAGGTAAATGTGGGTTGATTAGAAATGAGCATAACCTGATGTTCTTGGGGCAGTATATGCCTCAATTCATAGGCAGCAGGCAAGCCTCCCAATCCAGCACCAATAACAACAATACGAGCCATAATAGCGACTCCTAAAAGTTAGATTTTTAATTTGAATTTATTTGAATTTATTTGAATTTTTAAAAAAGAAGGCTTTTACTCCCTCACGCCCATTTTTTTGAGCAAGACAATCAATGGACACCATTTGGTAAATGCTGATTGCAACAGGTTTAATCCGACAAAGGCAGTCAGGAATAGCCAGTTGGTATTCACTAGCGCTAGGGACAAACTAAGAAGTACCATTCCGCCAGCAACTAGGCTGACCCACTGATGCTGTTTCCAAGGCTGTTTCAGGCTATTTATTGGTTTTAGCATTACACCCTCTAGTTATCTAATAACATTGTTATACCACTATACAGTAATATAATGAGTAAATGTAAAACACTGTAAAATCTTTACACCTAACAAGACTCACACCCTAAAGAGAAGAATTTTTTAGGAGTCATGCACTGTTTCTGGTTTTGGACTGAGCAATTTTCATGGCGTTATTCCCCGGCTCAGTCCATCGAAATCCTTCTAGTTGTTTTAGGTGTTGGGATTGTTCTTGCAAGCGAATTGAGAGGCGATCGCCCACAAGTTCGCACAGATCAAAAATAAATGGTTCCACAATCTCGTAATAGACACTAACTCCCTGGGGAGTCCGAGAGACAATCCCCGCCTGGGCTAAAATCTTTAGATGTTTTGAAACATTGGCCTGTCCTAAGCCAGTTTCCGACATGATTTCTGTAACATTTTTGGCTCCTGCCCTCAGAGAACACAAGACTTGCAAGCGGCTGAGTTCAGATAATACTTTGAAATAATCGGCAACTTGAGTAAGGGCAGCGGGATGGAGGGTCATAATCACAGTGTCAAGATTTTGGATATTTTACTCTATATATATTCTAAATTATATCCTA
Organism: Phormidium lacuna HE10JO; assembly: GCA_943370025.1. GTDB lineage: Bacteria > Cyanobacteriota > Cyanobacteriia > Cyanobacteriales > JAAUUE01 > JAAUUE01. The sequence continues at coordinate 11,599 of CALRPI020000031.1, read as the reverse complement.
GTTTCGGCATACTACTATGTAGTGATATATTTTAAACAAACTAATTCTGGGCAGCTAATAAATCCAGCTAATAAATCCAAGGAATCAACTTTTTGACAGAAATAGAATAGTTGGGATATTCAGGAAATTTTTCCGTGAGCCAAACTTCTTCTTTTCTGGCTTTGGCATCAAAAAAGACAAATAAAGCGATCGCCATAACCATTGATCACTTTATTAGTGGCGAGATTCTGGATACAGTCTGCTGCCCATGTATTTTCGTTATCAGTAAAGGAGGGAGCCGTTTGAGCTAGGGCTGACTGGTGGAGGGTATTTGCGGCAAGGAAAGCAAGGAAGAGTAATACTGATTTTTTAAATGCACGGAGTTTACAAAGAAACTTAGGGACACAAGAAACAATCTATCTCGCCATCCCTGACGCTCTTCCTAAGGCAAAGTTTCCTACGGTAATCCTAAATGGGTTGAAAAGTTCGCACCCTTCGGGTGCGAACTATTCAACTCTCTCTAAAGCTTGCAAATAATTTGGGATAGTTTTCGGAAGATGGTTTATCCTTGTAAAACCTGAATCGGTGTGATGCCTAGACTGCCTAATACAGGGGAAGAGATAGGCTGATCGCCTACATAGACGTGTTCTTCATAGAAGCCTTCCACCCATTCCAATACCGTCACTTTTTGGGCGATCGCATCCACAATCCAATATTCGGCTATGCCCCTAGCTGCATACTCAGACCTCTTGTAGCGATAATCACGACTAATCTGCTTTTGGTTGGGACTCACGACTTCTACCACTAACAATGGTGGCGGCATAGTCATAAAAACGAGCGATCGACTAGCTCCCGCCATGACTTCAGCCAACTCTTCAGAATACACCACCAGATCAGGAACCCGCACTCCTACCTGCCCACTACTCACAGCCACCTCTGCCTTCATTCGTAATCGATAGGACGGAATACCTAATTTAGAGAGATAAATCAGTAAAAAAATAGCAATCCGTTGATTAATATCGCTTTCCGAAGACATAGGAATTAGTTCTCCATTTTCCAATTCGTATAGGGTATCCGTCCCATCGTCATAGTTGAGAAATTCTTCAAAGGACATTTTTTTTGTAGTGGTAACCATTAGTATTAGCCTCAAAATTCAATGTTTTCGTATAATTCATGCAAACTAATCTCAACTCCTAGTGATGATAACAAAAGATTATCCTCTAGGTGTTCATATTCCACCATCAGCCACTGATTTGCCCCTTGTTTAATATATTGCTCTACATGGGGTTGGTATTGATCGATTAATAAATATTCTTGAAAACTAGGAATGGTTCTATAGTCTATGAATTTTTCACTGCGATCGTCATTTTTTGTGGAATTGGATAATACTTCTGCAATCAAAATCGGGTTGATAATTGTATCTTTTCGTCCGGGTTGTAATTCTACTGGTTTGGTCACAACCATCACATCTGGGTAATTATAAGCATTTCGCCGTGGGATCCAGAGGCGCAAATCAGCCCCAAAGACTTTGTAGGATTGACCCTGCAATTTTTTCATTAACAAAGCGATCAAGAACAGCGTAATTTCATTATGATTTGGTGTTCCTCCGGGCATAGGGATAACTTCTCCATTGCAATATCTATGTCTGATCTGGGTAGATTCTTCGAGGGCAAAATATTCAGTTGGAGTGAGGGTTTTATCGACTGTAGATGTAGTCATAATTTTTGCTGCTCCAGAAAAGTTGATCCTGATTATATATTAGTAGGGCGATCGCTCTTTTTATCTATAGCAATCCTAAATCATTTGCTAACGTTAGGGACTATTTATAAAGTATCAAAGACTCTGGATTCGCCCCCTAAATCCCCCAATTCTGGAGGACTTCTTCTCCGCATTAGTGGCAATAAAAGCATTTATTCTAGTGATTATAGATTGCATCAATTCCTGCATAAATCCTCTGTAGTTGCAGAGGAATAGCATTGGAAACACAGATCATCCCCAATGCCATTCTTAATAAATCCAAGGAATTAGCTTTTTGACGGAAATAGAATAGTTGGGATATTCAGGAAATTTTTCTGTCAACCAAGTTTCTTCTTTTCTGGCTTTGGCATCAAAAAAGATAAATAAAGCGATCGCCCCCAGCAAATGCACCCAACTTATCTGCCAACTGGCATAGGCTAGAGCGAGGTAAATGACACCACTATACAAAGGATGTCTGACAAGTTTATAGATACCTGTTTGCACCAACTGACCATCATCTCTGGGGTGGGGCAGAGGAGTTAGATTTCGCCCCAAATCGAAGAGCGATCGCCCCAACAAAATCCCCGCCAAAATACCAAAAATAGTGGTAAAACTCCAACTGGCGTAATGCCAAAGTACGGGATTTAGTCCGAGGAAATTAGGTTGTGCGATCGGTAAAATCGCAAATCCCACCAATAAGATTCCTTGGACAATCACCCAATATTCCCCCCGCAAACCCCGCCACCAATCGCCACTAATTCCCCAATCAGTTAATAATTTCATAAGTCACCTAATATTCTCGTAATATATAGTTATCCTAAATGAATTTAGAATTTTAGAGGGTTGAGAACGGCTCCCCCTCCGGGGGAGCCGTTCTCAACCCATTTAGGATCGCTATAGCAATATGTTGAATTTGGACTAAAGACTCCCTCGGAATTACTATGCAAAGCGCTCCAGCACTGATTTCCTCCGATACTCCCATTCCTCAACCTCCGGCTACAAAACCACTCAGCCTCCCCGACAATACCCAACTACCAGACTCTGACGGAACTTTTGTGTTCGTGGAGCGTGCCGGAGACAAAAATTTCCAAGAACACCCCCAAAGTATAGTTTTAACTAGTTCGATCGAGCCAGTTCTCCAAAAACTCTATCCCGATGGACAGTATTGCATCGGTCAAGACAGCGGCATTTACTGGCGCTTGACCGAACCAGCCGAAAAAGGTGCAGAGGCTCCTGACTGGTTTTATGTCCCCGATCGTCTTGCTAAACAACAGGCTGAACAAAAACAACAACAGGCTGAGCAAAAAGCAGCACGACTTGCCGAAAGGCTTAGAGCAATGGGGATTGACCCTAATGGGGATTGACCCTGATGAAACCTAAACCGATCGAGCAAGATTGGATACTGGCTACTGATGTTTATTATCAGGAAAATAAAGCTGTAGCGGCGGGAGTTCTCTTCAATAATTGGGACGATCGTGAACCTATCAGTCAATTAACTGTCCCCATCGATCGGGTAATGAACTACGAACCCGGTCAGTTTTACAAACGGGAACTGCCTTGTCTTTGGGAATTATTGCAACAATTTAAGGATTTACCTACATACATTATTGTTGATGGTTATGTTTATTTAGATGATGCCAAAAAGCCCGGACTTGGCAAGCATTTGTACGATGCACTGCAAGCAAAATCCATAGTCATCGGGGTTGCAAAGAACAGGTTTAAGGATATATCAAAAGAGAGTGAACTACTGCGAGGTGCGAGTCAAAAACCCTTGTACATAACTGCGGCTGGTATCAGTGAAGTTGAGGCGAAATATTTCATTTCCAGAATGTATGGTCAGCACAGAATTCCAGAAATGTTAAAACTAGTGGATCATCTCAGCAGAAAGATTGGGTAGTATCCGTAACAGCCATGATGAAGTTTCTTTTTTTTTCATGCCTCCGATTTAGTCGTTCTCAACTCCAACATCGCTTGGCTGGGAAGACTGTGCTGATCACTGGGGCAAGTTATGGCATTGGGGAGTGTCTGGCAAAAAATCTGGCGGAGACGAGAGCCTATCTGCTCTTAGTGGCACGGACAGAAGAGAAATTGAGGGAAGTGCAAAAAATAGTTGTAGCCAAGGGAGGCAGAGCCGATATTTTTCCCTGCGATCTGACAAATACTGCCGAAGTGGAAAACTTACTAGAAGCCTTGCAGCAGCTTCCCGGCGGTGTAGATATTTTTGTGAACAATGCGGGGAAATCCATCCGTCGATCGATCTTTGATTCCCTTGATCGCCGCCATGATTTTACCCGCACCATGAATCTCAATTATTTTGCCCCCGTGCAACTAATGCTGTCCCTCATTCCCACCCTAGTTGCCCAGCAGGGTCATGTGATTAATATTTCTGCCGTCAATGTTCTCTTGATCCCGGCTCCCAGATGGGCTGCCTATCAAGCCTCCAAAACCGCCTTTGACCAATGGTTTCGGAGTGTGAGTGCTGAATTGAATACCCAAGGGGTGAAAACCACCTCCATTTATCTGCCCCTAGTCCGGACTCGGATGATCGCCCCCACTGTCGAGTATCAAAACCTGCCTGCTATGACTCCAGAACAGGTGGCAGACCTGATCTGCCAAGCCATCAACTCCCGGCGGCGTACCTATGCACCTTGGTGGTTAATGGGGGGACAGCTAGCTTCCGTACTTTTCCGTTGGCTCGGTGAAGTAATCATGGAGAAGTATGGGCAACGAAAATAGGAGATAAATCATGTTGATGTTAGTGGGCAAGCTCTATCGGACTGGTTTGTTAACATTTTTTGGAGTGTTCCAGCTACTAGCAGCCTTAGTGACGACGGGGATTAACCTGATGGCGATGTTACGCATTGCTGCCAAATTACACCCCCATCGCCTAGCAGTGATCGACGATCGAGAACAGTTGAGTTATCTAGAACTCTGGCATCAAGCGGAATCCCTCGCGATCGCCTTGCACCATGATCATGGCATCCAGCCCCAACAAAAAATTGCGATCGCTAGCCGCAATCATGGGGCTGCCGTCAAAGCAATATTTGCTTGCTCACGTTTAGGAGCGCATATCTTTTTGATCAACCCGGAGATGAGTGCTGATCAGCTTTTGGCATTGGAGGAACGGCTCCAGTTCGATTTCTATATTTATGATCAGCAGATTGCACGTAGGTTTACTGACTCCTTGCTCAGCCCTAAATCTCTGCCGACTTACCATGCGATCGCCAATTCTATCGATCGCCTAGCCTCCAATCCCCAACCCCAGAACCGCCGCTTACCAAAAGTCAAAACGGGCAATATTGTCGTCATGACGGGCGGCACTACTGGTCAGCCCAAGTCTGCAATGCGAAAACCATCCCTGTTTAATTTCTTGCCGCCGTTTTCTGCCCTCCTGACTCTGGTGCATCTCGACAGGTATCGATCGGTCTACATTGCCACCCCGATTTATCATGGCTTTGGTGTAGCTGCCCTATTTATGGGGGTGATTCTTGGGGCAACGATGTATTTTACTCAACGCTTTGATGCTACCCAATCTTGTGTATTGATTGCCAAATATAAAATTGAAGCTGTGACGCTGGTGCCTTTAATGTGGCAGCGAATGCTAAATCTGGAGGTTGCTGCCCTATCCTCACTGCGGTGCATCGTTTCCGGTGGAGCGGTGCTGAGTCCGGTGTTGGTGCAATCAACTGGCGATCGGCTGGGGTCTAAATTATTTAATTTATATGGCACTTCGGAAGCAGGTTTTTGCATTATGGCGACACCGGAGACCTTAGCCCAGAAGCCGGGTTCGATCGGCAAACCTGTGCCGGGTGTCCAGATCGAAATTATTAATGATGCGGGTCAGGCAGTGGGTATGACGATGATTGGTCGCCTTTGTATTCGCAGTGCTTGGACTACTAGTCAGGAAAGTTGGATCGAGACGGGCGACCTTGCTTATCAAGACCCTGATGGGGATTTATTTCTTTGTGGACGAGTTGATGACATGATCGTTTCTGGGGGAGAAAATGTTTACCCGATCGAACTAGAAAATGTTCTGCTCACCCATCCAGATATAGACTCGGTAGGAGTTGTGGGGATTCCTGATCTGGAGTTTGGTCAGCGCTTGAAGGCTGTGATCAAAAAGAAAAGCAACATGACCCTCGATCGATCGACATTGCTCGATTGGCTCAAACCCCGCGTCGCCCGCTATCAAATTCCTGTGGCGATCGAGTTTCGTGATGAACTTCCCTACACTCCCCTCGGCAAGCTCGACAAAAAATCACTTCGAGAATGAAAGTTTTAATGGCTCTATAGAACCCATTTGATATCTATTCAGGAAGAAGCTAGACGCTTAAGCATTAGCCTGATGAAACAGAGATTAAGCTTTGCTCTAGCATTGTCTAACGTTCTTTCAAAATTCTTGACTAAGCTTTTACATCTTTCCACCCAAGCATTTGACCTTTCTACTATCCAACGAGTAGCCACAGGCACAAACCCTGACTTTCCTTCTTGCTTCTTAGATGGTTTTGGCGACACTTCAAACTGGATTTTAGTCATGATCTCTGGATAAATCTTTTCTAACTCTAGGGTTATTTTCTTGGGGTGATAGCCATTATCTATCAAGACAGTCAGTTTAGGGATATCTACTGGTCTGGCTCGCAAGTAGTCCAGATTTTTCTCGAACATTTCTATCAATCCTTGGTCATCCGAAACATTAGCTTTAGTGCAGTGAGTCATGAAGGGAAGTCCTAATGTATCAGCCCCTAGGTGTCTTTTAATCCCATTCGTAAACTTGTAATGACAAAAACCCTTAGAAGCAATGCTGGCATTACAAGTGTTTTTAACGGCTTGGGAGTCCACCATGATTAACATTGTCCATTGGGCTTTTTTTTACTTGCTCTCTGGCTTTAGCATGGAGTTTGTCGATGATATCATCAATAACTCCCTCTTCTCGCCATTGTTTGTAGTACCAGAAGACAGTGGAATAAGGTGGTAAGTCTTTAGGTAAGTCACACCAGTTACATCCATTCTTGAGTTGGTAGAATATTCCATCCAGAATCTGGCGTTTAGTCCACAATGGTGGTCTGGTCTGTTTCTTTTGCGGGAGCAGCGGTTTGATGATCTCCCATTCCCGCTCACTGAGGCTACTGGAATAAGGCATTTTTGCTTTAATTTATCTCTTTTCTCCTAAGATATCAAATGGGTTCTATATTACTGGGACTGATTCGCCGTTGGTAGCTTTTAGTTCAACGAGATGCTCCCAATCAAATGTGATATGTAAATTGCCCCGCCGTCCGTAGAGTTTAGATTTTGTGGCACTAAAATAGGGTGGATCAAGAAATATAAATACCTGCTCTCCAGTTGGGAATAAAAGATCGGTATAGTCAGTATTGGTGATATGAATAGAGGATAAAGGTGAATGGAGATTACGGAGGTGATCGATCGAAGCATCGGCAAATCTTCCTTCAAAAGCTTTTTGGGAATATCCTCCAGAATCTACTGTGCTAGAGAAAGTAATTCGATTTAAGATAAAGAAACGAACTGTTCGATCGAACTCACTCCATAGAATATCTTCCCTTGTGAAATGCTTAAATAGCTCTCGACCATCTGGATATTTCTGTTTAATCTCATTGATCTTATCTGCAAGTAATGTATTTTCATTCTTGGCATATAACCAAAAGCAATACAAATCAAAATTCAGATCGTTAATCCAATAGGATTTGATATTAGTTCCAAACAAACTCTTTACAGCCAAACAAACAGAGCCACCACCAATAAACGGCTCTCGATACTCCCTAATATTTAAAGGAATATGAGGCATAATTATATCAATAGCTTTTGATTTTCCGCCCGGATAACGTAGAGGAGTTTTAATAAGAGCCATTATAGAGCCATCCTTGCCTATGCTATACTTCTAAAACTTGATTTTGGGGAAGTCCGGTTAGATTCCGGCACTGTGCCGCAACTGTAATCCATCGTAGCGATACACTATTAATACCCTGGGGTATTGCGATCGTGTCATGAGTCAGAATACCAAACTCAAGGGTGTCTCTAGGTTTCTGCACTAGCTAAGGCAGAATTTAGCAGCACTTACTAGCAAAGTGGTAAAGGTCTGATTTTCGCCCCCGCCGGGGGCGAAAATCAGACCTTATCAACCTCTAAACTAATGATTCTCTGCGGGACACGGAGAAGGAGTAATGCTTTGGATTGGTTAGTAAAATCAGATGTTTGTCCGGGACTATTTTATGGTACGCCCGCTGCCGATGGTTTTTTGGTACGGTTACGGATACCCGGAGGCTGGCTCGATCGCCAGCAGGTAAGCACGATCGCCCAAATAATTACCCATTGGCATAACCCCACCCTTCAAGTTACCAATCGGGGTAATCTACAACTACGGGGAATTACTACCGCCCCGACTCCAGCCATGTTTCAAGCTCTGCAATCTGTAGGTTTAGCAGCCCAAAATCCCTCGATCGATCGCCTGCGTAATTTCATGGCTAGTCCCACCGCTGGCATTGATCCCCAAGAATTAATTGATACCCGTCCTTACCTGAGGGCGATCGATGACTATCTCCAAAGCCATCCCGAACTAGTTGACCTGCCTTCTAAGTTTAGTGTGGGCATAGATGGTGGCGGGGCGGTGGGAATTGGGATGCGATCGCCTAAGGGTTGCGGAGTAATATCGCCCCTTGCTTGGGAGCATCGCTACAACGAGATCCAACTATCGGCAGTGACCTTAGAAGATGGGGTCTATTTTCACCTAGCTCTGGGGGGCGATAAACAACTTGTAGATACGCAAGTGGTGATTAAACCAGCAGATTGTGTGCCAGTTATTGCCGCCCTAGCAATGGTCTATCAATCCTACAGCCAGCAAGCTCCCCCCCGTCAGCAAAGGATGAAACACCTCTTGCAAGCTTGGGGTCTGGAGAAATATCTGGCTTTCGTCAATCAATTATTGCCAGTCCCCTCATTGGTTCGAGTGGTTCCAGAAAACTTACCCCTATTACCAACTATTCCCTATCAATATTGGGGTGTTCATTCCCAGTCTCAGCCAGAATATGCCTACGTGGGGATCAATCTGCTCCTAGGCAAGTTAACGGCAGAGCAATGGACTGGTTTAGGCATCTTATCAAGCAACTTCGGCACGGGAGAACTCCGGCTGACTCCTTGGCAATCGGTGCTGATTCCCTATGTTGAATCGGCTCAAGTCCCAGAGCTATTGGCTGATCTAGAGGAATTGGGCTTATCAGCTTCCACCACTAGACCCGATGCAGCGATCGTGGCCTGTGCTGGCAAGCCGGGCTGTGCCGCTTCTGCTACCCACACTCAAGACCATGCTCTAGCCTTGAGTGAACAGTTAGCAGTGATCAGTAAACAGTTATCAACTAAACGCGAATCATTGGCTCCGGTGAATATTCACTTGACTGGTTGTGTCAAATCCTGCGCTCAAGCTAGTCCGGCAGAAGTTACCTTACTGGGTAGAGCGATCGAGCAAGATGGGGTGATGGTTGAGGGCTATGATGTTTATGTTGGCGATGGTCGGCAATCCTACGCCCAACACCTCGATCGAGGGACTTTTGCCGAAATTCTGCCACGTATGAGCCAAATATTAGGTAGTGCTAAACAAGTAAGGATGTCCCCCGCACTGCGAGGAACATCCTTACCCTAAAATCATTACCCAAAACTAAACTGCATGATGGATTACCTACGCCAAGGCGACGAAATTTACCGTAAATCCTTTGCCATGATCCGGGCAGAAGCCAATCTAGAAGGTTTACCTGCGGATCTGGCTCATGTTGCTGTGCGGCTGATTCATGCCTGTGGGATGACGGATCTGGTGGATGATTTAGTCGCTTCATCCAATGCCGTAAGTGCCGGAAGAAATGCTTTGCAGCAAGGTGCGCCTATTTTGTGTGATGCCCAAATGGTTGCCTATGGGGTGACGCGGCAAAGATTACCTGCCGATAATCAGGTGATTTGTACCCTCAACGATCCCCGCATCCCCGAAATTGCCCAGCAAATTGCCAATACTCGATCGGCGGCGGCGATCGAACTCTGGCAACCCCACCTAGCAGGGGCGGTGGTGGCTTTTGGCAATGCTCCTACTGCTCTGTTTCGGCTCTTGGAACTCCTAGATGCAGGCTTAGTTGCCAAGCCAGCCCTAATTCTTGGCTTCCCCGTGGGTTTTGTGGGGGCAGCAGAATCGAAGGCAGAACTCGCTGCCGATAGTCGAGGCATCCCCTTTATTACCCTGCATGGACGGCGGGGCGGCAGTGCGATCGCTGCGGCTGCGGTCAATGCATTAGCCAAGGAAAATGAACTATGAATACACCACCAAATAACATCTCAAATATTTCTAATATTTCTCATCCCACTGATATTTCTAATAGCTCCAATCCCTATCCCCCCGGACGCTTATACGGTTTGGGCATTGGTCCCGGCGATCCAGAATTATTGACCCTGAAGGCACACCGGATTTTAACTTCGGTGCCAGTGATTGCCTATCCCACCATGGAAAATGGCAAGGTTTTGGCAAGGGCGATCGTGGCAGATTTTATCCGTCCAGAACAGATCGAGATTCCCATGCCTCTGCCTTTTAGTGTGGAACGATCGTCCCAACCCTACTACGATATTGCCGCCGTGAAAATTGCCGAGCATCTAGAAGCAGGGCGAGATGTGGCGGTGTTGTGTGAAGGGGAACCCATGCTCTACGGCAGCTTTATGTATCTGTTTAATCGTCTCTCTGGCAGGTTTGTCACGGAAGTTGTGCCGGGGATTTCTTCCACCATGGCTAGTGCGGCAATGCTGGGAGTTCCCATCACCTACCGCAATGATGTCTTGAGTATTATGCCCGCAACTCTGGATGAGGAGACTTTGCGCGATCGCTTGGCAGTTGCCGATGCAGCGGTGATCATTAAACTAGGCAGACACTTTGCTAAAGTCCACGCTATTCTTCAGGAGTTGGGGCTGCTCGATCGAGCCTTATACATTGAACGAGCCACCCAACCCAGCCAAAAAATTATCCCGATCAAAACTGTCGAGGCGGCTCAAGTTCCCTACTGGGCGTTGATTCTAATTCCCAGTCAAACTCAACCCCAGTAGTAATTGAGAACCTAGAAATTCTATTTTTCTCCAAACGTTTGCTGACTGGAGAAACTCTCAGGACTTACGCATTTGGACGTTGTTGTGGGCGCGAAGCACCCACAACAACGTCCACAACTCTCAATAATTCGCTAGCAGTACGTAAGTCCTAACTCTAAAACTGGATATGATGGCAAACCTGCTATTACAGCAGTTGAGTGGGTGGCTACAGCCACCCACTCTCAAACCCAACATTGATAGAACTCTCAATATCTCAATATTTGTGGTGTGTCTCATTTAAACGCAAAGTGCTGTAGCTTAAAATAATTCTTGTTGTAGAACTCTAGCGAAGTTGGGATTCCACAACAAGAACTAGTTAGCGAGGGGGAAAATTTATTTATGAGTGACTCTAGAAAATCCTCAAGACCAATCCTCAAAATTGAGCGATCGCTCTTGGAAACCATTTTGGATATAGGCGCGATCGCGGGGATTGTGGTTAGTTTGATTATTGTTATTTCTAGTTGGCAGACCCTGCCAGAAAAAGTACCTATGCACTTTGATTTCTCTGGAAAAGTAACTAGTTATAGCTCTAAAAACAGTCTGTGGATTCTACCCCTCAGCTCTATCTTTTCTTACTTTCTCCTGAAGATAGTTAGCCGCTATCCCCACACTTTTAACCCACATTCCGCTCATAAATGAAGGATAAAATAATTAGAGAGAAGATAGGGGAAAAGAGGAGGGAGAAATTAATACAGAGATGAAAGTATCGAACCTAGACCATCTAGGAATCGTAGCAGGAATAATAGACGAGATAGGAATCGTA
>CALRPI020000030.1:0-59884 GCA_943370025.1 Phormidium lacuna HE10JO | reverse complement strand
GCTTAAACAGTTACTTCGTTCGGCTAAAGCTCGAACTAATGAAGCACTCGATCTAGCTCTAACTACAATTATCAACGACTGTATTTCTAGTGATGATGCGCTGGGCTGGTTCAATCACTGTGGCTTATTCATCTGAAAACTGCTGTATTTGTCTTAATTGCGATCGCCATAACTTGGTTATGGGGAACAGAAACTCTGGGTAAATATCGTTTTGTAGTCCAATCAGTATCGAGAGGTGAGGCATGACGAACTCGAAGCGTATCGGAGGACTGCTGGGACCTACCCTGATGGTAATGGTTGCTTCGGAATTTCCGCTTATTCAACCGCATCTCTACGACGAACAGATCCCACCAGTCGTTTACCTTTCTGGAGTTCTCATGTTTGTCGCGGGTTTGGCGATCGTGCGGTGGCATAACCTATGGCAACGTGACTGGACTCTGTTGATTACGCTCTGTGGCTGGTTCTTGCTGGCTCTCGGACTGATCCGAATGTTCGCAGCTAGTCTCTACCGACAGACCTCTGGCAACACGAGTTCGCTCTTCTTCATGATTGTCGAAGGTATCCTATTTGCAATTGGTTCTTTGATAACGTGGAAGGCATATGCCCGTGACACAAAATCATAAGGAGGCAGTTCTGAAAGGTTATGGGCGATCGCAAAGACAAATAATTATTAAGCGATCGCTTAAAAACCACGACTCAAAGTAATAGCGATCGCCTTTAGAAATGGATTGTTTGTGCGATCGCCTGATTCGAGGGTTTTGTGCGGAGTTGGCGATCGATGTGCCGTTATAATTTAGGCAATAGAAAATAATATTTTGCTAAATTCATGAATAACACTTAAGGAAATTGACACTTATGCTAACTTTGCAAATTACAAAAGATCAGGTTTTTACTTTGATTGACCAACTTTCACTTAATGAACAACAAGAAGTTCTACAATATTTAGTCGAAAAAACCCGTGAGGATATTGATGATACCCCTGATGATATTGTTGTCGAGGGTATTAGACAAGGACTGAAAGAGGCGATGAGTGGGCAAACTATTCCTCTATCTCAGATGTGGGAGGGGATTGATGTTGAGTAATTCTATCGAGATTTTTCTGACTTCCCGTTTTTAAAAAGATCTTAGTCAATTAGCTAAACGTTATCGTTCAATTCGTAAGGATATAGAACCTCTAATTGAGCAGCTTAAATCAGGAGAAGTTTTAGGTGATCAAATTTCTGGTTTGAATAATCAAGTATTTAAGGTTCGTCTCAAAAATAGTAATATTCAAAAGGGAAAAAGCGCAGGTTATCGGATTATTTATTATATGAAAACTGAAACCAGTGTGGTTTTGGTGACGATTTACTCTAAGTCCGATACATCAGATATAGAGAATAATGTGATTGAGAAAATCATTCAAGAATTTGTGGAGAAATAGGTAATGAGTAATAGGTTAAAGGTTAAATAAAAAAGTTCCTAAGTTGAGATTTTTTAAGTTTGATCGCTTTTATCAAACTCTCAGCAGATGTATAGTTGAAGCGATCGCCTAAAAATCACGACTCATGGTATTAGCGATCGCCACTCATCACCCAACGTTCGATCGCCTATTTCCCAAATTAAACAACGACTAAGTTTAAGAAAAAACTAACTCTGGTTCGTTAATAAGGCGTAATAATTTTACTGGTTCGATTGTTTCCATTGCGAAGGTGTTACCTTGTTTATCGGTAAAGTCAATTAGAAACGCTTTATGATCAAATGACATTAAGACTGTTCCCATTTGTCCTCGGCGGAGCATGATCTGCTGATGGGTGAGTTTGTGAGTGGCGATCGTATCTTCAGTTAGGGCAACAAGATCGTATTCCTGGATTTCGTTCATAGTGCTTTTTAATCAATCGGATAAGTGTTAGTTAGGCGGGGAAAGTCTTCGGCAATTTTGATAATCCAACAACTTAGAACTAGGGATTCGCCAACATCGGTACAAAGTGAAAAGGCAAGATCGTAGTGAGTGCCATATTGATCGATTTTAAAGAGTTCGGCTTCACCTTCGATAGCTGCTTCTTGTAGGGCTTGTTCTAGAATTTCTTTGTTGGCGATGGTAATTCCAAGACGCTTTTCAAAAAGGAGTGCTTTATGTTTACCTTTCTGGTGTTCATAGTTCAGGCTATATCTTTCGAGTTTGTCTCCTAGTTCGGCTCTATCACCGTTTGGTAGTTTCATGGGCTTGAAGCTGTGGATCTATCTAATTTTAATCCTTATCAGACTATTTGGACAGATCGCCCCTCATCACCCACAAAATCCGATCGCCTATTCCGCCAAACAAAACAGCGATCGCCTAAAAATCACGACTCACAGTACTAGCGATCGCCTTTAGGAGATAGATTGCTAATGCGATCGCCTAGAAATGACGATTCACATCTCGACGGATGTTATATGATTTGCGATCGCTACTCGGTTACGTCCATTTCTTTTGGCTGCATAGAGAGCATGGTCAGCCGCCGTAACTAAGCTCTCCAAAGAATTGCAATGTTGACGGATTACGGCTATTCCTAAACTAATCGTGATTTGAATATTTGATGGCGAAGGATTTGATTCCACATAGCAACGTAATCGCTCCGCGATCTCTTCCGCTTGATCGAGCGTCGTATCAGGCAATAAAATCAGAAACTCTTCACCTCCCCATCGACAAGCTGAATCTATTTGGCGCATTTTGGTTTGTAGAATTTGAGCAAGATGAACCAGCACCATATCACCGCCATCATGTCCATAGACATCATTAACGCGCTTAAAAAAATCGACATCAATTAAAATAATGGCAAAGACACGATCGCTACGATAAAACTGATTCATGGCGATTTCAAGCTGATGCATCATTGCGCGTCGATTAAGCAAATGTGTCAACACATCAGTATTAGCTGCAACTTTTAAATCATAATAAAGTCTTTGACAGACCATCATGATAAATCCAGCCGTCAATAGAAAAGTAAACACAAATAGGAAGATCAATGTGGAAGCATTTAGCTCATTAGGGATAAAAAGCTGATCGGGTGGAGCTTTGAAAAATAGGACAATTCTGGCTACTAATGACATTAATATCCCAATCATGACAATCGCCATGAATCTAGATGCCCCAATATAACTTTTATGAGAAGTTGTTAGTAAACAGTAAGTAGATATGGAGAAGATAACTATTTGAAAGACTGTTTGAGTAATGGTTTTAAATACAAAAACATCTTTAAAAATTAAAAAATATGACTGAACACTAAAGAATAAAATATTAATAATCAATAGATGATAGAGCTTAATCTTTTTGCCTGTAAATTGAGCAATCCCAATACAAGCAAAGGATGTTCCCAACAACAGGAAAACACCTGCCAAAACCAATGTGAGAGATAAAAAGGGGCTTTTAATCAAACTAATGAAGTAGCTAACTATTGAAAAAATCCTACCGATAGTATAGGTCTTGATGCCGCGATATTGGTTTGCCAATGAGCATAAAAAAATTAGTATTGACAACTGTAAAATTGCATCAATACTAGTCATTAAGATCATTGTCTGAATATCAAGATTCACCAAGATTGTATACATCGCATCTAAAATTGGATTTGTACTTGAGTATGGCTTGCCATCGAGGTTAAGCAAATATACGGCAAGCGAACCGTGGGCGGACGAATGGCAGGTGCAAAAATTCCATTTTCGCGTAAGTGGGTTGAAATTTGGTGGAAATTTTAAGAAAGCAAGAAGAGATATCTCAGAGCCACAATACATTTCCAAAATACTGGGTCGGAGTCGGGGCAATCGAAGATTGCACAGAGTTGGACTAATTTTATTGTTGTTTGATTGTTTAGGTCAAGCATGGAAACAACAAAGCGATCGCCTTTAGGAGATTAATTGTTAATACGATCGCCTAAAAACCACGACTCACAGCACTAGCGATCGCATTCCCCATACCCCAAATTTATCTATCTAAACTTGAGCTAACTTCTGATTGTTTGTAGATGAACGCGGTTGAATTGTTTTTTGAATTTCTTCTCCCGCCAACTCCTCGGCTAGGCGTAATTCATAAGCTTTTTGCAAATTAAGCCATAGTTCTGCACCAGTGCCAAACCATCGTCCTAGACGCAATGCAGTGTCAGCCGTGATACCTCTTTGCCCTTTGAGAATTTGCGTAATCCGATTTGTGGGTATATGGAGCGATCGCGCTAGTTCTGATGCACTAATTCCAAGTTCTTCTAGCTCATCTGCTAAGATTTCGCCAGCGTGAATTGCAGGTCTTGCCATAGCGGTTTTCTCCTTTAGTGATAATCGACAATTTCGATATTAAATGGGCGATTTTCTGTTTCTGTCCACTCAAAACAAATACGCCATTTGTCATTTATGCGGATGCTGTACTGCCCTTTTCTATCTCCGCCTAGTGCCTCAAAACGGTTACTTGGCAATGCCATAAGAGCTTCTTTATTAGGTGCGGCTTCTAGAATTTCTAGACGTTTGTATGCTTGTCTTTCAAATCCCTGAAATTCTTTGATACGATCGCCAGCAGCAAATTTGGCTGTGCGTTTGTCCTTGTATTTTTGAGGCATAGGAAAATGTTACATGTTACGTCAAGCATAACACTTATATCGCAATTTCGCAAAAATCAACCAGCGATCGCAATACCGCAAAACATACATTTGATCTGCGATCGCCTAGAAATGACAACTCACAGTATTAGCGATCGCATTTAGGAGATAGATTGCTGATGCGATCGCCTAAAAAACACGACTCACAGTAATAGCGATCGCCTTTAGGAGTTAGATTGTTAAGGCGATCGCAATAACTTGGCTATGGGGAACAGAAACGCTGCTGGGTAAATATATATCCTTTCAACGAGTTATTTAATTTTAGTGCTATTAAGTTACATTTTGTAGCATATTCAATCAATTCATACACGAAATCAAGCGATCGCCTGTCACAGTATGAGCTTTGGTGTAGGTTTAGCAATCGCATCTGGATATATCATTGACCTACTCAAATTAGAAAGATGGGTGGAACCTTTTGTTTGGGAACTACGACGATCACATCAAAGTATGAAAAATAATTTCAATACCCTACTTTTATAAAATAATCCTACGAAGTTTAACTTGTTTTATTACTATAGAAAAATAGCATGGATAATTTTATTGCTATAGAAATAGTATGGATAATTTTATCACCATAGAAAAATAACATGGATAATGAAATTAAAACTAATTTAAGTGCTTTTAACGATCCACCGATCGACAAGAAGATTCCCCTTAAAGATTTACTTAATCAAAGTGAAGAAATCAAAACCGATGTAGAGAAGGCCGGAGAGCAAATTGGTTCGGTGAATGTAGTCCTTACAAAGGAAGCTAAAGCCATACCTCCATCTCCAACCATCGAAGATATAATTGCTGAGAACAAAGCAGCCGAGAAAAAGGTGACAAAAGCTGCGGAGGATCTGCATCAGGTTAATGCTGAACTTATCAAACAAGTGGCTGAGAGAATAGACATCGAATCTGAACTGAGGCAAACAAAAAAAGAACTATTTGAGGTGCGTAAAGATTTATCGGAATCCCAAGTAAAAGAGAAAGATACCCTACATATTGCCCTTCACGATCCCCTAACAAAACTTCCAAATCGTTTGTTATTGGAGCAGCATCTCGATCATGGATTGACTCAATCAAGACGATATGGTTGGAAACTTGCGATCATGTTCATTGACCTAGATAAATTTAAGAATATTAATGACTCCTATGGTCATGATATTGGCGATAAAGTATTGATCACCGTGGCAAAACGGTTGCAGGATTTTGTCCGTGGTGAAGATATGGTCAGTCGATGGGGAGGCGATGAGTTTATCTGCGTCCTGTTAAACGTGAAGCTAGAAGATGAAGTAGTTAACCTGGCTAAAAGAATGGCTGCTCGGATCTCTGAAGACTGTAATTTTGACGGAACTATTGTTTCTATAAGTGCCACTATTGGAATTGCTATATGTCCTAGAGATGGAGAAACGGCCAATATCCTTTTTAAGAAGGTTGACAGGGCTATGTATAGATCGAAAGAAACGGGTGAGAACGTTATGCTGTTTAGCGAATCCATTTTGGATGTTCCTGCTATTGAATAAATATTTTTGATGTTATTTCACTAATTTCTAAATTTTAGTGATCGCTACTTAACACTGATCACAATTTATCAAATCAAGAATTAATAAACCTAAGCGAATAATTAGAAATTAAGTTTATGAACTGGATAATGATTATCGGTACTTTAATAATAGTTTGCCTTGGGTTAGTAATTATTTATGGTCGCTCTCGCTGGCAGTCTGAGACTGATAAGTTACGAAGCAAATTAACAAATGGACAACAACCAATTCAGCCTAAAACCTATGATTCAAAAGAAATTGCAGGTTTGCCAGAGCCTGTACAACGTTTTTTTAACGCTGTGCTTCAGGATGGACAGGCGATCGTATCATCGGTCAATCTTTCTCAAGAAGGAAAGTTTAGTTTCAATGAAATGCAAGATAAGTGGCATCCGTTTACTGCTACTCAACTTTTCGTTACTAAACAGCTAGGTTTTGATTGGGATGCAAAAATCCAGATGGCTCCGGGGCTAAGTGCCTTTGTCCATGATACCTACCTGTTAGGAGCAGGTAATTTGCACGCTTCCTTACTTGGTCTTTTCACTCTGGCAAATATGCACAATACTCCAGAATTGAATCAAGGTGAATTATTGCGGTTCTTTGCGGAAGCCGTTTGGTATCCTACCGCCCTATTACCCAGTCAAGGAGTGGGCTGGGAAGCCATTGATGACACCTCCGCCCGTGGCACTCTAACCGATGGAGCAACAACGGTTTCCCTTGTATTTGGTTTTAATCCAGAAGGTACGATCGCAACTATCTCTGCGGCAGCTCGTTATCGTGACCAGCTCACTGCCATGCCCTGGGCTGGGAGGTTCTCGGAGTATGTAGTCCGTGAGGGAATGCTGATTCCCTTGGTAGGGGAAGTGGGATGGGTGCATCCAGAAGGGCTTCGGCTTTATTTTAAGGGAACGACTACCGAGATTAAATATGAGTTTGCCTCGTGAGGCATGGCAGAGGCGATCGCTAGAAAAAGCTATATTAACCTCAGTCCTGTTAAAGAATTATTTAATCCTCACTATTTTTGTCGCTATTCTATGATTCACCATCACGACCATAATCATTCTCCGCAAACCCTCAATCGAGCCTTTTTAATTGGGACAAGCTTAAATGTGGGCTTTGTCTTAGTTGAAGCTTGGTTTGGAGTAATCACCCATTCTCTAGCATTACTGGCGGATGCTGGTCATAATTTGAGTGATGTTTTAGGATTGCTGTTGGCCTGGGCGGCAAGTTATCTCGTGCAGCGTCCTCCTAATCATAAATATACCTATGGCCTGCGCCGCTCCTCAATTTTGGCGGCTTTAATTAATGCGATCCTGCTTCTGCTAACTATGGGGGGGATTACGTGGGAAGCTATCCGCCGTCTGCAAGAACCCAGCCCGATCGCTGGTGGGACTGTGATTTTGGTGGCAGGAATTGGAGTGGTAGTTAACACTTTGACAGCTCTTTTATTTATGTCAGGACGGGAAAAAGATCTGAATATCCGGGGAGCGTTTCTGCACATGGCAGCAGATGCCTTGGTGTCAGTGGGGGTGATGTTAGCGGGGGTAGCAATTTTGCTGACCGGATGGCTATGGCTTGATCCTCTGATTAGTTTGGCGATCGTAGTGATAATTGTATTTGGGACTTGGAATTTATTTAAGGATGCTTTGGAACTAATTTTAGATGGGGTTCCTAAACAGATTGAGTCGATCGCTGTGCGGACTTTTTTGCAAGAGTTACCGGGCGTAACTAAAGTTCATGACCTACATATCTGGGCAATTAGTACTACTGAAACTGCTCTAACAGCGCATTTAGTCATCCCCAAAGAATATAAGGGCGATCGCTTTCTTACCGACACTTGTACAGCCCTCCATGATTATTTTGGCATTGACCATGCAACCTTACAAATAGAAACTGGTGATCCTGAGTATCCCTGTCATTTAGAGCCAGAGCATCATGTTTAGACATATAACGAAATCGTTTCTATAAAGTTATTATTTCTATACTTAGTATATACAGCAGCTTGCATATGGGCGGCGATCGCCGCCCATATGCACAAACTCATACCTAGTCAATATTTCGGAATATAAATGGACTTCATTTATATAAAAACAGAGAAAAACTGCTGTAAGAATAGTTTTATAGCATTCCTAAAGCATTATTTGCTAACAGTTGCCAAGTTCACTTGTTTCTGGCGGATGGTTTTACCCATCGAAGGCAAGTAAAACTGTTTAAGACTTCTATGGAATTTGTTGGGTATAAACTCAATATTTTATCCGGAATTTCAGATGTCATTAAATATAAAAAAAGGAAGTAAATTATGACGATCCAGATTGAGATTTTGGGTACTGGTTGTAAAAAATGTCAACAGCTAGAAGCAAATGCTAAGGAAGCCGTAGCAAATCTTAATTTAACTGCGGAAGTTTCCCATATTACTGACCCGATCGAGATTGCTAAACGAGGAGTAATGTCTACACCGGCCATGACCATTAATGGCAAAGTTGTTGTGAAAGGTCAAGTAGTCAGTTCAGCCCAAATTCAACCTTTATTGCAGCGTTAAATAGATAAAACTATGTTTGATCCTTTTTATCCCTTCGATTGGTTGGCAACCCAGATTGTCACAAAATTACTTGGCTTGACGATCGCCTCCCCTTTAGGATCAAGTCTCCACTTCTTTCTCTATGATGTGCCAAAGGTTTTAACCTTGCTAATTGTCATTAGTTTTCTTGTAGGGACATTTCAGAGCTTTCTAGAACCAGAGCGAGTTCGTTCTTTACTAGAAGGAAAGAGAACTTTTGCTGGCAATATCTTGGCAGCAATGGTGGGAATTGTCACCCCATTTTGTTCTTGTTCGGCTGTTCCTTTATTTATTGGCTTCTTAGAAGCAGGTGTACCTTTAGGTGTGACCTTTTCCTATCTAATGGCAGCGCCAATGGTCAATGAAGTTGCGGTTATTTTACTATGGGGCTTATTTGGGTTAAAAGTAACTTTAATTTATATTGGTTTTGGTGTCGGCTTGGCAATTATTTCTGGATACATCATCGGTATCCTTAAATTAGAAAAATGGGTAGAACCCTTTGTTTGGGAACTACAAAAATCACGTCAGGCAAGACCTCTAGAAGAAGATAATCTAGAACCTATGGCAATGACTTGGAGTCAAAGATTTGAGCAAGGTAGGTTTCAATCCAAGGAAATTGTCCGATCGGTATGGCTTTATGTAGTCTTAGGAATTGCCATTGGT
The DNA here is from genome assembly GCA_943370025.1 of Phormidium lacuna HE10JO. GTDB lineage: Bacteria > Cyanobacteriota > Cyanobacteriia > Cyanobacteriales > JAAUUE01 > JAAUUE01. The sequence goes on along the minus strand of CALRPI020000030.1, from coordinate 50,546 downwards.
GCAGGAATTCATGGTTATGTTCCCACCGATTTTATTGTGAAATATGCAGGAGCAAATAATCCTTTAGCTGTGCCGATCGCTGTAATTCTAGGTGTGCCACTTTATGCCAATATTGCTGGTGTGATGCCAATTACAGAAGCTCTAGTAAATAAAGGAATGCCTATGGGTACGGTTTTAGCCTTCACCATGGCAGTAACAGCCCTATCTTTTCCAGAAATTGTTATTCTCAAAAAAGTCCTCCGCCCTCAATTATTAGCTGTATTTGTTGGGTTAATGACTATAGGAATTATTAGTATTGGCTATATATTTAATGCCCTTCTTTTGTAACTTCCAACAAATCTCTTAAAAATCTACTTTAGGAAAAACCTATGCTATTCAAGAAACTGATCCAAACTATCTTACTAGGAGTTGCGATCTGGCTTTATCTATTAGTTGGCAAAAACTCCACTGCTTCAGCTTTGTCTAGTAATCCCCTAGCTGCAATTCCAGAACAGAGGCAAACTTTCCTAGAAAACTACGATCTAAAATCGGAGGTCGATCGCTTTCTGTCCTCAATTCCCGCAGGCTACTATACGATCGCCACCATTGCCGGATTGAAAACCCAATTAGAAAATCCCCAAGCCGTGCTGATAGATGTACGAGAACCCGATGCTATTTATAAAGTCTGATTTTGCGCCCCCTCCGGGGGCGCAAAATCAGACCTTCTAGCCATTTTATAAATGACCTCTAACATATGAAATCATCAAACCAGTCTGCTAATTCATCAAGAAAACCTGTGGAGAAATCTAGCTCCTCTATAGATTCCTCCGCAGCCCTGAGGGATCTCGCTCAACGAGATGTGACTGGGGTGCTGCAATTATTTGATACTTCTGAATCTGGACTGCTGGAAGAAGAAGCACAACGGCGGCTCAAAAAATCTGGCTTAAATGAAATCGCCCGGGAAAAACCAATTAAGTGGTATGTTCAACTACTGAAAACCGTAACTAATCCCCTCTCCCTCTTGCTCTTTGTCTTGGCAATAATTTCTCTAATGACAGGGAACCCGATCGCTGCTTTGATCATTTTTATCATGGTAATTTTTGGGGGATTGTTGCGTTTTTCCCAAGAGTTTCGATCGAACAAGGCTGCGGAAAAACTACGAGCAATGGTGAGCGCCAAGGCACGGGTGAATCGTCAAGATCACCTTGGAGATGTGACATCACCAGAGAAGAAAGGAATAACCTCTGGAAGAGAAATTGAAGTGAAACTGCTAGTCCCCGGCGATGTGATCTTTCTCGCCGCCGGAGATATGATCCCTGCTGATATTCGGCTGATTGCCACCAAGGATCTATTCCTTAGCCAATCATCCCTAACGGGGGAATCCCTCCCCGCTGAAAAACATGAGAAGCTGCTTGATGATCAAGAGAAAAACCCTCTAGAATTAGCAAATCTTTGTTTTATGGGGACGGCGGTGGTTAGCGGTTCCGGGACAGCCGTGGTTGCCGAAACTGGGAGTCGAACTTATCTGGCATCTCTGGCAAAGACCCTTAGTGGCAACAAACCTCGCACCAGCTTTGATCAAGGCGTAAATGGCGTAACTATGCTATTAATGCGCTTTATGTTAGTCATGGCTCCCCTCGTCTTTTTGATCAATGGATTGGTGAAAGGCAACTGGGTCGAGGCTTTTACCTTTGCCTTGTCGGTGGCGGTGGGGTTGGCTCCAGAAATGTTACCCGTAATTGTTACCGCAAATTTAGCCAAGGGCGCGATCGCTATGGCAGACAAAAAGGTAATTGTCAAAAATATTGATGCGATTCAAGATTTTGGCTCCATGAATATTTTGTGTACCGACAAAACCGGGACTCTGACCCAAGATAAAATCGTCCTCCAAAGGCATTTGGATCCCTACGGACAGGAAAGCACTGATGTTCTAAAATATGCCTACCTAAATAGTTTTTATCAGACGGGTTTAAAGAATTTATTAGATGTGGCTGTTCTGGATCATAACCAAGAATTGGAATCCTTAGATATTGAGAAAAACTACCAGAAATTTGATGAAATCCCCTTTGATTTTGTGCGTCGGCGCATGTCTGTAGTAGTTACCGAAATGGGGAAACAACATGTATTGATTTGCAAAGGAGCGGTGGAAGAAATCCTCAAAGTTTGCACTCAAGTCAAAGTTAATGATGAGATTTTAGCCATAGATGAATTGGTTCATAGTAAAGTTACAAATTTACAAAATAAACTCAACTCGGAAGGGTTACGGGTGATTGCAGTGGCTTATAAAGTGATGCCACCGGATCAATTACATTACGCGATCGCTGATGAGAGTAATTTGATTTTGTTAGGTAATATTGCCTTTCTTGATCCTCCCAAGGATTCAGCAGCCCAGGCAATTAAAGCCCTAAAGCGCAATGGCGTTGATGTAAAAATATTAACTGGGGATAATGAAATTATTACCCGGAAGATATGTAAAGATGTGGGATTGCCTGTACAGAAAGTTTTATTAGGGAGCGAGATTGAATCTTTAGCTGATGAGGAATTAGCCAAAATTGCTGCCACTACAACTGTTTTTGCGAAGTTCTCTCCTACCCAAAAAGCTAAGGTAATTCAGGTGCTACGAACCCAAGGTAATATTGTTGGCTATATGGGCGATGGGATTAATGATGCTGCGGCTTTGAAGGAAGCAGATGTGGGGATTTCGGTGGATACGGCGGTGGATATCGCCAAAGAGTCGGCGGATATTATTTTACTAGAAAAGAACTTACTAATTTTGGAGTCTGGAGTAGTAGAAGGACGCAGAACCTTTGCCAATATTATTAAATACATCCGCATGGGAACTAGCTCTAATTTTGGCAATATGTTTAGTGTCTTGGGGGCGAGTGCATTGCTACCATTTTTACCAATGCAGCCAGTGCAGATATTAATCAATAATCTCCTCTACGATTTTTCCCAAACGGGGATCCCTTTTGATGATGTCGATCGAGAAGCTTTAGTGCAGCCGCCCCACTGGAAAATTGATAATATCCAGCGCTTTATGATTTTTATCGGTCCAATCAGTTCTATTTTTGACTACGCTACCTATGCTCTGATGTGGTTCGTTTTTGGGGCAAATTCTTTAGAACATCAAGCTTTGTTCCAAACAGGCTGGTTTGTGGAAAGTCTGATGACTCAAACCTTAATTGTCCATGTGATTCGCACGGCTAAAATTCCTTTTTTTCAAAGTCATGCTTCTCTGCCCATGCTGTTGATCACGGCGACGATGATGGGTATTGGTTTATATCTGCCCTTTTCGCCGATCGCCCCCGGTTTAGGATTTGTGCCTTTACCCGCCATTTACTTTCTCTGGCTAGCTTTAATCCTTACTTGCTATTGTGTATTAACTCAATTTGTGAAAACTTGGTTTATCAAGAAATATGGATACACCTGATTAATTGGGTATTGCAGCAAAGTAATAATTTGGGTAATGGTGTTTGCCCCAAACACCATTACAATACATGACTATCGGCTAATTTATAAGCTCTAGGAAACGTATAGCAACCGCCAATAGGGTTATTACCAAACCAAGAAAATGGTGAAACTATTCTCTTAATTTAAAACCTTACACAGCAGGTTATTCAGAACTTTATTTGTATCAAGCATTTAGCAAAATGGCATTAGGATAATTAGATTTGTGGAACCCCGGCGAAGTAGGGGTTCCACAACACAACCCGCTGGGCGACGGCTATAGATAGAAATTAGATTAAGTTAATTAAGCTAAATAAAACCATCGCCACGATCGCCCCAATTAAGGTATTAATGAAATTGACAATTTCATTAGTTAACCACGTAAACTTAGTTTGCACCGTTGCCCCGATCACACTTTCAATATTGGTCGCAATAAAAGCAGCCATGATGGCACAAATTAAGCCCCAAAGATTAATCATGCCTAATCCCAAGGCAAGAATAGATATGGCGATCGAACCGACAATTCCGGCGATCGTACCCTCTAAACTTACTGCCCCTTCGGTTCCCCTCGGTACCGGCTTGAGAGTCGTAATCAAGAAAGTACTTTTGCCGTAGGCTTTGCCAATTTCACTGGCGCAGGTGTCGGATAACTTGGTGCTGAGACTAGCCACATAACCCAAAACAAGGATCGGGATCAGTCGAGATTCCCCCAGATATCCGGCTCCCAGCACCCCCAAAGCACAAAAAATCCCCGTCAATGCTGAACCCCAGACATTTTCGGGACCTCTAGCTCCATCACGTTTCTCGGCAATTCCTGCTGCCTGTTTCTCCGCCATCCCCACACGGGTAATCGCGGAACCAACAAGGAAATAAAACATGATCACGGCATAACCCCGCCAGCCTAGAGAACCCCAAATTACGACACCTAAGACCCAAGCATGAATAATCCCAGCGGGGGTCAGTAGTTTTTTCGGAGAAAAGAAAGCGGGAATTAACAATAAGGTATTGAGAACAACAGCAACTAACCAAGGATTGACGGACAAAATTGTAGAGGGCATGGAGCATTGACCACCATAGTAGTTAATATCAGAGTTTCCATAGTTCCAATTCTAATTATCTCAAAACTAGTCCTTAACTATGAATCCAGTTTTATTTCATCTCGCAATCCCGATCGCTGATATTCCCCAAGCCAAAAAATTCTATGTTGATGGTTTAGGTTGTGAGGTGGGCAGAGAAAGCCGTCTGGCACTAATCCTCAATTTCTTTGGCCATCAGGTTGTTACCCATGTTACTCCAGACCTGCCCCCACCCCAGAAGGGCATCTATCCCCGGCATTTTGGCTTGATTTTCTCAACTTTGGAAGATTGGCAAGCTATTTTATCTAGGGCAAAATCTCAAAATCTGCATTTCTATGAGCCAGAAAAACTCCGTTTTCCCAACTTAATTACCGAACACCGGACTTTCTTTTTGGCTGACCCGTTCCATAATTTAATTGAGTTTAAATTTTACGTCTATCCAGAGGCAATTTTTGGTGGTAGAGAATTGGCACAGGTGGGAGATATTACTAACTAGCCTGAGTTCGGGTTAAGCAAAAGTTCTAATCCTAAGCCTAGAGACGTTCCCTGAGGGTCGTCGAAGGGAACATTTTTACGATATACAAGGATAAGCGATCGAAGATTTGTGGTGTGGTTTTGGCTACTTCGGCGACCCTCAGCATAAATTCGACTTCGCTCAGCCATCGATAATGGTTGAGGATTTCTATCTCTATTCCTTCTCGCTGGCAAGAATTGCTTTCCGAAATTCTCTGATGGATTGTGGTTCCGATTCTGGGTTAACGTAGGTTGCTAAAAGGCGCAAATCCAAATCGGGGAATAGCTCACTTGTGGCTATTACCTCATAATCATCTTCCCTAAGATGGTAGATGGTGAAATTACTGTTTTGCCAAAACCAGACTTCCGCTACTCCCAACCCCCGATAAATTGCTAGTTTATCGATGCCGCCACTAGTGATGATCACTTCGATCGCTAAGTCGGGAATATCCCGACGACTACCTAAACAATAGCTCTCATCTGGTTCTAATCCCTTTGCCTGAAGAGCATTTCTCAAGGTCACAGAACCACAACTATAAAGTTCTAAATTCTTCTCTAGAGTATATATTTCTAGTAATCTAGCAATTAGTTTTTTGTTGGTTTCATGCTCTGGAGAAGTGGTCATTATTTCTAGTTGTCCTTGGCAATAACTTAAGCGGGGGGAAGAACGATCGCCTCTAAGCTGAAGCATCATTTCATATTGCTCCCAACTCACTTCATAGAAAGAGATTCTCTGTTCGGTAACTGTAGCAGCCACAAGTTTTTCTAGCTCTATTTGGGAAATATTCAGGGTAACTTGCATAGGACTATATTTTTATTAGCTAACATCCGTTCGGGATCAGAAATACCCCTGATACCATTTTACGAAAACCATAACCATTATCGCTAACTAAGCAACCATCATCGCTGGCTGAGCGAAGTCGAAGCCAAAACTCCACCAGCATCTCCTGCTTCGTACACCGTCCCTTCGACTTCGCTCAGGGAAATGGATTGTCTTCGCTAATTAACAATCAATCCGTCTTGAACCGAAATTTTCCGGTGGGTTTGGGCGGCAATATCTGGCTCGTGGGTGACAATAATAATCGTAATATTTTGGGTGTTTAGTTCACCAAATAAATTCATCACTTCTTGGGAGGTTTGGGAATCTAAAGCTCCAGTGGGTTCATCCGCCAGCAGGATAGCGGGGTGATTGACCAAAGCTCTAGCGATCGCCACCCGTTGTTGTTGTCCCCCAGATAGTTGATTGGGGCGGTTCAATAGTCGATCGCCTAAACCAACTTTACCCAATGCCTCGGTGGCAAGCGATCGTCGCTCCGCCTTCGGAACTCCAGCATAAACCATTGGCAACATGACATTTTCTAAGGCGGTTGCCCGGGAGAGGAGATTGAATTGTTGAAACACAAAGCCAATCCGTTGATTGCGAATATAAGCCAATTCATCTTTTTCTAGGTTGGTGATGTTTTGCTGTTCTAGATAATAGGTGCCTTGGGAAGGGCGATCAAGGCAACCAATAATATTCATCAAGGTGGATTTCCCCGATCCCGATGCCCCCATAATTGATACATATTCACTGGGGGCAATATGCAAGTTAATCCCCTTAAGAATCGGTATATCTACTTCCCCCAGCCGATAGTTTTTGGTGATATTTGCCATCGTGATCATAATTCTCCTGTATTTAATGGAATGGCATTTGGCACTAGTCACTACGCAAAGCAGTAATAGGATCGAGTCTGGCGGCATTTCTGGCGGGGATCACTCCGGCAATTAGCCCCACGGAAGTAGACAAACCAAAGCCGATCGCCACAGCACTCGTAGAAATAATGAAGGGAAACTTAAAAGCTATCGCCCCCAGAAAGGTAATCCCCACCCCAATCACGATGCCGATCGTGCCACCAACCACGGAAATGATGACTGATTCGGTGAGGAATTGGCTGAGAATGGCACCGTCTGTCGCACCGAGGGCTTTCCGCACGCCGATTTCCCTCGTCCGCTCCACTACAGACACCAGCATGATATTGGCAATCCCGATCCCGCCGACCACTAAAGAAATTCCGGCGATCCCCACAATCATCACCGTAAACAAACCGAGAATTGTATTGAAGGTTGCCAGAATATCTGCCTGATTAGTAATCCGAAAATCATCGTTTTCTGGAACATCAATGTTGTGCAGTAAGCGGAGAATATTGGTGACTTGAAATTTGATGGTTTCTAGCTGGGTTTCATCACGACCTTTTATGTAAATCCCGCTCACGGAAGTGCCGATCAAGGAGTTATTACCAATCACCCTTGCTGACATGGTAGTTAGGGGAATATAAACCGTATCATCGCGATCTTGAGGTCCTTGGGAACCCTTGGCTTCCATCACCCCAATCACCACATAAATCTCCCCCTGAATCCGCATCTTTTGCCCGATCGGATTAATCTGCGCCGGGAAGAGATTCTTCTGGACTGTGGGCGCAATCACCGCCACCGAAGCCGCTGCCTCTAGCTCTTCGGCATTAAAAAATCGCCCGGTTGCCGGAAAGGTATTCCGGGCTTGGGGAAAGTTTAAGTCCGTGCCATAAACCGAGGTGGAGGTATTTTTCTCGCCATAGACTACTTGGGTATTCCGTTGCAGATAGGCAGCAACCACCGTAGCGGAAGGTGCTTGTTTGGCGATCGCCTGAGCATCTTCCCAAGTTAAAGTTGTCACCGAACCTTGGGCTTGGCTGACTCCACCACTCTGCACTGCCCCCGGCATGACTTGCAACACATCGGTACCCAAACCGCGAATATTATCTTCGGTGGATTTTTGCACCCCCTGCCCGATCGAGGAAATGGCAATCACCGAACCAATGCCAATAATCACTCCCAACATGGTTAAACCACTGCGGAGTTTGTTGCCCCAAAGGGATTCGATCGCCATTTCGGAAACTTCCACAAGGGATACTTGGTGGGGGCGATGCTTGATTTGTGCCATAAAATTTTCTCTGTCAAATTACTAACAAGTTCCTAATGAAAATTACGCCCTATGAACAAATTGTTGAGGATTCTGAACGAATTCGTGGGCTTCGACTTCGCTCAGCCCACAAATTCGTTCAGAATCACGGGGTTGGGGGTTTTGGTAAACTCAGTCCCGGTGCGGCGGATTGTGCCTTCGGAGGGCTAATCAAAATTTGTTCGTTGCCTTGCAAACCTGATTTCACCTCGGTTTGGGTGCCGACGGTAATCCCCGTTTGAATTGGTTGAAAGATGGGCTGGCGATCGCTCCCCACCACAAATACTCCCTCCCCTCCAGCTTGGCGGACGACGGCAGCATTGGGCACCAGCAGGACATTATCCAAATTTCCCACTTCAAATTGAGCTTCCACATTCATCCCCAGCTTTAATTTCCCCACCTGAGGCGAAGTAATGGCTACCCGCACCTCAAAACTGGTCACATTCTGAGCCACCGTTGCTTGGGGGGCAATCTGTTCCACCTTGCCAGAAAATACTTCACCGGGAAACGCATCAACCTTAATCTGCACCGCCTGTCCTAACTTGATTTTGGAGATTTGTGCCTCCGAAAGGTTAACCACCACTTGCCAGCGATTACTAGCTAGGGTCAGAATCGAAGAAGAAGAGGCGGAAGCACCACTGCCCCCCATGGAAGGACTGACATAAGCTCCGACATCGGCATATTTTTTGATCACCACGCCATCAAAGGGGGCGGTAATTTGCGTGTCATCAAGTTGAGATTGAATTGATTGCAGACTGCCCAGAGCAGATTCCACTCTGGCGCGGGCTTCGTCAATGTCCTCCCGCCGAGTGCCTGCCTGAGATAGTTGCAAAGATTGCTGGGATTGCAAGACCGCAGATTGGGCGGTATCACGGCTAGTCAGGGCTTTTTGGTAGGTTTGTCGAGAAACTGCCCCAGATTCGTAGAGGAATTTGTTGCTATTTAGGTCTGCTTCGGTTTGTCGCAACTCTGCTTGGGCACTGTTTAATTGCAATTCGGCTTTGGCAATCTCTTCTGGACGATTTCCGGCAGTGAGGCGTTGCAGATTTGCCTCCTGTTGTGCCAACTGTCCCCGCATCTGGATACTCTGCCCCAACAACCCAGAATCATCCATCACTGCCACCACCTGCCCTTGACGCACTCGATCGCTCTCTTTCACCAGCAAGGATTTTAGGATCCCGGCTGATTTCGGACTCAGGTTGATCGATCGTTCGGCATTCACAGTCCCGTTAGCTGTAATCCTCACCGGCAGACTCTTGCGCTCCACTGGTTGGGTAAGAAGTTCCCGTTGGGGGCGATCGGCTGCCGCTGAATACAAAGCCTGCGCTCCCCAACCGCCAAATCCCAGTAGCCCCACCATCAATAGCCCCACTTGGAATCGCTTTTGCTGCCAGATGGGTTTCTTGTTTGATGTTTGCGGTGAAATTAAACTAGAGTCCGACAACATAACTTGCCTCCAAAGAATAGAAGATGCCAAAGGATATTTAAGATGTAAGTACTTACTTATTAATTAGCCAAAAAAAATTAATTCTCTGGGGCAATCCCCGCCCAGATGGTTTCAATCAGTTCATGGATAAAGGTTTCCGGTGGAATTGATTGGGGTTTGGAGATGGGCAGGGGGATGGGCATTTTGCCCACATTCTCCACAATCAGGTAGTTGTGAATTGCCCCGACGATCGCATGGGCGACGATGGTGGCATTACACGATCGCAGATAACCTTTAGCGATCGCCCGCTCCAGAAACCCCGTCAATAAATGGGTATCCCGCACAAACGGCGGTGGGAAAGGCGGCATGGGCGGGGGAAATGACTTCCGACCGCGTTGCATCATCATCATCACCCGTGGTAAAACCTCCTGATAAAAAGCCAGCATTTGGCTAGAAAATCCCACCAATTCCGACTTGATTGCTGCCGTGGGTTCGTTGTGGGTCAAGGGTTTGATCCACTTCGGGGTTTCATTAATTCCCATCGCCGCCAGAAATAATCCTTCTTTAGTAACAAATCTTTTAAAAATCGAAGCTTCGGAGATGCCAGCTTTTTCGGCGATCGCCAAAGTTGATGCCCCAACTCCTTGTTCAAGAAAGATTTGTCTAGCGGCGGTCAGGATTTCTTCGTTGGTGATTTTGGGAGTTCGAGCCATTGAGGAATTAAGAGCAATTAAATTGAAGCAATAAATAAGTAAGTATTTACTTATTTATTAATATAGAACAATTCTCGGCAATATGGCAAGAGCAATTTTACGCAAACTAGCGAAAATCGGTAGTCATGCATTGTAACGGTGCTTGGGGCAAGAAACTCCCCAAGCACCATTATCCAAACCATTACTTTGCAGTACTACCCGAAAATCCAGGTCTTTCATACAGCACTTTGCGTTCAAATAAGACACGCCACTAATATTAAAAGTCTTATCAATATTGGGTTTAAGAGTGGGCTTCGACGACCCTCAGCCCACTCTTAAACTGCTGTAAATAGGTGAAAGGATTAAAACATCATCCGGAGCAACCCCTGCTGCCCAATGAGAATTTCCCGTAACAGGCTAAATATCCCTACCCAAATAATCGGGCTAATATCTACACCACCAATGGGGGCAATGATTTTCCGTAGCGGAACTAGTAATGGTTCCGTAGGCAAGACAATTAAGTTAAAGGGAAACCGGGTCAACTCTACTTGAGGATACCAAGTCAAGACAATCCGAAATATAAATAGAAAAATCATCACCCCTAAAATGGGGGCAAGAATCCAGTTGGCAAAAATCAGGGTATTCATAAGCTTATTGATTATATTTACTTTAGGATTGAGGATTACTGTAGAGATACTAACTCATTTATTAACTGCAAGAGTGTTGAAAAGGTTGCACCCAGATGGTGCAACCTTTTTAACCCATTTAGGATTGCTATGTACTTAACTTAATTTTATCAAGTCCTGCCATCCCTTGGGAAGGTAATGCTGTAAATAGAGACGCTATCATAACCAGAATTGGTATTATCTAATCCCACTCCAAGTTAGTTTCAATGTTGGATCATCCTTGGGAGGCGTAATTTTATTGCTGTTACCTTGATCTAGTCTGCCAGTGAGGAGATAAGTATGCATATCACCTTTGCCCTTGATGTGAATAATTCCTCTGTCTGTAAACAGATACTTATGCTGCAAAATATCGTAGGTAGATTTGGTGACTTGAATTGCCCCGGAGATGCCGTGGGATTCCATCCGGGCTGCGGTATTGACAGCATCACCCCAGAGGTCATAAATGAATTTTTTGGTGCCAATCACCCCAGCGATCGCAGACCCGGTATTAATACCAATACGAATGTTAATACCGGATTGATGCTTGGCATTAAATTTGGCTAATTCCTGTTGCATGTCTAAAGCCATTTCGGCAATACATTCAGCATGGTTGGTGCTGGGATTAGGCAAGCCACCAACTACCATATAGGCATCACCAATGGTTTTGATTTTCTCCAAACAATACTTCTCGGTCAGACTATCAAAAGCAGAAAAAATCTCATTGAGAAAAGTCAGTAATTCTTCAGGAGATATTTGGGCAGAAAGCACCGTAAAACCGACAATATCGGCAAACAAAACTGTCACCTCAGCAAAACCATCAGCAATATTATTCTGCCCATCTTTTAACCTTGTAGCAATAGATTCAGGCAAAATATTCAACAACAGGCGATCGCTCTTTTCCTGTTCTTTTAGTAATTCTCCATTTGTCTCTTGTAATTCAGCCGTGCGTTCCCGCACTCGTTGCTCTAATTGTTGAGCATTTTGGCGCAATCTATTGATGGCTAAAGTTAATCCGGTGATACCCAAAATTGACAATCCCGCAAATAAGAAAAATAGGTTTTGTAATCCACCACGAGTTTTTTGAGTGATGGTATCAAGAGGTTGCGTAATTTCTAAAATTCCCCGCACGTCTCCTTCTTTCCAGTCTTTTTTAGGGCTGAGGGGATGAGTATTGTGGCAATTAACACAGCTTGCCAATAAAGGGTCGGCTTCTGCATAGCGAAAGGCTGGTTTACCACGAAAATCCTCACTCCGAAAAAATTTCCGGGTCGGGTTTTGGGTTAAATATTTCAGAGCTTCTCGCTCAAAATCATCTTGAGGCTTACCTTCTTTTTCTCGCCAAGGAAATGGGTATTCACTGTAAAGACGAACTGAAACTTCCGGATTTTTAGTGGTGATTTGTTTACCAAGTTCGATCATGAAGGTTGCTGGCACAGGAACTGTGGTCTTGGTGGGATTGTAGTCGTGGGTAAAATTAATTAGCTGCTCCTTCTTGAGCTGGTTAATTACATCGGAACTATAAAAGTTGCGAGCTTCTCGAATACTTTGGGCGTAGAGGGTGGCATTCTGGAGGGCTTGGGAGGCGATCAGGCTGGAGGAAAGTTGAGAGATATTGGTCATGGCGATCGCCACGCCAACACAAAATAAGATTGTTACCACAAGGATAATCCGCTTATAAATTAATTGGCTGATGGCAGATCTACTGCGAGAAAGTAACTGGTGCATGGGATATTCAAGTATGAAGTTTAATCTTAATTTGAATTTATGCACTCCTAATTTAAATCATACTCCGTGCATAGATTACCCGCCATTTCTAATTAATCATTACTACAATAATTTCCCACCCGAATCAGACAAGTTCAGGATCAGAAATAGTCTTGCCAATTCTGATCCTGAATTTTCAAAAGAGTATCAGTCCACGATGACGGACTTTGTTCTTGTAGTCGCGATTTTAACTGCCAGAGACTTCTCAGACATCCTCTCAATTCTTATGGCTGTGGTTTCAACCGCCAGAAACTGTGCAAATATCCTTTGACAACCTGAGTTAGGGTTAAGCAAAAGCTTTAACCCTAAGCCTAGAGACGTTCCCTGAGCGCTTGTCCTGAGTGGAGTCGAAGGGAAGTCGAAGGGAACATTTCCGCCATACATGAGGATAAGCGATCGAAGATTTGACATGGGGTTTTGGCTACTTCGGCAACCCTCAGCATAAATTCGACAACCCTCAGCCAGCAACAATGGATGTGGTTTTCGTAAAATGGCATTAGGGGTATTTCTTATCCCAAACTGAGGTTTGATATAAAAAGTATCTTAACTAGGAAAAACTTCCCGGTGATTTTGCCAGACTTGCTGAATGAAATCTCGTAGCAGATGATGGGCAGTTTGTGCTTCTCCTAAACTAAACTCAGAGCTATTGATTTGCCCAAGCAGGGGAATTAGTTCGGTATCGAAGGCGGGGCGAAATAGCGTCGGGGGCATTAATAGGTCGGAGCTTAAACGCAAATCATAGGTTTTGGGTTGAGGTTCTCTTGTCTGCTTTTGTTGGTGATTCTGGTGATAATTCTGTGGCTGATAGCCTGCCGAGGGAGAGGCTAGAGCAGAGTTTCCCGCAGGCAGAAGATTCTGAGGACGATCGCTAGAATCAGTTTCAGGAGTCTGAGCTGATTTAGTCACCGCTACATAGTTAAGGTCATGAGGGGGAATAATTTCCAGAATTAGGGGTCTGAGCCAACAAACTGGTCGATCGGGCACTACCTGAATTACCTCAGCATACAAACGGCTTTGCCCATGCTCTAAGCAAAGAATCTGCCGGGGCTGAAATTGAGAGGATTGAGTCATGGGATTTTAGTGTAGCCGTTGTTACTCCCCAATTATAAATCCTGAATTAACTATAGCAATCCTAATTGAGTTTAGAATTTTAGAGGGTTGAGAATGGCTCCTCTCCGGGGAGCCGTTCTCAACCTATTTAGGATTGCGATGCAAATCCTCCTAGGAAATCATTGATCCCCAGATCCGGATAAGTCCAACTATCTTGGATGGGTTGGGGCTTGAAGCCTGTAGTCAGTTGATGGACTAGCCAGAGTTCTTGGGTGGAAACAGCCACAAAACCAGCAGCACCTAGCCAAGCATCAAGACTCTCGATCGCATAACTTTTCATACTTGGCTGCAAAATTTGTGGCTCATCTAGAAATTTTTGGAGCCAATCTAGCCGCCGTAGCCCCGGTTGAGAATGATCCAGAATTAGCAACTGCCCCCCACCCTTGAGAAGACGGAAACATTCCTTAATCATGCCTTGGGCAACTGTAACGGGAGTTTCATGGAACAACAAAGAGGCGGTAATTAGATCAAAATAACCATTTGGAAAACCTGTATGTTCGCCATTGCCTTGTTGCCAGTGAATTTCTAGGGCTGCTTGGGGATTTTTTTGTTTGGTTTTATGGCTGGCGATCGTTAGCATATAGGGAGATAAATCCAGCCCCGTAATGGAGGCTTGAGGAAACCGATCTTGGATCATCTGAGTATTGGTGCCAGTGCCGCAACCAAGGTCAAGAATGCGCTGGGGTGTGCCTTGGATGCGATCGATTAGCCCTAGTCTGACTAAGGTTTCTTGGGGAGGTAAAAGATATGGGGTGAGGCGATCGTAGGCGATCGCAGTTCGAGGGTTAAGATAGCCGCCAGCTATGCCATAAAAATCCTGCTGAGTATAATACTCTGGATAGGTAATTTGAGGATTTCGATAGCGGCTACTCTCCAGTTCCCAGTCAATATTTTTATAGGGATGATTCAGTTCCGCCTCATTGATCAACAACTGGACTACAGGTTGCAAAAAATCTCCCCAAATCGTACCTTTACCTACTGCCATAAACCACCTAGCCCAAAGGCTCTCATCAAAGCTACTCTAGTTGATCCTATTATAATTCAGCATAGTGAGGGTAGCGATCGGGTTGCAGAATCAGGCGATCGTACTATGCAGAATCAACGTCTTGGTAGTAAAAACTTACTCAAGGATAATAAAGATGAAAATTTGTGTGGCGCAAACAAAATCTATTAAAGGTGACATTCTCGCTAATATCGATCGCCATCTAGAATTCGTCAATTTGGCTGTTTCTAGTGGTGCAAACCTAATTATTTTCCCGGAGCTATCAATCACTGGCTATGAACCAGAACTTGCCAAGGATTTAGCTACAACTCAAGATGATCGCAGATTTGATATCTTCCAAGCGATCTCTGATCAGCACCAGATCACTATTGGCATTGGCGTACCAACTAAACATGATCAGGGCATTTGCATTGGCATGGTAATCTTTCAGCCCCATCAACCAAGACAAACCTATACAAAACAATACTTACACTCCGATGAAACCCCATTTTTTGTGAATGGCTCAAGCAATGTTGAATTAATTATTCACAACACTAAAATTGCCTTGGCGATTTGTTATGAAATATCCATCCCTGAACATTCAGCCAGTGCTTTTCAGAGGGGAGCAGAAATATATATTGCCAGTGTCGCCAAAACTGCTGCTGGAGTTGAAAAAGCCCTTCAAGGTTTGTCTAATATTGCCAATAAATATTCAATGACAGTATTAATGGCAAATTGCATAGGCTATTGTGATAATTTTGAGAGTGCAGGAACCACTTCTATCTGGAATTATCAAGGCTTGTTATTGGGACAATTAAACAATACTAATGAAGGTATATTAATTGTTGACACTCATACTCAAGAAGTAATTGAGAAACCCCTCTAACAGCCATAATTTTCTTCTCCCAGCGTTGGTGGAAATCATGGCGTAAATGTATCTAATATCCCGATCGCAGTAGTACCTCATCAAGGAGTTCTGTTAGCTGAAGTTCTCTCGCCCATTGATTGAGATAGACGCGATCGATCCCCTCTCCTTGCACTTTCAAAACTCCCAATACATCTCGCCATTGCTTTTGGGAACCATCGGGAATGAGTTTGTACCAGCTCAGTTTTTGCAGAACAATATCTTCAGGAGAGTAGATATAAATTCCTGCTTCTGAGCCATCCAAAGAATTGCCAATATCATAAAGTTGACGGCGACTCATAACAGAATTAGAAAAAGGATCATCCTTATTCATGATAAAGATATCTACCTTCTCGATCGAGGGTAAATGTATCACATTGAAAGATGCTTCACGGGGTGTGGTTTTTGACTTTTGGATAGCTTCCTGCACCGCCGATTCACTAATATAAAATTCCCCCGTCATTACTTCAATTAGCTGGGGTGCTGTTTCTGCATCTAAGGCAATTACCATGTCCAAATCTTGGGTAGACCTGTTCTCTCCCCAGAGGGAACTCGCAACAGAACCACCCACTAGGTAGGGAATATCTAGAGGTAATAAAATCTCGGCTATTTTCTGCGCTAGGGTGATCGGATCACCAATCATGATTTTCTCCCCATCTCTGCTATTGGCACTGTCTAATAAAACGTTAATCCACTCAGCACCTAAACATCTTTTAATAAATTCTTGCCGAATTTTCACCTCAGTAGCATGGGGATATTGCTTTTCTATGCCGAGGAGGGATAACCTACGAACTGATTGATTAAAAGCACGAACCCTTTGAACTTTTTGTTGGGGTGTCAACTGCCGCAATAGCTGAAACATCAACACATCCGCCTCAACGCTAGTATCGATCGCTTGAGGCTGGTATCCAGATTTAACTGTAACTGCTGATATTAATGGCATGGCTCACCATCTGGATAAAACGCTCCTTCAAGTTCACCTATCTTGCTTTCTCTGTAAATGAGATCAACAGTAATTCGGTCTTCATTCTCATGTACTTTTAAATAATATTTCCGACCTTCACGATCAAAAATAAGGACATTATCTGCATCTTCCGCTAAGTTTTCAACCATAATCGATTCTTAGAAGCCCTAATAACAAGTTCATAGTCTTGGCTGCACAATTTATCAGAGATAAGAAGTTGTTTTTTGTATGGAGTTAAAGTGTTACCTTTTCCAGTATTTTCTCTAATTGTTTTACCGATGCCCTTGGCGAAGGGCGGGGGATGGGTTTTTCTTGTTGGTCGATCACGGCATACATGACGGGGATTTCGTACTGGTAGCGATCGAACCATTCCCCATTAGTTGTAATATCCCGAATTTCCAACTCTAGGGGCAGACTAGTGATCTGTCCTAGTTTGGCAATTAAGCCCTCACAGAGATGGCAACCGGGTTTACTGTAGATAATTAATTGCATAAATAACCTGATTTTGTCATGAGTTAAGACCCTCACCCTAACCCTCTCCCGTTTTGGGAGAGGAAGGAGATTTAGTCTTGCTGCCCCTTGTGGGAGAAGCGATGCACTGAGCTTGTCGAAGTGGGGCTGGGGGATGAGGGGTATTATTAAGATTTAACCCAAGCGGGAGCGGAGAAAGCGATCGATTCTCATCATCCCCTCTTCAATGGTGGACAAACCCGTAGCATAGGAAAGACGAATACAAGTATCTGTGCCAAAGGCAATTCCCGGAATCACTGCCACCTTTTCTGCTTCTAAGAGCGCATCGGCAAACTCCAACGAAGTCATCCCCGTTTTTTCAATATTGGGGAACATATAAAAAGCTCCCTCCGGCTTGGGGCAGATCAATCCCGGCATACTGCTCAGGGCGGCGTGGATCACCTCTCGGCGCTGGGCAAAAGCCTGACGCATTTCCTCCACGCAATCTTGAGAGCCTTCTAGGGCAGCGATCGCCCCGAACTGAGCAAAGGTACAAACATTTGAGGTGCTATGCCCCTGAATCTTAATCGCTGCTTTGATAATATCCATATCCCCAGCCAAATAACCAATCCGCCAGCCAGTCATGGAATAGGCTTTGGCAAAACCACTGCTAATAATAGTTCGTTGGTAGGTTTCTGGATTCACCGAGGCAATACTCAGGTGTTCTGCCCCGTCGTAGAGAATTTTGTGATAGATCTCATCGGCAACCACCAAAATATCGCGATCGACCACCACCTGAGCTAAGGCTCTAACTTCCTCTGGGGTATACACAAATCCCGTGGGGTTAGAAGGCGAGTTGAGGATAAACAACTTAGTTTTACTCGTAATCGCTTTGTCTAGCTGCTCTGGGGTGATCTTATAGTTATTTTCTACCGTAGTCGGGACAATCACTGGCGTGCCATCCACCAACTTGACCATTTCCGGGTAGCTCAACCAGTAGGGGGAAGGAATAATCACCTCATCCCCTGCTTCGATCAATACCAACATTAAATTAAAGAGGGAATGTTTACCGCCGTTGGTGACAATAATATTTTCTGGTTGGTAGCTCAAGCCATGATCACGGTTGAGGGTGTTGGCGATCGCCGTTCTCAGTCCCAGCTCCCCTGCTGCCGGACCATAGCGGGTCTTGCCCTGATCTAGAGCTTGTTTTGCCGCCGCCTTAATATGGTCTGGGGTATCAAAATCCGGCTCCCCCGCACTAAAGCTACACACATCTATCCCAGCACTCTTCATGGCTTTAGCCTTAGAATCGATCGCTAAAGTCATCGAACTAGGAACCTTCGCTACTCTTGCTGCTAGTTGCATTTCTTAAATCCCCCCACAATAACGATAGTTCTTGATTTTGTTAACCTTTACAAAGTTTAATCCCCAGAGCTTCAAAAAATGAGCAAGAGAAATTTGCGAAACCGCTAGCCAAAATCCCGCTAATCCTTATCCACATGAGTATCTAGCCCATAGTTTCCAGACGACAAAAAGTTCTTTGAGATAATTCTTTACAAAATGAGAATCTAAACAGGAAACATTCTAATCTAAATACTGAGATGATAAATCCAGATCATCAAATATAAATTTTGGCAAGGGAGTAAATTAGTAAACCAATGAGTGTAAAAGCAAGTGGTGGTAGTTCGGTTGCTCGCCCGCAACTGTACCAAACTGTGCCGGTTTCCACAATTTCCCAAGCGGAACAACAAGACCGCTTTTTGGAAGGTGGGGAGCTAAGCGAATTAGCCAGTTATTTTAATTCCGGTAATAAACGTTTAGAAATAGCGAGTGTCCTAACTAATAATGCTGACCTAATTGTTTCTAGGGCAGCAAATCGGATTTTTACCGGCGGCTCTCCCATGGCTTTTCTGGAAAAACCAGCGGGATCTATGGTAATGGCAACTGCCGGAGCAGCCTCAAGAGGTAGTACTTCAAATCTTCAAGATGCGATGAAACTAGGGACTGTCACCTATGTAGAAGCAGGTGGTGGTGGTTTTTTTGATAGTTTCAAGTCTATTTTTAGTGGTGGAGGTGGTGGAGTGGCTAGTGTGCCTGCTCCCGTCAGCTTCCGCCCCATCAATGTGGCTCGCTACGGGGCGCGGAATATGCAAAAATCCCTCCGGGATATGTCTTGGTTCCTGCGCTATCTGACCTATGCGATCGTCGCCGGCGACCCAAATATTATCGTGGTCAACGTCCGGGGTTTGCGGGAAATTATTGAAAGAGCTTGTTCTGGTGATGCCACGATCGTTGCTCTTGAGGAAATGCGGGTTGCTAGCTTGGGCTATTTCAAAAATGATCCCACTAGCAAAGAAATCGTTGCTGATTATTTCACCATTTTGATCAACGAATTCAAAGCCCCTACCCCCTCTACCCAAACCCGTCAACGTCCTTCCGGCGACCAACAAGGGTTGCAATTGCCCCAGAGCTTCTTTAATGCGGCGGAAAAGCGTTCTAAATACGCCATGAAGCCCGGCTTATCTAGTACTGAAAAGACTGGAATCATTAAAGCTGCCTACCGTCAGGTCTTCGAGCGGGATATCACCCGTGCCTACAGCCAATCTATTTCTTATCTGGAATCTCAGGTAAAGAATGGGGATATTTCCATGAAGGAATTTATCCGCCGCTTAGGAAAATCTTCTTTATACCAAAAGCAATTTTTTGAACCTTTTATCAATAGCCGTGCTCTAGAACTCGCTTTCCGTCACTTCCTTGGTCGGGGACCTAGTTCCCGGGAAGAAGTGCAAACCTACTTTAGTATCGTTTCTAGCGGTGGTTTAGCAGCCTTAGTTGATGCCTTGGTAGATTCCCAAGAATATAGTGATTATTTTGGGGAAGAAACCGTGCCCTATATTCGGGGCTTGGGTGTGGAAGCGCAGGAATGTCGCAACTGGGGACAACAGCAGGATCTGTTTAAGTACAGTGCGCCTTTCCGCAAGGTTCCCCAATTCATTACCACCTTTGCTAGTTATGAACAACCTTTAGCCGATCAGCACGTCTATGGTTCTGGCAACGATCCCTTGGAAATTCAATTTGGAGCCATCTTCCCGAAAGAAACCAAGAATCCTAACACCAGTCCAGCACCTTTTGGCAAGGATACCCGGCGGATTTTGATTCGCCAAGGGGCGGGGATTGATAACCAACTCAGCAATCCCGGCGCTAGAGGCAATGCTCCCGGTTCCTTGGGTCCCAAGGTATTTAAGCTGGATCAACTACCCGGTGTGGGGGCAAACGGCGGCTCGATCGCTGGTAATTTCTCTAAAGGTATCAGCGTCAAATACTCCGAAAGCTCTACCCAAGCGGTGATCAACGCCACTTACCTCCAAGTATTTGGTCGGGCTGTCTACGAAGGACAACGACTAAAGGTGGCAGAAATCAAACTAGAGAACGGCGAGATTACCCTGCGGGAATTTGTCCGGATGTTGGCGAAATCTAACCTATTCCGGCAGTTGTACTGGACTTCGTTGTACGTAACGAAGGCGATCGAGTATATCCACCGCCGTCTCTTGGGTCGTCCTACCTACGGTCGCCAAGAAATGAACAAATACTTCGATATTTGTGCTAAGAAAGGCTTCTACGCCCTTGTGGATGCCATTCTAGACTCTGTTGAATATAGCGAAGCCTTTGGGGAAGACACAGTTCCCTACGAGCGCTATCTGACTCCCGCTGGCGTATCCTTGCGATCGCTCCGGGTGGGCAGTATTCGCTCCGATGTGGGAACTGCACCCACGAAGGAAGAAACTCCCAAGTTTGTGGAGCTAGGTGCTGTAACAGAAATGCGCACGGAGCCAGACATCCAATTCCGGATTGCTCAGGGTGTCAATGTTCAACGCCAACAAACCAAGGCTTTCAAACTTACCGACCTCAATGACAAACCAGCGGTAAACACCCTGATTCGGGCTGCCTATCGACAAATCTTTGAGCGGGATGTGGAACCCTACATTGTTAAGAGTGAGTTCACCGCCCTCGAAAGCAAGCTGGGTAATGGGGAAATTAACCTCAAGGAATTTATTGAGGAACTAGGCTGTTCGGGACTCTATATCAAAGAGTTTTACACTCCCTACCCCAACACCAAGGTAATTGAACTAGGTACCAAGCACTTCCTCGGTCGGGCGCCCTTAGATCAAAAGGAAATTCGCAAGTATAACCTGATCCTTGCTTCCGAAGGTCTACGGGGCTTTATTCGGGCGATGGTGAATACGACCGAGTATGCCCAAGCCTACGGTGAAGATACCGTGCCTTACCGCCGCTATCCCACCCTGCCTGCTGCCAACTTCCCCAACACCGAGAAGTTGTACAACCAACTCACTAAGCAAAACGACGATATTGTCGTGCCTAGTTTTACCACGGTGAAATCCCGGATGAATGCTACCCAAATGCCCTTGATGGTGCAAGCTATGGATGACATAGCGGTGGCAGCGACCCAGATGGATCCGACCAAGCCCCTATTTATCGAGTTGGGACGCTCCTTTGCCAATGGCAAAGGTCAATCGGTGGAAGTGGGTGTGGGAACATCCCGCCGCAAGCCAGCCCGCATCTTCCGGATGAACCCCGGTATGGGTCAGGGAGAAACCGTGCTGGTTCTGAATGCCATCTATTGCCAAGTGATGGATGTCTTCAGCGGTCAAGTGCCTAGCCAGTTCCGTCGCTCTGACCTAGAGAGCAAACTCCGCAATAGCGAGATCACAGTCCGGGAATTTGTCAAGTCCTTAGCTGGTTCAGAAATCTACTGCAAGCGGTTCTACACTCCGTACCCCAATACCAAGGTAATTGAGTTCCTATTCCGTCACCTCTTGGGACGCGCCCCGGCGACTCAGGCAGAAATCCGTCAATACAACAAACTATTGGCTGACCAAGGCTTAAAGGCGGCTGTGGATGCGATCGTCGATAGTGCCGAATATGCCCGCTACTTTGGTGAAGACGTGGTTCCCTACAACCGCTATCCCAACCTCCCGGCTGGTAACTACCTCGGCAGTGTGAAGGCTCAAGCAGACTTGGTGAAACAATCCTGGTCTGACCTTTCACCTTCCCGCTAGTAGTCCGTCAACGATTAGTTGATGAGTCTATAGCATCCTAAAAGTTTTGTGGGTGTTTTTTGAGGGGTTTTCAACCCCTCAAAAAACACTTGACAGACTACTATAGCGATCCTAAATCATTTACGAACAGTTACTAAGTCAACTTGCTTCTGGCAGATGGTTTCACCCGCCGGAGGCGGGTGAAACCATTTAGGTTTGCTATAGTTAGTTCCAGAATCATGAAAAGGGGCGGCTGTCGCCGTCCCTTCTCAATCTAATAAAAATAAAGCCCCAGTTTCCAGAGGGAACCGGGGCTTTGTTTATGCTAGGTTTCTCTCGCATTCTTGGAAAATGTAGTGCAGTGCTCCTAATAGTTGAGCAGAATCATCTGCAATATAAGTTCTGGTTTCATAGCCTTCCCCAGCCAAAGTCAGTTTATAAAATACCCATCCTTGGCCATTGGTGACAATACCTAAGACATCTAGGTGTTTACCTACTTGATTGTTTGACCATTGACAGGCTTGCATTTCCACTAAGCATTGAGCTAATCCTTGCTCAAAGTCGTCACGTTTTGCTTCTACAATGCACAAGAAAGGGGTATCTAGATAATCTTGTTTTTCGGCAATTAGATAATCGGCATTCCCAACCAAATAATCACTCTCAATTTTGCCTCCTTTCCAAATTTTTAGTTTGTCAATTCCTTCCATTGCTTCTTCACAGAAAGCATCGATCAATAATTTCTTAGATTCTTCATAGTTACGGAGGTCAAAGGTGCGGTGCAGTCGGGCTAGGCGCTGGGTGAAAAAATCAGTAGGTTCAAGGGTAGAGACTGGTAATGACCAAGGAATGAGGGTTTTAATCCCCAACTGTTTGTAGGCTGAAGCCAGATTAAAACCAGAAAAACTTTTCTTTTTTGCTTTTGGTATTTTAGGTGTGATTTTCGGCATTTTTGGCTTTTCTGACCAGAGTTGTTTATATCAAGCATTGGGCAATATAATACTGGAACAGCTTGGGATGAGTTCAAGGGCAATTGCAAAAGTCCTAGGCTGCATGAATCTTCTGCTTTGATATAGCATTTGATATAGCAAATGTTTAGCCAAATTTGCGATCGCTATTCATTCAGCTAAGCGATCGCCTATTCAAATAATTATGCTTAGTTACCTTGAATAGCAACCCTAAGTTTTTTTTTCCTCAGTAATTAAGCCCATTTTAACTGGGACTTCTATGATTGAAGTATCTGCATTGGTCTGATTCTCAAAAAATTCCTCAATATCAGCGGCGGCAGCTGCCAGTTCTTCAAGAATTGCTTCTGGAGGGTCTTCGGTAGTTTCTTCCCATAGCTCCTCTAGCTTTTTCAGAGATTCATTAAAAGCTTTGGCAGCTTCGTCACGGAGATTTTCCTGATGGTCGTTCATAGGTGTTATGGTTATTTCGTTCGCTTTAGTGTTGCAGAACAATATTGCTTCGACTTTGAGTCGTAACATTGCTCTCATGACATTGCTCGTGGTAGCACACCCCAGAGAATTGCGAAGGACTCGCAGAAGAATCGCTCAAGTTTCCTGAATTTCTTTGATTTCGCTAATTTTGCAAATTTCTTTGATTTCGCTAATTTTGCTAAATTGATATACTGTATCTAATGTATCTAAGGACAAAAGGGGAAAATAAACGCTCTTTAACCCCATAATAATTCTTACTTCTCTATTTATTACTAATTCACCAACAGCAAATCCGTATGCAAAAGCCAGATCAGTTACCCCCCATGACGCTACCCCGGACTAGCGAATCGGTAAACTTGAAACAGATCCGGCATACGACTTCCCATGTGTTGGCGATGGCGGTACAAAAGCTATTTCCCAAAGCTCAAGTGACGATCGGACCTTGGATTGAAAATGGGTTCTACTATGATTTTGATAATCCAGAGCCGTTTACCGAGAAAGATTTGAAGGCGATCGAGCAGGAAATGGTCAAGATCATCAAGCGGAAACTGCCCCTGATCCGGGAAGAAGTGACCAGAGAAGAGGCGGAGCGGCGGATCAAAGCGATCAATGAACCCTACAAATTGGAGATTTTGGCAGGTCTGGAAGAACCAATAACTATCTACCACCTAGGAGATCAGTGGTGGGATCTCTGTGCCGGACCCCATGTGGAAAATACGGGGGATATTCACCCCAAGGCGATCGCCCTCGAAGCCGTAGCGGGGGCATACTGGCGGGGAGATGAAACCAAAGCCCAACTCCAGCGCATCTACGGTACAGCTTGGGAAACCCCAGAGCAATTGGTGGAGCATAAACGCCGGAAGGAAGAGGCTCTAAAACGTGACCATCGCAAATTAGGCAAAGAACTGGGTTTATTTGTCTTCTCCGATTTGGTAGGTCCCGGCTTGCCCCTTTGGACTCCTAAGGGGACGATCCTCAGGAGTGGCTTAGAAGATTTCCTGAAGCAGGAACAGCTAAAGCGAGGCTATCTGCCCGTGGTTACGCCCCATATTGCCAGAGTTGATTTGTTTAAGACTTCTGGGCATTGGCAGAAATACAAAGAAGATATGTTTCCGTTGATGGCGGAAAGTCAAGAGGAGGCGGAATTGGAGCAGGGTTTTGTGATGAAGCCCATGAATTGCCCTTTCCATATCCAGATCTATAAAAGTGAACTGCGATCGTACCGAGAGTTGCCCATGCGACTGGCAGAATTTGGCACGGTCTATCGCTACGAAAAATCAGGGGAATTGGGGGGCTTAACTAGAGTCCGGGGTTTTACGGTGGATGATTCCCATTTATTTGTAACACCAGAGCAGTTGGATCAAGAGTTTATGAGTGTGGTGGATCTAACTCTATCTGTTTTTAAGAGCCTACAACTGACCAACTTCCGCGCCCGCCTTAGTTTCCGGGATCCTAGCTCGGATAAATATATCGGCTCCGATGAGGCTTGGGACAAAGCTGAGGGGGCAATTCGTCGGGCGGTGGAAACCCTTGGCATGGAACACTTTGAAGGGATTGGGGAAGCGGCATTCTATGGACCAAAACTAGATTTCATTTTCCGGGATGCCCTCGATCGCGAATGGCAGCTTGGCACAGTGCAGGTAGATTATATTCTGCCGGAACGGTTTGATCTGGAATACGTAGCCGCCGATGGGACACGACAACGTCCAGTGATGATCCATCGAGCGCCCTTCGGTTCCCTAGAGCGGTTGGTGGGGATCTTAATCGAAGAATACGTGGGAGACTTTCCCCTGTGGCTGGCTCCAGTACAAATTAGATTATTAGCTGTTAATGATGATTTTCGTCCCTACGTGGAGGAAGTGGCGGCAAAAATGCGATCGCTCTCGATCCGCGTCGAGGTGGACAATGGCAGCGATCGCCTAGGCAAGATGATCCGCAACGGAGAAAAAGCCAAAATCCCTGTCATGGCGGTGGTGGGGGCAAAGGAAATGGAAACCCAAACCCTGAGTATTCGCACCCGTGGTTCGGTGGAGTTGGGGGCATTGCCTCTCACTGAAGTGCTGGAGAGGTTGCAGAGTGCGATCGCTAATTATGGCAATTTTTAAGGGTCTAATCCCTAATATAGCAATCCTAAATCATTCGCTAATTTTAGAGGGGTTGGAAACGGCGCACCTGAAGGGTGCGCCGTTTCCAACTCATTTAGGATTGCTTTAGCTTATTGGCTAAGATAGGACGAGAGACAGGTTGGGGTTGTCTTGGTGCGTAGCTCCGTAATCGTCATATTTGGATTTTTATAGAACGAGGATGCTGATTGCTGATTTGGTGCTGAACGAGGACGCTCAGGACTCAGACAGAGAATTCCTTTGTAAATTAGGTCGTCAATCCCCATCTGATTGAGTGGGGTGACAAAGGTATACCACTGGGGCTGCACACGGTGAATTGTTTGCAAGAGATGTTGAATTTCTTCACTGATTTGATAGGTGGTGAAGTAGGGATTTGTAGGAGAGAATAGCTCAATTTTGCGATCGCTCCCTGCTAAATCTTCTTCGACTCGAAAGCGTAAATCAGGAGCAAGAGAGAGGAAATAGCCACTGCGTTCAGGTAGCTGCAACCACTCTCGTTGCTGAAAATATGCTTGCACTTGTTGATGTATCGCCCGAGTTGGATTATGAATTGTTCGGGTATAGTAGGAACCATTTGACACATTAGAACTTTCATTAGTCACACAACTAATGAGAATATAGCCAAAATTCACCGCCGTCAGGTTTGCTTGCTGAAAGTTCTGTAACCATTGCTCTAGCTCTGCCTTGTAGCCATCCAGCGTTTGTCCAAAGGGAGCATGACTATGGGGAACTGAAAATAACATTTCGTCCCGATCAGCGGTGCAAAGGATCAGCTGATCCGCCACCCCGCCCTGCCACCACCCCGCCAGCTTAGGCTGATAGTTTGGAACATCCACCAGATCTGTGACAATAAATACTCTGCCGTGGGGGGTGAGGTGAGCTGCACTGCCCTTGATAATCTGGGCTAAAATATCTTCTCCGGTCGTGCCACCATCCCGGAAACCTATATCTTGTTTGGGACTAGGAACAAAGGGTGGATTGGCGAGAATTGTATCAAAGCGACAACCCTGAACTGGTGCATACAAGCTTCCTTGATGGAACCGAATGTTCCGGATGCCATTGAGTTGGGCATTGAACCGAGCAAAGCGGATCGCGCGCGGATTGAGGTCTACGGCAGTAACCTGCTGAGTATAGCGACTAGCAACTAGCCCCTGAATACCACTACCACTGCACAGATCCAGCACTTGTTCCGCAGCATATTGGGGAGCTGTATAAACTAACCCGGCACTATCTGCGCCAATGTACATGACCGGATTTTCCCCAATCTGGTCTTCCTCCAAGAGCATATAGCGATGGTCAGTGGCTAGATAGAGTCCTTCAATACAGAACAGATCAATGCGGGAAGCCCACTGATCGCCGCGAGGTATTAGTACCCCAAGGGTAGTGAAGATTGTGAACAAGGTGGAGCCAAAGAGTTCCTGTAAGCGTGTTTCAGGTAGGGCAACCCGGAGCAAGAAGAGGCGGATGAAATCATCTAGATCCGTATGGGATAGTTTGTGGCGATCGTAATAATGGAAGTGAGTTATTTCTAAGGTTTGTAGAGATTCAACCCCTAAGCGATCGCAGATTATTTCCACAGTGTAGCCTGACTGTTGTAAACGATCTTGGAGTTGGCGCAGATAGTGACGCAGGGAAAAAGTTTCATCAGCAAAGGGCGCAAAAGTTTGAGTTGATGCTGAGGGCAAAGCGGAATCAGGAGGGGACGTTGGCAGATCGCTGGGTTCTAGTTGGAGGTGATAGAAACTGAGCTGCTCAGCCGCCCAGTGCAATCGCTGCTCTAACTCGGCGTGGGTGAGGCGCTGGGCAATACGCAGCCGCTCCTGCCAGCCTTCAGCCTTACCTAGTAGCGCTAGCAGCAGTTTCACCTCCGCTAATGTATACAACGATGGTTCAAGCATTTTTACTTGGGGTAACTTGGGTGCTTTACCGCCGCTGCGCTTTGCTAGTTTGATGGCACTCGTGACCCCAGCCCGGATACTGCCGATCCCTTTTTCGGGTCTAGAAACAGTAGGTAAACTAACTGATTGAGGCTGTTCTTGCCTAGACAAATCAACCAGGGCTGATTGACCGAGGGGGTCTAACAGCAATACCACATCCTCTGCAAGCTGGGTCTGCAAGGGCACATCAAAGGGTGAATCAGGGAAGAGAATACTGGTTTCTTTGTAGCGTGCGCCCAGATTAGATAGGGTTTTGAGTTCTGTCTCTGTCCAAGGGCAACCCAGCGTTTCGCCCCAAAATATAGCCCGATCGAGCTGAACCATTAAATCTGTAACGGCAGGCTGCCCTGCAGGTAATCCAGAGGGAATCGGGCTTTCCTGAATCTTCTCCAGATGTTCGGTGTAGTTTTGCACTGGTACATGACGTTTGGCAATCCAGAAGTTCTCGATCGCTAAGTAATCAATATCTGTTTCCAGAAAAGTTTGCATTGCTTCTATGGGAGTTTCCACAATCGGTTGACCAGCCAGATTAAAGCTGGTGTTCAATAGTACAGGCGGCCCTTGACGTAATGCAACTAATTTTCGACAAATACTATAAAAATAAGGGTTATCCTCCTCTGTCACCGTTTGCACCCGACCAGTGCCATCCACATGGGTGACCGCGGGAATTTTGTCCCGCAGTTCTGGTCTGATGGGCGGCACAACTAGCATAAAAGGCGCACCCACTGACATTTCAAACACTTGGGATACATCCGCTAACGGAATGACTGGCGCAAAGGGACGAAATGCTTCCCGAAATTTGACCCGGGTATTCAAAATATCTTTCATCCGCTCAAAGGTGGGGTCAACCATAATGGAGCGATGCCCTAAAGCCCGCGGTCCATACTCTGAGCCGCCTTCAAAGCGAGCCACCACGTGTCCTTGGGCTAAGGCTTCAGCAGTGCGATCGAGCATTCCCTCCGTGGTGAGTTCGATAAAAGTGGTCTCAGACTCAAACTGCTGTAGTGCTTGGGTGATCTGTGGGTGGGTATAGGCATGACCCAAAGTTGCTTTGGTTAACTTAGTCCGTTTGTCGCCGCCCCTATAGGCATAAGCCCACAGCGCACACCCTGCAGCAATCCCGCTGTCCCCCGCCGCCGGAAAGATGAAAATGTCCTCTAGTTGTAACTGCTGCAACAACTTGTAGTTAGCCACTGAGTTCAAGCCCACACCACCGGCAATACAGAGCTTCCGTAATCCCGTCTGCTGCACTGCTAAATCCACAATATGCACTAAAGCCTGTTCCAGTTCCTGCTGTACTTTATAGGCTAAGTCAACTAAATAGGGACGCAGGTATGGCTTCCCATCACCTGTGTCGTAACGCTTCTCTAGGGCAGCCACTTCTAAAAAGATATCGTAGGGTGAGATGGATAGGCTATAGGAACCTGCGACGGGGTGAATCCATCGATTCCAGTGGGGTTGTTCACCGCCAAAGGGGGCTAACCCCATCAGTTTTCCGGCTTCGGCATGGCTGACTTTGGTATTACCTACTGTGGTGACAAATCCAGCTTTGCGAGTGATGTATTCATAAATAAAACCAAGGGTGGAAATTCCTGCTAGATGGGCAGCGACGGTTTCACTATGTAAGGTGGTCAGGGTCGACCCGTGACCTTGGTAGAGAGTATAAGATTCGGTGCGGTGGTCAGCACTGGTGCTGCCTGTGGCATCTACAACTAGGACTACAGCTTCGTCAAATCCAGAGGGCCAAAAGGCAGAATAGGCATGGGCAAGATGATGGCTGGGAAGGGGGAGCACTTTATCTGCAACATCTTGAGGAAAGACACTCCGGGTGATATCAAGGGCAAAGTCATATCCGGGCATATTAGCAGTAATCGAGGCAAGGTCAGTCATCGTTATACCGCAACTGTCTAAACAGTAACGTATTGCTTCACCCGGTAACTGCATTTGTGAAGCAACCCCCGGAGACTGAAGCATAAAACCAATACTATATTTTTGGCGATCGAGTCGTTCTTGCTCAATTGCCACCAAGATTTCGCCATCTCGGACGATCGCCACAGAACGTTCGTGCCCCAAATTTATACCCATGTGATACTGCGCCATAGCTCAGTTGCTCCTCTAAATAACACCTGATATTACACTCGGTAAAATAAACATCTTGTATGAATACCTCTTTAAGAGATTTCATTAAGCATAGCCTTATAAGTATAGTCTTAGCAGATTTAGATTATGAATATAAAGTTTTGCTATATTAACATTTCGCACTATCTAAAGTCTTTGTTCCTCCGACCCTCAGACATAACACGTCTAAGGCATTTAATATAGCAACTCTAAATAGGTTGAGAATGGCTCCTCCCCCAGAGGAGGAGCCGTTCTCAACCCTCTAAAGTTCTAAACTCAATTAGGATTGCTATATATAGCAGTCCTAAATCATTTTCTATAGTAAGCTCCATTCTAGTTAGGACAGGGACGTTTTTGAGGGCGCGCGGAGCGCGCCCTCAAAAACGTCCTAATCAAATCAGCGACTACTATAACAGTTGCCAAGTCAATTTGCTTTTAGTAAATGGGTTCACCCGCCTTCGGCGGGTGAACCCATTTAGGATCGCTATATACGATGGAAATCTCAAAAAAGTGAAGTAGGTTGCACTCGATCGAGTGCAACCTACTTCACCTCCTAAAACTCGGACATCAATTAGGATCGCGATGGTTAGTTTTTGCCATCACTGCTCTCATCGGCAGCATAATTAAAAGTTCAGTTCCCTGCCCCCAAATAGAATTTACCTCAATCATGCCTGTGTGTTGTTCAACAATAATTTGATAGGCACTAGTTAATCCCAATCCTATTCCTTTACCTATAGGTTTTGTCGTAAAAAATGGGTCGAAAATTCGCCGTTGATCGTCTTCAGAAATTCCAATACCATTGTCAGTAATAGAGATATTAGCCCATTCGTTATTTGTAGTAAATGTCTTAATTGTGATCATTAGTGTAGATTGAGCGGATTTGGGCAGAGAGTTGTTCGCATAGCATGACTCCAAAGAATCGATCGCATTTGTTAATATATTCATAAATACCTGATTGAGTTGACCTGCATAGCATTCCGCTAAAGGTAGATCACCATACTGCTTCAACACCTGAATGGCTGGACGCTTTGCCTGAGATTTTAAGCGATGTGACAAAATCATGAGCGTATTATCAATACCCTGATGGATATCCACAGGCTTGAATTCCGACTCATCTAAACGAGAAAAGTTGCGTAAGGAAATCACAATATCTCGAATGCGATCAGAACCTAATTTCATTGACTTCAATATTTTCGTTAAATCCTTGCTCAGAAATTGCAAATCAGCTTCTTCTAAATCATCTTGCAGAGATTGCAGGGGATTTGGATAATACTTTTTATAGGTATCTAGCAATTGCAACAAGTTTTGCATATATTGCTCGATATGCCCTAGATTGCCATGAATAAAGTTGACTGGATTGTTGATTTCGTGAGCCACCCCAGCCATCAGTTGCCCTAGGCTAGACATTTTTTCACGCTGGATCATCTGACTCTGAGTGTATTGGAGTTTTTGTAGAGTTGCCGTTAGGTCTTGGTTAGATTGGGTTAATTCCGCAGTTCTATTGGCTATTATGGTTTCTAGTTCCTCATTTACTTGGAGCAGGGATATTTCTGCCTGTTTGCGATCGGTAATATTCATCATGGAGCCAGATAGTTCGGCTGCTCGACTAGACTGCATAGATAGCTCTAGCCATACCAAAGCCCCATTTTGATGAATGAAGCGGAGTTCTTGGCAAATATTAACTTGAGGATTAACTTGAGTTGGTAAAATTGCGAGGATTTCTTGCCAAAGGTGGCGATCGCCGGGATCCATAAAGTTATCTAGGGGCTGCCCCATTACTTCTGCCAATGGATAGCCAAGGGTCGTAGTTAAAGCCCGGTTGAGAAAAGTCACACAACCAAAGCGATCGCACTTAAACACAATTTCCCGCAGTCCTTCGACCAGTTCTCGATAGCGCCGCTCGGACTCCGATAGTTTTTCAATTAGTCGGTACTGAATTTGGGTATGTAATTCATTAGCTACATTATTAGCTTCTGGCATTAGGTATCAACTCCTAAGTTTTGCAGGAATTTAATCGAAGAAATAACCTCGGCGTATAAAGGAAATACATTATCAAGGTAAAAATCCTGCTCAAATACTGTCCGAGCAGAAGTGCAATTAGAAAGAACAGAAACTTGATAGCCTTGCTCATGGGCAGAACGCCCCGTGGAGTCAATACAAATAGAGGTGACAGCCCCTGCCAAGACTACTGAAGTAATCTGCTTATCTTTTAGAACTTCTTTTAAATTAGTACCAGTAAAAGCATTAAAGCCTCTTTTACCCGGAACTTCTAAGATATTGCTCCGAAATGGGAGGAGTTGCTCTATCATCTCGGCTCCTTTAGTTTCAGCCTGAAAAGCCCCTACTTCCTTGATAGTTTTGAGAATACCTACGGGATCAACTAGTTCTTGATAATCTGGGGTAAAGAGAATGGGTGTTGCGATGATCAAAACTGGAGTATGTACCAACTTTTCTAAGAGATAAATAGTATTTTCGACAACTTGGCTAGCTTTTGAGGATTCATCAATAACGCTATGTAAAATACCATCACTGGCAAAATAGTCATTTTGGAAACCAATTAATATCAATGCAGTTTTTTCTGGGATCATCATAATTTTATCTTTAGTTAGGGGAATTTAAGGGGATTGCTGTATTGAGTAGTGATGCAAAGTAATTGTTTAAGGAAGGGTGTTTAGGGAGTTTTGCTCCCCAAATACTCTTCCTGTGTATAACTATTATTTCTCGTTATCAATAGCACAGGATGGGAACTCCTCAATTATTGCTAATTCTGAATTTTGTTTAATCGGCATCGTCATGACAAACTCTGTCCCTTCTCCGGGGGTGGAATTAACTGAAATATTTCCTTGGTGGTTTTCTGTAATAATTTGATAGCTAATTGCTAAGCCCATTCCTGTGCCTTGCCCGATCGGTTTAGTAGTGAAAAAGGGATTAAATATCTTTTCTTGAGTTTGAGCATTCATGCCACAGCCATTATCTTGAATGGAGATGACAGCTTGATTGCTGGAACTCAAGGAAGTTGTGATTGTAATCACTCCATGATATTTTGAGTCTTGGGTAGAGGCTAGGATATTTTGTTGTTGTTCGATCGCAGTGCGTGACTCGATCGCATCGATCGCATTCATCAACAAATTCACAAAAACCTGATTTAATAAACCGCTGTAGCATTCAATTCCGGGTAAGTCACCATAGTTTTTGATCAGTTGAATCTCTGGCTTGCCATCTCGACCATTGAAACGACTTTGCAACACTACCAAAGTACTGTCAATATTTTCATGGATATCTATGGTTTTGCAACCTTCCTCATCCAAGCGCGAAAATGTTCGCAAAGATTTGATAATATCTCGAATCCGGGCAGCTCCATTTTTCATAGATTCTAGCAACCTAGAAAAATCATGCACTAAATATTCCAGATCAATCTCTTCTAAACGTTGAGAAATAGCCTGAGGTGGTTCAGGATAGTGTGCTTGATAAAGATGCACCAGATCAACTAATTCTGCTACATAATCAGTGGCAGGTTGAATGTTTCCATAAATAAAACTGACGGGATTATTAATTTCATGGGCGATTCCCCCTACTAATTGTCCTAAACTAGACATTTTTTCAGCTTGAATTAGTTGTGTTTGAGTATTTTGCAATCTTTTCAGAGTTGCTTCTAATTCCGCTGTTTGTTGCTGTAAAAGAGCTTCTGCTTGTTTACGATCGCTAATATCAAGATTAACGCCAATCATTTTTTGGGGATTACCCTCAGCATCATGCTGCACTAAGCCAAAGGCTTTAATGAAATGAATACTGCCATCAGGATGCACAACCCGAAATTCTGGATTAAATTCTGATTGTCCTAACAGGGCTTGTTGAATTAATTTCTCAGAGGCATCTCGATCGTCTGGATGTAGCCCATTT
Organism: Phormidium lacuna HE10JO; assembly: GCA_943370025.1. Classification (GTDB taxonomy): domain Bacteria; phylum Cyanobacteriota; class Cyanobacteriia; order Cyanobacteriales; family JAAUUE01; genus JAAUUE01. The sequence goes on along the minus strand of CALRPI020000030.1, from coordinate 17,026 downwards.
GTCCAAACATCGAAGGCTAAATTAGTGTTTGGGGGTACATTTACACCGTATAGTTCGTACATCCGATCGTCCCACATGAGAACATTCTCGACAACATCCCATTCCCAACAGCCGATCTTCCCAGACTTGAGGGCTAAGGACAATCGGTCGGATACCTCATTTAGTTTGGTTTCGGCGGCTTTGCGATCGCTAATATCAAAATTAATCCCAATCATTTTTTGCGGATCGCCTTCTGCATTACGTAAAACTAGCGCGAAAGCTCTCAGGAAATGGATACTACCATCAGGATGAATAACCCGGAGTTCCGTATCGTATTCTATTTCTCCCAAAAGAGTTTGGCGAGATATGGTTTCAGCCGCATCTCGATCGTCTGGATGTAATCCATTTATCCAAACATCGTAGGCTAAACCATGATTGGAGTCTGCATTTACGCCGTATAGCTCGAACATGCGATCGTCCCATACGAGGGCATTCTGGACAATATCCCATTCCCAGCAACCAATTCCCCCAGACTTGAGGGCTAAGGATAGGCGATCGGATACCTCTTTTAGTTTGGTTTCGGCGGCCTCGCGTTCATGAAGTACAGCTCGCTGCTCGCTAATATCTCTAGCGATCGTTGAAAAATATTCTATTTCTCCAGACTCCTCAGACCTGTGGGCAACAATTAACTGAGAGACAGGAATCTCCTGCCCATCGGCTTTTAAGATGGCAGTTTCCCCCAACCAACTACCCGATTGCATTGTTTCTGGCAACCCTTCACTAAAAATGAGTTGATTAGCCCATTCTGGATGGCTCTGAGTAAGGCTTCTCTGGGAGATATCATCCTCCGGTGTCAGCCCTAACATTTTGCGGGCAGACTGATTCAGATAAAGTACCCTGCCGCTGGGATCTGCGCTACCCACAAAATCGGAGGTGGCTTCCAAGATGGCTAGTAATCGGGATTGTTCTTTTTGGGCTTGTTTGCGATCGCCAATATCCCGGATCATGAATAGTCCCTCTTCCCGATCATTAAGGGGGACAATGCGCACCTCTTCGTGCTGGATCCGCCCAGCAATCGTCACTTCCTGTTCGTAAATTTGAGTCTGTCTAGTTTCCAGCGCAATTGCCAAGTGGCTCATATGACGCTGATAATGCTCTGGGGACAATTCATCTGCCATTGGCTTACCAACAGAGTGGGGAGTGCTCAGGTCTAATAATTCTGTTGAAGTGGAATATCCTAAGTAAATCCCTGTTTTATTAACCCGGAACATAAGATCGGGGATAGCTTGGAGAATTGCCCGGTTTTGAGCCTCACTTTCTGCCAAGGCAGCTTCGGCAGCTTTGCGATCGGTGATATCTGTCACTTGGGCAAAGTTGTATTCTTTGCTATCAAATTCTATATAGCTAATTAATATTTCCACCGGATAAATGCGTCCATTTTTATCTCGCTGACGCGACTCGATCATCAAGCTGCCTTGCTGTTTCATTTGCTGCCAATGTTCTTGCCAAGCGTCGGGTGGAAAATCGGCATCCACATCGAAGACTGACATTGATAGCAACTCGTCGAGGGTATAGCCCAGCATATTGCAAGTTGTCTGGTTCGCATAGTAAAACGTGGCATCGGGACGAATCCAGAACATCGAATTTCCCGCACTATTGAAGGCATACTGGGTAAGTTGTAGCATCTTTTCTGCCTGTTCGCGATCGGCTTCAGCATTTTTGCGATCGGTAATATCCCGCGCTGCTGCATAAATCAAGTCTCCAGAGGGAACAGATCGCCATTCAATATATCGATAGGAACCATCTTTAGCCCGATAGCGGTTAGTAAACTGAAGAGCTGGTTTTTGTTCACTCAACTCAGACATGACCTCTAAGGTTGCGGCAACATCATCAGGATGCACTAAATCGAGCAAGCGTTGACCCTCTAGTTCTTGAGTGCTATAGCCAAGAGTCGTTTCCCACGCCCGACTGAGGCGGCGAAAATGACCATTGAAATCGGCGATACAGAGCAAATCAAGAGCAACATTAAAGAATTGTTCTAGTTCTAGTTCTGCGGCTTTGCGATCGCTAATATCAAAATTAATCCCAATAAACCGGACTGGATTGCCCTGTTCATCACGCTCGGCTACTTGTCCTTGGTCTACGATCCATTTGTAGCTGCCATCTTTAGACCGGAGCCGATGTTCCGTTTGATAAAACGAAATTTCTCCCCGGATATGCCGACCAATATTTTCATAAACAAACGGTAGATCCTCTGGATGCACCCGACTTTCCCACTCCTGAAGGGAATTCTCAATTTCATGGTCTGCATAGCCCAGAATCGCCTTCCATTGAGTACTAAAATTAACCTGATTGGTCTGGGGATTCCAGTCCCATGAGCCAATATTTGCTGTCTTCAGGGCAAGCTCTAAGCGAAGATGATTTTCTTCTAAAGCGATTTCTGCTTGTTTGCGATCGGTGATATTTTGGGCAACACCAATCAAACCAGTGACATTGCCTTGAGCATCAAACAAAGGTGTCTTGACGGTCAGATAATAGCTATCCTTAACTCCATCGGTTGGCACGACTTCTTCAAATCGTTCAGTAATTCCTTTGGTCATGATTTCTCTATCTTTTGCCATGATTTTCTCGGCAATATCTGGAGGCAACAACTCTGCATCTGTCCTGCCAATAATATCTGCAACTGATTTGCCAAAAAATTCAGCCAAGTTGGAATTGACTGCAATATGTCTTCCTTGTAGATCTTTAGCAAAGAAAAAGTCTGGCATAGTTTCCAAGACTGAGTGGAGGAGACTGTTCGTTTCTTGGAGCGATTGCTCTGTTTGTTTGCGATCGTGGACATATCGGGCTACCCCTAAACAGGAAACGATTTCTCCATCTTCATTCCTGAGAGCTGATAAATTAGAAGAATGCCAGTAATAATTGCCATCTTTATGCAAAGTTCGATATTCTATTCCCCGGATTTTTTCCCCTTGAAAAGAGCGGTGCAACGCATCTACACAGATTGATAAATCTTCTGGATGAACTAGTTTTGCAAAGGAATTATTTAATATTTCTCCTATCTCATAGCCCATAATTTCTTGGAACTGGGGACTAAGATAACTGAAGGAAGTATCAGCATTAATCATGTAAACCATATCATCGAGATTTTCAATGATGCTTCGGAACTTATTTTCACTGGCTTGTTGGGCGAGTTCTGTGGTTTTGCTCTCTGTAATATCTCGAATATAACCATGCCAAAGGGTACCGCCATCAGTTTCTCGCTGGGGTGTGGAATGACCCAGTAACCAGCGTTGTCTGTCTTCAGATAAATTCACCCGATATTCACAACACCAAGGGGTCATGTTGGCGGCAGATTCCAGAATAGATTGGGTGACTCGATCGATATCTTCAGGATGAATAAAGGTGAAAATCTTGGAGGAATCCTCAAGTACCTCCGCTGGAGAAACCCCGTGAACTTCTTGCAATCCATCACTGGCATAGGGAAAACAAGAGCTACCATCAGGGCGCATCCGAAATTGATAGATTACTCCGGGGGCATAGCGGGCAATTTGGCGGAGGCGATCGTCTTCAGTTCTCTTTGTACCTAAGGAATGAGACATAAATTTTAAGACAAGCAATTAGCAAATAACTGTTTGCAATTATAAATGTAGAAAGTGAAAAAATAGAGAAAATATCTCTCTTGTCTAAATACTTTTGTCTAAATACTTTTTCGGTGGTGCTGCAAAGAGAAGTGTCTGGCGACTTTAGTTGCCAAGCTAATACTCTTTTTTTAGACCACGAATGGTCTACTTTTGTTGATGTAAAATTCAGACAAGAGGTATACTGCAATCTAAGGATAGACGAGGCAGGGTAAGTGTAATCTCTGTTCCTTTTCCTAGCTCTGAACTGAGGCTAATCTCTCCGTGGTGGTTTTCTGTGATGATTTGATAGCTAATGGCTAACCCCATACCTGTACCTTGTCCGATCGGTTTAGTGGTAAAAAAGGGATTAAATATCTTTTCTTGAATTTGGGCATTCATGCCACAGCCATTATCGTGAATGGAGATAATAGTCTGATTAGTTGCAGTTAGGGAAGTTGTGATGGTAATCATCCCACGATATTCAGAAAGCTGAGGGGTATCTAAACCATCTCGATATTGTTCGATCGCATCAGTTGCATTCATCAATAAATTAACAAAAACCTGATTTAATAAGCCGCTATAGCATTGAATTCGAGGTAAGTCACCATAGTTTTTAACCAGTTGGATTTCTGGTTTACCATCCCGGCCATTGAAACGGCCTTGTAAAATCATCAAGGTACTATCAATGTTTTCATGAATGTCTATAGTTTTGCAAGCCGATTCATCTAAACGAGAAAACATCCGCAAAGATTTAATAATATCTCGAATCCGGATAGCTCCATTTTCTATAGATTCTAGTAACTTAGAAAAATCAGAAACTAAATATTCTAGATTAATTTCTTCCATATACTCAGAAATTACTAGAGGCGGCTCAGGATAGTTTTCTTGATAAAGATGTACAAGCTCAATTAAGTCATTAACGTAATTAGTAGCATGCTGAGTATTGCCATAAATAAAACTGACAGGATTATTAATTTCATGGGCAATTCCGGCAACTAGCTGTCCCAAGCTGGACATCTTTTCAGATTGAATTAATTGAACTTGGGTATTTTGTAATCTTTGCAGAGTTGCTTCTAGTTCTGCTGTTCGCTCTTTGAGTAGGTTTTCTGCTTGTTTGCGTTCACGAAGTGCAGCTTGCTGTTCGTTAATATCCCGGATCATAACTAGAACTTCTTCCATACCCTCAATAGGGATGATCCGCACCTCCTCTTGTTGCACACGTCCTGCAATAATTACTTCTTGTTCATAAATTTGAGTTTGCCTAGTCTCCAGCGCAATTGTCATATAGTGACTGCGGAGCTGATGAATTTCTGGCGGCAAATAATCTACAATATTTCGACCAGTAGGGTCTCTTCCACTAAGCATACCTGATGACTGCATGGGATTGGAGTAGCTTAAGCAAACTCCTGCTCTATTAAACCGCATCATAATATCAGGAATAGCTTGGAGAATTGCCCGATTTTGAGCTTCGCTTTCTGCCAAAGCAGTTTCAGCAAGTTTACGATCACGAAGCGCTGCTTGCTCTGCACTAATATCCCGAATTATAAATAGGACTTCATCCTTATCTTCAATGGGTACAATCCGCACCTCTTCTTGCTGTGCTTTTCCTTTAATGATAACTTCGTGTTCATAAGCTTGAATTTTTCTAGTCTCCAAAGCAAGTGTTATGTAGTGTTTTTGTCTTTGATAAACTTCCGGAGGCAAATAGTCCGCCATGTTCTTGCCAATGGATTGTTGCCCGTTCTGGAAACCTAATAATTCGGATGATCCGTTGTAGCTTAAATAAACTCCTTCTTTATTAATTCGGAACATAATATCAGGAATAGCTTGGAGAATTGCCCGATTTTGGGCTTCGCTCTCTGCCAAGGCAGTTTCGGCAGCTTTACGATCCCGCAGGGCAGCTTGTTGTTCGGTAATATCTTCCGAGATGCCTAGTAAATATTCAGGACGACCAAATCTATTCAGGATAGGAATTTTCTTGGTGTGTAGAATCCGCGTGCCTTGATGATTCGTTTGGATCTGCTCCTCTGGAATATCTAAAATATCCCCATTAGCTAAAACTTCCCGATCCTTGGCGATGAAAAAATTTGCTTCCTCTGGGGGGAAAAAATCACGATCGCTTTTGCCGATTAATGCCTCTCTCGGATAGCCAATGAGTTCCTCTCCGGCTTTGTTAAAGCGCACAAATTGCAGATTATCAGCATCCTTAACAAAGACCATATTAGGAATATTTTCAATAATCGAAGTTAGAAAGCTTTGGGTTTGCTGCATTTCCAGCTCTGCTTGTTTGCGATCGGTCACATCTCTGGCAGCGGCATAGATTAAATTTCCGTAGGGCATAGAGCGCCACTCAAGATATAAATAAATCCCATCCTTAGCCCGATAGCGGTTAGTAAATTCCAGAATAGGTTTTTGTTCGCTCAACTCAAACATTGTCTCGATGGTGGAGTCAAAATCTTCGGGATGGACAAAATCAAGGGAGAGGCGACCTTCAAGTTCTTTAATGTCATAACCAAGAATTGTTTCCCAAGACCGATTCAGGCGGCGGAAATACCCATCATTATCAATAATGCAAAGCAGATCAAGGGAAAGGTTAAAAAATTGCTCTAGCTCTAGCTCTAACTCGGCGATCGGACGATCGCCCATATCTGGAGTCTGTTCCCTAGAAGGTTGAAGAATAGAAGGTTGGAGAATTTGCGCCTCTAGCTCTGCCGATAGTTTCTGTATTTTTGCCTCGGCGCGTTTAAGTTCGGTAATATCTCGCATCACTGCCAAATGACATTGGGGTAGAAAGTTGGCAGTGGCTACATATTCCAATATCCGCAGTTCTCCATCAGTACGAACTAACCGAAACTCCCCACGCGATTTTTCCTGTTCTATAAATTCTTGCCATCCTATGGAGAAATCAAATCCCGGAGTCGCAAACTCAGAAATACAACGCCCTAGAAGTTCATCTCTTTCTAGCCCAAACAACTCACAGGCTGCCGAGTTGACATCTAGATAGTATCCTTGATCATCGAAGATGACGATCGCATCTAGGGTTGTCTCAAATAAAGTCCGCAATTGCCTATCTCTCAGGGATAGCAAGAGGCGATCGTCTTCGGCTTTATTTGTATCTAAGGATTGAGACATAGATTTTAGGTCAGAATATCAATCTGGTATCTGAAGCAATTATAAGGTAAGGATCGAATCAGGATTCTGAATCTATGGATGGTTAGATACAGCAATCCTAAATGGTTTGAAAAGGGCACGCTGGCGCGCCCTTTTCCACTTCCTTATACCATTTCATACCATTTTACTAACTAGTTGATACAAATAAGATTTTGAATGCCTTGCTGTGTAGGGATTTACAGCACTTTGTGTTCAAATGAGACACACCACAAATATTGAAAGTCCTATCAATGTTGGGTTTGAGAGTGGGTGGCTGTAGCCACCCACTCTCAAACTGCTGTAGATTAAAAAACTGGTTTCACCAGCTTCATAGAGGGCGCAAAGCCTTGCGCCCCTACTAAAATCTCATTTGTATCAGATACAGCTCAATAGGGAATGGAAATTATAAATTCTGTACCTTGCCCTATTTCTGAGCGAATGGCGATCGCGCCTTGATGCTTATCTTCAATAATCTGCCGAGCGATCGCTAATCCCAATCCGGTGCCTTTACCTACTGCTTTAGTCGTGAATAAATAGTCAAATATATGTTTTTTGATATCTTCGCTCATACCGATGCCATTATCTCGAATGTAGATTTGGAGATGATTTTCTCCTAACACTGTAGAAATATAGATTTGTTGCGGGTTAGCTTTGAGTTCTTCAAAGGAACTACTTTCTGCCATTTCATCAAACATATCGATAGCATTCACGATCAGATTCATGAATACTTGATTAAGCTGACCCGGAAAACAGGCAACAGCACGAATTTCTCCATAATTTTTGATGATTTGAATTTCCGGTCTATTCTCATTAGCATTGAGGCGATATTTCAGGATTGAGATAGTACTGTCGATCCCATCATGGATATCAAAATCAATCTTACAAAGGCTATCCGAACGAGAGAATATGCGTAAACTTTTACTAATGTCTCGAATCCGATCGACTCCAGAGTTGATCGAATTGATCATTTTAGGCAAATCCTCTCGCAAATAATAAAAATCAATTGCCTCTAATTCTTCTTGAATCTCAAGGACTGGCTGAGGGTAATGGGTTTGGTATAGGTCAACTAAGTTGAGGAGGTCATTGATAAAATTATTGGCATGGAGAAGATTCCCACTAATGAAACCAATGGGATTATTAATTTCATGAGCCACTCCTGCGACTAGTTGCCCTAGGGCAGACATCTTTTCACTCTGAATAATTTGGAGCTGAGAAGTCTGCAACTCGGTATTTTTTTGGGCTATCTGTTGCTCCAGATTTTGGGTCAACTGACTAAGTTGGATATGGGTTTTTACCCGTGCGACTATTTCCTTGACTTCAAAGGGTTTAGTGACATAATCAACTGCGCCTAAATCTAGAGCCCGAATTTTGCTATCACTATCAGCTAGGGCAGTCATGAAAATCACAGGAATGCTTCTGGTGGTGGGGTTTGCCTTTAACTGTCGACAGGTTTCAAAGCCACCAATACCGGGCATCATAATATCCAAGAGAATTAAATCTGGGGGTTTTCGCTCAATTTGCTGCAAAGCCCTTTCGCCACTAGTGGCGATCGCCACATCACAACCTATATCACTCAAGGCATCAGAAATAACATCTAAATTACTTGGTATGTCATCCACAATGAGGACTAAACCATTGATTTCCGTACTCATTTTGATGCTCTCCTTAAGGGTAGTTAGGGGTTAGGTATTGTTGAATTAATCTCTCTATTTTTTCCGATTGAAATTGCTTAGATAGTTGTAAAACTTGCTCTACAAAAGGTTGATAGACCTCGTTTTGTTGTCCAACTTGTTGGGCGGCGATCGCTAGTTTTCTCAACCTTCCTTCCTGAGCTAGTTCTAATAAAATTTGTAAGTCAGCAGGAGGAGGGGCAATTAATTCTAGAGAGGAGGGTGTTTCTATCGGGACAGAAGTATCTGGAAGCGAAGTTGTTTCGTAGTTCCAAGTGATTTGGAGATATTTTGCCAAAGCATTAAATAAATCTTCCTCATGAACTGGCTTATCCAGAAAGTAGTCTCCCCCAGCGTCTAGGCTCATCTGTTGATCTAACTGTGCTACTGATGCTGAGGAAACTAGAACTTTCAAGTATCGCAACTCTTCATCGCTACGTAGTTGCTTGAGCATTTCTATGCCACCCATCACAGGCATTTGTAGGTCTGTAATTACCAGGTCTGGGAGCTGGCTGCGCATTTTATCTAAGCCATCTTGTCCATGCTCAGCTTCCAAAACCATAAATCCTAGAGGCTCTAATAAGTTGACAATTACCTGTCGATTTTCCCAGCGATCGTCCACCACTAAAATTTTTTTCTGTTCCCCTACATAACTAATAATATTCGCCGCTCTCTTGGTCTGTTGTTCAACCCTACTATCTGCCAAAGGTAGTTTGAGGACAAAGAAAAATGTACTGCCTACTCCGGATTGACTTTGGACTTGGATTTGTCCTCCCATCAACTGGACAATTTGTTGACTAATAGCCAGACCTAGACCTGTGCCTTCGGCTTGGCGCGTTCGATCGCCTACCTGCTCAAATGCCCGGAATAGCTTCGGGACATCCTCGGCGGCAATTCCAACTCCTGTATCGACAATCGAAAAATGAAGGCAAGTGAATGCTTCTTGAGGAGCTTCTTGATAGTTCATCATATCTAAGCTCTCAACCTTAAAGGTGACGCTACCTGTATCGGTAAACTTAATGGCGTTGCCCAAGAGGTTAAGTAAGACCTGTCGCAAGCGCTTATCATCAGCAATCACGCCTTGGGGTAAGCGGCTATCTGGTTCGTAGTAAAAGTAGATACTTTTCTGTCTGGCACGAATTTGAGAGATTTCCACCACACCTTGGAGCAGGGAAGGTAAATGAGTTGCACTGGGGACTAATTCTAGTTTGCGAGACTCAATCTTGGAGATATCTAGCACATCGTTAATTAAGGTCAGCAGATGGGAACCACACTGATGAATAATATTGACTCCATGACGTTCTTTTTCAGGGATAGCTTTGGATCGCCCTAAAATTTGCGCGTAGCCCAAGATGCCATTTAGAGGCGTGCGGAGTTCATGGCTCATGTTTGCCAAAAATTCACTTTTAGCTTGGTTGGCATTGTCCGCCAATTGTTTTGCAGCTTGCAGCTCTAGGGTGCGCTCCTGCACTCGGCTTTCTAGCTCTTCGTTAGATTTCTGGAGGGCATTGAAGGATTCTTTTAGCTGTTGCGCCATGCGATCGAACGACGTGGAGAGAATTTGAAGCTCATCCATCGTTGTCGTCCGTGCAAAATTAGGCGTAGCTTGTCCTGCTGTATTAACTCCTGCTGTATTAACTCCTGTTTTCATATCTGTGAGAAATAGTTGATTGCATCCTGCCACGATCGGCTGAAGACGTTTGTTTAATCGTTGGATAAACCAACTAACTGTGATGAATAAGACGATTCCGGCTCCTAATGCTCCACCAAGGACAATCCCTAGCACTGGCAGCACAACAACATCTTGGGGAACCGCAGCGATCATCAGCCAGTTGGTGCCAGAAATGCGATCGTAAGCCCAGATGCTGCCTTTGTCTTCAATAATTCCCCATGGTTTGGCTTGGATTTGCTTCCAAATCCCCTTCAATTCAGGAATATCTTGATAGCTTTCCCTCGCCTCGGCTTTAGCTGGGTCGGGGGGATAGCCGAGGAGGTTGCCTTGCTGACTGAGGAGAGCAAAATAGCCCTGTTCATGGATCACCTTGCCATCAACTTGTTTACTAATTGCCGTCACATTCAGATCTGCTGCTACATAGCCCAGCATTTTCCCCTGCCCATCAGTAATAGGATAAGAATAGGTAGCTATAGTGATGCCATACCAATCGTAGGGATCATTCCATACTGGCTTTCCCGCTTTCACTGCAAATTGATAATATTGTTGGTCTGGATAAAATTCTTCTTCAATTACGTCTAAATAACGGATATCTCGGTTGGGCACTGGTAGGCGATTGCCCACGGAATCGGGAGAGCCTTGATCTACATAGTAATAGGGATAAAACCATTGGCGACTGGGGATCAGTCCGTAGGCAGTTTGCCCAAAGCCTGATCCCATGACAAGTTTGGGGCGTTGTCGAAAAAACTGAAAAGCTAGATTTTTATAGTCAGCGATGGTTGTGGTGGGCTGCGATCGCTGAATTTGCACCGCCGCCTCCATCCCTGCGCCAAAGGTTTCTACTTGGGCAAGCTGGCTTTCGATCTCCCGAACTTTGATCCGGAGAGTCTTCTGAATCTCAGTTTTGGATTGAGTATTCAGGACTTGATAAACCAAAAATGACATAGCTCCCAAACCGATCAAGGCTCCCCCCAGCATCGATAGCAGCAGATTAGTCCCAATCGATCGATGCGGCATCAGTGATGAGAATCGGTAATTAATTATCGGGGAAGATTTCATAGGAATTGCTCAAGGAATAGGAGGACTGTATCAAAGTAATTTGGAATCCAAAGTGAACCACACTCAAATCTTGCTCGATCTTATACTTAGAGGCTATTTACAAAACATGATTTTCCGCTCCTGCTGGGGGCAAGGAATCACGATCTGAAAGCAGTTATAACATAAAAAAACAAAACTAAAGGATGCTCTTGGCTAGTAAAAACCTGCACAAATTTTTGCAAGAGCAAGTTGAAGCGATTTTGAGCAGCACTGCCCGATAGTTCTGGTGCTGGTGATTGCTGACCAATAATATTTTCTAGTTCAGGAATCACATCAATTAAAACTTGCCCATGCTCTCCTACTATTGTGAGGATTTTAGTTTTCCAAACTTCTAGTTGTCGATCGCTCTCTGAAAGTAATTGTCCCATTAGATCCCGAAAGGCTTGGACAAAAGCCGAAAAAGGAACATTGCGTTGAAATTGGTCATACTTACCCTTAATAAAATAACCATGCTGTTTAGTAATGGGCTTGTGAACTTCATTGACTAGGGCAGTTTTGCCAATCCCAGAAAAACCCGCCACTAGCATTAATTCTGTTTCTCCGACACTGACGCGATCGAAAGCCTTGAGGAGGGTGGCAACTTCCTGTTCTCGACCATAGAGTTTTTCAGAAATTAAGAAGCGATCGCTAATATCTCTTTCTCCTAGGGCGAAAGATGCCATCTGTCCTGTTGCTTGCAGTTGTATGAGGCATTTTTCTAAATCATATTTCAATCCTAAAGCACTCTGATAGCGATCTTCGGCATTCTTGGCAATCAGTTTAGTAACGATTTCTGATAGAACCAAAGGAATTTCTGGATTAACTTGAGCCACGGGGATTGCTTTTTTAGCAAGATGACAATGAACCAATTCCATCATGTCTTCTGAGACAAAAGGTAGTGTTCCTGTTAATAGTTCATAGAAAGTCATCCCTAAAGAATAAAAATCACTGCGATAGTCAATCCCCCGATTCATTCTGCCAGTTTGTTCTGGAGATAAATAAGCTAAGGTTCCTTCCAAAATATTTGGGTTCTGAATTTCCTTAGTTTCTCTAGGCAATAGAGAAGAAATACTAAAATCAATTAATTTGATTTCCTTAGTTTCTGGATTAATCAGAATATTGGCTGGTTTAATATCTTTATGAATAACCTGATTTTGGTAGAGATAATGCAGAATATCTGTGAGTTGAATCGCAATATCAAAGAATTGAGCAAGAGGTAAAGATTGATACTTTTGATTTTTATCTATGACTATTTCCCAATACTTAGATAAAGAGATGCCACCAAAATCTTCCATCACCAAAGCATAGCTATCATTGTAGGTTTCTAGTGCTAAGGGTTTAATAATATGGGAAAAGTCAAGATTTTTAGCAATGGTGTATTGATTGCGAAACTGCACCAATTCATTAAACTCGGGATTTTCATTACGTAATAGCTTGATGACTACAGGTTGCCGATCGCTCTCCCGAATACATCTATAGACTAGGGTTCGTGTACCTGCATATAACTGTTCTGTCGTTTGATAAGATAATACGTTAGCAATTATATTCATGGCAAGCCTCTTCTTACATAGAAGACATCTATAGATATAGCAAATGCTATTCTAGTCCAAGCGGTGTTTTATATATCATAAAATGATTTAAATAAAAATACATCATGCTATGACTTTAATTTACCTTGACCTATTGGTAGTCCCGCACAGTAACAATTTGGGTAACTCTGCTTGGGTTAAAAAGTGATCTAAACAATATGGCAAATCATTGCTACGTTGGAGACTCACTTGGATCATCGCCTCCACAGCCAAAGCAACTATAGTATTCGCCGATTTGATTAACGTCAGTTCGATGGTTTTTAAAAGCTTGATCGCATTCAAATTCGACAAGATTGAGGACTGAGCGAAGTCGAAGTCCGGCTCTAGGGGGCTGGTTACTTCGGCTTCGCTCAGTATAAATTCGACTTCGCTCAACCAGCCTGAGGAAACCCTGCACAACGTGAGAACGAAACCCTTAAGGCTTAAGGTTTTAGGGATTTTCATCGAATTCACGTTTGATTAGGACGTTTTTGAGGGGTTTTCAACCCCTCAAAAAACACTTAACAGACTACTAGGCTGAGGCGTAGAGGATTAACTGAGGAATTAACTACTGAGGAATTAGCTACTGAGGGCGCGGAGAAATCTTTGCAGATTTGCCATGATCCCCGGACTTTTGCCTCCAGAACTTTTGAGGGGAGCATCTGAGTTTGCATCGGATTGAGTGCCGCTGCCCATCATGATTTGATCTAATACTTCACCGACGGGTTTTTCCGGTGACTCCGCAATAATTTGGTATTCCTCACCTACTAGTTGCCATACCTGCCATTGATCGGGATAGGCACGTAAGAGAGCAAAATTATCCATGGGGCGGAGGTAGTAGTAGGACTCTAGAGTGCTAATAAACCGATCGCGCAATTGCCGGGCGGCATAGCCAATCCCGACAATACTCACATCTTCTAGTTTGGGGTTGAACAAAATACAGGGGCGATCGCCTGCTAGTTGACAGAGTTCTTCAACGATTAATACTTCCACAGAAGAAGGTTCAATCAGCAAGAATGCCTCATCTTCAGGATCAACCTTCGGCTCCAAGGGGGTTCGACCATTGCCTAGGTCTTGAATCTTAAATTCCGCCAATTTCCAATCCCGCCGTGCCAGAGCTGCCGCCCCCGTATCGGGAAAAAATACCTTTAATCCAGAACCATAGAGGCTAGTCAGTGCCGGCAGAAAATCCCAAGTGATCGGCATTTGCTTTAGTTCAGGAAATACCAATTCCACCATAATCCGGGTTTTGCCATCTTTCAGAGCGGCTTGGGTAGAGTCCCGCGCTTGGGCAACGGCTTCATCTAAATCTTTGGGTAATTGCATCATAGGTTTCTGATTACTGGATAGGCCAAGACCCTCACCCCAGACCTCTCCCAAGGCGGGAGAGGGAAAACAAAAAGCTTCTTAGTCCCCTTCTCCCCTTGTAGGAGAAGAGGGTGGGGATGAGGAGTTTCTCATGGTAGGAACTCTTGTTATATTAATTTAATTGTCGCCATTTTTCTAGGAGATCAAGGATGGCTTGGCTTTTATTGGTTGTTGGGGTGAGCTTCCCAGAAGCATGTCGCTGCTCTTGGGTAAGAAGAGTCTGTTGGTGGAGGAGTTGAGCTAGTTCTTGGCTGGGCTTGCCGGTGCGTTCTTGCCACGCAGCTAGGAGAATTTCTGGGGCGACGGGAGTGCTGCCTAAGCCAAGGGAGCGCTGGAGTTTGATTTGCTCGGCTCTAGCGATCGTACTGACCAGAAAATCGGGACAGTTTGCCCTTTCCAAGACTGCGGCGATCGCGTTGATATATTCTGCACTATTATTCATCGCTGGTGTGGTCAAGGGAATCACCGCCCCAAAGCGTTGATTGTAGCCCCAGAGAAAAACCAGCAAAATCACTCCCATCTGCAACGTGATCACTAAGATAGGAGTCCGCCCCAGATAGGCGATCCAGCTACCTACGGCTGATTTGGCAATTTCCTCGGCATCCCGGTAACCGTGGAGATATTCATCGATGTAGATTTGATGTTTGGGGTTAACTAATTGACTCAGTAACTTAAAATTACCCGGTTCCTTTTGGTAGGCATTTGCCCCCAAGTAGGGAGTGGTGACCAGTACTAACTGCCCCTTGCCGATTTTTTCTTGCCAGATCATTGCCCCGTAGCGATCGCTGAGAATCACCTCCTCCTCAGCTTGGATATTAGCGGGAATCTTCGCAGAGATATTCGCAGGAGTCTGAGCAGGGATTTTCGGAAGAGATGCCACCCGTCGCCGACTAGATTGAATTTTCACCAAGCCAGCAGCCGTAGCATGGGTGGTGGAAAACTCCGCCGCCGTCACAGGCTGTGCTACCCCTAAGACAACAATTTTATTTCCTCGCTCCAACCATTTTCGCTCCGTTGGCTCCAAAACCACATTCTCCGTCGGTGGGGAATGGACTTGCAAGAGGGTAATTCCCGTTGGCTGTGAAGACTTCTCGATCAGATCGGTGATGGGCTTTTGCCAGCGCTGAATTTTTACCCCTTGCTGTTCCTGCATGGCATACCAAGCTCCATAGCCACTGGGTTGACGACCATAGGTAGAGCCATCCTGCGATCGCTTCTGACTGGGGGTAATCAGGAGAAATAATAGGCTGAGAACAACGAGGGCGATCGCTCCTAGCCACCACTTTTTTTTATTCATGGTTGCTAATCGCTCCTAGCTGGGGTGCTAATTTGGGGACTACTTTCCATAATTGTCTCTAGGGCATGGTGACACTGGGCAAATTTTTCTGGGGAGATAGTTTGCAGCCCGAAGCATAGCTCTTCGTGGGTGTTGAGCAAAATTTGGTAGAGAGAATTGTGGGGCAGGGGAGTTATTAACTGGCGATATTCTCGGTCAGTGCGACTATCTTTTTGGAGAATGATTTGCTTCTCATCCAGGTATTGCAGTAGGGCAAAGTATAGACAGCGGCAAGCTTCGGTGTAGTTACCCTGTGCTTGGAATTTTCGCGATCGCTCTTGCCATTTTTGGGCTTTGAGTTGTCTCAGCTTAGTCGAAGAGCTAGGGGAAGTGCTCGATCGACGCGCCATTTTCTGGATATAGGGAATCCCCACCCGGAGCAATTGCCAGCTCAACCAAGTCAAAACCACACCCAAAACAATCCAAAAAACTAATTGATAAACCCAAGCAGGTAAGCCCAGATTTTTCAGCCAATCTGGGTACTCAAATTTTGGCAGATTTCTCTCTAGCCTTTGGGTTTGCAGTTCCCACCATTCGCCAAACTGCTGCCCCCACTGCTGGAGTTGCCAAGACCAATTATTTTCTTCAAAGTTACTCAAAGTTATTCATCTACCAACTACAAATTACCAGCTACCAAGGAATTATATAGCAATCCTATTTCTATCGATCGCAATCGATATTTTGACATTTATCTCATAGGCAGGAATCTTACTTGCCCTTCCCACTCTCCTTCTAGACTACACTCAACAATTAGAATAACTTCTTCTATAAGCTAATCCTATTGGAACACGACGACTTACCTCAAATAATCCGGGCATAGATAATCCTGCTTTGATGCGATCGTAGGCAAAAGTTATCATCGTCGCCACATCATGGGTCAGAACAAGTCTTTCTTCTTAAGCTGCCCATGCCAGCACAGTTGGAACATCCACTCCTGACAAGCCAATATCTTAAATACTTACAATATCAATGTTTAGGCTTTGGCGAAGAATACCCCGCACAATTTGGTTATTAAAGTTTTCATCAGCTAGAAATCGAACCATCTTGAATTACCTATGCTGATTTTTTCTAGCCAGAAGACGATCTCGAATACCAATCGGATGAAATTTTTGTTCGGCTTCCTGTTGCGTAATGGCTGACTGGTGTTGACGTTCGGCAAGATAGGTATAAACTTCTTCTCGGTGTCGAAGGTAATAACCAATTACCAAATATATATCCGAAATTTGTAGCGAAGAATATTGCTCTCCTATTTCTTCTGGTGTGCAGCCTTCCAGAAAGGCAGTGACAACGGTATCTAGGGTGATGCGAGTTTTGGCGACTCGGACAACACCGTGAATATCGGTTTCAATTGGCGTAGGTTCAAAGGCAATTGCTAAAGTCATGGTTTTTCGCTTTAATACTGGATCGATGTTTAGGAGAGTTTGCGATCTTCTCTAGCGATCCTAATTGAGTTTAGAACAAGGTGAGTATTGTTCTATTTTAGGAAAATCAAACTTTTGACGGTCTGTGAAAAACCTAAACAGATACTTTACTATAGGAAAGGAGCGACATAAATACCAGAATCTTCTTAAGAAATTCTTGGC
>CALRPI020000029.1:0-61562 GCA_943370025.1 Phormidium lacuna HE10JO | reverse complement strand
CTTTTATCTGGCAATGATTCTAGTATTTGGCGAAAGTCTCTGATAATACTGTCAAACGAACCTAGCTGTTTCACTTACTTTGTTATCTCTTTCTTAATGTCAGTTAGCATACCTGCTTACTTCCTTTTTCCATAATGAGAATTGCTGCTAAGCGGGTGGGGGTGTTGATTGATAACCTCGAACCTGCTCTAGATGGACAAGGTAAATTTATTGCTCCCCATCGCCGCTATGTGGAATTATTACGGGTTCTGGCGGATGCTTCGGTGAAGTCCCTAACGCTGATTACCAGTCGGGAGCCTCTGGCAGAAGGGTTGAGCATTTCTAGCTATCCGTTGCCAAGTCTTGGGGAGGAGGCATGGGCTAGTTTTTTTGGCAGTCGGGGTCTAGAAGTAGAGGCGACAATTCTCAAGGAAATCCACAGAGCCTATGGGGGCAATGCCTTGGCGATGACGATCCTCTGTGACCCAATTCTGAGAGATGGCGGGATGGGGGCTTATTGGCGAGAACACAAAATTGAGGCGGGTTTGTTGGTGGAGTTAGCGGTGGAAAACCTTGTGAAGGAACAGTTCGATCGCTTAGAAAAAATTTCTCCTGAAGCATACCTTCTCCTCTGTCGTTTGGGATGCTATCGCTATCAAGATGTGCCGACTGTTCCAACGGAAGGACTATTATGCTTACTTTGGGATGTGTCAGAAGCACGGCTTAGAAAGGTTATTAAATTCTTACAAAGCTGGTCTTTAGTAGAATGCAACAAGGGAGAGTATTGGTTGCATCCAATAATTCGAGAACAGGCAATAAGTAGACTGAGAGAAAGATATGATTGGAAAATCACTAATCACAAAGCAGCAGAATTTTGGACAGAAAGTGTTAAGGCTGTTGAAACATCAACAGATGCAATGAGAGCTTCAGAGGCTATCCATCATTATTTAGATTTTAAAGACTTTGATCAAGCTACTACTGTAATTTTGAAAACAAGAGATAGTGAAGGAGTAAAAGATGAAAGTTTAATCCGTTCATTTTATAGACTCGGTTTACTAGAGCAAATGATATTTATTATCAATCTACTCGTTTCAGATAGAAATATTAAGGAAAAGAAATATGCGAGTGAAATATATAATGGATTAGGAAGTATGTACTGGCTCAAAGGTCAGATTCATAAAGCTATAGAATTTTACTTGATAGCTAAAGATATAGCATTTGAATTTTCTATAGAAGAATTTAAATTGACTTCTTTAGTAAATATTGCTCTTTGTCAGCTAGATCTAGGAAAAATAGAAGAAGCATTAGACTTATTTTTGGAATATGAAATACTTGCAAAAAATAGTGAGCTAAATCACCATATACTGATTTCTTATTTTTCTCTAGCCTTCTTGTATTCACTATCAGGAAACTATCAAGAAGCATATCGTTATGCTAGACAATTTTCTGGGGAAATACTCCTAAAAGGCCATCCGTGGGATCGGGGATACCGCTTAATATTTTTAGGAATGACCTATAGAAATTTAGATGAGTTTGAAAAGTCTTTTGAAATGTATCATATGGCAATAGCTTATGCAGAAGAAAGCCACTACACTCAGGTTAAAGCTAAAGCTTTATGTGGCTTAGCAGAACTTTATCGCCAACAAGAAGACTTTGAAATAGCCCTTTCTCATCATAAAGAATCAATTGAACTCCTAGAAAAAATTGGGGCAAAATGTGATTTAGCTGAGGCATACTATCAACTCGCCTTAACCTATCAAGCAATGGGTGAACCTGAGCAAAGCCAAGAATATTTTGCCAAAGCAATTCACCTCTACGAAGAAATGGAAGCACCGAAGCAAGTAGAAAAAGTCCGCCGAGCGATCCCCCTAAATCCCCCTTCAAAAGGGGGACTTTAAGAAAATTCTTGTCCCCCCCCCTTTTTTAAGGGGGGCTAGGGGGGATCGAAACTTCGGTAAAAGCGATACCCTTAAATTATTAGATTAAAAGCGAGGATATTATGGAAACTCAACTATTACGTCAAATCATTAAAGAAAGTATTCGAGAAGTATTGCAAGAAGAGCGCCTATCTTTGTTCCTTGCCCTAATTCCGATCGTCAGTACCAAAGAAATGCAAGAAATAGAAAATAAACTTCCTAGCCCAGAAAACTATAATACTGACGAGTTTGTGGACATGACTGCATGGGTAAAATCATGAAATTAATCTTAGAGGCAATACTTATAAAAAACGGTAATCAATGCAATTCAACGCTTCAAAGAAAATTATCTACGATTTTCCCAATATCGAGGTTCTCGGCTACAGTGCATTACTGCCAAAATAAGAATATAGTCTGGCTCGATCGAATAAATAATTCCATAGGGAAACTTCTGGATCATACATCGCCGAAGATCCTCATCAATCAGAGCATAGAGCGTTGGAGATTGTCTGATCCGATAAATTGCATTCTCAACAGCATTAATGAACGCTTGCGCCAACTCAACTCGCTCTGCCGTGTAGTATTGAACCGTTTCTGCATATTCTGCCAGAGCTTCTGGATGAAATACGTACTTCATTAATTAATCAACCGCCTCACTTGAGCTAAAGCCTCTTCACCCGGAATTGGTTGCACAGAACCATCCCGAATCTCATCTCGTCGCTGTTTTGAGGCGCTAATCCAAGCTAATTGAATAGTTTGGTCAGTATCAAATTCTAGACTTTCAACTAATTTATCTGCCAAAAACGCCCTAGAGACGCTAGGGAGAGATAATAGCTCTTCTACTAATTGTTCAACTGTTTTCATAGTTGCTTATAAAATAGGAAATATTTCCTAAAGTTTAACATGAATCAATTATAGTCAAAAATGCAGAATATTGAATACCTGACTAGCAAAGATGGCAAAGCGATCGCCGTAGTCATCCCCATAGATATCTGGAGGCAACTACTACCTACCGAAGACGCTTCCCTAGAAGAACTTGCTGAAAGCATCGAAGACTATTGTTTGAATAAAGCCATGAATGAAGCTGTTAATACTCCATTAGTGGATCGATCGACAGCCATAGCTTATCTTGAGGAATAAGTATTATGGAGGTTCAATATAGAATTAATGCGTGTTCTCCATCGCCGAGAATTTTATCGTTATTTCCCCTAAGTATGCAGTTAATCAGTTGAGATCGGTGAGCGACTTGCCTTGAGCGAAGCCGAAAGGAGTCGAACCGAGATGAGGATTTAGATTGATGTAACAAGGCTCTCTTCAGGTTTACTTAGTAGATACAAAGTATCTCGACTAAAATCTTGCTCATGGAGCCATTGAACACTGCCAAAACTAACTTGTACCTGTCGGAAATATTCCATATCTTTCAGTTCAGTAAATATTCCCTTGTCAAGGTATGGGGTCACATCAAAACGACGAATTTCTCCATTGCTAAAAGTAAGCCGGAGTTGATATTTTTCTAAAGGTTCAACCTTGATAACTTTAGGAGACATAGAATTAATTAGAATTATTGGAGAGGGTTGATTTTAAAGATTTGCTGTCCATTAACTGCAAGCTGCCAATTTGCCATCAATTCATCTTGATGAATCTCAACCCATGCCTGAACCAGCTTGAGCTTAGACTTTTGGAGCTTACCCTCAAGGATATCGCCACTAGGGATAGCTAGTACAGCCTCATCATCTTGATAGCTGACATGGATATGCGGAAACTGGTGCTTCTGATTATCAAAATAGTACATCCTGATAATGACACCATAAAACATGGAGATTACGGGCATAACGGTTGCTTCAGTGAAAGATTACTTCTATATTATGATTATCCTAGTTTAAGAACACATAATTAAAGAACCACTAGGGGATATGGTAACAAACCTAGTTAGAAATATTAACCTACCCATGTTACAGATTCAGGAATTTTGCCAACATTGGCAGATTGTTGAATTTGCCCTCTTTGGTTCCGTTCTCCGGGATGACTTCAGACCAGATAGCGATATTGATTGCCTAGTGAAATTTGCAGACACCACAGATTGGAGCTTGTTTGATCGCGTCAAGATGCAACAAGAACTAGAAATAATCATGAATAGAAAAATAGACTTAGTAAATAAGAAATCTATAGAAAATAGCGAAAACTGGCTACGCAAAGGCGAAATATTAAATACTGCTCAAACCATCTATGTCACAAAATAAAGATGCTGCTTCTTTGTTTGATATTGCCAAATCTGCCTGTTATATCCTTAAATAATAAACAAAATTGATCGATGGGGTTGGCGTAAAGATACGACCCTGATAATAAAAATAAACCTATGAATTCTACTAACTTATCAGAAAACTTATCTAATCCCTCAGATCTCAAGGACATACCCCACTTGAAATTCTTAACGATGATCCGTTTGGGTTTATTCCAGATGGGCTTAGGGATGATGGCAATCCTGACCTTGGGGATTCTCAACCGAGTGATGATTGGGGAATTGGGGATCCCGGCAGTTGTCACTGCTGGGGCGATCGCTATGCATCAGTTTGTTTCCCCCGCCAGGGTTTGGTTTGGGCAGATGTCCGATAGCCGCCCCATTGGCGGCAAACACCGGACTAATTATATTCTCTTAGGAGCGATCGGCTTTACCTGTGCGGTATTTTTGGCAGTACAGGTGATGTGGAGATTAGGGGCTTTGGTACAAACTAATGGAGGCTGGCTTTGGAGTGGGGAAACTTGGCTCTGGACGGCTTTACTTGCCCTAGTTTTTGTGGGTTATGGTTTAGCTCTGAGTGCTAGTTCTACCCCCTTTGCCGCCTTGTTAGTCGATGTTTCAGAAGAGCATAATCGCTCCAAGGTAGTGGGGGTGGTGTGGTCGATGCTGATGGTGGGAATTGTGATTGGGGGCATCACCGGGGGAATTTTATTGAAAAACATTGCCGATCCCGCGATCGTCACCGGAGCCAACATCGGGGCAATTATGCTCACCGGGCAGCAAGTCATCCCCTCTTCCCTAGAGGCACTGCAATCCCCCATCAACTTTCTGTTTATGGTGATGCCTCTAGGCGTATTTGGTTTGGCGGTGATTGCCACTTGGGGCATTGAGGACAAATATTCCCATTACACCAACCGCTCCAGTGCCACGAACCGGGATGACAGCATCACCCTCGGCAGGGCAATTAAAGTCCTTACTGCTAGTCGGCAAACCGGAATTTTCTTCACTTTCCTGCTGGTGATGACCCTGAGCTTGTTTATGCAGGAAGCAGTGCTGGAACCCTATGGTGGGGAAGTATTCCAGATGCCGATCGCCGCCACAACCCAACTGAATGCCTTCTGGGGCATGGGAACGTTGATTGGAGTCAGTACTACCGGATTTTTGATTGTGCCTCGCTTGGGCAAGCAAAACACGGCTAAGCTAGGTTGTGCCTTGGTTGCCCTCAGTTTTGTGCTGATTATCACGGCGGGATTTTTCCAGTCGGCGAGTTTGCTGCAAACCGTAGTTTTTCTGTTTGGGTTAGCCGCCGGAATTACCACCACTGGAGCAATTTCCCTGATGTTAGACTTGACTGTTGCTGCCACCGCTGGGACTTTTATCGGTGCTTGGGGATTGGCGCAGGCGATGGCGAGGGCGATCGCCACGGTCAGTGGTGGGGCAGTGCTAGACTTGGGACGGTTGATTTTTCCTAGCCCAGTTTTGGCTTATGGTTTAGTTTTTGGACTGCAAGCTGTGGGGATGGTGGTTGCGATCTGGCTCCTGAGTCGGGTCAATGTCAAGGAATTTCAAGAAAATACCACCAACACGATCACCACAGTCCTCCAAGAAGGCTTGGAATAATCTCAACTATGCTTATTAAAAATTCGCCGATTTTTGGAGGGGCAGCGTTAATAGAAACCCTCAAATTAATTGCTGATCCGATTAGCTTTTTAGATCGCTACGATCAGAAATTTGGTGATAGTTTTACCGTGTCAGTATTGGGGATCAATTCGCCGCCGGTGGTCTTCTTTAGTTCCCCAGCGGCGATTAGTGAAGTCTTTGCTATTCCTAGCGAACAGTTTGATTTTGGCCGGGCAACCCATGTGTTTCGTCCTTTGATGGGAGATAGTTCGATCGTCCTGCAAGAGGGGCGATCGCACCAACGCCTGAGGCAGCTACTTTTACCTCCTTTCCATGGTGAGAGAATGCGTCACTACGGGACTACAATCCAAGAGATTACCCAGAGAGTTACCCAAGCATGGCGGGGGAAGCAGGTGATTTCCTTACCCCAATACTTGCCAAAAATCACCCTAGAAATAATTCTGCAAATAGTTTTCGGCTTGAGTCGGGGGGAGCGGTATCAGCAGATTCAGAGCCTCTTAACTGAATTATTAGCAGATGTGACTAAACCACTATTTTCTAGTTTGTTTTTCTTTCCCCCACTGCAACAGGATCTGGGGGCATGGAGTCCTTGGGGAAATTTTGTCAGAAGGAGAGCCGCGATCGATCGCCTGATCTACGCTGAGATTGCTGAACGCCGCCAAGATTTCCATCCCGAACGGACAGATATTCTCACCCTCCTCCTCTCCGCCAAGGATGAAACGGGAGCCTCAATGAGTGATGTAGAGCTACGAGATCAACTAGTTTCCCTACTTTTGCTAGGCTATGAAACCACTGCTGGTTCCCTAGCTTGGGCGTTTTATCTAATTCATCGTCATCCCTTGGTTTTGGCTAAATTACGATCGGAACTAGCCACCAGTACCGACCAACATCCCGAAACCATTGCCCAGTTGCCGTACCTCAATGCCGTCACCCAAGAAACGATGCGACTGCACCCGATCGCCCTGATTGGCACGCCGCGCATGACCAAAGTGCAGATGCAAATTACCCAGCAGACTCTAGAACCCGGTGTAATTGTTATCCCATGCATTTACCTTGCCCACCAACGGCAGACCACTTATCCCCAGCCAAAGGAATTTCAGCCCGATCGGTTCCTGCTGCAAAAATATTCCTCCACTGAATATTTGCCCTTTGGGGGCGGAGCTAGGGGTTGTATTGGTTCTGCCTTTGCTATGTATGAAATGAAGTTGATTATTGCTAGTATCCTCACCGGATTTAATCTTGAGTTGATCGATTCCCATCCTGTTAAATCAGTCCGCCGAGGAATTACGATCGTCCCCTCCGGCAAACTAGAGATGTCTGTTGAGATTAATCATCTCCAGAGGTAACTAAGTTTTTGGCAGAGGTTAATGATAGCATTCGTCGTTGATGTCAAGGCGATCGCAAATAACACAACCTGTTATAGTAACGTCGATAATTTTCATTCCATATTCGCTAACATAATTGAAGTTTGTCAAGCCATGCTATGGCAAGTCTAGGGAAAGTACCTATAAATCTCTTTCCGATGCAACACCCTAATAAATGACACCAAGCTACCATCGAATTTAATGCCAATTCTGTGATTTCCTACTCTGATCCGATAATGGTTTATCTCACCTTTTAGTTTTTTGATATTACCAACTTCGCTTAATTTTTGCGCTTGTTTAACTTCTTCAATAATCCCCTCAATTTTTATTAACAAATTATTGTCGGAAATTGCGAGTAAGTCCTTAGCGAAGCTCTTTCTAAATTCGATTTTCATGGCTGTCTATGCAAAATTTTGAAGATTTCTTCGTGGCTAACTACTTCCGTGTTTTCGCCTTCTTTGATAGCATTTTCCATCCCTATATCTTCTATGATTTCTGCAAAAAGCTCGGAAAATATTTCCTTTTTCTCCTGCATCAACTCAAAAATAGCTATTTTGATTAATTCTTTAATTTTGGTTTCGTCTAGGGTAATTTCAGTCATATTTTTTGATTTCATCCTGTACTTTAGCTTGATTATATAGCGATCCTAATTGATTTTAGAATTTTAGAGGGTTGAGAACGGCTCCCCCTCCGGGGGAGCCGTTCTCAACCCATTTAGGATCGCTATAGCTGCAATTCTATAGATCATTGCCCTGTTTTTGCTATTAAGGTACCACTCACGGAAAGAGAGAAGAGAATTAAGGTTTACTCAGGGGGTGAGTGCCAAGCGTCGTGGAAGTCGGGGTAGGGGAGGTTGGCGGCACAGTGCCAAAGGACTTGGTAGCAGTAATTAAATCGGTCAAAGTTGTTTTGATAAACTTCATCGCTGAGGCAATCTTTTAAGGCAGAGATAGCATTTATATATTGTTCGGATGTGGCTAATATTTTTTGTAAACTTTTCGCTGTCTGCCAACGGGTATCTTCGTCCTCTGTGGCTTTCAGTAGCCTAATTAAGGCTGCGATTGCTTGAGGATTTCCTCTGTCAATTTTACCCAAACTATCTGCTGCTCGCAAATGAATATATCTATTCTCAGTGGTTTTCAGAATTCTGATTAAGGCTGCGATTGCTTGAGGATTTCCTTGGTCAATTTTGCCCAAACTATCTGCTGCCCGCAAATGGTTATTTTTATTCTCAGGATTTTCCAGAATCTTGATTAAGGCAGCGATTGCTTGAGGATTCCTTTGGTCAATTTCATCCAAACTCCATACTGCCAAGTAACGAATATCTTCATTATCAGTGGTTTTTAGAATGTTGATTAAGGATGTGATCGCTTGGGGATTTCCTTGGGCAATTTTACCCAAACCCCATACTGCCCACCAATGAATATCTTTATTCTCAGGGTTTTCCAGAATCCTAATTAAGGATGTGATCGCTTGAGGATTTCCTTGGGCAACTTCACCCAAACCCTTTGCTGCCTCCCAGTGAATATCTTTATTTTCAGGGTTTTCCAGAATCTTAATTAAGGCTGTAATCGCCAGGGGATTTCCTTGGGCAATTTTACCCAAACTATCTGCTGTCTGCCAACATATATCTTCATTCTTAGGGTTTTCTAGAATGTTGATTAAGGCTGCAATAGCTTGAGGATTCCCTTGGTCAATTTCACTCAAACTATCTGCTACCCGCCGATGGATATATTGACTCTCAGGGTTTTCTAGAATGTTGATTAAGACTGATATCGCTTGGAGATTTCCTTGATCAATTTTACCCAAAATTCCTGCTGCCTGCCGATGGATATATTGACTCTCAGGGTCTTCCAAAATCCTGATTAAGGCTGTGATCGCCTGATGATTTTCTTTGTCAATTTTACTCAAACTATCTGATGCTTGACTACGGATAATTTCATCGTCAGTATTTTCCAGGAAAATAATTAAGGCTGAGATCGCTATTTCATTATTTGGATCGATTTCTGATAAAGTTTGTACAAATTGAAATATTAATTCTTCCTTCCCAGAGAAATTATTTAGCCATCGAATATAGGTATTTAATTGTTCTACAAATAATTGACTTTCTTCAGATTCTAGTTCAGCTATTATTTCATTAGAGTATAACATCATCGAAATATTTTGACTTAGATACTCAACTACTTTAGTTCGTTTAGTTTTTTTTAATGCAGCTTTTGCAAATTCTTTGATAGAGCCAAGACAACTTGTCCATTTTTGCTTATTAGAGTCAAATCCTCCTAAAGTCCATTGAATAAGCTGGTTAATAACTGCATCAACTAAAGAATATTCTTGGACATTAGCGATTTTACCAATGGGAGTAAAATCAGCATATTGAGTAATACCTTCGGCAGCGAGAAAAAAGGCACGATAGTAATAAAAATTTCCATTTTCATAACATCCCGTATCAAAACTCACCAGCTTGTTAATAAACTCCTCCTTCTCTGCATCTGCCACATCCTCCCGTCCTAGCCACAACAAAATTACCTGCTTCCATTGCGGCTCAAAAATCCGATATTTCTTCCCCTCCACCGGAAAATTGCTATGATCATTCGGTAAAAAATCACCCCAATCCTCCACCCCCAGCGCTGCAAAATATTCCTGAAACGTAGCGTGATAAAACACACAAATTGCCTCTGGCGATCGCTCTACTCGATTCAACCACCCCAGTTTCTCTATTGCCTTAAAAATCTGCCGACTCCCCAACTTCTTCACCACCCAACTTTCCTGCAACCGAAACCGAGAAACCTCATCCTGCTGCTCCATCGCTGCTAAGGCTAACTTTGCCAAAGCTGCATCGATCGCCTCCCGTTGATCCCATATCTCCTCATCCGCCTTCCAGTCATAGACTCGATCGACAAACTGCCCGTATAACTCCGCCTGAGTCTCCGGCAAACCACCACGATTTCGATACCAAATATGACACAACATCCACAGCCGCAAAGGATTTTGGATCAACTCCTTCAGCCGATAATTTTCTGATTGCGTTAACGCCGTAGCCAAATCCTCCCCCGTTGCCGCATCCCCCGCCCCAGCAAACCAACAACGAATATAATCCCGCACCTGCTCCGGGCTAAACTCCAAATTGCGAAACACATCAAACCCCGAAAACGCATTCTTATCTGCTTCCCACACATTCACCCGACAAGTCACCACCACCCGCACCGCCTGCAACCATCCCCCCACCAGTGCTGAAACATGGCGAGTTTCCACCCTCGAAGTCATTTCATCCACGCCGTCTAACAATAGCCAAATCTGGTCTTTTTGTTGAGTGAGTGCCTCGATCGTCAGGCTTACCCCCGTTTGTTTCAGCCAAAACTCCTCGATATATTGAGCAATAGTCGGCTGAGTTAGGTCTGCCAAGGATACCCAGAGCGGCAACCCCAAACCCTGCTCCAAAATCCAATCAGCAATTTTCTGTAACCGAGTAGTTTTCCCCGATCCCGGATCCCCAATCACCGCTATCCTGCGCCCCTGACTGGAGCTTTGCCCTGATCGCAACACCTCCTCAAAAAAGCTCTCCTCCGCAATGGGGATCAGTTTCTCCTCTTCCTTTTCTTCCTGTGGATTCCTAGGTTGAGGCTTGGGTGGTTTACGCTCCACGATCGCTAAAGGCACATAAATCTCCTCTCGTTGCAAATTCACCCCATCCGCATTAGTAAAAGCATTGGTAGTAAGTTGCTTCTGTTCCGCCAACATCTGCCCACAAATTTCTCGCCAATCCAAACCCTGATCTTTTGCTCCGGGATTTTCTGGAGGCTGCCCTATTGCTACTTGGGATTTCTGCCACTCAGGAAATTTGACCTGCCACAGCCAGCTATACGCCAGTTCCCAAG
The DNA here is from genome assembly GCA_943370025.1 of Phormidium lacuna HE10JO. Taxonomy (GTDB): domain Bacteria; phylum Cyanobacteriota; class Cyanobacteriia; order Cyanobacteriales; family JAAUUE01; genus JAAUUE01. The sequence continues at coordinate 50,548 of CALRPI020000029.1, read as the reverse complement.
GACTCTCACCTTTTTTAGACCTACCTTGCTTAGGCTCTGGAATATCACAACCATTTTCTTGCAGAACATTGCAAATCTTCTGCAACTCCTCTTGAATTTTTTGCTCCTTGTTATCAGCTTTTGTCCAAGTCAGCCGCAATTGAATGTTCTGCTTATCTACATTCTCAGGGATGAAGCGCCCCAGAAAAGCCGTGTGGGTATCCCCATAAAATTTGTACTGGATAGCAATATCTTCTAAAAAACGACGTTGATCTTCTATGTACATAATTCAGAATTACTCAACTAAATTCCCATCTTATCCCATCTATTAAAAAGTGACAATCTACAAGAAAAACATTGATTCTTATTAAATAGAAAAAGTCTATTTAGACTCTATTTGCTGCCAGTTTTATCTCTATTTCCTCCTCTCTAAAGTGAAATCAAGAAGCCAAAAAGCTTTGTTTCACAAGTATTTCAGGAGAGATATGGATATTTTGTCCAAAGAAAATTTTGATAATTGGATTGATCAAAACTACAGTAATAAACTCAAACAACGAGAAGCATTAGAAAATGCCCATAGTAATTTTGTGGAACCCCACATTAATCAAATTATTTCCATTGATCCAAACCCCTTGCCTACTATTTCCCCCGCACCCTATGGATTTTATTTTGTATCTGTATGGATCGGTTTGACCCTGCTGTACTGTGTTTGGCTGCATATCCAAGTTAAACGATGACGGCTCCCGACACTTGTGATTCCAGATGGGACTAGCCGAGAATTTCGTGGAGAATCCAGTCGAGGGCGTGGAAGATACGATCGAGCGCAGCTTCAGCTTGGCGAGAAGAGACAAAACAGGTAAGAGATTGGGCATCTTCTACAATTCGCATTCCTTGAATTGTCGGGAACCTTTGTAGGAGTTCCTTGCGTTTTTCCTCTTCTTGAAAGGGTTTAGTCGTCAGAGGCACACCAAACTGTATTTTCAGATCATTAAATAGCCTACTCATGCCGACGGTCAGCAAAGCATAACTCCCGGTTTCCTGCTTGAGAATTACAGAGAAGGAACCATCAATCCGTTCCTTACCCCAATGGAAATGTAGTTTTCTCGATTTTGCCCACTCCATGAGCCGCTGCGCCACTACCAAGCTATCGGTAGCTTCCCTAGCTTGGAGTTCTTGGTAAAAGGCTGCTTCATCCCACTGGCTGCCCGGTCTGGGGCTAATGGATTTTTTCTCACTGGCGGGGGTGATGCCAATGAGCCGAGGAATAATGATTTTTCCATTATCACTGGCATACTGACTGATTTCTACTGCTAGGACTTCGGCATGATCCATTTGTTGATTGAGAAACTCCACTAACTGCTGGAGGGGGGCAGGAATCCGATCGCTAATCAACACCAACCGAATTTTTCCTTGGCGGAGGTTTTCCTGCAACTGCTGCCAAAAAAACTTCCCATCTGGGTCAAAGACCAAATCTGCCCCTAGCGATGCTTCCAAGAAATCTTTTAATGCCCCTTCCGCGTCCCCGCCTTGGTCACGCCAGTGGGCAGTAAAGTGATCTTGGAGATAGGAAATCGACCAATAATTCACCCCGTGGGCGGCGTAATCTAGTAATTTGGCGATCGACAATTCCCAGAAATTATGATCATTACTGGTCACCACCTGTACCAGCGTGGGCATAGCATCTTGATCGACAAATAAATGGTCAACTACTCCCCGCTCTTGGTCATAGACAGTGGAGGTGATCGGTAGCTGGGTAGCGATCGACAGCCAGCGGCGGGGGTCAAAGGGATCGATCTGTTCACCAGCCAAAAGACTAGGGTTATCAGCAAGGAGTTGCTTTAAGGAGTGGGCAGAATCACCGGATTGTGGTTTCATTTCTGCAAGTTGTCCATTTTCTTTGATCTGATAGATTGCCATACTTTGAGGTTTTTAATGGTTTGTTCTGAATGGCTAAATTGTCACGCTACCGGTGAATACAGATTGGGCTGGGCCTGTCATCTGGAGACGATGGCTTTCCTCAGACCAAGTGATCTGCAAACAGCCGCCGGGGAGTTCTACAGTGCAGGCACGGTTACTTTTTTCGGTCAAAACTCCCGCCACTACGCTGGCACAGGCTCCCGTTCCACAGGCTAGGGTCGCCCCCACACCCCGTTCCCACACCCGCATTTTTAGGTAATCGGGGGCAACAACTTCGATAAACTCCACATTAGTCCGCTGGGGAAACACTGGATGGTTTTCAAACTGGGGTCCGATCGCACTTAAATCAATACTCTGGACATCATCGACAAAAACAATACAGTGGGGATTCCCCATACTGACACAGGTTGCTAACCACGATCGCCCCGCCACTCCTAGGGGAACCTCAATCACCTTAGTTCCCACATCTCCGAGGGTTGTGGGAATTTCTTCAGCAAGGAGACGGGGCAATCCCATGTCTACAGTAATGTTGCCATCAGCCAGTAGTTCTGGCTTTATCACCCCAGCGAGGGTTTGGATATTGTAGGTAAAAGGTTCAGTCTTCCCTTCTAGATCGGCGACAAATTTTGCCATGCAACGGATGCCATTGCCGCACATTTCCGGCTCTGAGCTATCGGAGTTAAAAATCCGCATCGTATAATCGCTGCCCTCAGTACCGGGAAGGGCAAAAATTACCCCATCAGCTCCAATGCCAAAGTGGCGATCGCACAATTCCACGGCTTGGGCTGGTGTAATCAAAGGGGTATCAGAGAGACGATTATCAATCAAAATAAAATCATTACCCAAACCGTGATATTTAGTGAACTTAACTTCCATAATTTATTCCATAATTTCCATGGTTTTATATAAGATAGGACTTACGCACTACGAACGAATTATCTAGGATTATGGACGTTTTTGCGAGCGCTTCGCGCTCGCAAAAACGTCCAAATGTGTAAGTCCCATAAGACAGAATTTAACAAACTGCCTGAGGACTGCTATATTTGAATGAATTTAAGGGTTTACCTAGTTTATTATGGCTAGAGGCTCCAAATTGATTGTAGTATTTTCTTGGTGACGGTGTTGTAAGCGAAGGATGGATTTATGGCTGAATTTCAAACAGGGCTGCCTAGTGTACGTCAGATTCAAGGCTTTATTAAAGATAAAACAGAGATTGAAGTAAAACTTCTGACTAATGATGTCTTGGCTGGTAAGTTGTCTTGGCAAGATCCCGATTGTCTTTGTCTGAAGTCGGCAGGGCAGGAAACCCTGATCTGGCGGGGAGCGATCGCTTACATCAAGCTTAAATAAATTTTCATGAATACTCCTAAAATTCCGACAGCCCTAACTATTGCTGGTTCAGATAGTGGTGGCGGGGCAGGTATTCAAGCCGACCTGAGGACTTTTGCCTTTCATTGTGTCCATGGTATGAGTGCCTTGACCTGTGTGACTGCCCAAAATACCTTGGGGGTGACACGGGTGGATGCCCTGTCGGTAGCATCTATAGTGGCACAACTAGAGGCAGTAGTTAACGATATTGGAGCAGATGCCACCAAAACTGGGATGTTGCTCAACCAAGAAATTATCACGGCGGTTGCCCAACAAGTAAAAATTTTAGGCTTGACTCAGTTAGTAGTAGATCCAGTCATGGTGTCCCGGACAGGGGCGCAGTTGATTGCCGATGAAGCGATCGCCACTCTCCGGGATCTCCTAATTCCCCAAGCATTGATCGTCACTCCCAACCGCTACGAGGCGCAAATTTTATCAGAGCTAGAAATTCACAGCCTGGAAGATATGCAAAATGCGGCTCGGAATATCTATTACCTAGGAGCCAAGTATGTCTTGGTCAAAGGGGGCAGCATGGCAGGAGATTTGCGGGGGGTGGATGTGTGGTTCGATGGTCAGGAGTTCAAAACTGTACAAACCACCATGGTAGATACGAAGCATACTCACGGTACGGGCTGTACGTTGAGTAGTGCGATCGCTGCCAACCTCGCTTTGGGGAAATCCCCCTTGGAAGCTGCCCAAGCTGGCAAGAATTATGTCACGGAAGCTTTGCAACATTCCCTTGCGATCGGCTCCGGTACAGGACCCGTGGGACATTTTTATCCTTTGCTTTAGAATTTTAGAGGGTAGAGAAATGTCTGGCGGTTGAAACCGCAACTACAAGAACAAAGTCCGTCTGCACGGACTAAGAAAAATTGAGAGCTTTCTGCAACCTGCGCACCATCCAGGTTTTGCTCCTGTAGCTGTGACTTCAGTCAACCAGATACCCAGATTGACATCCTCTTAGGATGGCGATAGCTTTCAGTAAAGTTCTGAATCTGCCCCAAAATTCAATAGAAATGCTACGGTTTAGATACTAAATTCAGCTAGGAGACCTGTCCGATGATTGCTCAAGTTGAAACAAAACAAACCTATTCACCAGAAGAATATTTGTCATTAGAAATTCTCTCAGAAGCTCGTAACGAATATATTAATGGGGAGATAATTCCTATGGCTGGAGGAATGCCAAATCATAATCAGATTGCGCTGAATGTAGCTGGAACTTTAAATTTCTTGCTCAAGCGCCAACCCTATCGGGTATTTGTTGCCGATCAACGTCTGTGGATTCCCCAACAAGGAATCTATACCTATCCAGATGTGATGGTAGTGAGTGGAGATTTGATACTGCAAGAAGGTCGCAAAGATACGATTGTAAATCCCACTTTAATTATTGAAGTATTATCTAGATCGACAGGGAAATATGACCAAACTGAGAAATTTATTTTCTATCGATCGCTGCCTACATTTCAGGAATATCTATTAGTCGATCAATACCAGTATTATGTCCAGCACTATGTCAAAACAGATATCAAGAAATGGGATTTTCAGGAATACGATACTTTAGCAGAAGAGATTGAATTTGCGACGGTTCCTTGTACGATCGCCATGACTGATATTTATGACAAGATCAACCTAGAAACCCCAGCAGAGAAATCACCTGAAAATACCTCGCTAGAATAGAGCCAAGAAAATCCTTGAGGGAACCATGAATATCAGCAATCTTTTAGAAAAAACTAACAATACGCAGGATCAAGATGACCAACTGTTGGTTATTGGTGGAGTGAGTTGGCAGCAATACCTAGATATAGATACTGCCCTAGAATCAGTCCCCGGATTACGGCTTACCTACTGTCAAGGATTATTAGAAATTATGACTTTATCGACGCGCCATGAACAAGTGAAAACCATGATTGGGAGGCTGTTGGAAACCTATGCTTTGGCGAAAAATATCGATCTACATGGCTATGGCTCCACAACTCAACGGGATGACAAAAAACAAGGGGGCTTAGAGCCGGATGAGTCCTATTGTGTTGGAGAATTAACAGAGCTTCCAAATTTAGCGATCGAGGTGACTATTACTAGCGGCGGGATTAATAAACTACAGATTTATCAAAACCTTGGGATTGAGGAAGTTTGGTTTTGGCAAGATCAACAATTATCAGTTTATGTCCTACAAGAGGGAGAATATCAACTTCACAATCGAAGTAGGTTATTTCCTGATTTAGATTTAGCCATGCTGATTCAATATATACAACCAGAGCGTCAACCCCAAGCCGTCAGAGAGTTTTATCAACTACTCCTCCTCTAGAAATTATGAATTTCCCCACTCAATCGCCAATCTTCAAAAATTTCCTAGTGGTTCCTTTAGCTCTAGGATTGCCTTTAGTTTCGGTAGTTAGTCATAGTAGCCCAATTCCTAGTTATGCCATGACCAAGCAAGCCCAGCCCGATCGTCAGGCGAATAGTCAAAGCATTGCTCTTGCCCTAGTTAACCAACTTGTCCAAGGGAAGTTTGCTGAGGCAACAAATAACTTTAGTCCAGAAATGCAGCGGAGTGTGACAGCGGAACAACTGCAACAGGTCTGGGATTCTCTAACCCAACAACTGGGAGAGTTTCAGCAGATCAAAGAGGTCACTCAGGAAACCATTGAAGGTAGGGATGTATTTATTATTGTTTGTCAGTTTGCTAGGGATAGTTTACGGGTGCGGATTGCGGTTAATGGTGGTGGCAATAGCCTCCCGGAGGGAAATCGGCAAATTGCTGGTTTACAAATTCTGCCTAACCAAGTTGCTCAGGTCTTCACGCCCCCTAGTTATGCAGACTCTGATAAATTTCAGGAGCAGGAGGTGCAGATTGGAACGGGTGTGAATCATCTCCCCGGAACTTTGACTATACCTAAGGGATCAGGGACTTTTCCGGTAGTGGTGTTGGTGCATGGGTCGGGACCGAATGATCGCGATGAAACAATTGCTGCAAATAAGCCCTTCCGAGATTTGGCTTGGGGTTTAGCTAGTCTGGGAATTGCGGTGTTGCGCTACGACAAGCGAACTCTGGTGTATCCCCAAGAGTTTCAGGGGAATATTACTGTCCAAGAAGAGGTGGTGGATGATGCGATCTCTGCTGTAGCTCTCCTCCGGCAAAACCCCCAAATTAACCCCCAGAAAATCTATGTCCTCGGTCACAGCCTAGGGGGAATGGTAATCCCCCGAATTGGCGCGAGGGATAATCAAATTGCCGGGTTAATTACCCTCGCTGCTCCCACCAGACCTTTTGAGGATCTATTTATGGAGCAAACTATCTATTTAACTGAGTTGGATGGCTCCTTCACCGAAGCGGAACGTAAGTTACTAGACAGCATTAGGCAACAGGTGGAAATCATTAGAAATGCAGCTTGGGATAATTTGCCAGCGAATACTATTTTGCTGGGAACTCCGATTAGTTATTGGCAGGATTTACGGGGCTATAATCCAGCGATCGCATCTCAAGGTTTATCCCAAAGAATGCTTATCCTTCAAGGGGAACGGGATTACCAAGTAACGATGGAAGATTTCCGGGGTTGGCAAGGAGCGATGGGCGATCGACCCAACACTACCCTGAAAAGCTATCCCCAGCTAAACCATATCTTCACCCCCGGCACCGGAATTCCCAGCCCTGCGGAATACCAAGTTCCTAACCATGTGGCAGAAATAGTCATTAAAGATATTGCTAGTTGGATTAATAACCCAGCACCCTAACCAAAAGACTACTATAAAATAAGTTTGATTTATCTCGACTCGGAGACATTTTATGATTACTTTGCTAGAGATTGAAACTGCAATTCAACAGCTACCAGAAAGCGATATTCGGCAACTTTCTGGATGGTTGCAATCCTATCTGGATGAGATGGGGGATCGACAAATTGAGACAGATTTAGACTTCGGAAAATTGGATTACTTAATCGATCGCGCAGAAGCAGATATTTCCGCTAATAGAATAAAAAACCTCAAGGAAACTGGAATTTATTAAGTTTTTATAAGATTTTTAGTGAATTTCAACTATGTTGTCCACAGCACCAAAACTCCTAGCGATCGAGTGCTACCTTGAAGCTCGGTAGCTAAACTTAACTGATTTAATCAGGGTAATTTGTACTTTTGTATACTATAGTGGAAGCATAACAAGATTTTTAGACAAGAAACTACATAAACCATCTAGGTGTTAATAAAGTAGAGATTTCCCCCGCTGTGCGGGGGAAATCTCTGCAACTACCACCCCATAAACCATCAAATACATCAAAGGAAAAACGTAGGAGTGAAGCAGGAACCCTTAAATTCCCGATCGCAACAACCGTTGCACCGCTACGATGCCCAAGCGATCGCCAAATATTACCAATGGCGGTGGTGGCAACTAATTATCCGAGGAGTAACGATTTTTTTGCGCTGTACCTTCTTTGCTTGGGGTTTAACCTTAGACAAATGGACAGGGCAGTTAGAGACGCATAAACCGAAACGCGCAGAGCAACTACGCCACCTCCTCACCCATTTAGGACCCACCTTTATCAAAGTCGGTCAAGCCCTATCCACCAGACCCGATTTAGTCCCCAAAGATTATCTAGAGGAATTAATTAAACTACAGGATCAACTGCCTCCTTTTTCCACTGATGTTGCCTTTGCCATTATCCAGAAAGAATTAGGCAGCCACCCAGAAGATATCTATAGTGAAATCTCGCCTCAACCAGTAGCAGCCGCTAGCTTGGGGCAAGTTTATCAAGGCAGACTCTACTCTGGAGAAAGCGTCGCCATCAAAGTTCAGCGCCCGAATCTCCTGCCTATTATCACCTTGGATTTGTACTTGATGCGGTGGGCGGCTGGTTGGGTTGCGCCTTGGCTGCCGCTGAATTTGGGGCATGATCTAACCCTGATTGTGGATGAATTTGGCATCAAACTATTTGAAGAAATCGACTATATCAATGAAGGCAAAAATGCCGAGAGATTTGCTGGCTATTTCCAAGACGATCCCTCGGTGAAAGTTCCTTTAATTTACTGGAACTACACTAGCCGTCGAGTCTTAACCTTGGAGTGGATCAATGGTTGCAAACTGACAGATTCTAAACAAATTTGCCAAGACGGGATGGATTCTGACAATTTAATCAGAATTGGTGTTACTTCTGGCTTGCGACAGCTTTTAGAGTTTGGCTTTTTCCATGCAGACCCTCACCCCGGTAATCTCTTTGCCCTTCGTCCCCAATGTTCACTGGATAGCAGTCAAAAAGATACTTCTTGGCAAAAAGAGACGATGGCTTTTATTGACTTTGGGATGATGGATCAACTAGATGAAGACACCAAAGAAAATCTGGTGGATGCGTTGGTTTGTCTGATCAATAAAGATTACAAGTCCTTAGCTAGGGTCTTTGTCTCCTTGGGCTTTTTGACTGCCGATACGGATATTAGCCCGATCATCCCAGCACTGGAATCGGTATTGGGGAATGTGATGGGTGAGAGTGTGGTAGATTTCAACTTTAAGACCATCACGGATCAATTCTCAGAGTTGATGTTTGATTACCCCTTCCGGGTTCCGGCTAAATTTGCCCTGATTATTCGATCGCTCGTCACCCAAGAAGGCTTGGCTCTGACCATGAACCCCAATTTCAAAATTGTGGAAGTAGCTTATCCCTACGTGGCACAGAGATTATTAACTGGGGAATCACCCCAGTTGCGGCGCAGGTTAATTGATGTCTTATTCAAAGATGGCAAGTTCCAGTGGCAAAGATTAGAAAACTTGATCGCGATCGCCAGATCAAGTCAAAACTTTGATCTCTTACCCACCGCCGGGATGGGCTTCCAATACCTGATTTCAGATGAAGGAAAGCTCCTCCGCCGCCAACTGGTGCTGGCACTGACGGAGGACGATCGCTTGCATACCGCCGAAGTTCAGCGCCTATGGGATCTGGTCAAAGATGACATCCAACCAGCTAAACTCTTAAATGTAGCTTGGTCTGCCTTCAGTGAATTTTCCACTGAAAATATTGCCGCCCTACTTCCCCAGCCCGTAGGCAGGTAAAATAGGATGGGAAAATTTTGCCCAGAAGAGCGAAAAACTTTTGTCGGTGTCAACTTAAGACTACAACTATTGGTAAATATAGCTTTCAACCAAGTCTCGATCCCCCCTAGCCCCCCTTAAAAAAGGGGGGGATAATTTTCTGAAAGTCCCCCTTTTTAAGGGGGATTTAGGGGGATCGAGATTAATTAACTCAACTCATCTATAAATAATGTATTTTGATCCTCCTTACTTTTTGATGTTCTTTGGCTTCTTTGCTAGTATTACTTCGGGAATTGCCTTTCAAGCAACCCTGAAGGAACAGGCACAGGCATGGAAAACTAATCGATCGACCCGCAGCATTGCCCAATTACGGAGTATGCAGCTCAAGCTGCCTTTTTGGGGTATTGGCATTGGCATTGGTATTTTTCTCTCCTCTGGCTTGGAAGTATTTGGATTTCCCACCAAGCTGGCTTTGGCTGTGGCAATTCCTCTGACAATTCTCAGTAGCGTGTTTATTTGGGTGCAACTAAGTAACGTCCTGAAAATGATTGAAACTGGCGGTTCTAAGGCTCTAGATTTAGACTCCTTTGAATAATTTATGCGTTCTCTTCCCCAGCAAAACAACAAGCCAACGATCTATAAGCCCCTCCGCCGTAACCTCTTGTTTGAGAGAGGGATGGCGTTATTTGCTGTAGCTAATTTTGGCTTGGTTTTGTTTGATGTCAGCTATATTCCTTGGCGCAACTTTTATTTATTTAATCTTGGTGGTTTTAGTATTGAACTGCTAGGTTTCCGGGTGGATATTCCCCGAATTACTGATATCTATGACCCAATTAAGGGCATCGAACCCCATCGAGATACGGTGGCTTATATCAAAACGGTGAATCAACTAAAAACAGAGGTGGCTGATCAGGGACTACGATCGCCCCAAGTTGCCACAACATTAGATAAGTTGCAAACCATGAGCAATGAACTCATTGACTCCAATCCCTTTGCAGCAGCGAATAAGACGGGAACGCTGGAGAGGATCAAAAACCGGATGCGATCGCATATGGGCGATCGATCTTCAAAAGAATCCTTCGCCCTATTTTGGAGCCAGCCCTATCTTTCGCAGGCGGGTTTCATCGAAGAGATGAAATTCTATGATGAGCAGATTCAAAAATTACTAGAAACTAACTATTTTCGGCAGATTGATGAAACTGGAGGTTTTGTCGATCGTTTCTTTCTCCTGGATATTTGGTTCGTTAATATCCTAGGATTGGAGCTTGCCTTGCGGATTTTCTACCTCCGCCGGAGTCGAAATCTATCTTGGACTGAAGCGGCTTTATGGCGCTGGTATGATTTTCTATTTTTCTTGCCTTTCTTTCAACTAATCAGAATTATCCCGATTCTAGTCCGGCTACAACAAGCTGAACTAGTGAATATGGAGACTTTGCAGCAACAACTCCAAAATAGTTTTGTGGCTACTTTTTCTGAAGAACTAACACAGGCGGTGATTGTCCGAGTATTTGATCAAATGGAAAGTTCGGTCAAAAATCTCGACCTGAAAAATATAGTTGCTGAAGGTTTTAGTAAAAATTATATTGATATAAATAATACAAACGAAGTGGCAGCGATCGCCACAATTGTTCTGCAAGCTACGATCGAAGATATCTTGCCCCAAATGCGCCCAAGTATTGAAGCTCTTCTGAAACACGCTACAGAAAATGCCCTGCAACAAGTCTCTTTATATAAAGGAGTGACCCAAATTCCCGGCTTAGGGGCAATGCAACAGCAACTTACAGAACAAATAGTATTGCAAATATCTCAAACCCTGTTTGAGAGCATCAAAAACTTGCCGCAAATAGATACCACAACTATCAAATTATCTGAGGAGTTGATGGAAAATCTCAGCGAGATTTTGATTAAGGAAATGCGTCAAAATAAAAGTATTGACAAGGTTAAGTTGTTATTAATTGACCTTTTACAAGAAATCAAAATTAACTATGTTAAAAAGATGTCTCAACAGGAATGGGAACAAATATTAGCAGAAACTAAGGCTATTCAACGATCTAGTAAGTAGCTGAGAATTCATTTATAAAGTGGCTAGAGGGTCTGATTTTTCGCCCCCAGCGGGGGCGAAAAATCAGACTTTATAAATAGCCTCTAAGATAAATTTCTCCTGTGTCACTTTTTATATATATGAAGTACATTGGGTAGGCTTTAGTAGTTGTATTTTAGCGATCGCAGGAGTCCCCCTATGAAACCAAGACCTAGACCTGTTTATACACCTGGCTCAGAAAAATCTAAGCGATCGCTCTTATCAGCCCTGAGAAAATCAAAACAGCGGCTCCGGTTTGGGGCGACAGTTTTGATGATGACCCTAGTATTGACCCCCTTTGTCGGGCGGGCTAATACTGTTGAAAGTACAGCAGATATCAAGCCAGAAGAGACAAATAAGGCAACAGGGGAAACCCCAGAGTTGCAATCAGCAAAACAGCAACACCAACTGATAATTCAGGAAATACAACAAGCCCAAGCTGCCGCTAATACGGCTAAACAAGGGGAAGAAAATCCTCGAAAACAAGCGAGTGTATCTGGGTTGGAAACCAAAGTTAAGCTACTAGAGATTAAGTTATTCCTTGGGGAAGCAAAAATATTTTTCTTGGAGGGTAGAAAATTTGATGCTCTCCTCCTAGTCTTTAAGGCAAGGCGACAATTAGAATCTTTAGATAAAAAAGATTGGGCAAACGATGATATCAAAACCAGAGTGACCTTAGCTCTGCATGAGGTAGTTTATGGAAAACTCAGAGAGCGAAACCGACTAGAAGGGCATACTAATAAAGTCAATAGCGTTGCCATTAGTCCTGATGGCAAAACTATCGCCACCGTAAGTTGGGATAAAACTGCGAAATTATGGAATTCAGAGGGAAAACAACTACTAACCTTGACTAATGCAGAAAGCTATTATGTCATTAGCATTGCCTTTAGCCCCGATGGTAAAACTATCGCTACAGCAAATTCTGACAATACGGCGAAACTGTGGAATTTAGAGGGACAGGAACTAAAAACCTTAAGCGGTCATAGCTCTCGTATCAATAGCATCGCCTTTAGCCCTGATGGCAAAACCATTGCCACAGGAAGTGAAGACAATACGGCGAAACTGTGGAATTTAGAGGGACAGGAACTAAAAACCTTAAGCGGTCATAGCTCTCGTATCAATAGTGTCGCCTTTAGCCCAGATGGTAAGACCATAGCTACTGCAAGTAGAGACTACACAGTAAAACTATGGAATTTAGAGGGACAGGAAATGAGAACCTTTGCTGGTCATAGCAACGGTGTCAATAGCGTTGCCTTTAGCCCCGATGGTAGAACCATCGCCTCTGCAAGTGATGACAAAACTGTGAAGTTTTGGGATATAGAAGGTCAAGAAATATTTACTTGGAAGGGGGATTATGGATCAGTGTTTAAGAGCGTCATCTATAGTCCTGATGGGAAAACCATTGCGATCAGCATCTATGATGACAAAATGGTGCAACTGTTGAATCTAGATGGGTCGTCGGAATTGTTGATGGGTCATAGTGATGATGTCATGAGCGTCGCCTTTAGTCCCGATAGCAAAACTATAGCTACAGGGAGTTCTGACAACACATTGAAATTGTGGAACTTAGATGGAAACAAAATCCAATCTTTTGCCGATTCAGAGTCAATAGATTCTTTGTATAGTGTTGCCTTTAGCCCCGATGGCAAAACGATCGCCACAGGAGGTTTTAACAAAACTGTAAAATTGTGGAATCTTGAGGGACAGGAACTGAAAACCTTGAGCGGTCATAGCTCTATTGTCTCCAGTGTCGCCTTTAGCCCCGACGGCAAGACTGTTGCCACAGCAAGTTGGGACAAAACTGTAAAATTGTGGAATCTTGAGGGACAGGAACTGAAAACCTTGAGCGGTTATAGCTCTAGTGTCAGTAGTGTAGCTTTTAGCCCCGATGGCAAAACTATTGCTACCGGAAGTAATGACAACACCGTGAAACTGTGGAATTTGGAGGGACAGGAACTGAAAACCTTGAGCGGTCATATTAATGGTGTCTTGAGTGTCGCCTTTAGCCCAGATGGCAAGACTATTGCCACAGGAAGTTATGACCAAACTGTAAAATTGTGGAACTTAGAGGGACAGGAACTGAAAACTTTGGCTGGTCATAGCGGGAGTATCAATAGCGTTACCTTTAGCCCTGACGGCAAGACTATTGTTACAGGGAGTCAGGACAAAACTGTGAAATTGTGGAATCTTGAGGGACAGGAATTGAAAACCTTGAGAGGTCATAGCAATAGTATCAATAGCGTTGCCTTTAACCCCGATGGCAAGACTATTGCCACAGGAAGTTATGATAAGACCGTAAAATTGTGGAATCTAGAGGGAGAGGAACTGAAAACCTTGAGCGGTTATGGCGATCGTGTCTTTAGCATTGCCTTTAGCCCCGATGGCAAGACCATTGCTTCTGGAGGGTATGTTATGAAATTTGCTTCTGGGGCGAATAGAAAAGTAACATTGTTAAATTTGAATTTTGATGATCTTAACACCAAGGGTTGTGATTGGCTCCGGGATTATCTCACCAACAATCCCAACGCCCGACCAGAAGATAAAACCCTGTGCAATATTCCCCAAAGGTAAAATTACCAGATATCAACCTGCTTGGGGATGGTTTTCCTTCTGGTGTAGTTGTCCAAGTTCTTGGGCGCAGAGTTGCGATCGAAACCTCATACCAAATCAAAAAAATGGTTTCACCATTTTTTTGATTTACAGCACTTTGCGTTCAAATGAGATACACCACAAATATTGAAAGTCCTATCAATGTTGGGTTTGAGAGTGGGTGGCTGTAGCCACCCACTCTCAAACTGCTGTTAAATCCTTACGCAGCAAGGTATGTAGAGTCTTATCTGTATCAACTATTTGGCAAAATGGTATCAGGAAGTGAATCGGTGGGGACACAGCCTTCCCATTTCCCAAATCAAAGTTTGCTGATTTTTAACTATTCATCATCATCATCATCGTCATCATCGTCGTATTCGTCATCATCATCATCATCATCATCATCTTCATCACCCTCTTCTTCGTCCTCATCACCCTCTTCTTCGTCCTCTTCTTCGTCCTCATCACCCTCTTCTTCGTAATAGTATTCGTATTCATCCTCATCGCCTTCTTCGGTATAATCTTCATTCTCGTAGTCGTAACTATCTTCCTCCTCAGTCAAAATCCCAGCGGAGAAATCTAGATCAGTCACAGCCCGAATTGTCCAGCAACTTCGGCAATATTTGGGGTTAGTCATGTAGGCGTAGGGAATATAGCAATAACCCTCATCTCCCCAGTCGGCTCCCCAAGAGTTGCGAACAATGAATACCTGACGAGTATCAGAATATCCAACACAGAGCATAGCGTGTCTGCTGTGTTCCTCTCGCCCAGCTTCAGATGGGTCTGGGGTAGAAACTCTGCCCCTGCGTCCGGCTCGATCGAAGGATTTGAACAAGGCGAGGGAAAATATAAAGGGATGCCCTTCAGCTAAGCAATGCTTCATGGAATATAGTTCTAGGGGAATTTCCTCAGCCTCTTCAATCAAAAACTGAGCTGCTTCAGTGTAAGCATCATCGTGGGGCTTCTCATTAATTTTCTTAACCTTGTAGGGCCAAGTTTCTTCCGTACAGGTGCCCATTTCTTGCAAAATTTGGATACTGGTAGCGATCGAGCTACCCTCATCTCCCTCAATACCATCCATCAGCCTAGCGTTGTAGTAGATAAAAAGACGGCTGACATCCTTGTATTTTCCTGTAATTCGCACCCGCAGATATTCATAAGCCCCAGCGATCGCATTTGCCACGCAACTATTGGTTTGGGATTGATCTTCTACACCTGTCATGTAGGGGCGCAGATCAACTCGCTTGGGCAGATCAGCTTCGTCATACTTGGTTGCACTATAATCCTTGGATTTAGGAGGTTTTTTATCGGAGTCAATTACACCTCCTAGCTTAATTTTCTTCCCGGTCGATCTTTGCAATAAAAAAGCACTTTGAGCTAAACCACCTATTGCCATAAAACTCCTGAATTAGATTATCTAAAAATTATTCCCAACAAAATATTCCAGATTCAGGATATCCCACAGAGCGATCTAAATCATTTACTAAATTTAGAGGGTTTGCAAAGGTTGCACCCGGAGGGTGCAACCTTTGCAAACTATTTAATCTGGTTGAGACAACCATTTAGGATTTTGCCGGGAGGCTAGTCGGGCTTTGCCGGAGGCTGCCCAGTTTTGTAGGAGTTGAATTTGTTCTTGGGCAGTGCGGGCAAGGGGAATAATTTGGCTGGCAGCTTCTAAAATATCATCGGTGGTGAAGTCTCGATTTTGGCTGAAACCTAGGTGCATGGCTTCGATGATGGTTTGTTCAATTTCGGCTCCAGAAAAGTCGGGGGTTTCGTAGGCGAGGCGATCGATCTCGTAGCTTTTTAGGTTGTGGGGGCGGAGGCGCTGGAGATGCAGAGAAAATATGGCTTGGCGCTCTTCTTGGTTGGGTAAGCCCACAAAGAAAATCTCATCAAATCTGCCCTTGCGGAGCATTTCTGGAGGCAATGCCTGAATATTATTCGCTGTCGCCACCACAAATACGGGGGATTTTTTCTCGGCTAACCAATTAATAAAAGTCCCAAATACTCGGTTAGTTGTGCCGCCGTCGCCACGGGAATCAATCCCAGAGAAGGCTTTGTCAATTTCATCAATCCATAAAATGCAAGGGGATAGTGCCTCAGCTAGTTGGATCATCTGTCGGGTGCGAGATTCCGATTCTCCGACCAAACCGCCAAATAATCTGCCCACATCTAGACGCAGTAGGGGTAAATGCCAGTGGTGGGCGATCGCTTTGGCAGTGAGAGATTTGCCTGTGCCTTGAATCCCTACTAATAACAATCCCCTGGGATGGGGTATCCCGTACTGTCGGGCTTTTTCGGTGAATGCTCCACCCCGCCGCAACAGCCAATCCTTGAGATTATCCAAACCACCAATATCTGAGATTTGCTCCTGTGCTGGGTAATAATCAAGGATCTGCGTTTGGCGAATAGTTTGCCGCTTCTCTTCCAGCATCAATTCCACATCTTCGGGCTGGATTTCTCCGTGGGCAGCGATCGCTCTTGCCATCACCCGCCTAATCCTTTCCATAGATAAACCCTGCGCTGATCGCACCAATTCATCTATTACTTGTTCGCCAAGTTTCTGCCCCATCGTCAGCAGCAAATTTTGCACTTCTTGGCGAATTTCTCCTCCTGATGGCAACGGAAACTCCAGTACCGTCAAGACTTCTGAGAGTTCGGAAGGAATGGAGATGCTGGGGGCAATAATCACAATATTTTTGGGCTGAGATTTGAGCGATCTCGCCAGATTTCTCAGTTTCCGAGCAATGGAAACATCTTCTAAAAATCTTTGAAAGTCCCGCAATATAAAAATTACCGGAGAATTCGCCGGAAACTTCTCAACAAATTCCAGCGCCTGCAAAGGATTCCGCTTGCCAAACCCCGGATCATTGAAATTATTTTGATAACCGTCAACAAAATCCCAAATATAAACGGGGCGATCGCTTAATCCTTGAGCCGATTGAATAATTACTTTTTCCAGTCGTTCTTCTTCCCCCGTGGGAATATAAATCAGGGGATAACGCGATCGTAATAACAGAGTAAACTCAGTACTAAAATTCATGAAACAATTTTAATATATTTCCTTTGTAATCCAAATGTAATCCAAGGATTTTGTCTTCTCTACTTTTTCACTTTCTCTTATTATAATGAAGAATTAACACTTTAACTCCCTATTGGCAAAGCTGTTGGAACCACCGCGTACTTATAAAAATCTCCTCAACCTTAGGTATAGCAACCATTAAAGGGGTTGAAATGATTTGTAGTATGTCAATCCTCATGAAAATCAATCTAACCAAAGAAGCATGAAAATAAACATTACCCACTGGATGCGAGATTTACCAGTTCAAAAAAAAATTATCTTTGGCTATGGATTATCTTTAGGAATTGCGATCGCTGGGATAGTTATAGGAATTGTGATAGCCGATCAACGAAAACAGCAAGCAGATGTAAAAATCAAGGATGCTCTAGAAGAGCTGGACATTATTACCAACTTACAAGTGGATCTGTTGCAAACTTTTGTAGGTCAAAAACAGCTTGGCGCATCACTTAATGATCCTGTACGGTTGCAAAAATATTATCTAGAGTTACAGGATCGCCACAAGCATTTTTGGCTAATTTGGCAAGAGTTCAAAGAGACTGAAGGTAGTACCAAAGGGCATGAGGGTATTGACCTTGATGATGAGGTCGAAGCCATACAGTCTTTTTTGAAGAAGCATGAGGGTGTCCCGGAAGCATACATTCAAACTCTTGATCAACTGCTTTTGGTATCCGATCCAAATACCATCAAGCCTGAAGAGCTTGTTCGCCTAAAGGCGAGTTTAAGTCAACTAGAGGAAAGTGAATTAATTGGAAAAATTGATACTTTTGCTGATGAGTTGCCGATGCTAACTGATCTTGTTAATAAAGAATATGCAGAGGCACAGCTAGCCATTAGTAGTAGTCATACCTTTCGTTTATGGATAATTGGTATAAGCATGACAACCTCGGCAGTGATCGCTCTGATCCTTTCCTTCCTCACCAGCCGAGCTATTGCCCAGCCAATTCGATCGCTCACAGATATAACTCAGCAGGCTATTCATGAATCAAATTTCAAACTTCAAGCCCCAGTGATCAGTGGAGATGAAATTGGAACTTTGGCTCTATCTTTCAACCAACTAATTGCAGCGATCGAGAAACTTTTAGATCAAAAGCAAGAGTATAGTCAGAATTTAGAAATAAAGATAAATGAACGTACTCAAGAACTCAACGACAAAAATATTCAGCTTCAAGAGCTTATAGAAAAACTCCACAGCACTCAAGTACAGATGATCCAAAGTGAAAAAATGTCTTCCTTAGGGCAACTTGTAGCCGGAGTCGCCCATGAAATTAATAACCCAGTCAACTTTATTCATGGTAATTTGACTCATGTACAGGAATATACTGCCAATCTGCTCGGTTTCATCAATCTCTACCAAGAATATTATCCAAATCCAAATCCTGAAATTATAAGAGAAGCAGAAGAAATTGATCTAGAATTTTTACAGGAAGATATGCCTAAAATTCTTAGCTCTATGCAAATAGGGACTGATCGCATCCGTGAAATTGTCGTTTCTCTTCGTAACTTCTCACGCACAGATCAAGCTGGTTCTAAATTTGTTAATATCCATGAAGGTATTGATAGCACTATACTAATTTTGCAATACCGACTCAAGGCTAAATCAGAGAATACAGAGATTAAGGTTGTTCGTAATTACGCCAACTTACCCTTAGTAGAGTGTTATCCGGGGCAACTCAATCAGGTATTCATGAATATCTTGGCAAATGCGATCGATGCTCTAGAAGAATCGAATGCGAAATTAACATATCAAGAAATATTAGATCATCCCCAGAACATTGAGATTTCAACTTCGATGGTCGATGCACAGTGGATACAAATTACGATCGCTGATAATGGGATCGGCATGTCTGAAACAACAAGAAAGCAAATTTTTGATCCGTTTTTTACCACCAAGCATGTTGGCAAGGGAACTGGGATGGGAATGGCAATCAGTCATCAAATTATTACTGAAAAACATGGTGGAAAGTTGGAGTGCCATTCAACTATTGGTGAGGGAACACAGTTTATAGTTCAAATTCCTGTTCAACAATTAGTCCACAATGTAGTCTGACAAAATAAGATATTTATTCTTAATTAATCTCTACCAAACGGAAACCCATTTTGCATTCATACTGGGTTGCTTGCTGGGTGGCAAGTTTATTGAGGACATTGGCGCAGGTGGGTTTGCCGTTGTGCGATCGCGGTTGTCCGCCCTGATCTGCCAGTAAACAACTTTGACAAACCCGCTGGGAAGGTATGGCTTGTGATTCAGTGAGGATGACTAACATTTTCTCTCCTCCATGTCTAGATTATTAACAGCTAGGGGAAAATACTTACACTTTGACTAGGAACTCTTATCCAGTTTTATCTTCAATATTAATCATATCTGATAAACAAAGTTAGGAGAATTAGTAGACATGGAAAGCAATATGCCTAGTTTTCGGCTATTTTTTCAGACTGTAGATAATCTAGCGATCGCCCTAGATTTAGAAACACCACAAATAGTCTTTCCTGAGAAATTGAAATTATTATCGATCGGGACTTTAGGACGCACCTTAGCAGATTTTTTGGCAACTAATAATTTATCGCCCCTAACTGGTGGCTTCCGCCGGAAACAACTTCATGACAGTGTGCATATTCTGACCGGTTATAGCACTGATCTAATTGGCGAAGCAGAAGTTCAAGCCTTTCTTTTAGGAGCTAAATTTCATCTTGCCCAAATTGTGATTGGTTCGGGCTTGCTCTACTTAATCCATCGCAGAATGCCGAATCATTCCCTCGGCAGCCTAAAAAATAGATTAACCGCAGCCTTCGATCGTGGTCGTAACTCCACGTTTAATGTAGATGCTTGGCAGCCAGAGTCCCAGTGGCACCTTCCTGTAGCAGAATTAAGAGAACTTTACTCTCTTTAACTTCTATTAGAGAAGAAAATAGAGTAGGCTTCCTGATCATCATGCTAAAAATTAGACTACTATAACAACTGCTCAGAAAGCTTTTTAGAAGTTGTTATAGTAGTCTTTCTCAGTTTGGGTTTGGGGTTGGAGCATTTCAAAATTGGATGTGTCGTACATATACCGAGTCACTTCCTCTTCTAGGCGATGAATCAGATGCGCTTCCAGGATACTGGTCTGTCGGAGAGCCGCAAGATAGCCATCGATATAGAGTCTTAAATCATCGAATCTGTAGCCCCGGTTCCACATCTCTACAAGAGCGTCGGTAAGTTTCTGGTAATAACGGATGGTTTGGCTATCGGTCAACATAAAAAGGTTTTGTGGGTAGGAGTTTTTTTTATTTTAACTAATCACAGCAATTGCCATATAAATGCAATACACCACATTTTGGGTCATGATTGCTGTAATCTGGCTTAGGGGTAGGTAGTGATCCTACGCACAATTTGCCATAGCAAAAATTTGATCATTCCTTGGGCAGGTTTTGTTGCCAAGTTAATTGAGGGTTACGAGCCGCCTTTGCCTCATCTACCCTCCCGATCGCTAGATTGTGGGGTGCATGATTGACAAATTCTGGATCTTGCTCAATTTCGTGATCTATTTTAATTAAAGCATCTGCGAACTGTCTTAGGGTAGTAGGGGTTTCCGTCTCCGTTGGTTCAATCATCAAAGCTTCGGGGACGATCGCCGGCCAATACATCGTCGGCGAATGGAAGCCATAATCTAATAACCGCTTGGCAATCCCCCCAGCACTAGTCCCTGCCTTCTTTTGCTTCAGGGCAGAAACCACAAACTCGTGCATACAGGGCTTGTGATTGTGGGAAGGAGTGTAATGTTCCGCGAGGAGATATCGTAAGTAGTTGGCATTGAGGATGGCATCTTGGCTAGATTCTCGTAAGCCATCAGCTCCTAGGGTAGTGATGTAGGTAAAAGCCCTGACCATCACCCCAAAGTTACCGTAGAAGCCCTTGATTCTGCCGATCGACTGGGGATAGTTAGCCTCTAAATGGTAGGAATCACCCTCTTGACTAGTTTCTTTTACTACCCGTGGTTTGGGCAAGAAAGGAGCTAACCTCGCATTTGCCACCACTGGACCGCAACCGGGACCGCCGCCGCCGTGGGGAGTGGAGAAGGTTTTGTGTAAATTTAAATGCACCACATCAAAACCCATATCGCCGGGGCGAGCAATGCCAGCGATCGCATTCAAATTTGCCCCGTCATAATACAGCAGACCCCCAGCTTCATGGACTAGACGAGCAATTTCTAAGATATTCTCTTCAAATAATCCCACCGTATTGGGATTGGTCAACATCAAAGCTGCGGTACTATCATCCAAAAGTTCTTTGAGATGGTCGAGGTCTACCAACCCTTCAGAGTTCGATCTCACTTCCTTGACTTGATACCCCGCCATAGTTGCCGTCGCTGGGTTTGTCCCGTGGGCAGAATCCGGGACTAAGACTACCCGGCGCTGGGCGGTTTGCCCCTGAGCCTCATGGTAAGCCCGAATCATCAATATTCCCGTTAGTTCCCCATGGGCACCAGCTGCTGGTTGCAGGCTAGCTTCGGCTAGTCCAGTAATTTCACACAGAGCCATACCCAGATCGTAAATTAGCTGTAAAGCCCCTTGCACCGTAGATTCTGGTTGGTAGGGGTGAATCTGTGCCAGACCGGGGAGAAATGCCGCCCAGTCATTCACCTTGGGGTTGTACTTCATGGTGCAGGAACCCAAAGGATAGAAACCCGTATCGATCGAGAAGTTCTTTTGAGATAAACGAGTGTAGTGCTTGACCACTTCTCTTTCGCTAACCCTCGGTAATGCTGGTGGTTGGTCAGCGATAAATTCTGGGGGCAAAAAATCTGTCAAGGGTAGGGATGCTAACTGGGGAATATATTGATTGGCGAAAGTAGGGGTACTTTTCTCGTAAATAGATGATTCTGGCATGGAGGTTTGTAAGGCGAAATAAAACTTCACTAAAGATATTGTACCGTGGGATTTTAGAAATTGTCTTACCTCAAGAGAATGATCAGAAGGATTTTTAGCTGAAGCTCTAGTTAGGCAAGGCAAAAATATTACACCTTGTCTTTTGACCTTGGAGAAAATTAGGGTTGTAATTATGATTCAGGCAAACAAAATTTCATATAGCAGTCCTAAATCATTTTCTAACAGTTGCCAAGTCAACTTGCTTTTAGTAAATGGTTTCACCCGCCTTCGGCGGGTGAAACCATTTAGGATCACTATAGTCCTAGAACAAGCAAGAATTTCCCCCGCAGCGCGGGGAAATTCTTGCCCGAAAATCATTGCCTTTTTAGTCCCACCCAAAATTTCATAAGTAAATCATAAGTAATCTATAATTATGTACTCCAAAATATTGCTTACCACTACTCTCCTTACCTTGGTAGGAGGCGTTATTGCTAACAAAACTAACCTAGCTCAGGCACAAGAAACCCAAGAAATTACCATCCGGTTTCAGGCAAAGGTGGGCGATCGCCCCTTTAGCTGCACAGAAAACTATCCCAATCTAGGACTACACAATGCCACCGCCAGCGCTACAGATTTTCGGTTTTATATTTCTGGGGTTAACTTAGTAGACAGTAACGGTGTGGCTGTGCCTTTAGCTCTGCAACAAGATAATCGATGGCAACATCAAAATGTGGCACTGTTAGATTTTGAGAATAAATCTGGCGGCTGCACGAATGGTACGGTAGAAACCCGCGATCGCATTTTTGGCACTGTCCCCAAGGGCAACTACAAAGGCATCCAATTTACCCTAGGAGTGCCTTTCAATCTCAACCACGAAGATGTCACCCTTGCCAGCAGTCCTTTGAATCTATCCTCCCTCTGGTGGAACTGGCGGGGGGGCTACAAATTTGTCCGTATTGACCTCAAAAATCAAGGCATGAGTCCCACCTCTAGCATTAAGCATGGGAATCATGGCAGTCCCAACTCTGGCGGTTTTAGTATTCCCAATTTTTCCATTCACCTTGGTAGTACTGGCTGTCAAGGAGATGCCAACAATCAACGTCCGGGGAATTGTGCTAACCCGAATACCGCAAATATAAGTTTTGCAGATTTCAATCCCCAAACTCAAATTATTACTGCTGATCTTAAATCCCTAATTGGGGAAACCGATATTAATTTTAATCAGCCAGATACTCCTCCCGGTTGTATGTCTAGCCCCAACGACTCAGACTGTGCCGTGATCATGTCCAATTTTGGTTTACCTTTCGCCGACAAACCCAGTAGTGGGCAGCAGTTTTTCCGGCTGGAAAGTACCACTCCTTAAGATATGAATTTTGCTAAGTTAGGCAGTCTTTTGCTTTTGTGGTTATTATCCCTACTGGTGGCAGTGGGGATTGGATCGCTGATGCCGACTCCAGCTCAAGGTCATCAGGATGATCTCAATTATCAAAACCCAATGCCGCCGGGGATTCCACCACCAGTAATTCCCCTAGATAACCCCATGAATCCAGCCAAGGTGGAGTTGGGGCGCTATCTATTTTATGAAAAGAGGTTATCCATAACTCAAGAATTTTCCTGTGCTTCTTGCCATATTCAGAAATTGGCTTTCACTGATGGTAAACCCTTGGCGGTGGGAGCAACGGGGGAAGTTCATCCCCGTAATTCCATGAGTCTGACTAATATTGCCTACAGCCCAGTATTAACTTGGGCTAATCCTTTGCAAACTAAGCTGGAATCTCAAGCCCTAGTCCCCCTATTTGGCGAACATCCAGTGGAAATGGGCATGGTGGGTAGGGAGGAAGAAATTTTGACTATGCTCAGGGGCGATCGCTTCTATGCCCAGAGTTTCCCCGCCGCCTTTGCCTTGCCATCTTCCCTAAATCCAGCCGATACAATCACAATCCATAATCTAATGAAGGCTCTTGCTGCTTTCCAACGCAGCCTGATTTCCTTTGATTCTCCCTATGATCGCTATCGTTACCGAGGAGAAGTTAATGCGATCTCGACGGGAGCAAAACGAGGCGAGGTTTTATTTAATAGCGAAAAGTTAGAATGTTTCCACTGTCACAGTGGTTTGAACTTTACTGATTCCATCAAGCACGATCGCCTCGCCTTCCAAGAAATTGCCTTTCACAATACAGGGCTATACAATCTGGATCCTCAAGGAGCTTATCCCCCAGAAAATACTGGACTCTACGAAATCACGGAAAACCCCGCTGACATGGGAAAATTCAAAACCCCTAGTCTCCGAAATATTAGCCTCACAGCTCCCTATATGCATGATGGCAGCGTGGCAACCCTCGAAGAAGCGATCGACCATTACGCCGCTGGGGGCAGGACGATCTCATCTGGGAAGTATGCAGGCGTGGGGCGGACTAATCCCCTCAAGAGTATTTTTATTAATGGTTTCAATCTATCGCCCCAAGAAAAACAAGACTTGATCGAGTTTCTAGAAAGTCTCACAGATGAAAGCTTTATTCATAATCCCGCCTTTAGCGACCCCCACGACTAACGCACCGCCATGATGATCCGATCGTCCCTCACCTGCCAAATTGTCCCTACTTCTGAAAAACCAGCATTTTCGAGGGCGGCTTGGTGAATTTCATAAATGGGTTCGGCGGCGACAATTCTCTGGTCAAAGCGGTGATTCCGTTCTTGGACGAGTTCTGTAATCGAAGATTCTTGGGCGATCGCAGTCCACCATTGCGCCCAATTTTCTACCCCATTTTCTTGGAAACTTCTTGATTCCTGCTGTCGGTTGAGAATTTCACTAACTTGCTGAAACCTCCCCAGACGGGATGGGAAGGGAATATTATCTCCGTTGAGAAATACTCCGCCGGGACGGATACACTTGCCTAGCTGTTGATAAACTTCTATCAGCCTAGTGGTGGGGAGCCAATGGAGGGCAGTGGTGGAAAGGACAGCATCAATCTGAGCATCGGCATACTTTTCCCCTAGGTCTAAAACCATTAGGTCTGCCTCTAGCCACTGTAATCGATCATCGAAGTTGCCGAGGTTTGCCTGTCCCATTGCTAATAGCACTGGGTCAAAGTCGATCGCAATACATTTAGCTTGGGGGAATCGTTGTAACAATCTTTGACTAAGGGAGCCGGGACCACAGGCTAGATCGATCGCCACAAAGTCTGGAGGCAATAGCACCTCCAGCACATCGAACATTGCGCTAAACCGAGCTTCCCGGTGGGGCAGATAGCCCATTTGCTGGACATCCCAGCGTTGTATCCAGTGCTGCCAATCAATTTTTGGCTGAGGTGATTCCGGCATTTTAAACTCCAGTGTATTAACTACTTTCTTGGCTCCAGCCAATTCTCCAGTGCCTCACTCAAGGTATGAAACCCGAACACAGTCAAGAAAATTGCCAATCCCGGTACGATCATCGTATGGGGAGCTACCTGCATCAGGGGTCGGGCATCTACTAGCATTGTTCCCCATTCTGGCATGGGAGGTTGGACTCCTAAGCCAAGGAAACTCAGACCCGCGATCGCTAGCACCACCGAGCCGACATCAAGGCTCAACTGTACCACCACTATTCCCGCTAGAGATGGCAGGTAGTGATACCAGAGAATATGCCAGCTATATCCCCCCAAGGCAATGGCAGCGGTGATAAATTCCTGATTTTTGAGGACTAAGACCTGACTTCGTACCAAGCGAGCATAGTTAGGAAACCAAGATATGATCAGGGCTAGGGTCAGATTTTGCAGCCCAGTTCCCAGAGTGCCAATTAAAGCTAAGGCAAGGATAAATGTGGGGATAGATAAGAATAGGTCAATCCCCCGCATACATATTTCATCAATCCAGCCGCCATAAAAACCCGCCACTAACCCGATCATCCCTCCCAGCAACAGGCTCAGGCAGAGGACAATGGTGGCGATCGCGAGGGAAATTCGCCCTGCCCACATCAATCGGCTCAACAGATCTCGCCCTAGGGAATCGGTTCCCAAGAGATGTTGCCAACTAGGTAACGCTAATATATGTTCTAAGTCTTGAGCATCAGGGGGCTGGGGAGCGAGGATCGGGGCAAAAATACTGATCAAAATTATGATCATTAGTAGAGCAATGCCGATTGCTGTCACTGAATTTTGAGCTAACCAGAGATTGGCGAAGGAGGGTAGACCTTTAGCAGAAATCATGACCCTCGCCCTAAATCCGTCTCCCAAGTGGGGAGACGGATTTTGAAACCTAAATATTTCTGCCTCCCTTTCTCTCTTCTTGGGAGAAGGGGCTGGGGGATGGGGATCTTTTAGCATCTATAGGAAAAATTTGGTTTTTGCATGAATTTCTCAGAACGTCTTCTGATTTGGCGATTCCCGCAGTCGGGGGTCAAGGAATCCATAGGCAATATCTGTTAGGAGATTAATAGAAATAAAAGCAGCAGAGATTAGTAATACCGTGGCTTGAATCACTGGAATATCGTTGTAGCGTACTGCTAAGACATAGAAATGCCCCAGCCCCGGCAAGGCAAATAGGGTTTCAATGACAACAGAGCCAGAGACGATCGCACTAAACTGGCTCACCGCTAAGGTAATCAGGGGAACCAATCCATTCGGCAGGGCGTGACATAGCCACACCCGCCATTCAGGAAGACCCTTTGCCCTAGCAGTCCGAATGTAGTCCTGATATTTTGTATCTAATAACTGCGATCGCGCCAAGCGACTCAACCGAGCAATATTTGCTATCCCTAGGGAGATAACTGGCAGGATAAAATCTTGGGGTTTCTCTAGACCGTGGGTAGGGAGCCAGCGGAGGTAGACAGAAAAGATCAGGATCAAGATAAACGCTAACCAAAAATCCGGTATTGATACTCCCAAAATTGAGAAAAAGCGACTAACCCGATCGCCTATGCCCTGTTCTTGCACCGCTGCCCATAGTCCGAGGGGAATCCCTACCACCAAGGTAAGCAGGGTCGTCCCACTAGCAAGGAGGAGCGTCGGCATCAGGCGGCTGTTGATTTCCTGAATCACGGGTTCCCCCGATCGCAGGGAAATCCCGAAATCTCCCCTGAGAGCATGGCTTGTCCAGTCTAGGTATTGGATCACTGGAGGGCGATCGAATCCATACTCAGCCGCTAATCGACTAGTTTCTGCCTGAGTCGGGATGCGTCCCAAGCGTCGAGCTAAAATCACCTGTGCTGGCTCTCCGGGGGCTAGATAAATGAGGGTGAAGCTGAGAATACTAGTCAACAGCAGTACCCCCAAACCTCCTAGTAAGCGCCGACCTAGGAATTTAATCATGGGTTAGCCACCAATAGTTACACCCTGAAGATTGAGTTCATACTCGGTTCCCGCCAATTTAAACCCCTTGACTCGCTTATTGACAGCATAGATGCGCTTAGAAAATAGCACTGGCACTGCCACGGCTTGGTCATCCATATACTGCCAAATTTTGCTGTACTGGGCTTGGCGATCGCTCTCAGAGGTAGTTTTCAGAACATCCTCAATAAGTTGATCTAACTGGGGATCGGTGTAGTAGCGATCGTCATTAGATTTTGTCGAAGCAAAGAAATCCTTCACACTCGAATGGGGGTCGTAGGGAGAGCCATAGCTCAAACCCAAAGTCATATCAAAATTCCCCTGTTTGATTGCTTCAATCATTGCTCCTTCATCTACAGAACGGAGTTGGAGGTTAATGCCCACCGTCTTAAGGTTTGCTTGAATTACCTCTGCCATTGGTTTTGATTGGGGGAAGAGTTCATTATTCACCAGCATGGTTAAATTCAAGGGTTGCCCATCCTTCGATCGACTGCCATCACCCCCAGCTTTCCATCCTGCTGCCTCCAATAATTTCTTCGACTCCTCTGGTTTATAGCTATAAAGCTCTGGCTTGGGATATTTGATATAGGGAATATTCGGCGGAAAGAATCCCCTAGCAGGAATTGCCAAATTTTTGAAAACCTGACTGCTTAGGGCATCTCGGTTAATTGCATAGTTTAGAGCTTGGCGAACTTGGACTGTATTAAAAGGAGATTTAAGGTAATTCAATCTCACCAAATAAGTAGTTGTCCCTTCAGAGATCATTACTTCTACCTCAGGATTACTTTGAAGCATCGCAATGCTTTCTAGGGGAATTCCCCCCAAATATTCACCGCCAATCATATCTACTTCCTTGCTCAACAAAGCCGCAACCCTCGTCTGACCATCAGGAATCACATCAAATTCCACCTTACTAATAGTTGGTTTCTCTCCCCAGTAGGTTTCGTTGCGAGTAAACACAATTTTTTTGTCTTTAACAACTTCCGTTAAGGCATAGGCACCTGTGCCGACTGGTTTGCTAAATTTCCCAGCAGCATCCACAGATTTGGGACTCAAGAACCTCACTGGTCTGACCAAGGACAGCTCTTGGAGAGCGGCATAGTAGGGTTCTTTGAATTGTAAAACTAGGGTTTGAGGGTCGGGGGCATTAACAGCAGCAATTTTGGTGGAAATTGGCAGCCAGTCATGATCTTTAACATTAATCCACCGCTCAAAATTCCACTTAGCCGCCGTTGCATCAAAGGGAGTTCCATCTTGAAATGTAACTCCAGACCGGAGCTTGAAGGTTAAAGTCAGGCTGTCGGGAGATAATTGCCAAGATTGGGCTAGTCCGGGCTGGATTTTGCCATCTTCGCCATAACGAACCAAGGGGTCAAACATCATGGCTAGGGGGATAAAACCATGACTGTCGTAGCCTTGGGGATTGAATTTGGGCACATCACCCACGATCGCAACTTTGAAAACCTGCTCAGTCTTGGCAGCCGGAGCCATTGATCCTGTGGGAGAAGGCTGGGAAGTCTCCTTAACTTGGGAGTTACAACCAACTACCAGCATGAGCATGGTGAAGCATAAGCTAAAAAATCTTAAGAATCTAGAATTCTGGGGCGATCGAGCCATTATTTACTCCTAAATATTATTTTTAATTTAAACTGCCAACGAATTATCGAGAGTTATAGATATTTTTGTGGGCTTCGATGACCCTCAGCCTGCAAAAAACTCCAATTGCGTAATTTCTATTTAAGGCTTACGCACCGCCAATGAATTATTGAAATCTATGGCGGTTGTTGTCGGTTTCGACGATTCTCAGACCGCCACAAACCCCAACGGTGTATGTACTATGATTGTGTTCTGCTTAATTTCGGCTTTACTTGATGATAGATGATAATGATAATTATTATCATTGCGTGGTTCTAAAAATTTTCAGTAACTGCAACAGACAGTTTCACCCTAGGAAAACCATCCGAAATCTAACCACCAAGGTATTCCTAGGCAGCTAAAGAGTACCCATGGAATCTATAGAAGAAAAATTTAAACAATACACAATCTGTACCTCGCAGATGTTGGTGATTTTGATGAATATCGGCGGGCATTCTGACTAAGAGCTAGGTTGTTGCTATGCTCCTTCACAGTTGCGGGACAGCGCCGGACTTGCACCGGACTTTCCCCCTTACCTCCAACAGATGTTCACTGCTAGAACCGACTGCTTGACATAATATCACATCAGTGATTTTCAGTAGTTTACGGAACTTAGGCATTGCTCACGAATTATCTAGGGTTTAGATTGCATTCCCCTTGGCGATCGCTGTAGAAATAATTAAAGAGGTGTTGCAAGCCTTGCAGCACCTCTTTATGAAATAGTTATTTAATTCTTAACAAGTGGAGTTTGAGAATTAATGGTCGTAGTTGGCTTGGGAGCAGCTATCTCTGGAGAGGCGATCGGAGCCTTTACTGGAGATATTTCCGGGGTCGTAACTTCAGGACTCTTAGTTACCTTAGGCTCTGAGATTTTGATTTCTGGGGTTGGAGTAGATTTAGTTTCCTTGAGAACCTGAATTTTTGGACTGGGAGTGGGCTTGATTTCTTCTATAACCTTAGACTTCGTATTAGGAATTGGTTGCACCACCGGACTAGGTGGGGTAATTGGGGTTGGGCTGGGAGTTAATTTTGGGCTAGGTGTGGGGCTAGGAGTTTTGACAACAGGAGAAGGGCTTACTGTAGGAGCAGGAATAGGAGCTTCGTAGGTGGGATTGATGATCCCCTTCGCTGCTGTCACTGATAGATTGCCCCGCATTAGTTTGGAGAGGCTATCCTGACCACCGGGCTTGTAGGTAAAGATTTTGGCTGTGTTGTTGTAGACATTTTCCACAACATTGCCTTGCTCATCAATAAATTCTAGTTGTACCCAGTTATTGCCTTGCTTCCAGCCCTTGAGGTAGATGGGCTGCCATTGATCGACCACAAAGGTTTCTCCATTAATAGTGATGCGGATACGCCAATCAGGAACCTCATCTTCGGTATCCTCTTGAGCAATTATATGGAGAGGCGCATTGGTGAGATAAAAATCTAGCAAGATGGGTTCTGCACCGTAGCTACCCGCCGGACTGCTGTAGGTCAATAGGGGTAACTTGGCATCGAGTTTATTGTTAATAGTCTTGGTAAACACATGAAAAGCCACTTGAGCATAAGCCCCTTCGTTTTTGAAACTTTCATGCCACGGATAGGAAGCAAAAACCCTCAGGGTATGGCTCCCAGCAGCTAGATTCGAGAAAACCAACGGTTTTTCTAGATCATAAATAGACTGGGCATCTTGGTTATCCAGAATTACTTCTAGATGGGAGCCTAGTTTGAGGTCTTGGTCTTGGAAGATGGGTAAATCTGTAACCTTTAGTTTGACAGCGACTTGGGTATCTGTTAGTACCTGCTCTGGCTGCGGACTGACGATCGTCACTTGGGGCTGTTTAACCTCTAGGATTTGGTGAAGTTGCTGGATCGTATCAGGTGGAGCCACTTCTTTGAGTTGTTTTAGTCCGGCAATTGCCACAGAGGAATTATTAGAGGCGGGGAGGGAGGTTTCTAGGCGATCGCTACACCCCCACAAACTAACAACTAAACCCAAAATCAAACAGGATAAAGCTAACTTAGAGAAATTTCTCCACCAATTACTATTTGCATTATTTGAGCCATTATTTGCTAGTCGCACACTATTTCCTCCTCATTCCCCAAACATGATGATCATTTAGAATTCAGAACTTTATTAATCCTAACATGGTGGTTCCGGATACCTAAGTAGTTAGGAGATGCTTTGTATTTAACGAATATTTAACGAATATTTAATCAACGAAATCACAGCAGTTTGTGTGTGGGCGGCGACAGCTAATCACACACAAACCCAAACCTAGTCAATATAGCGATCCTAATTAATTTTAGAATTTGAGAGGGTTGAGGACGGCTTCCCCTCCGGGGAAACCGTTCTCAACCCATTTAGGATGGCTATATTTAGTCAATATTTTTTAAAGTCGTATTAGAAAATATTTTACTTACCATAGGAAAAATTAAAGCTATTTGTAAAAAGTATTGCTAATTATTAATTTTTGTTGCATTGATTCTATTGGCTATAACTGAGCCTAGGCATGGAATAGCTCACTATTTAAGCAAATAGAGCCTCAGGGAAATTTGAACTATTATTAACCAGAATTGAACAAATCACCCGATAGCATTATCATCAATCAAAGTTAGAACTATTCCTTATCCTTGTTCATCAGAGGAGACTCCTCATGACAATCAGTCCTCCAGAGCGTGAGGCAAAAGCAAGAGTTGTGGTTGATAAGGATCCGGTTCCTACTTCTTTTGAGAAGTGGGCAAAGCCCGGTCATTTCGATCGCACCCTAGCCAAAGGACCAAAAACCACCACCTGGATTTGGAACCTACACGCCGACGCTCACGATTTCGATAGCCATACTTCCGATTTAGAAGATATTTCCCGGAAAATCTTTAGTGCTCATTTTGGCCACCTAGCCGTAGTCTTCGTCTGGCTAAGTGGAGCTTATTTCCACGGAGCTAAGTTCTCGAACTTCGAGGCTTGGTTGACCGACCCCACCCACATTAAACCAAGCGCCCAAGTGGTTTGGCCTATTGTGGGACAAGAAATCCTCAATGGTGATGTTGGTGGCGGCTTCCACGGGATTCAGATCACCTCTGGTCTATTCCAAATGTGGCGTGCCAATGGTTTTACCAATTCCTACCAACTCTATTGCACCGCTATTGGTGCCCTAGTTATGGCAGCTCTGATGCTGTTTGCGGGTTGGTTCCACTACCACAAACGCGCTCCCAAATTGGAGTGGTTCCAGAATGTGGAATCTATGATGAATCACCACCTACAGGTTTTGTTAGGTTGTGGTTGTCTAGGTTACGCTGGTCAACAAATCCATGTGTCATTGCCGATCAATGCTTGCTTGGATGCGATCGATGCTGGTAAACCCCTCACCGTGGGTGGCAAGCTAATTGCTTCGATTTCTGACATTCCCCTGCCCCACGAATGGATTCTCAACCCTGGCTTCATGGCGGATATCTATCCTAGTTTTGCCCAAGGTTTGGTTCCTTTCTTTACCGGTAATTGGGGCGTATACAGTGACTTCCTCACCTTTAAGGGCGGCCTGAACCCCGTAACTGGCGGTTTATGGCTCTCGGATACTGCTCACCATCACTTGGCTCTAGCAGTCCTCTTCATTGTGGCTGGTCACATGTACCGCACTAACTGGGGCATCGGTCACAGCATGAAGCAACTCCTAGAGGCACACAAGGGTCCCTTCACTGGTGAAGGTCATAAAGGTCTCTACGAGATTTTGACTACCTCTTGGCACGCTCAATTGGCAATCAACCTAGCTATGTTGGGTTCCTTGACCATTATTGTGGCTCACCACATGTATTCCATGCCTCCCTATCCCTACATTGCTACCGACTATCCTACCCAGTTGTGTTTGTTTACACACCACATGTGGATTGGTGGCTTCCTGATTGTAGGTGCGGCAGCCCATGGTGCAATCTTTATGGTTCGTGATTACGATCCTGCTAAGAATGTTAATAACTTGCTCGATCGAGTCATTCGCCAACGGGATGCGTTGATTTCTCATCTCAACTGGGTTTGTATCTTCCTCGGCTTCCACAGCTTTGGCTTGTATGTCCACAATGACACCATGCGGGCTTTTGGTCGTCCCCAAGATATGTTCAGTGATACGGGGATTCAACTCCAGCCTGTGTTTGCTCAATGGGTACAAAATATCCATGCTCTAGCTCCCGGCAATACCGCTCCTAATGCGACAGAAATCGTTAGCCATGCTTTTGGCGGTGGTTTAGTAGCTGTAGGCGGCAAGGTAGCCATGATGCCCATCGCTTTGGGTACGGCAGACTTCATGGTGCATCACATCCATGCTTTCACCATCCACGTAACTGTGTTGATTCTGTTGAAAGGCGTTTTGTATGCCCGCAATTCTCGTTTGATTCCTGATAAAGCCAGCTTAGGCTTCCGCTTCCCCTGCGACGGTCCTGGTCGTGGTGGTACCTGTCAGGTTTCTGGTTGGGATCACGTCTTCCTCGGTTTGTTCTGGATGTACAACAGCTTGTCGATCGTTATTTTCCACTTCAGTTGGAAGATGCAATCCGATGTCTGGGGTACAGTCTCTCCCGATGGCACCGTATCTCATATTACCAATGGTAACTTCGCTCAAAGTGCAATTACTATCAATGGTTGGCTGAGAGATTTCCTCTGGGCACAAGCTTCTCAGGTGATCAGTTCCTACGGTTCTGCTCTTTCTGCTTACGGCTTGATGTTCCTCGCAGCACACTTTGTTTGGGCGTTTAGCTTGATGTTCCTTTTCAGTGGTCGCGGCTACTGGCAGGAATTGATTGAGTCGATCGTTTGGGCACACAACAAACTTAAGGTAGCTCCAGCTATTCAACCCCGTGCTTTGAGCATTACTCAGGGTCGCGCAGTGGGGGTAGCTCACTATCTCTTGGGTGGGATTGCCACTACTTGGGCATTCTTCCACGCCCACATCATCTCAGTAGGGTAAGTACCTAGCTTTGGGGGTAGCTCCGGCTACTCCTCTGCTAGGCAGGCAAAAAGCAGTTGGGTTTTCTATGTGCTTGGTGCCTCTAGCTCCAGCATAGGTAAATCACAACTAGTAACTGTAAAAGGATTTCCGAAAACAGATGGCAACCAAATTTCCTAAATTTAGCCAAGACCTAGCCCAAGACCCGACTACCCGTCGGATTTGGTACGGGATTGCCACCGCCCATGACTTTGAAACCCATGATGGTATGACGGAAGAAAATCTCTACCAAAAGATTTTCGCTTCCCACTTTGGTCATATCGCCATCATTTTCTTATGGACCTCCGGCAACCTGTTCCATGTCGCTTGGCAAGGCAACTTTGAACAATGGATTACAGACCCTTTAAATATCCGTCCGATCGCTCATGCCATCTGGGATCCCCAGTTTGGTAAACCAGCGGTAGATGCTTTCACTCAAGCGGGAGCTAACTACCCTGTAGATATCTGTTATTCCGGTGTTTACCACTGGTGGTATACCATTGGGATGCGGACTAACGGTGAACTCTACAATGGCGCAATTTTCCTACTAGTTCTGGCGGCAGTGATGCTGTTTGCAGGCTGGTTGCACCTCCAACCCAAGTTCCGTCCTAGCCTCTCTTGGTTCAAGAGTGCTGAACACCGCCTCAACCACCACCTTTCTGGTTTGTTTGGCGTTAGTTCTCTAGCTTGGGCTGGTCACTTGATCCATGTCGCTATTCCTGAATCCCGTGGTCAACACGTGGGCTGGGATAACTTCCTGACTACTATGCCTCACCCAGCGGGCTTGATGCCCTTCTTTACTGGAAACTGGGGTGTATATGCAGAAAACCCAGATACCGCTGGTCATATCTTCGGTACTGCTGAAGGTTCTGGGACAGCTATTCTGACTTTCTTGGGTGGTTTCCATCCTCAAACTGAGTCCCTTTGGTTAACAGATATGGCCCATCACCACTTGGCGATCGCTGTGTTGTTCATCATTGCTGGTCACATGTACCGGACAAACTTTGGGATTGGTCACAGCATCAAGGACATGATGAATTCCAAAGCTGGCTTGATTGGCGGTAAGAGTGAAGGTCCCTTCAACCTACCCCACCAAGGCTTATACGACACCATGAATAACTCCCTGCACTTCCAATTGGCTTTTGCCTTGGCTGCTCTAGGGGTGATCACTTCACTGGTGGCTCAACACATGTATTCCATTCCTTCCTACGCATTTATTGCTAGGGATTACACCACCCAAGCGGCTCTTTATACTCATCACCAGTACATTGCTGGATTCCTGATGGTGGGAGCTTTCGCCCACGGTGCGATCTTCCTTGTCCGGGATTACGATCCGGTGCAAAACAAAGGGAATGTTCTCGATCGCGTTCTCCAACACAAAGAAGCAATTATCTCCCACCTCAGTTGGGTATCTTTGTTCCTTGGGTTCCATACCTTGGGTCTGTACGTTCACAATGATGTAGTAGTTGCCTTCGGTACTCCCGAAAAGCAAATCCTCATCGAACCTGTGTTTGCTCAGTTTATTCAAGCTTCCCATGGTAAAGTCCTCTACGGCATGGATGTTCTCCTTTCCAGCTCTAGCAGTATTGCTACCACAGCTTGGCCTAATGCTGGCAACGTTTGGTTACCCGGTTGGTTAGATGCCATCAACAGTGGCAAAAACTCTCTATTCTTGACCATCGGACCTGGTGATTTCTTGGTACACCATGCGATCGCCCTTGGTCTTCACACCACCACATTGATCTTGGTCAAAGGTGCGTTGGATGCCCGTGGTTCTAAGCTGATGCCCGACAAAAAAGACTTCGGCTATGCCTTCCCCTGTGATGGTCCCGGCCGTGGTGGTACTTGCGACATCTCTGCTTGGGATTCCTTCTACCTCGCCATGTTCTGGATGCTCAACACTTTGGGTTGGACAACCTTCTACTGGCACTGGAAACACCTCGGTGTATGGCAGGGCAACGTAGCTCAATTCAATGAATCTTCTACCTATTTGATGGGTTGGTTCAAAGATTACCTCTGGCTCAATTCTTCTCAGTTAATTAATGGTTACAACCCTTACGGCACCAATAACCTGTCGGTCTGGGCTTGGATGTTCCTCTTCGGACACCTTGTTTGGGCAACTGGTTTCATGTTCCTGATTAGCTGGCGTGGTTACTGGCAAGAGTTGATCGAGACTATTGTCTGGGCGCATGAGCGTACTCCCCTTGCTAACCTGATTCGTTGGAAAGACAAGCCTGTGGCATTGTCGATCGTCCAAGCTCGTGTAGTTGGTTTAGCTCATTTCACCGTTGGCTATATTCTGACCTACGCAGCCTTCCTAATTGCTTCTACGTCTAGTCGCTTTGGCTAACCTAGTTATTCAGTAATTAACTCTTAGTCCCTTACCATCTGGTGGGGGACTATTTTTATATAGGAAATAGGGCATTGATACCAATGACGAGCGCTATAATTCTTGATATTCCTTAGCTTTCTACGCCATGGATTCATCTCCCCTAGACAACCCTAATTGGTCTGAATACTATCAAGCGATGGCGGGTAAAGCACCCCGCAATACTCTGCTTAAAGCCTTAGAAAGTTTTGCCGATTCTAATTTTCCCCCTTACAATGCTGTGGATTTGGGCTGTGGCGAAGGTCGAGATACCGTGGAACTACTCAAAAGAAACTGGCGAGTTCTAGCCATATATAGCTATGCAGATTCCTTTCAGTATTTACTCCAACATCCCCAGCTAACGTCTCCAGAGAATCTGACAATTCAGCTTATTCCTTTTCAACAGGCTACTTGGGGGCGGGTAGAATTAGTCAATGCCAGTTTTTGTCTGCCCTTATGCCCTCCAGAAGATTTTTGGGGACTGTGGTCGAAAATTGTGGATTCTCTGCCTGTGGGAGGGCGATTTGCGGGGCAGTTTTTTGGCGATCACGAAACTTGGGCAACTATTCCCGGACGCAGCCATCACAGCCTAGAACAGGTAAAAGCATTGCTCACTCCCTTTGACCTAGATTTTTGGCAAGAGGAGGAAGCAGATGGCACCGCTCTGACTGGGGCGAAACACTGGCATATCTTTCATGTGGTGGGCAGAAAAAGGTGACAGAAACAAAAAAAATAACTAGAAAAATAACTAGCCATGTTTTTGTATTTCTCCAAGTATTTAGCTGGGAAGGTGGTATCCAATCCTATGCCCAAGACCTCTTAACCGCCTACTCAGCCATGGCGAAAGACTTGGCGATCGAGGGTCAAACCTATCAGGGAGAAGTATTTTTGCTCCGAGATACTGCACCGATTAATTTTTTTAGCCCCCATCTGAAGTTTCGTTTTTTCTCTTCAACTTTTGGAAAAACTTCCGCCAATTGGGGCAGGGCAAGACTAGCGATCGCCCTTTTCATCCACCTTTGGGGACACCTGCCAGATCATGTGTTTTGTGGTCATATTAAACTTGCTCCCCTAATTCAATGGCTCACGGAACCCTTAGGGATTCCCTACACAGTGTTTACCCACGGCAAAGAAGTTTGGTATCCCCTGCCGGAGACCCAAAGAAAAGCCCTCGCCGCTGCTGCGGATATTTGGAGTGTCAGTCGCTATAGTGCCGATCGCCTGTCTGAGGCTAATCAGATTCCCAGGGAACGGGTAAAAGTCATCTCCTGCATTGTGGATCCAGATCGCTTCTGTCCGGGGGAAAAGTCTCCAGAATTAATCCAACGCTATGGCTTAGAGGGTCATCAAGTCTTGCTGACAGTAGCTCGGCTCTGGTCAGGGGATATCTATAAGGGTGTAGATGTAACTATTCGCGCCTTACCTGCCATTGCCCAAGCGTTTCCCAAGGTGAAATATCTGGTCATTGGCCGGGGGGATGACCAGTCGAGGTTGGCAGCCTTAGCCGCAGAATTGGGGGTGAGCGATCGCGTCATCTTTGCCGGATTTGTTGCCACTCCAGACCTGCCCGCCCATTACCGCTTGGCTGATGCCTACATCATGCCTTCCCAAGAAGGTTTTGGCATTGTCTACCTAGAAGCAATGGCTTGTGGGGTGCCAGTCCTTGCCGGGGATGCCGATGGGGCAGCGGATCCTCTCCAAGATGGGCGCTTGGGCTGGCAAGTCCCCCACCGAGATGTCCCTTCGGTGGCAAAGGCTTGTATAGAAATCCTCCACGGGGACGATCAGCGCTGTCGGGGTGATTGGCTGCGACAGGAAATCATCAGGAGCTTTACGCCTTTGGTTTTCAAAGATAAACTGAGGGGGAGAGTGAAGGAGGTAGAGGAGGTACAGGGAGGTAAAGGAGGTACAGGGAGGTAAAGAAGTAGGTTGGGTTGATGTAAGCAAACTCAACAGTTTTTTACAGCAGTTTGAGAGTGGTTAGCTACAGCTACCCACTCTCAAACCCAACATTGACAGGACTTTCAATATTTGTGGTGTGTCTCATTTGAACGCAAAATGCTGTAAATTTGGGATAATATTATTTCACTAAATGCTTGATATAAATGATGCTTTGTGATCTCTATAAAGTTAGGAATCAGAAAGATTGCTCTTTTTGTGAAATAGGATAAATTGGGTTGCGCTTTGCTCTACCTAGTCTGCTAGCAAAGAATACTTTAGGGAATGCTACTGCTAATTAATTGAATAATTCCTAGAATTTTTCTGCTTAACTACATTAATGATTTATGTTTGACTACAAACTCAATACACCAGTAGCTTTTTTTGTTTTCCGGCGACCTGATGCCACCGCTCGCGTATTTGAAACGATCCGGCAGGTGAAACCGCCAAAACTTTTAGTAGTGGCAGATGGGGCTAATCCCGATCGCCCCGGAGAAGCCGAACTCTGCGATCGCACCAAAGCCATCATTAATCAAGTTGATTGGGATTGTGAAGTACTCACCAACTATGCCCCCAAAAATCTTGGTTGTCGGAGTCGGGTTTCTAGTGGCTTAGATTGGGTATTTGCCACAGTGGAAGAAGCAATTATTTTAGAAGATGATTGCTTGCCAGACCTGACTTTTTATCCTTTTGCCGAAGAGCTATTAAATCGCTATCGCCATGACACGAGAATTTTTTCCATCACTGGGCAAAATGTCCAGAATGGGCAACAGCGGGGTGATTATAGTTATTACTTTTCTCGCTATAACCATTGTTGGACTTGGGCATCTTGGCGGCGGGCTTGGCAGCACTACGATCTGGAAATGAAACTCTGGCCAGAAGTGCGCGATCGCGGTCTTCTGGCGAGTATTCTCCGTGACCCTCAAACCATCAAAGTTTGGGAACAAACCTTCCAAATGTGTTATGAGGGGAAACTAAATACTTGGGATTTTCAATGGACTTTTGCTAATTTTCTGCAAAATGGACTCAACATAGTTTCTCAAAAAAACCTAGTGACAAATATTGGTTTTGGGGCAGGTGGAACTAATACCTTTGATGCTGATAGTAGCTATAGCAATATGGCAACATCTGCCTTAGAATTTCCCTTGAAACATCCCCCTTTCATGGTTCGAGATACCCAAGCGGATCAGTTTACCCAAGATACTTTGTATGACTACGCACCACCTTTAGGAAAACGCATCTATCGAAAACTAAAAAAACTAATTTCCTAGTTCAAAAGCAGCCAAGATTTCCATCGCAACATGTGGGAAATCTTGGCTAAAAATCATTATTGCTAAATAAATTCCCATAGAGAGGAGAAGATTGATGAAGGTTTTAATGGTCAATGCCAGTGATTTAGGTGGTGGTGCAGCTAGGGCAGCGTATCGATTATTACAAGGTTTTCAAGAAATCAAAGTAGATGCCCAAATGTTGGTGCAGGAAAAACTAGGCAATGATCCCAAAGTTTTTGCCTCCCCTGCCTTTGTCAATCGTAAATTAAATAGCCTGATCCCCAAATTAAATCGACTGCCTCTCAAGCGATATCCTCAACTAGAAAAAGTGATTTTTTCTCCCCAATGGGTTCCTGATAACCTACCTGCTCAGGTAGAAAAATTTCAGCCAGATATTATTAATCTGCACTGGATCTGTAATGGCTATCTCCAAGTAGAAAGCTTACCCAAATTTAGACAGCCTTTGGTCTGGACTCTCCATGATATGTGGGCTTTTACTGGGGGCTGTCATTATAGTGAAGATTGCGATCGCTACACCAACTCCTGTGGTAGTTGCCCCATCCTGAAAAGTGGCAAAGAACAGGATCTAACTCGCCAAGTCTGGACAAGAAAAGTTAAATCTTGGCAGAATTTACCCTTAACTTTGGTTAGCCCTAGTGTGTGGTTGGCTGAGTGTGCTGGTCGTAGTTCATTATTGAAAGACTACCGCATTGAAGTTATCCCTAACGGTCTGAATATAGAATTATACAAACCTCTGGTTGACCGTCAAGCTGCCCGTTCTCGCCTCAATTTACCCCAAGATAAACAATTAATTCTTTGTGGAGCAACAGGGCTGACGGGCGATCGCTGGAAAGGGTTTAGTCTATTAGTTAAAGCCTTGAAAATCCTTGGGGAATCTAATTGGCAAGATCGGGCTGAAGTTGTATTTTTTGGCTCTTCTGCTCCAGAAAATCCCCTTGATGTTGGCTTGAAAACCCATTATTTAGGCAGTATTAGTGATGAAGTTTTACTGAATCAAATTTATGGTTTAGCCGATGTGTTTGTCGCTCCTTCTGTGTATGACAATTTACCCAATACGATCATGGAAGCGATCGCCTCCGGGACTCCCTCTGTAGGGTTCAATATTGGTGGTTTACCAGATATGATTGAGCATCAAAAAAATGGTTATTTGGCACAGCCCTACGATGTCAAGGAACTAGCCCAAGGGATTGCTTGGGTACTAGAAAGTCCCGAACGACAACAAAAACTTGGCTCTGCGGCTCGCCAAAAAGCTGAACGAGAATACAGCTTAGAAGTTACCGGGAATCGTTATCGAAATCTCTTTGCCGATATTCTAGGCAGCAGTCGGGCAATTAAGTAAATTCTCTTAGAGACAAACTAGATGTTTCAGGAACTAGCCTTATATCTACGGTAGACCTATTTAACCGATTCAAAAGTGAATTGCTTGCATCACCAGTAAACGATTCACGGAATAGGCATAGTCAAAACTTACAGCCGCTTGAGGGTGGGCAACGAAAGTTGTCTCACTCTCAAGTTTAACTTTGATGAATATTTTCGTAGTTATAGTAGTCGCCGATTTGATTAGGACGTTTTTGAGGGCGCGCGGAGCGCGCCCTCAAAAACGTCCCCGTCCTAACTAGAATGGCGTTTACTATATAGGGTGTCTCACTTGCATGAAAAATACTGTAAGAAACAAAGATTTTAATGAATGGAGAGCAAATATGAAATCCATGAGAATAACCTTTCTAGCCATAGTTGCGATCGTCCCTTTAATTTCTCTCAGCCCATCATTTACCTCTAGGGTAAATGCTCAAGCTATCACTAGCAGAAGTTGTGTCGCTGATGTGGTTGGCAACGATATTGGCTCTCAAGTGAATATTCGATCGGGTCCGGGTCTGGACTTTGAGATCGTGGGCACCGTATCGGTAGGCAATTTGGTGATCATTGCCGAAGATGATAGCAATAGAAGTCGCCACACATCCACCATGATGCTTAGAGACAACCAAGGCAAGCTGTGGTTTATGGTCTCAAGGTTAAGAAATAGTGAGTATAGGGGTTGGATGAGGGACGATTTTCTGTCGCTGAGATGTCCGAATACTTAAAGAAGACTGACACACAGTCCTCAAATTATCTAGGGTTCTAAAGTTTTTTGTGGGCTTCGACGACCCTCAGCCCACAAAAAACTTCAAGTAACTAAGTCCTATTAACTCTAGACTTTGAATTTAGCGGTAATGCGTTGCATTGCTTCCTCTACGTTTTCTCGGCTGTTAAAGGCAGAAATCCGGAAATAGCCTTCCCCCGCCGCCCCAAAGCCAGAACCCGGAGTTCCCACCACATGGCAGGTATGTAGGAGCTTATCAAAGAAATCCCAACTAGACAGGCCTTGGGGAGTTTTTATCCAGACGTAGGGAGCGTTGATCCCGCCGTAAACTTCTAATCCCGCAGCAGTTAATTTCTCTCTAATGATTTGGGCATTTTCTAGATAAAAACTCACGAGGGCTTTGATCTGCTCCTGTCCTTCGGGACTATAGACTGCTTCAGCTCCCCGTTGGACAATGTAGGACACACCATTAAATTTAGTCGATTGGCGGCGGTTCCACAGTTTCCAAAGCTCTACGTCTGAACCATCCTGAG
This sequence comes from Phormidium lacuna HE10JO, assembly GCA_943370025.1. Taxonomy (GTDB): domain Bacteria; phylum Cyanobacteriota; class Cyanobacteriia; order Cyanobacteriales; family JAAUUE01; genus JAAUUE01. The sequence continues at coordinate 8,568 of CALRPI020000029.1, read as the reverse complement.
CTTTCCCGGTTAGATTTTTGGGGACAACAGTTAAGGCACAGCGAGTGCCGGTGAATCCGGCATTTTTGGAGAAGGAACGAAATTCGATCGCACAATCCCTCGCTCCGGGAATTTCATAAATCGAGTGGGGCAAGCTAGTATCCGTAATATAAGCTTCGTAAGCCGCATCAAAGAAAATGATCGAACCATGTGTCCTTGCATAATCTACCCATGCTTGGAGGTGTTCTCTGGTGGCGGTGGCTCCCGTGGGGTTGTTGGGGAAGCAAAGATAAATTAAATCTACTTTTTCGGTGGGAATTTGCGCTGTGAAGTTATTCTCCGCTGTCACTGGTAAATAGACTAACCCAGCATACTCACCCTTCTCGTTGGCATCTCCCGTATGCCCCGCCATCACATTGGTATCCACATACACGGGATACACCGGGTCGGTGACGGCAATTTTATTATCCTTACCCAAAATATCCAAGATATTTCCGTTGTCGCACTTGGAACCATCAGAAATAAATATCTCTTCAGCACTAATATCACAGCCCCTAGCTTGAAAATCATGGGCAGCAATTTTCTCCCGTAGCCAAGCGTAGCCCTGTTCGGGACCATAGCCTTTGAAGGTGTCGCGATCGCCCATATCTTCGATCGCCCGGATCATCGCCGTCCGACAGGCAAGGGGCAACGGTTCTGTTACATCGCCAATCCCTAGGCGAATCACTGGAGCATCAGGGTTGGCTCCCACAAAAGCACTAACTCGGCGGGCAATTTCTGGAAATAAGTAACCAGCCTTGAGTTTGAGGTAATTATCGTTAATAGTTGCCATAGTTGAAATATATTGATGGAATAATTAGGTAGTAACTTAACTTGCATAGAACTCACGCAAATTCTACCATTAACCGCTATGGGCTGGGGTTGAGTCAGGCTAATACTCAGCAATTCTCGTTTTAAATTAGGGGGTTACGATTGTGATAGCAGCACGAGAGATCGATCGCTACTTTACTCCTGAAGAGTATTTTGCTTGGGAGGAAAAGCAGTTAGAAAAACACGAGCTAATTGATGGTTATGTTTATACAATGAGTGGTGGGACTAGAAATCATAGCGATATTGCCGGCAACTTTCTCTCTATCATTAAGCCTCATCTTCGGGGCAGCGGTTGTAAAACTTACAATTCTGACTGCCGAGTGAATATCCTCAATACTTCTAACTATACTTACCCCGATCTCAGTGTGACCTGTGATAATCGCGATCGAGAGTATGAGCTGTCTATTGCTTATCCTTGTTTGATTGTAGAGGTTTTATCTAAAAGTACTGAGGCTTACGACCGAGGGAAGAAATTTGAAAAGTATCGCCGCAACCCAAATTTGGTTGATTATGTTTTAGTGAGTTCAGATGAAATAGCGATCGATATTTATCATAAAAATGATGCAGGAGACTGGCTATTTCTCAGCTTTCGATCGGGCGATCGAGTGGAGTTGAAAAGTATTAATTTAAGTTTGCCGATTGAGCAGTTCTATGAAGAAATTGTTTTTGATTCTCAGTCTGACACCGAATGAGAAAAAGGGGTTCACCCTTTTTCTTATTTAAATCCTATAATTCTTAGAGGATGTCTGAGGAGTATCCGGCGGTTGAAACTGCGACTACAAGAACAAAGTCCGCCGTCGCGGACTAATACCATTTTGCTAAATAGTTGATACAAATAAGACTCTGAATACCTTGCTGCGTAGGGATTTAAATTAAAAAAATGGTAAAACCATTTTTTTAATTTGGTATAGTAAGTGCCATTCTAGTTAGGACGGGGACGTTTTTGAGGGCGCGCGGAGCGCGCCCTCAAAAACGTCCTAATCAAATCGGCGACTACTATATAAGAAAAATCTCGAACTTTTTACAACCTGCGAAAGCAGGTTTTGTTCCTGTAGCTGCGGCTTTAGTCAATCAGATGCCCAAATGCTGACTTTTCAGACATCCTCTTAAACTACCGAGAAACTATTAGGAGTCAAACTAGCTGCATTCACACCTGTGAGCAATACCAACGGTTTGTCACTGGGGAATGGGGTTCCGGGTTGGAAGCCAATCACTGTGGCTCCCACACCTTGAGTGATTTGCAGGTCAGAGAATTTTAATCCTTGACTGAGTTCAATGATATCTTTGCCCACAGCGAAATCAGTAATAGTATCGGTGCCATCGCCGGGAGCAAACCGGAAACGATCCTTGCCCTTGCCACCCGTGAGATTGTCATTACCTTTACCACCGATTAAGAGGTCATTGCCTTTACCCCCATCAAGGAGATCATTGCCTTGATTTCCTCGGAGAGTGTCGTCTCCCTTGTCGCCGTAAATGAGGTCGTTGCCAGTTCCACCAAAGAGGCGATCGTTCCCCTTGCCGCCAGAAATAAGATCATTTCCTCGACCACCGTAGATTGTATCTCGACCATTTCCACCAGAAATAAAATCATTACCCCGACCACCAGAAATGGTGTCATTGCCTTTTTCTCCGAAGATCACATCGCTACCCCGACCACCGAAGATAGTCTCATTCCCAGAACCGCCCCGAATAAAGTCTCGACTGCCCAGCCCACGAATGCGATCGTTACCAGGTCCTCCGAGGAGATTATCTCGTCTCGGAGTTCCCACAATGTTGTCATTGCTTTGCAATCCAAAAATGGTATTGGCAGTATCTGTGCCAGCCAAAACATCATCAAACCTAGTTCCTCGGATAATTCTGCTCACTGGATTAGCTTGGTATTGACTTATAGCTGAGACTCGATCGGGGAATTCAGACCATTTAGATCGTTGGTTACTAGGATCGTTCATATAAATCGAAACATAGTCAATGTCCTCTGGGAGTTGCTGCCATCTAGATCCAGGGATAAGTTCATTCTCATATATGGAGTTATGATCCGGCAGTTGATCGAAGGCAGATTTACCATCCTGATGATCAAAAGCAGATAGGGGATATTCTCCAGCCACTATTGTTTTAGGTTGAGGAGCTGGGGGAGGATTTTTTAGGAGAGGCAGGAAGCCCGGATCTAAGGGGGGGCTAGGGGGATCTGCCGGAGCTACAGGAGTGACAGGAGGAGCTACCGGCGGGGGCACTACACCACTGCCTATCGCGATCGCCGCTGTCCCCAAGACATTACTAAAAGCAGTCACTCCACCATTAACCGACACATCTGTAGTTCCTCCCGCCGTCCCGATTACCTGATCCCAAGCCCGGAAATTAATCCCCGGTGCGCCTTCATAGCCTGCATTCGGGACAAACCTGACTCTTGTGGTAGCATCAGCTCTTAACAAGCGAGCATTAGTAGCACTAGGAGTCCCAAAGGCTGTCCAAGTTACACCATCTAGGGCATATTGCCATGTGCCATTACTGTTATCTACACCAGTGACGGCGATACCTTTCAAAGCCCCAGGATCGGCGTCAGTAACCGCAGTGCCGGGAATTAAAGCACTAACCAATGTACCGAGATTAGTGGCGGGATCTTTGGGAATAGCTGTTAAAGGCTGAATCAGGCTAGAGTTCAAGACAGGGGCTTGATTTCCCGGCAAAACTTCAATCCTAAAGTTGTCGGTGACTCCGGTGACTAAAGCCCCTGTGTTGCCGCTGACGTAGGTGGGGGGACTGTTGAAACTGGAGATAAAAGTATCGAAACCATACTGCGGAATCCAATTGTAGGGGCTTTTTCTGCCAGATTCATTAATATTGTTCCACATGCCATTGCCACCAGCGAACTGGCTCCAAGCCATGTAGTTGACTCCGCCAGTAACTACTCCAGTGAAACCCACATTAGGAACAAAGCGCACCCGGTTTTTGCCATCCGCCGCCAGCATGAATACGCCTCTGGGCGTTCCTGTATAGGAATTTGCCCCCGATGGCATCGCCGTATTCACCGCAGCCCCAAGACCACTCCAACTAGTGCCATTATCGGTGGAGTATTGCCATGTGCCGTTGGTATCGTTGACCCCAATCACTCCGATTCCTTTGCCGGGAGTACCACTGATGGAAGTGCCTACGAGGGTATCAATCAGGTCGCCATTGTTGACGGGTTGATTAGAAGTTATATTAGTCAGTTGGGGAGCGATCGGAGTCAGCGTGGGACGAGTTAGGGTGAAACCAATAGCCGTGTTGCCAGCCACATCTACTTTTCCGCCCCGGTCGGCAAGTCGATCTCTGGTGGTTAACTCTGGATAATTAGAATTGTAGGCATAAAAATTTCCATTAGCTCGATTTCCTCGATCGACTGCTGGCTGACTAGCTCCTCCTAACCCAATTTCGCTATTGGCAGCACCCGCTGGTAGAGCAACGGTTCGACTAGTATTAAGACCTACAGTATTACCCGTAATCGTATTATTCATGAGACCGGGAGCAGTATTCGCATCCCCAAACTCTACTTGGATATTGCTAAAGCTTTCACCTGTAATAGGATAGTAGCCATTCGCTGATGAGGTATTCCCAGTAACAGTATTATTAGAGCCATCAATGAAAATACCATAACGCAAATTGCCTAGAGCGTAGTTCCCAGTTACATCAGTCCCAACTTTGTTATTAATGATCTGGTTACCAGTAGAATTTCGTCTTAAGGCTGGGTTCCAGTTGTAATAAGCAAAAGTATGGTACGCCCCAAAAATCACTAGCCCTGATTGCCAGTTGCCAGAAATTACATTGTCCCTAATGGTGTTATTTTGGCTTGCCCAGACTAATAATCCTTGGGAACTGCCGGGAAACATTGATCGACTGTTGCCTTTGCTCACGGTGCCAGTGATATCTGTGCCGACATAGTTGTATTGAATCAGGTTGTTATCACTGCGATCGATCCGCAAGCCAGAACCGCCAAAATTCCCAATGGCTAAACCTTGAATAGTACTGCCCCCAAAGATTGGGGCATTGGTATTGTTGATATAAATACCATGGGCATTGTCAGCAGTCCCAGCTAAGATGCCATCGATCGCCACCCCCGGTGTGGTGCCACTCTGGTTTGTGCGTCCATCCAAATTCACGGGATCGGTGATCCCCGGTAGTGGTGTGAGGGGTTGGATGAGAGTGACACTGGGGTCGAAGTAAATATTGTCTAAGCCCGGCGTGGAGTTAGATTGATTCATCGCCCAGCGCAAAGTTCCGGTGCTACCATCATCGATATTTTTAGTCACCGTAAAGGTAGCTAAGACATCTTGATAGGCATCGCGGACTTTTTGGGTGAAGGCTTGTCCGGCTTCGATCGCTCCCGTTGCTTTTTCGAGGATCCAGTTGCCACCTTTGGCTGCACTGCCAGTCAAATCCGTAGAAGCTGCCACATCCGCCCCAGTCACTTGGCTGAGTTTGTTAATAAATTCCTGCCCCTTCTCTCCCTCTGCTGCATCACAGCCGTAGATGATCAGATCTGGTTTATTGCCAAGTTTGTTGCTGGAATCAGGAGAAAACCATTTGCCTAGAGCAGATTGATATTGATCTAAGTTATCTAAGCTCAAAGAAGCAGAACCTAATTGAAGACTACCTGCTGCCCCGTGGGAGAGGATTTGCACACTCCCAACTATTCCTTGATAATTTGCTAGGAAGTTGCTGATCTGAGTTACGCCATCTTGACTAGAATCAAGAATTACTGCTTGTGAGTTAGCCTGTAGTCCCTTAAGTAAACTACTGAAGTCATCTACACTAGAATCAATAAAAACCAAATTGGTTGGAGTATTAATATTCCAAGGAGAGCTAATAGAAAGAGACATAATTCTAACCTAAGATTGACGTTATACTAAATTTCGTTCGTTTTATAGAGAAGTAAGCTAGTAGTAGATGTTGATGAGTTTTAGATGCTTATTTAACTGATTTAACTGGTAGTCAAGAAGTGGCAATCAAGAACTGGTAATTAAGTAAGTATATTCACTGAGACAACTTGTGAGTAATGCCAAGTAATTTTTTGAGAAATGGTATTTGGGGTACTTCATGCCTCAAATACCACTCCAATGCACAACCAACAATAACTTTTACAATGGAGAAGGATTACTTTTCGCAACTGATTGCTTATCAGTTAATTTACGTAATTCCCTATATATACGTTAGTATCTGAGACTTGTTTGACGTAGAAGTATTTGTAAACCTTTAAGCAATTAACTGTAAAGGCTTAGTAAATTATCCGGATCATGACAAATTTAAGAGAAGGTTTCCCAGAAAATTGATCGCTCCCTTGATCACAAATATGGAATTAGAAGAAAAACTAGAAAAAAAACTTGCCCAACTCCGAGATAAGTTACGTCCCGGTCAACGATCGATGGCAGATTGGCAACAGGGACAGTTGGCGGTGTCGGCGGTGCCGGGGGCTGGCAAATCTACGGGGATGGCGATCGCCGCAGCTCTGACCATTGCCAAAGCACCTCGCGATCGTCGTCACCAGCTAATTGTTGTCACCTTCACTAGGGCGGCGGCGGCGAATATCAAAACCAAAATTCGTGACTACTTAAAAACAGATTTAGGCTTGCCTAGCGTGGGTTTTGCCGTTCATACCCTCCACGGTCTGGCGTTGAATATTGCCCAGACCTACCCTCGTCTGGCGGGTTTGAATCTCCAAGGATCAACGCTGATTGAACCTACCAAAGGGCATAGATTGATCAAAACCGTGGTGGAGCAGTGGATTAACCAGCACCCCCAAGAATTTATGGGTTTAATCGAAGGCTTGGATTTTGATGGGGAAGAAACAGAAAGATTACGGCGATCGGCAGTTCTCCGGACAGAGATATTACCGAGCCTAGTCACCACTGTAGTCCATGAGGCGAAAAGTTCTGGTCTAACTCCTGAATCTCTGCGGGAATTAAGCTATCTGGTGCGGGATGATTATCAAACTTTGGCGATCGCCGCTGGACTCTATGCCCAGTACGAATATTACAGTCGGCAGCGGAATTTTTTGGACTACGATGACATGATTCTGGGTGCTTTGCGAGTTCTGGAAAACCCCAGTGCCAGAAACCTTTGGCAGCAGCAGGTATATGCCGTCTTTGAAGATGAGGCTCAAGATTCTAGCCCTCTGCAAGCTAGGCTGTTGCAAATTTTAGCCACCCCCCCAGAGGGCGATCGTCCTCCCAATTTAATTCGGGTCGGGGATCCCAATCAAGCGATTAATTCCACTTTTACTCCAGCGGATCCAATTTATTTCCGGCAATTTTGTCAAGCCCGTAGTCTGGAAGATAATTTAGCCACCATGGATCAAGCGGGACGGAGTAGCCCGATTATTATTGAGGCGGCTAATTTTGTCCTCGATTGGGTCAACCAGTCTCAGCATAGTCATCCCGAACTTCTACCCTTCCAGCCCCAACACATCCATCCCGTTGCCTCCGACGATCCCCAAGTCGATGCCAACCCAGAGCCAACGGGGTTAGGCTTAGAAATTCATACTCCGGTGGATATCTACGAAACTGTGGAATTGCTGGGCGATCGCATTCTCGAACTCCTTGTCGCTCACCCAAACCGGACAATGGCAATCCTCGTCCGGGAAAATCGGCAGGGGAGTTTTTTGGCACAGCAACTCCAAGACAGAGCCAAGGCAGCTGGGTTAGCCATCTATGAAGTTTATGAGAGCGATCGCCATTCCCATGTGCCAATGGAAATTTTGAGTTTATTGCAATTTCTCGATCGACCCCACTCGCCAGATTATCTCAAGACAGCCCTAGAAGTTTTGGTAAAACGGCAATTGATCCCTTCCCAAGACCTGAATGCCCTCGCCACCTTCCCCGAACAATTTCTTTATCCCGGTCCTCTAGACCCGCCCCAACCCCCAGCTACCCAGACAGCCCGCCGCTACTGTACCCAACTCCTCAGAGCTAGATGGGAATTGCCCCTCTACCATTTATCCACTTTCTTGGCGTTTACCCTCCGCTACGATCAGGCTGAACTTGCCACGAATGACAAGCTCACGGAGCGGATGGGGCAGCAAAACCAAGGCGAAAATAATCTAGAGAAAGCGATCGCTAATCTCCAAGAAATTATCAACACCGAGAGACTAACTTGGGTAGAAGTAGACAACCCTGAAACTCAATACATCCGCCCCGGGCAACTGACGATCATCACTATGCACAAGGCGAAGGGTTTGGATTGGGATTATGTATTTCTGCCCTTTCTCCATAATGATGTGATCCCCGGTAATCTCTACGTACCGACGGGTGCCAGATTCCTTGGTGGTTATACCTTGGCAGAGGTGGCACGGGCGCAGATTAGAGCCAAATTACATGATGTAGAAATTCCCTCTGCTGCCCAAGCGTGGCAAGAAGCCGAATACCTGAAAATAGCCGAAGAGTTTCGTCTCCTCTACGTAGCCATGACCCGTGCCAAGCGTCTGCTCTGGCTCTCGGCAGAAGAAAAAGCCCCCTTCCGCTGGAATATTTTTAGCCCCCAAGCTAATCTGGGTCTGCCTCTCAATCTACAAAAGAAAGAACCCTGCCCCGTGATCCCCGCCCTCAAAAAAAGATTTCCCACCGCAGTGATGACTGGTTTTTAAGGGGACTAACGATGCCCTTCAGCGATGTTACAATTGTGACAATTGTTGCAGATTGTAAATTATTTGTGACTTACACATTTGGAGGTTGTTGCGGGCGCCGAGCGCCC
>CALRPI020000028.1:0-62618 GCA_943370025.1 Phormidium lacuna HE10JO | reverse complement strand
ATTATTTCGCGAGTTTCGGGCTAAGTCTGATGAGATTGGGGCATTCCCTCACGAAACCAGTTGCTTAACCGTGTTTTTCTTAGTGATTGAGCGCGATCATGCTAAACATAACCGTAAATCTGTGGCGAAAACTTCATGACACTAACTAATTTGGTATGAGACCGAATAAACAAGGATTAACGCATTAGATTTTATCCAGCCCATGCCCCTCAGCGAAATTCTGCCCACCGTCGATCGCCTCTCCCTTCAGGACAGACTTCGCCCGATTCATAGGGAAGATAGCTTGTTGTAGTTAATACATTTTGGAAATTTGTTAAGGTTTATCTTAAAGCCTTGTACTAAGACAGACATCTGGCAGCAGAGTGCCTCCAAAAACCTCACAATGCTAGTAAGTGTCGTCTCCAAATTTATTCCTCTCCATTCCTTTGTCGTGATGTCTAACAGTAATATTTCTAATATTTCGATCGATCAGGATGCCCAATTCCCGTCTCCTGAGCAATCAGAACCTTGGCACCTGAAGCCTAGCCAAATTCTTTCTACCCCAAGTCTGAGTGTTCTTAATACAAAGTCTAACCTTCAAGGCTGGCTCCAATTAACTGGACACTTAACAGTGATGGGGATTAGTGGTTATCTCTGGGGGACTAATTTACCAACTTCACCAACGAATTTCCAAAACCTAACCATTGCCCTGCCAGCTTTGCTGGTCTATGGATTTAGCTTGGCGGCGATGTTTGCCCCGCTCCATGAATGCTGCCACCGCACTGCCTTTGCCAGTAATCGCCTCAACGATATGGTTGCATGGTTTGCCGGGCTGTTGGCTTTCTATAACAGTACCTTCTACCGCCGCTACCACAAATGGCATCATCGCTATACCCAAATTATTGGTCAGGATCCAGAGCTAGAGAGTCCGAAACCCCAGAATTTGCGGGAATATATGTTGGAATTAGTGGGGATTCCTTGGTGGATTAGTAAGTTCCGGGGGCATGGGTCGATCGCCTTGGGACGGCTTGAGAATTGCCCCTATATTTCAGAAACCGCAAGGGCGGAAGTGATTCGATCGACCCGGATCCAATTATTGGTTTATCTAGGGGCGATCGCTGTTTCGGTTGGTTTCCAGCAGCCTTGGTTTTTGCTCTACTGGTTAATTCCCCTCGCCGTGGGACAACCCATCCTTCGGGCAATTTTGTTGGCAGAACACACGGGCTGCACCAACGACAACAATCCCCTCACCAATACCCGGACAACTTTAACCATCTTGCCGATCCGGTTCCTAATGTGGAATATGTCCTTCCATACGGAGCATCACCTCTATGCTTCCATCCCCTTCCACGCTCTCCCCGCTGCCCATCAGCAACTTCTGCCTCACCTAGGGAAGGTTGATGCTGGTTACACCAAAGCTAACTGGAGCATTATTCAAAATTTGAATCTAAAGGGGAACGATCGCAATGGTTAAACCTCGCTATGATGCAGAAAAGGATGAATCTAGGCATGGTGCAACTCATCCTGATGATTGTTTCAAAATGGTTAAGAACCAAGGATGGGACTTAAAACGGATTGAGAAAACCAAGACTGATCTCCTTGAGTTTGATTGCGTATTCAAAGGGAAAACTGAGTTCCCAAGGGATTATCACGATACTGAGAAAGAGGATTAATTTATGAAATATATTATTTTTCGAGCAGATGAATACCAGCCGGGAGCGGGCGATCGAATATTGCAGCATACCCAAGCGGTAACCACTATTCTTGCTGAACACTATTCAGGATCGGGTTGTGAGATTCCAGAACCGGGCTATAGACCAACTGAGTATGTGCAAGTAGAATCACTCTACAAACCTGAGAAGCATGGCTACAGCACTCATTCTCGTGATGGTGATTGGGTGGTTGACCGTGTGGAAGAGTACACCCCAGATTTACCAATGGGGACTGAGTTTGGCTCTGTAGTTATCTGCTATTGCAAGTACAGCCCGATCGATGCCCCGCTTCAGCCTATGCCCAATCGAATTATCTCTGCTGATTCCTTCGGTGGGGATGAGACAAAATATCAGGAATATCTCAACTCCCAGAAAGTTGAGGTATCGATTTAGCATTTGATCGGTTCCACAAGTAACTGTCTAAATAGGGAGAGAGAACAAGAAAAATCAAAATATGAAAACTTTTACTCTCAAAAACTTCTCTCTCCAGTGCGGGGCGGTGCTGCCGGAGGTGAAATTGGTCTATCAAACCTATGGGGAATTGGCAGCGGATAAATCTAATGTGATCCTCTACCCTACTTCCTACGGCGCTCAACATACTGATATTGATTGGCTGATTCGTGCCGATCGCATCCTTGATCCGACTCGCTGGTTTATTATTATTCCCAATATGTTTGGCAATGGTCTCTCTAGTTCCCCTAGTAATTGCCAAGATTGTCAACAATTAGCCCAAGAGCCGGGATTTTTCTTTAGCCATTGGGATAATGTGCAGGCTCAACAACAGCTATTGCAAGAGGTCTGGGGGATAGAACAATTAGCCCTGATCTATGGTTGGTCGATGGGGGCGCAGCAGGCTTACCATTGGGGGGCGTTGTTTTCTGATCGCGTAGCAAGAATTGCAACATTATGCGGCACTGCCAAGACTACGGAACATAATCAGATTTTTTTGCAGAGTCTGCGATCGGCACTTACAGCGGATCCGACGTGGAATGGTAAGCGATTTGAAGGAATGCCCGATCGAGGCTTCCATACCTTTGCCCGCATCTATGCCAGTTGGGCAGCATCTCAGGCATTTTATCGCCAAAGACTCTATGCCCAGTTTGGCTATACTTCCCTAGAAGATTATCTCCTCCGGGGCTGGGAAGAAAGCTATCGAAAGCGAGATCCCCATAATTTGCTGGTGATGATTGATACTTGGATGCGGTGTGATATCAGCAATAACCCAATTTATCAGGGCGACTATCAGAGAGCGATCGCCGCAATTCAGGCAAAAACTCTAGTCATGCCCAGCACTACAGATCTCTATTTCACCCCGGAAGATTGTGCCGCCGAAGCAGCGTTGCTCCCCCATGCCGACTATCTCCCCATCCCTTCCATCTGGGGACACCGGGCTGGCAACCCTTACCAAAATTCTGAAGATGAAATATTTATTCGCCAAGCTGTGACTGCTTTGTTAGCAAAGTGATACCTTTTGGGAGCTAGCTTTAACGTGAGTCTCCAACGGAGGCAAACCTACGGGAAGGGCAAAAGAAACAAAAGTATTGAATAGACTAGGTTTCAGGCTTTATTCGGAAATTTGTTTCTTAGGAGTTCGATGGACTTTAAAAGCCTTATGATCAGCGAGTTGTTTTTCCCCATTTTTAATTTGGCAACGAAGCCATAAGGGTTTCAGGAGTTTTCATCGAACTCACGTAGCTTTAATGATCGCTGAATGTTGTAAAGGAATTTCCACCACAAACTCAGCCCCATGACCTATCTCAGATAGACAGTACAGTTTGCCGCCATGTTTTTCGGTAACAATTTTGTAGCTAATAGATAATCCTAATCCTGTCCCTCGACCAACTTCCTTAGTAGTAAAAAAAGGATCAAATAAACGAGGTTTTATCTCCTCTGGAATTCCAACTCCATTATCTTGAAATCGAATAGAGATATAGTTATCATTAGTTACTTTAGTGGAGATGGTTATTTTACCAGAAATCACTCTTTGACTAGATTTATAGCAGTTAGCTTCCTGTTCATAAAGAGAATCGAGCGCATTACTAATAATATTCATGAATACTTGATTAAGTTGTCCTGCATAGCACTCAACCAAGGGGATATTTCCATAATTTTTGATGATATTAATCCCCGGTTTACTAGATACTGAATTAATCCGACTTTGCAAAATCAATAGTGAGCTATCAATTCCTTCATGAATATCGACTATTTTCTTATCTGCTTCATCTAGACGAGAAAAGTTTCTCAGGGTGAGAATAACATGGCGGATTCTTTCTGTCCCTACTTGCATGGATTGGATAATTCGAGGGAAGTCTTCTAGTAAGAACTCTAGATCGATCGCTTTAATATGTTCTTTGACTTGGGTATTTTCAAAGGATAAGCCTTGCTGAAAGAGACTAATTAAACTTATTAAATCTTTGGCATAACTATTAACATAAGTTAAGTTCCCATGAATAAAATTAACTGGATTATTAATTTCGTGTGCTACTCCAGCTACTAATTGACCTAGGCTGGACATTTTCTCAGCCTGAATGAGAGAGGACTGAGTCTGTTGTAAATCTATTAAGGTCTTTTGGAGATAATCAGCCTGAGTTGTTTTTTGTTGAATAATTTCTTCTATTTCTCTAGTATATTTAACTGATGTAATTAGATAGTTTGCAAATAAAAATGTAAAGGTTAATCCGCCAATAACAACACCTGCTAATATTTTTTGTTTGTTAAACTCTCCATACTCAGATTTAGGAATTAGCAGGACATACCATGTATCATAGGCGTTAATATCTAAATCACGAATACAAATTTTCCAATTTACTTGACAAAGGGAATCAAAGTTGATGGAAACATTATGGGAAGGATTAAGAGTAGTTGCAGCTACGTAATCTTCATAAAAAAGAATGAAGTTACTACCTTCACGGGAGACAGTTTCTAGTTGGTTTTCTTTTGAGGGATAGAGCTTGGCTAATTCTGAGATGGGAATGTATTGAGCAGAATTTTTGTTATAAAGATAGAGACTTAAATTATTTAAATCAATTTCCTGCGCTGACTCCTTCACTACCTGCGCCAAGATGGATTTCTGAGGATCATCTGGATCAGTGGCGAGAATTTTTTGGGGGTGATCTTGTCCAGCAAAAGCCTGATTGATTCGGCGCTGCAAACTTACGGCAACCCGACTGGCGGTTTGATCTAGTTGGTTGCGGAGACGATCGCCTTCATATTTCCCCACCGCCACCCCTGCAAGGATCGAGAGGGTTATGCCCACACAAAAAGTTACCTGTACAGGCTTACTAATGTATAAGACGTTAAAAAAATCACAATAAAATTTTCGTACTCTCAGCATAGGATCGAAATCATAGCTCTGGCAGCTAGTTGACATAAATTCTCATTAATTTATACCACTATATACTAATTAATTAGAAATACCCAGACCAAGTTTCTATTTAGGGCTTGCTGAATAGAGCTATAGCCTTTGCCAAATAAGGATTTCAAGTCTTTTTGATGCAAACAAGTGCAAGGTTATGGCATTTAGAGGCTCAAAACCCATGCACTTTGGTAGAAAATCGTGGGGTGAATTCTGGAGCAAACCTCCGAAACCACTATTGTTAGAGCTGTGTGGCATCTAGATTCACTTTGCAGACTTATTCAGCAAGCCCTATTTATTGCCCAAAATTTTCATTACAGTACTTTGCGTTCAAATAAGACACACTACAAATATTAAAAGTCCTATCAATGTTGGGTTTGAGAGTGGGTGGCTGTAGCCACCCACTCTCAATCTGCTGTAAATAGAATGTTCAACTATAGGTTTTAGGAACAATCACCCTAGGAAATTTATCAAGGGGACTTAATTCAGTATCTAATCTGATAAACCATTTTTAAGAGGAACACTCCATGTTTAAAATTTCGAGTATTGTCGATCGCCTGCCTTTTAGCCTTGATCAGCAAAAATATCAAACTAGTCCCGCCGAAATTGCTCCAGCCAATATTGTCTTTGTTGATCCCAGAGTCGAAAATTTTCAGAGCCTCCTTTCTGGGCTGAAACCAAATACGGAAGCAGTGATTCTTGACCCCAGCCAAGATGGAGTTGAGCAAATCACCGATTTCCTAAAAAACCGGACTGGGGCGATCGATAGTATTCAAATTCTTAGTCATGGCAGTACTGGTAATTTGCAAATAGGCTCAATCCTCCTCAATGCCAATAACTTAGAAGATTATCAACAGTCCTTGCAATCATGGTTTTCTCCGCAGCCAAATCAACGCCCAGATTTATTAATCTATGCCTGTGATGCGGCATCTGGAGCAGAGGGCAGCCAATTCATCAACAAACTTAGTCAGATCACTGGGGCAGATGTGGCAGCTTCTACAGATTTAACTGGTAGTACCAGTAAAGGTGGAAACTGGATCCTCGAAAAAGCAACGGGCATGATCGAAAGTGGCCAAGCCTTTAGCCAAAAAGTCCAAGATGCCTATCAAGGTGTTTTAACCTCTAGAAGAAACAACAATGATGATGATAATTCATCTAATTCATCAGCTAGGAATCTCAGCATTAGTTCTGCCAGCACATCTTCTAGCTTCACCAGCACTAGAGTAGTTTCCTCCAGCAGTTTTACTAGTGAAAGCCGTCAATTTTTCACAATAGGAAATAATGCTCCGGTGCTTAATCCTCTTTTAGTGCCAGCCAAGAATATCCAAGCTTCAATTAATATTGGATTGTCAATCTCCAGCCTTGCCATTAAAGCAATTGCAGATATAGATATTAAGCGGAAAAAGGGGATCGCAATTACCAATATTAGTAATGCTGAAGGGACTTGGCAGTATAGCTTGGACGGTGGAGCAAAGTGGCTAAATATTGGCTTTGTGAGTACGAATAATGCTTTACTGCTTGATGCCAATAGCAAAATTAGGTTTGTGCCAAATATCAATAGTTCTTCTCTGAAGAGTTTTTCTGCGAGTAGTTTCTTTGTGAAAAATATTTCTTTCTGCGCTTGGGATCAAACTGGAGGCGTGGCGGGTAGTTTTGCTGATGTCAATTTCCGAGGCAGTTCCAGTGCTTTTAGCAATCAATCAGCCACAACCTCGATCGTAGTTAATCCCGGCTCTCTACTGACAACTCCCCCCACTACTATTGTCGCTGGGAGTATTTGGTCTGAGTTTCTATCTCTACAAAGCAAATCAACAACCACAACCTCATCAACTTCAACCACAACTTCATCAACTTCATCAACTTCAACCACAACTTCTTCAGGTTCATCATCAAATACATCAGTTTCTGGAGTATTTGTTGGTGGCATATTTGTAGAAGATGATGATCAAGACAAGAAAAAGAAAGATAAAAAAAGTAAGAAAGAAAAAGATGACGATGACGATGATGACGATGATGATGATGATGATGATTCAAATAGTAGTTCAAATAAGAAGAAGAAAGAAAATGATGACGATGATGATAACGATGATGATGATGACGACGACGATTCAAAGGGTAGTTCAAATAAGGAGAAGAAAGATAAAGATGATGACGATGATGATTCCGTAGGTTCAGATAAGGAGAAGAAAGAAAAGAAAGACAAAAAGGATAAAGATAGTCTATTAGTGGATTTAGACTACGATATCAAAGGTTACGGTTTCTTCTTGGGTAATCTGACAATTGGTAGTGGTAGCAGTAGCAGTAGTACTACCACTAGCACCACAACTAGCACTACTAGCACTACGAGTACCTCAACTAGTGAAACTTCAATTACTCAACTCAGCCTCAATTCTAT
The DNA here is from genome assembly GCA_943370025.1 of Phormidium lacuna HE10JO. Classification (GTDB taxonomy): domain Bacteria; phylum Cyanobacteriota; class Cyanobacteriia; order Cyanobacteriales; family JAAUUE01; genus JAAUUE01. The sequence goes on along the minus strand of CALRPI020000028.1, from coordinate 55,177 downwards.
AACCGCCAGTATTGCAGGGACTACTACTGATGGTCTTCTGGTTACCACCGCAACAAGTAATACCATTTTGGGTGGATCGGGCAGTGAAACTATCTTTGGTTTCCTTGGCTCTAGAGATAATCTCCTTGGTGGTGAAGGTAATGACATCATCTTTGGTCAAGGAGGGCGAGACTTTATCCGGTGTGGTGAAGATAATGATATTGCCTATGGTGGCAAGGGTAAGGACGTGATCTTTGGAGAACAGGGAAATGACATTATCTATGCTGGCAAAGGTAATGACTCCATCTTTGGTGGCACAGGGAATGATCTTCTCTTTGGTCAGAAAGGTAATGATTTCATGTCTGGTGGAACTGGGAGCGATCGCCTCTTCGGTGGAGACGGTGACGATACCGTAGAGGGGAATGAAGGAAACGATCTCCTCTTAGGTGGTAAGGGTAAAGACAAGATCACCGGTGGCACAGGAGATGATACTTGTGTTGGCGGCGCAGGAGACGACACCCTCACTGGGGGAGCGGGGAACGATCGCTTCCGCATCGCCCCCGGAACTGGCACAGATACAGTTACCGATTTCAAGATTGGTGAGGATAAGGTCGAGCTAGTCAGGGGATTAAAATTCACTGATCTGCAAATCACTCAAGGTGTTGGAGCCACGGTGATTGGCTTAAAACCGGGAACCCTATTCCCTAGCGATAAACCCTTGGCTTTATTGACAGGAGTTGATGCCACTAGTTTAACAGCCAGTAATTTTGTCGTAGTCTAATCCCCAATTAGAGCAGACACCGACACCACCTCCAGCAGGGGCGCAAGGCTTTGCGCCCTTATTTAACATGAATTCGATAAAAATTGACAAAAAATGTTGTCTAACGGCTAAGTTGAGCGACGGTGAATATCCTTTACATTCCTACCAATATATCTCAATCGTCTGCTCCAACGTGTTGTTAGACCTGTCTTGCGCGATAAGCTTACAAATTCTCTGCCGCTTTCAGTTTTCTGCTTTTGCAAATCAGCAAAGATAGCTTTTAGATCATGATTGAATGAACGTGAATACTCTTCGCGAACTCTGTGAATCTCATCGACAATCTCATTCTGAAACATCATTAACCTCCAAGAAGTTCATAGGGTGTACAAAGAATTGACAACTCGTATCCAATGAGTGGTTTAAGCAACGGGTTGGTTATCGGTGCGAGACCTATGGATGAAGGTTCAAGGTTTTGCATTCTAACCGCAGGTTTATCTGTGCTATTTTTTGAACCGCCCATTGCAGACCTACATGATGGGTGGTATGGGAGGTAAGGATTAATTGCCCTTCTTGACCCGATTAGCCATTATGTCACATTGCATAAATTAAGATTGAGATTTTTTATCTGGCAGTGCAAGAGAAAAGTCATCTTGTAATTTTATTATGTGTTGTGCAGCGTAATAGTTATTGGCAATTTGTGCAACAAGCATTGAAGCCATTATCATTAATCCATTCGATTGTTTAATAATATTAATTACAAGCTCAAGCGGAAAGCCTTTCTCATTTCTACTTACCGCATGTAAACCGCAGTGAACATATGAGCTTGTTACTTTCCATGAGTAATGTTTGAATTCCTGAAGCATTCCGTAAGTAGCATTTCCTATTTTTCCATCAAGCTTTGTGATCATTTCCGACAGCATTGGCAACCCATCTGCTGATTTTGCTGTTATTGGATCAAGATCGGCTGCCAGCTTATTAGTATCTGTGTCTGATGCCGCATTATAAACCCAATAAGCTCGAACCAAAGACTCAAATTGTAGTCGTAAAAGTGAGATTGCTGACGTAACTCTTGAAAGATATATTAAGTCTTTAATACTAATACTGTGCTCTATTGAAATCTCGCAAGCAATTTTTGATATCTTTGATTTGTTATCGTTTTGATGAGGTTGTAATTCCAATATTTGAAATATTATTAACTCTAACTCTCGTGAGGCTTGTTGTAAATCTTCAAATTTCATGCGTTATGTGTTCTAAAATTGCTAATTTATCTTGATAACTTATTTTAAAGGCAATACGTTGATGATACTATGAATTATAACTAACTATAAAATTCGGGCTAATCACCTATTTGTCGTGTGAGCCAGACAACCTTAGATATTATTTACACAGAATTTACGTTGACATGAATCTTCCTAGTAGTCAGTAAACCATGCGGTGAGAGAGAGGGCGATCGCATCTGCCGCATCATCAGGGCGGGGAATTTGATCTAGGTTTAACTCCCTTGCCACCGCCTCTTGGACTGCTTGTTTATCAGCATTGCCATAGCCTGTCAGAGCTTGCTTAACTTGGGCGGGGGTATATTCCATAATGGGCAATTTATGCTGTGCCAGAACTAGCATAACTACTCCCCGTGCCTGAGCCACGGCGATCGTATTTCCCATCCGGTAGAAAAAAAGTTTCTCCACCGCCACCAGATCCGGCTTAATCTGCTCAATTAAGGCACTCAGGTCTTCATAGATCGTACACAGCCGCAAACCCATCTCCTGCTTTGGGGAAGTCTGAATGATGCCAAAATCGATCAGGTTTAGTTCCTTCACCCCCACCCCTGCCACTGCCCCGAACCCGATTGTTGCCAAGCCGGGATCAATACCTAGAATACACTTGGACAAATTTGCAGGAGATATCATTAATGTTTTGAAGAATTTATGATCACAGAGGTCATTTATAAAGTGGTTATAAAGTTTGATTTTGCACCCCCTCCAGGGGTGCAAAATCAAACTTTATAAATAGCCTCACATTGGATACAGGACAACATTATCTGTCTATCGACAAAAATCGGCGATCGCCCTGCCATAATATAGCGTTCGCTATTCGAGTTAGGATAGGGATATTGTTGTGGGCTGAGGGTCGTCGAAGCCCACAACAATATCCCCATAAGTTAAGTCCTTTTGGGATCAAAAATCCTTTCTATTCCCTAACCCATGCCTCAACCCATTATCTGGCTCCACGGCGACTGTCTCAGCCCGCACCATCCCGCCTTCCAAGCCTACCCAGAATCTCCCTCTCTGTGGGTTTGGGATAGCGCCCTGCTCCTAGAATGGCGAATTAGCCTCAAGCGGTTGGTGTTTATCTATGAGTGCCTCCTCGAACTGCCCGTGTCTATTCATCGGGGCAATGTGGTGGCAGAAATCGGCAAATTTGCCCAGAGACAGGGGGCAGATAAAGTTGTCACTAGCAGTAGCCCTAGCCCCAGATTTGCAGAGATCTGCCAGCAAATAACATCCGAGTTGGGCTTAGAGGTGGAGATCCTCGAGATCGAACCATTTATTACCCATGAAGGTTATATAGACCTCAAGCGTTTTTCTCGCTACTGGAAGGTTGCCCAGCCGAAACTGTTTCCTTCCGATTTATAGTATGTATCGCTACCAAATTAAAAATATTTGCAGAATGAGCTAGAGAAAATATTTATATCAAGCTGTAATTAGCAAATTCGCAATAATTTAAGTAAAAATTTAGAATCTAATACTATAATCGGTTACAGTTCTTAGAGAACCTTAACATTCAATTATTACTTTACCGAACTATTCATGCCCCGGATACTGATTATCGATGACGACCCAGCAATAGCAGAACTAGTCTCTATCAACTTGGAGATGGCCGGATACGATACCAGTCACGCAGATGATGGGATCAAAGGTCAGGCTTTAGCCTTGCAACTTCAGCCTGATTTGATCATGCTAGACCTGATGCTCCCTAGGGTTGATGGTTTTACTGTCTGCCAGAGACTGCGCCGAGACGATCGCACAGCCGATATCCCGGTGTTGATGCTCACTGCCCTTGGGCAAACTCAAGATAAAGTAGAAGGTTTTAATGCCGGGGCAGATGACTACCTGACCAAACCCTTTGAAGTTCAAGAAATGTTGGCACGGGTCCGAGCGCTCCTGCGGCGGACCGATCGGATTGTCCAAGGAGCAAAACACTCGGAAATTTTGAACTATGGAACGCTGACCCTAATTCCTGAGCGCTTTGAAGCCATCTGGTTTAATGAGACAGTTAAGCTGACCCACCTAGAATTTGAACTACTCCATTGTCTGTTACAGCGCCACGGGCAAACTGTCTCCCCCAGTGAAATTCTCAAGGAAGTATGGGGCTACGACCCCGATGATGATATTGAAACTATCCGGGTTCATATCCGTCATCTACGAACTAAGCTAGAACCCGATCCCCGCCATCCCCGGTATATCAAAACTGTCTATGGTGCGGGCTATTGTCTGGAATTACCCACTTAATCAGTGAACAGTAAACAGTGGACAATTAACAGTGATTAACACTTATGGATAGTATCTAACTGCTAACTGGTAATTGGTAACTAACAACTGGTAACTGATAACTGATGCTTCGACAAGCCTTACAGTGAGCCTGTCGAACTGCTCAGCACAAATAACTGATGCTTCGACTTCGCTCAGCACAAGTAACTGATAACTGATGCTTCGACTTCGCTCAGCACAAGTAACTGATAACTGATAACTGATAGAACTCATGGATTATCGCCACTTTTTGGAGCAACTCCCTTCTTTCTACGATAACTGGAAGCAGGATACTGTCACTCCCAAATCTCTAGCCTTTGCCCCACTGTTAGAGCAGATTGGGGGGATGACCACTGTGAATATTATGCAATTGCTTAATTTTGCAGTTAGTTGTCTACCAGAAGGGGAAGTCTATTGCCAAGTAGGGGGATTCCCCGGTACTACCCTAGTCGCTGCCCTCCATGAGCAACCTCAAGTTTTGGCTTATTTAGTAGATAATCTCGTGGAAGTTGATCCTGCTGGAGGTAAGTCCGCAGCGATCGATCAGGTCTTGAGCCATTTTGGTTTAGAAAACCAAGTGGTGTTTTGTAATCAGCACTTTGAGCAGTTTTTTGCTGAGTATCGATCGCTAGAATTACCCGAAAAAATCGGCGTATTTTTCTATGATGGAGCCGCAGATTATCGATCGATCTTCTTAGCTCTATTACTAGTCAAACCTTTTTTAGCCCCCCAAGCCTTAATCATTGTTGATGATACCAACTGGACTCCAGCCCAACAGGCAACATGGGATTTTGTCCAAGCCAACCCCCAAAGCCAATTAGTCCTAGATTTACCCACACCTCAAGACGCACATTCTACTTTTTGGAATGGTTTACGGGTTATTAATTGGGATAGCAACCACAGCTATAATTACGATTGGCAAGTTCTTCAGCAATTCCGCAATTCCGAATTTATCAAAGCTATTACCAGCCTGCCTTTAACTACAGAATTTGCCCGCCTAACTTTTCAAACCATCGGCAGCCTTACCGATTATGATCCCCTCTCTTTATACAATTACTACGGTAATCCCGCCAAGTCAGAATTAGATTATAAGGAAAAAATCGAGCAAGAACCGAGTGTTATTGATCACTATATTGACCTTAGTAACACCTTGATGATGCAGAATAAGCTCGATGAAGCGATGGCTATTTTGCATCAAGCGATAAAGATTAATATAGCCGCTACAAATGTTCACAATAACATAGCAATTTTGTACCAAAAACAGGGCAATCAAGGTATGGCAGATTTGCATTTCGGGCATCGCCATTTCTACCGCCAAGAGCATCAATTTGCCATTGATTACTATGAGAAATTTCTCCAAGTTTACACTGGCAATGAAATGCTTTATAAAACCTTGGCTGATTGTTACAATGCCACGGAACAATATCAAGAAGCTCTCAAAGCATACAACACTGGTATAGATTTATACCCCCATGCTGCCCAGTTACATTTCTGGCGAATCTGGGCTTTACGAGATTATGGTTACACCGAAGAAGCAAGAATTGTCGCCGATCGAGCAGTAGAGATCAACCCAGATGCGGGACAGTTAAGATATCAATCAAAGTTATTCCTGCCAATTATTTATGAATCTCCAGAAGAGGTAGATTACTTACGCGATCGCTATACTCAATCTCTCCAATATTTAATTAATCACACTGATTTCGGCACCCCAGAAGGCAGAGATACTGCCTGGAATTCTATTGCTTGGAGTACTAATTTTTATCTGCAATATCAGGGTAAAAATGATATTGAACTCCAGCGGGGGTTTGGCAATTTGATGCATAAAACTCTTATTCATCAATATCCCCAATGGGTCAAAGAAATCCCCATTCCTCCTTTAACTAAAGACAAAAAAATTAAAGTAGGCTACGTTTCAGCCTATTTAAGATGGCATACGGTCTGTAAATTATTTAATGGTTGGATGCGCCATGCAGATAAGTCACATTTTGAAATCTATAGTTATTATGTGGACGTTACCCCTGATGACATGACAGAAAGAGTCAAAGGTTATAGTGATCACTTCCATCATATTCCCAACGATGTTCCCAAACTTTGCCAACAAATAATTGATGATGGTTTGCACATTCTGGTATTTCCAGATATTGGCATGTTTCCGATGATCAACCTAGTTTCTTGTCTCAGATTAGCCCCCATTCAGTGTATGTCTTGGGGGCATCCTATTACTTGTGGTTCTCCTACTATGGACTACTATTTAACTAGCGATTTGATGGAGCCAGAAGATGCCCAAGCCCACTACACAGAGAAATTAATTAGACTACCAAATATTAGTATTGCCTACGAGAAACCAGATATTAGTTACGCCACCATGACTAGGGCAGACTTTGGTTTTGATGAATCAGCAATTATTTATTTATCCTGTCAATCTACTTTCAAATATTTACCTCAATATGATTATATTTTTGCAGAAATTGCCCTCCGAGTTCCTGGTTGTAAAATTGTCTTCATCACCTCTAGTGCTAGTAAATATGTTACCGATAAATTTGTGGCTAGATTGCACCGCGCCTTTGCCAAAGTAGGCTTAGATAGCGGCGATTATTGCATTATGGCAGGGCGACAGGGTTCCGTGGGCTACATGAGCTTAAATCGGGTTTCTGATATCTTTTTGGATAGCATCGCTTGGTCTGGGGGCAATACTACATTGGAAGCGATCGGCTGTGATTTGCCTGTGGTAACTTACCCCAGTGAATATATGCGGGGAAGGCATACCTATGCCATCTTAAAGATGATGGGGGTGACAGAAACGATCGCCAGTACTGAAGCAGAATATATTGAAATTGCGGCTCGACTAGGTTTGGATCACCAATGGCGACAAACTATTGTCAACAAAATGATTAATCAACAGTCGGTTCTCTACGATGATATTACTCCAGTCAAAGCCTTAGAAGAATTTTATCGGAGTACAGTTCAAGAGAGGCTCGTAAATGGATGAACTATCAAATAACTTTGTAGAAAATGAATTAGAGCAAGATAGACTAGAGCAACACAAAATAGCGATCGCAATTCTTGATCAGGCTAATAATTTTTACTGGCAACGGAACTATCAAGCAGCAGCAGATTACTATGAACAATTTCTGCTAGCTGGTCAAGGAGATTGGGTAGTTTATAATAATTTAGGCTATGCTTATAAACAAATAGGCAATTATTCTCAATGTTTTAATGCCTACTATCGAGGATTAATTATCTATCCTGATAGCCTGCCATTGTATAGATTGATAGTTTGTGATTTGCTTTATTTTAGCTATACAGAAGAAGCAAAACTAATGGCAGCCAAAGCCCTAGAGAAATTCCCTGAAGATATACAGTTATCAACTCTAAATTACTTAGCCTTACCACAATTTTATGGCAGTACTGACGAAGTAGATTTCCATCGCCAAAGATTTACCCGAGGATTACAAGATTTTATTTATAGTTTTGATTTAACTACCTCAATAGGCATAAATCTAGCTCTGCAAGCGACCTATAATGCCAACTTTAATCTCCTCTGTCAAGGGAAAAATGATCTTTACCTGAATCAAATATTCGGCAATTTTGTCCATCAAGTAGTTGCCAAAGCGTATCCTCAATGGATGCAGCAACTGCCAATTCCCAGCCTAACTAATACTGGCAAAATTAAAATCGGCTATCTTTCTAATACCCTACATCCCAGTGGTATATTCACCTTGATTATGGGCTGGATTCGCCATGCTAATCGAGACAAGTTTGAGATTTATTGTTATTACACAGGCAATAGGGCAGAAGAGTTTCATAATCTATTTGATCCCTACTGTGATTATGCTTACCATCTGCCCTATAACCTAGAGGCGATCGCCCAACAAATTAGCCAAGATGCCCTACATATTTTGGTCTTCGCCACTATTGGCATGGAACCAATGATGACTCCCCTCGCATCTCTGAGATTAGCCTTTGTGCAATGCACTACTTGGCTGCATCCAGTTACAACCGGTTTGCAAAATATTGATTATTTTCTTTCTAGTGAATTAATGGAATCTCCGGTAGCAGATAATCACTATACAGAAAAATTAATTAGATTTACAGGGGTGGGTCTATCCTGCGCAGAGCTTACCGCTAAACAATATCCGACTAAACCGCGCAGTGCTTATAACTTTCCAGAATCAGCAACTATCTATTTATCCTGTCAATCAATTTTCAAATATTTACCTAAATATGATTATGTATTTCCAGAAATTGTGCAACAAGTTCCTGATGCTCAAATATTATTTTTAGCTTCAACAGTAAATCAAGTAATTGCCAATAAATTCACGAAGAGATTAGAAATTGCCTTTGCAGATTATGGACTAGATTTTCATAAACACTGTCGGATTTTGCCATTATTAAATGCAGAAGATTATGGCAATTTATTTCGCTTATCTGATGTGTTTCTGGATACTTTTAGTTGGTCTGGAGGTAGTACTACTCTCCATGCTTTGTACAATAGTTTGCCGATCGTCACCTGTCCGGGAGAATTGGCGCGGGGACGTTATACCTACGGGATTTTGCAACGAATGGGCTTGACAGAAACGATCGCTCAAAATGAGACTGAATATATAGAAATTTCGGTACGCTTAGGATTAGACCAACAATGGCGACAACAGGTGAGCGATCGAATTCTACCCTTGCATAAGAATCTCGGTGATGCGGAAGATAGTATTGCCTTTCTAGAAAAGTTCTATGAACAGCTAATTCATGAAAAGCTAATTGAGGAGAAACTAAATTATGGTTTCTAGTCAAACTAATCTCTTAGATTTAGGAAATTTTTATCTGGAACAAGGGAATTATCAAGAAGCGATTGCGACCTATCTCCATCTCTTAACTCTTGATCCTAATCTGTCGGAGGTTTACTACAATTTAGGATTAGCTTATCAGGCACAGGGAGAAAGTACTTTGGGAGCTTTTTATCTGGGAGAAACAGCCTATCTCCAAGCTGATTATGCTACGGCAAGTAATTACTATTATCAATACACTCAGGGTTATTGGAGTGATCCTAGCTGCTATTGCAAACTAGCTGATTGTCATGATCGAACCAAAAACTATCAACAGGTAATTCAAACTTATTGGGAAGGGATAAAGGCTAATCCTGATAGTGATGGCTTATATATCAATTTGATTTGGAGTTTGCAAAGGTATGGCTATGTTTCTGAAGCTAGATTAGTCGCCGCTCAAGGAATGAAATTATTTCCTGATTCGGGTAGATTGAAAATAATTACTGTATTACTATTGCCAATTATTTATGAGTCGGCTGATGAGATTGGTTTTTATAGAAAGCTAATTTTTCAAGGTTTAGTCTCTTTACAAAACATAATTAATGAAACTGACATAGAGACAATCTCTGGACGTGGAATGCTTTTACTGATGACTACATGGGCAACTAATTTCTTCCTGCATTATCAAAATTATAATGACTTAGAAATTCAAAAGAAATACGGATATTTATTACAGCAAATCATGTCTGTTAATTTTCCTGAGTGGTCACAGGGATTAATGCTCGCCGAAATTAAAAATCAACCCCAAATAGGAGAAAAAATAAAAGTTGGGTATATTTTAGGATCAGATATTAGTAGCTTACTTTGGGGCTGGCTGCGGTATGGCGATCGCTCCCAATTTGAGATTTATTGCTATCATCTCGGAGAACTTGGGGATGCTTTACGCAAATTTCCGATGTATGCAGATTATATCCAACAATTACCGGAAGATATCTCTAGTATTTGTCAGAGAATAACTGGCGATCGCTTGCATATTTTAGTATTTACCGAAATTGGCTTAAGTGTAAAAATCACTCAAATAGCTAGCTTGAGATTAGCCCCAATTCAATGTACAACTTGGCTGCATCCGGTAACTTCTGGATTGCCAACTATAGACTATTTTCTTTCTAGTCAACTCATCGAACCGGAGAATGCAGAAGAGCATTATTCAGAGCAGTTAGTCCGTTTACCTCAGTTGGGGATCATCTTAGAAAAATTTCAAGTGCCAGAGTTAACCAAGGAAAGAAATAACTTTCATCTATCAGAAAATGATGTTGTTTATTTATGTTGTCAATCCATCCAGAAATATTTACCTCAGCATGACTATTTATTAGCTGAAATATGTCAAGCAGTGCCTAGTGCTAAATTGGTTTTTCCTGATTCCCACTGGAGTGAAAATATCACCAAGAAATTTCAACAGAGATTACAGCGGACTTTTGATAAATTAAATTTAGACTTATATGAATATTGTCTATTTATTCCGCGTCAGGGATTGGAAGATTATTTAAGTTTAATGTCGGTATGCGATATTTTCTTGGATACGATCGGCTGGTCTGGAGGCTTGACTACTCTTGATGCAGTGGGTTGTGCTTTGCCTGTGGTTACCTATCCGGGGGAGTTATTTCGAGGCAGGCAATCTTTGGGGATTTTGCAGTTATTAGAGGTTACAGAAACGATCGCGACCAGTGAAGAAAATTATCTAGAAATTGCCATTAAGCTGGGTTTAGATCATCAATGGCGTTGGCAAATAATTGAGAAATTGCAAAATAATTATGCTAATTTTAATCCTGATTCAAGTTGTGTCCAAGCTTTAGAGGAGTTTTATCGAAGTGTAATATTTGCTAGTAATTGATACCAAATCCGGGTTAGATAATGTCCTTATTTTCTTATAGCAATCCTAAATCATTTACGAACAGCTACTAAGTCAACTTGCTTCTGGCAGATGGTTTCACCCGCCTCCGGCGGGTGAAACCATTTAGGGTTGCTATAGCAATCCTAAATCATTTGTAGATTTTTGAGGTTTGAGAGAGACGCACCCGAAGGGTGCGTCTCTCTCAAACCATTTAGGAATGCTTATAGTCCGCGAATGCGGACTTTGCCCTTGTAGCAGCGGTTTCAACCGCTTAAACCAAAGTTACTGTCCCTTCATCTAGGTCATAGCGACCACCAACTATTTTTAACTTGCCTGCCCGGACTGCCTCTTGAATCACCGGGGAAGATTGTTGCAATTTTTCTACTTGGTATTGAATATTGGCAACTACGACATTTTCTACTGCATTTCCGGCTTGACCTTGGACTTTGGCTACTGCTGGGGCGATCGCCTCTACTAAACTAGCAATACCCTTGGTAAACTCTCCCCCCTGCACCGCAGCACTTACTGCTCCACAGCGCTCATGACCCAAAACAACTAGTAGAGGGGTTTTCAAATAAGCCACCGCATACTCAATACTACCTACTACCTCTGGAGTGACAATATTCCCCGCCACTCGGACATCAAAGATATTGCCTAAGCCTTGATCAAAAACCACTTCACCGGGGACGCGGGAATCAGCACAGCCAAGGACGATCGCAAATGGGCTTTGGGATTGGGCTAATTCTTTGACTCGATCGATTGATTGCTGGGGATGTTGGGTCTGACCAGAAACAAAACGTTGATTTCCAGCCATCAATCTTGTTAGGGCAGCATCAGGGGTCTCTAAAGGAGTAGCGGCAGGAGCATGGTCGGGAGTTGCCGCGATCGCATCTCTGGTGACTCCTAATCCATAACTAGCGGTGACAATACTGCCAATGCCTAAAATTCTGAGTAAGTCACGGCGACCAACAAAGCCATTAGTTTTTTTCATTTCTTTTGTTTTATAAGTTTAAATCTTACTTCTTCTTGAAAGCCTGAGATGAAAGACAAAAACTTCCCACTACTCCCATAAACTCAAATAGGCTGCGCTTCCTGACACAATCTATTTTTTCTTAATCTACAACTACAGCCTGCTATAGGGCGGCTAACTAGTACTTTTCTTAATTATCTCTGCTTTAAAACTTAGAGTTCATTGACAATAGCCTGAGAGTGGATAGCTACAGCCACCCACTCTCAAATTGCTATATCTGAAGTTGTGGAGTTTTTTGCGGACTGAGCGTAGCCGAAGTCCGCAAAAAACTCTAAGTATGAGCCAGACCTAGACTGGAGCTAGTTGGGGCTGGAACTGGAACAGACCATAGACTACGTTGCGGCGAATATCGATCATCATATCTAGGAACATTTCGTAACCCTCTTGTTTGTATTCAATGAGAGGATCTTTCTGCCCGTAGCCCCGCAGCCCGATCGATTCCCGCAGAGCCTCTACTCCTTGGAGGTGTTCCCGCCACAGGGTATCAATTTGTTGCAAGATAAAAAATCTCTCCGCTTGGCGCATCAAACCCGGTTGGATACTATCTACCTGTTCTTCCTTGAGGTCATAGGCTTTGCGGACTTCTTCTTGGAGGAAAAGCTTGATTTCCGTTGCGCTCATATCTTCCATCTGGTTGGGTTGCAGGTCGGCAAGGAGATAGACGAATTCCTTGACCTTGTTGACCATTTTTTCTAGTTCCCATTCTTCCGCTGGCAGTTCAGGATTGATGTAGTTATCCACAATATCTTCCATGGTCTTCTCAGCGTACTGAATCACCTGCTCCTTCAACTCCTGCCCCTCCAGAACTCGGCGGCGCTCGGCGTAGATGGCGCGGCGTTGATTGTTCATTACCTCATCGTACTCAAACACTTGTTTGCGGCTGTCGTAGTAGAAGCTTTCTACTCGTTTTTGGGCATTTTCTAGAGTCCGAGTCAGCATCCGAGATTCGATCGGCATGTCATCTTCTACCCGGAGGGCATTCATCAAACCAGCAACTTTGTCGCCGCCAAAAATCCGCAGCAGGTTATCTTCTAAACTCAGGAAGGATTTAGTCGAACCGGGGTCGCCTTGCCGAGCCGATCGCCCCCGCAGTTGGTTGTCAATCCGTCGGGATTCGTGACGCTCGGTGGAAATAACGTGCAGACCGCCTAGTTCCACCACTTCATCGTGTTCGCGATCGGTATAGGCTTGGTACTCACCTTTGATCAGCTTATACACTTCCCGAATTTTCTGGATCACCACATCTTCTGTGGGCGCTCTCTCGGCAGCAGTGGCTAATTTATCTTCCGCCTCTAGTTCTGGCAAACCTTGAAAGCCATACTTTTGCTCAGCCAAGCTGACCATTTCCTTGAGTTTTTGGGCAGTTTCTTTAGTAATTTCCACCGGGAATAAAGTAGCAGAAACCTTCCAAGATTTTAGTTTGGGGACATCAGCAAAACCTTGGGCTTTGGGTTTATTTTTTGAGCTGACATTAATGTAGTTCTCATCTTCCACTGGGGTGACAATTCGGGGCATCAGGTATTCCCGGATCTTCAGGCGAGCCATGTAGTCAGCATTTCCTCCCAAGATAATGTCCGTTCCCCGCCCTGCCATGTTGGTGGCGATCGTAATCGTGCTTTTCCGTCCGGCTTGGGCAATAATTTCTGATTCCCGTTCCACATTCTCCGGTTTGGCGTTGAGAATGTTATGGGGAACCTCTAGCTGGCTGAGGAGTTTAGAAAGAGATTCGGATTTTTCCACGCTAGTGGTTCCCACCAAGACGGGACGACCACGATCGAACATATCCTTACATTCTTCCGCCACCGACTGCCATTTCCCCGGCTCGGTTTTGAAAACCACATCGGGCATATCATAGCGGCGGGAAGGGCGGTTGGTGGGGACTACAGTGACTTGCAATTTATAGATCTGTTCAAATTCCGACTCTTCAGTTTTGGCAGTACCAGTCATCCCCGATAGTTTGGGGTAGAGGAGGAAGAAGTTTTGGTAGGTAATTGTGGCGAGGGTTTGGGTTTCGTTCTGGATTTCAATGTCATTTTCCAAACCTTGATCGATCTTGCGCTTCCGCTCCATTGCTTCCTTGGCTTCGATCGCTTGGTGCAATCCATCACTCCAGCGCCTTCCCGGCAGCACCCGCCCCGTAAACTCATCCACGATCAAAACTTCGCCATTACGGACGATATAACTCACTTCATCTTTGAATAATTCCTTCGCCTTCACCGCATTGAAAATATAGTGTGCCCAAGGATCTTCTGGGTTGTAGAGGTCTTTTACCCCTAGTAATTGTTCTGCCCGCTCAAACCCCTGATCCGTCATCAAAACGTTCCGGGCTTTCTCATCAACTTCGTAATCACCATCTTCTTCCTTGTCTTCTTCCCCTTCAGTGGTCGATCGCACCAACTGCGCCGCAATCTCTGCCGCCCGCAAATATTTTTCTGTTGGCCGTTCCACCTGCCCAGAAATAATTAGAGGAGTCCGTGCCTCATCAATCAGTACCGAATCCACTTCATCAATAATGCAAAAATTAAAGGGACGCTGCACCACTTCCTCCATGGAAGTTGCCATATTATCCCGCAGATAATCAAACCCTAATTCACTGTTGGTGGCGTAGGTAATATCACAGCCATAATTCCGCTGCCGTTCCGCCGCTCCCATATTTTGCTGAATTAGTCCTACCCGCAAGCCCAAGAAGCGGTGGATTTGCCCCATCATTTCTGCATCTCGTCGAGCTAGGTAATCATTCACTGTTACCACATGGACAGACCTGCCACCTAAAGCATTGAGATAGGCAGGTAGGGTAGAAACGAGGGTTTTTCCTTCCCCGGTCTTCATTTCGGCAATCTCGCCCTTATGCAACACTACGCCTCCAAGGAGTTGCACATCAAAATGCCGCATTCCCAGCACCCGCACCGAAGCCTCCCGAACTACGGCAAAAGCTTCTGGCAAAATTTCGTCCAGCAGAACTTCCCGTTCTTTGTCATTTTTGGCTTTGGCAAGTTTTTCTTGAAATTCAGTGGTCTTTCCCCGCAATTCATCGTCCGAAAGTTTGACAATATCTTCTTCTAGAAGATTACTCTCGGTGACATAAATTTGATATTTTTTGAGCTTCCGGGCATTAGGATCACCAAATATCTTCTTCAGCATAGGGTTATAAGAATTTCAATAATTTTTCAATAATTTCAGGGTAGCGATGCAAAGTAATTATTTGAGTAATGGTGCTTTGTGCTCCAAACGCCATTACTATTCATGACTACCAATTTCAGGATATGAGTGGCTGTCCTAGGGTGATAGGCGGGACAGTGCCAAGGTTTTGCAAAGCGATTCTAATCATAACTTTAGCATATTCACGGGAAGGCACTTGCCATCCTATTAATAAAAGCTAAATAGCTAAATCTTGATGCCTGAAGACTGCTACAGTTCAAGAAATGCAGGTGATTTATGACAGATTCTAGGGGTAAGGTTTATTTAGTAGGCGCAGGATTAGGCAGAGTTGAATACTTGACCATGCAAGCACACCAGCTAATCGCCACTGCCCGGGTGTTAATTTATGATGCTTTGGTTAGTCCAGAACTTTTGCAACTAATCCCCGATTCCTGTGAGGCTGTCTTTGTCGGTAAGCGCGGTGGCCAGCCTAGTACTCCCCAAGCAGAAATTAATCAACTATTGGTTGATTTCTGTCGATCGGGCAAGCAGGTCGTCCGGCTGAAGAGTGGCGATCCTTTTATTTTTGGCAGAATTAGTACAGAAATAGAAGCCCTGATTCAGCATGGGTGCGATTTTCAAGTAGTGCCGGGATTATCTTCAGCTTTAGCCGCACCTCTGTTGGCGGGGATTCCCTTGACGGATCCAGTTTTGAGCCGGGGTTTTATGGTGGTCACAGCCCATGAGCCGGATGCCTTGAATTGGCAGGTGCTGGCGGGGGTAGAAACCTTGGTGATTCTGATGGGAGGAAAACAGTTACCAGAAATTCTCCATCAGTTGCAAAGGCACGATCGATCGCCCGCCACTCCGATCGCCATAATTCGTTGGGCAGGCACAACCCAACAGCAGGTGTGGCAAGGAACCCTGAATAATATTCAGACCCAGCTCCCACCAAACCTATCTCCCGTGGTGATCGTCGTGGGAGAAGTTGTTCGCTTGCGAGATTACCTATTGCAAGGAGATGATCTATTGCCAGAAAATTATCTAGGGCAAGATTATCCACAGCAAGATTGCCAATCCCCAGATTACCAAAGACAAAAGCAAGAAACCCTATCACCTAAAGAGCCTAACTCTTTCAATGTACTGCCGATTCAGACATTTTCTATGCAGAAATCCCCTACTCCAGAATCCTCTAACCCGGAATCCTCTACTCCGGGATCCTCTAACCCCGAATCCTCTACTCCAGAATTGTCTACTCCCGAATCTTCTACTAGGCAATCTCCGGATCCGAACTCCCTCCCCTTAGCAGGGCAGACTATTTTGATTACTAGGGCTGCCACCCAAGCCAGTGAATTTGCCATCCTGTTGCAGGCTCAAGGGGCAAGGGTTTTAGAGATGCCCACCCTGGAGATTGTCCCTCCTAGCAGTTGGCAGGAACTGGATCTGGCGATCGCTGAGCTAGATAGTTTTCATTGGTTAATTCTAACTTCGGCTAATGCCGTAGAATATTTTATCCAACGTCTCTTAGCTTCAGAGAAAGACCTGCACAGCTTGGCACACCTAAAAATTGCAGTGGTGGGCAACAAGACAGCTCATACTTTACATGTGATGGGAATCAAAGCCGATTTTATTCCCCCAGAGTTTGTTGCGGATTCTTTGATGGCAAATTTTCCGGAAACCCTAGCAGGGCTGAGAATATTGTTCCCTAGGGTAGAAACTGGAGGCAGGGAGATACTTGTCCAAGAAATGACTGCGGCTGGAGCTATGATCGTCGAGGTCGCTGCCTACCAATCTCGATGTCCTAGAGAAATTGCGCCCTCCATTCTGCTAGCCTTACAGCAGGAGCAAATTGATATAATTACTTTCACAAGTTCTAAAGGAGTGCAGCATTTCTGGCAAATGTTGCAACGGTATGAGGCGATGAGTAATATAGATAGTGGGGATGAGGAACATTTATTAACAGAGCTTACTCCTGTTTCTAGGATCAAACTTAGTAGAGATAAAATTATGAATCGGGTCTTAATTGCTGCGATCGGGCCTCAAACTGCTAAAAGTTGTCAAGAAATCTTAGGAAGAGTAGATATAGAGGCTAAGGAATATACATTGGAAGGACTAGCCCAATCACTTGTCCATCAAAGACCACGTTGACTACATTCATATTTCTGACAATAATTTCAGATTCTATTTACCACCAATTTTAATATTAATTAATTGACTATTTTTCAGGTCTTAACTATAACTTAGTGGCAGCCTATGCAAAATGAAGTAAAGTCACTAAACAGATTTATCTATAAATTATTACTACCCTATGGCATGGTAGGTGCTTTGTGGATTGTTCTCTCCAATCAATTAGTTTTATCTGTTCTTGGGCAATTGCCAGTCATAGAAAAGCTTCAGACTATTCAATCAATTGAGATTATTAAAGACTGGGGATTTCTATTTTTGACAATGATTTGGCTATCACATATGGTCCAGGGACAACTAAATTCTTTATATCAACGTCATCATTTACTAAATACAATTATTGATACAACTTCTGAATCAATTTATGTCAAGAATCATTACGGTCAGTACTTGATGGTCAATAGTACTTACTCAGAGAAAGTTGGATTACCCGAGTCAGAAATCATTGGGAAAACTGATGAGCAAATCCTGCCCACGGAAATTGCTATGCCCTTTATGCAAAATGACAAAGTTGTGCTGCGGACGGGCAAGCCTTTAACCATTGAAGAAAAACTCTATAATACAATTCAGTTATCCAATAAAACACCTTATTTTGATAAGCAAGGCAACTCTATTGGGGTGATTAGTGTTTCTCAGGATATCACAGAGACTTCACAACTAACCGAGGATTTGCGAATTCAAAAGGAAGATCTAGCTGCTCTCAAATCCATTACAGAAAATAGTATTAGTACTCTCAATACTAACGAGTTGTTGAATGTTTTGTTGGAGAGAGTAGTAGAAGTGATGCACGTAGACTCGGCAGTAATTCTGCTGAATGAAAATAATAGTTTGTTAGTGGTGGGAGCTTGTATTGGGATGGAGTTGGAGGTGGCTTCGGAATATCCAATTCCCATTGGTTTGGGCTATGCCGGGATGATTGCCAAAACCATGAAACCTCTCTATGTTGAGGATACGGAGCAAAATCCGCTGTTGACGAATACTTTGATCCGAGAACGAGGAACTAAAACTTTATTAGGAGTGCCGATGAAGCGGCAGGGAGTTTTAGTGGGGGTGTTGCATGTGGGCTGGCGGACTTATCATCCCCATGACGATCGTGAGTTGCGGCTCTTGGAAATTACTGCCGAGCGCTCTTGTTTGTCGATCCTCAATGCCCGGTTGTATGAAGAGGCAAATCGTCTCAGTAACCATTTGCAACTACAGATCGATCGCATGCCGATCGCCCAAATTATCTGGGATGAAAGATGCCGCTTTCGAGATTGGAATCCGGCTGCAGAGAAGATATTTGGCTACACCAAAGCCGAAGTTATCGGTCGGAGTTATAAATTAATTGCCACTTCCCATAATCTGCGGGATCTAATTCACCGAGCTTTGGCAGGGGATATGACTGCCCATCGAGAAATGGAAAACCTGACAAAGGATCAAAAAAGCATTACCTGTGAGTGGCACAACACACCGATTACTAATCCTGATGGGACGGTGGTGGCAATTATTTCGATGGTGCAGGATATTAGCGATCGCAAACAAGCTGAATTGCAGATTCAAAATTTGGCTTTTTATGATCCCCTGACCCAACTCCCCAATCAAACCTTATTTTTAGATAAGCTCAGGAAAATTAGTAATAGTAGTCAGCAAAATTTTGCGGTGTTGCTCCTAGAAGTAGAAAATTACCAATTAGTTAAGTACAGCCTTGGTCATGAAATTGCCGATCTGCTGCTGTTGACAATTCGGGAACGGCTCCAAGCTTGCATCAATTCTCGACATACTTTAGCGCGGGTAAGTTCTCACGAGCTGGCTATTTTGTTGCCGAATATTGACGACCCTAGGGAAGCTGCAAAATTGGCAGAAATAATTCAGCAACAATTCAGCACTCCTCTACAACTCCAAGGCTATGAAATTTTCTCTAGCATTAGCATTGGCATCTGTTTAGGGAATCGACCAGCCCAAACTGCCAATAATCCTGTGTCCCCCATTTCCCTCTCCACCGCTCCTCGGCCTCAAGACTGGTTTCGGGCTGCGGATACTGCCATGCACCAAGCAAAAATGCGCGGGAGGGGACAGTATGCTGTGTTTGATCTGGATATGCACGAGCGGGCGATCGGTAGGTTGCATCTAGAGACGGACCTGCGACGGGCGATCGAACAGCAACAACTCCATGTGCATTACCAACCAATCGTCTCTCTAACTACGGGCCTTGTTAGTGGTTTTGAGGCTTTGGTGCGTTGGAACCATCCCACCAAAGGGATGATCTCTCCAGCGGAATTTATTCCCATTGCCGAAGAAGCAGGGTGGATTGGTTTAATTGATACCTATATTATTCGTCAATCCTGCCTACAACTTGCCCTGTGGCAGCACCAGTTCCCCCAACTTCAACCCTTGCAAGTGAGCGCTAATTTATCTATTCAAAAACTGCGGCAGGAAGATATGGTCGTGCTGCTGGCGGGGATTCTCCATGAAACTCAAATTAATCCCGGCAGCCTAAAAATTGAGATTACCGAAACTTGCTTGATGGAAAATGCTGATTCTGCTCTAGAGATGTTTCTAGAAATGCGGAAATTGGGCATAAAGCTATTAATTGATGATTTTGGTACGGGCTATTCTTCCTTAGCCAGACTCCACCAGTTACCGATCGATACCCTAAAGATCGATCGCTGCTTTGTCACCCAAATGGAAGCTCAAAAAGAAAGCCTAGAAATTGTCAGAACTATTATCACGTTAGCCCATGGCTTAGAAATGGATGTCGTAGCTGAAGGGATTGAAACAGTTTCTCAATTGCAACAACTGCAAAGTTTAGGCTGTGAATATGGTCAAGGTTTCTTATTCGCCAAACCCCTAGAACCCGATCAAGCGACGGAGATGTTAGCGCAAAATGCAGCCCAGTTAGAATCTTCCCAGAAAATAAATTTTAAAAGAGCTACATTAATTACTAAGAATTCAGGGGAGCTTGAAGAGGGAAGTCGGCTGGCTTAGAAAGGTTGTAGATTTCTGGGATATTTGTGCGGAGATCTCAATTTGTTTTAGTGTAACTAAGCCTTCGGTAATAAAGGTATCTCGCACCAAGGCTTTCTCTCCACTATTAAAACAAGTCTCATAAAATACTTCCCTAATACCTGCTGAAATGATGAGCTTGAGGCAAGAAAGGCAAGGTTCGAGGGTGACATAGATCGTTGCCCCATCGGTGGCAATGCCATGGCGGGCGGCTTGGGCGATCGCATTAGCCTCGGCATGGACAGCGCGGGAGGGTAGTTTACTCTCAACGCAATTATGTACCCCGTCGTAGCAATAGCCTTGGCTAGTGCAATGGGCAGAACCAGAGGGGGAACCATTATAGCCAGTAGCCAGCACTTGGCGATCTTTGACAATCACCGCTCCCACCGGAAAAGCAAGGCAGGTCGATCGGGTGGCAGCCAGCTTTGCCATCAACAAAAAATATTCATCCCAACTAGGTCTTTGTTGTTCTAATCCCATGTTTAGTTTAGAGGTCATTTATAAAGTGGCTAGAAGGTCTGATTTTGCGCCCCCGCTGGGGGCGCAAAATCAGACTTTATAAATAGCCTCTTATTGATCTTGGATGTATTCTTGGTTCTGCCGGAGACATTGCCAAGCTTTTTGGAGTTCTATACCTAGGTAGCCAATGTGGGCGGGTTGAATCGCTGGGCAGCTAGCGCAGATTTGTCGAATTAGCTTCAAGGGTCGATCGCCTGCATAATGACCCACAACTTCTCCAGTACCGGGAGTTGTTTGCATGACCTTAATCATCCTATCGCTCACCTCGATAATAAAATTGCCTATGGGGTCTGCATAATCCTGAGCTTGGGTGATTTTGGCATACTGGGTGGCGATGAGGCGATCGGCATTCTCCCAAGTATCGTCATAGATATGAGCCGATTGGCTAATGGTGATTAGGGGAGCGAGCTGAAGTTGATAGCTTGACCTCAGGGCGATTTGATCGCGAATGTAAGCTTGCAAAGCT
This sequence comes from Phormidium lacuna HE10JO, assembly GCA_943370025.1. GTDB lineage: Bacteria > Cyanobacteriota > Cyanobacteriia > Cyanobacteriales > JAAUUE01 > JAAUUE01. Next base: position 33,938 of record CALRPI020000028.1, on the reverse strand, counting down.
CTTAAACCCATGGCATTGCTCACCCAAGCAGCAAACATATCATTGCTTCTCAGGGTGGCAGTCAAAGATAATTCTCCATCCACCACCCTGAGCCAAACATGGTTTAGGCAGGGGGAACCGCCGTGGTTATGATCAGAGCTGCCATCCGCCCGCCGATCGAGATTCCCGCCACTATCCCAGAGATTGATCACCGCGCTAGCAGCATCAATTTCCTTGATCAGTTTTTGGATCACTTCTTCAATTTGATCCTTGCCAAACCACGATCGCATTCTCTGCCCATAGGTGTATTTAATTCCTTCTTGGTAGGGGGCATCTTCGAGGATTTGGGGTAGGTATTGCTCAATGGAGGGGCGATCGATGGGCAGATAGTTGGGTTCAGGAAAATAAAAACCCTCTGGCTCATCGGTGATCACCGCAACTAGATCGATCAATTCCTGCCATTGCCCATCGTAGCCCGTGGGGCGAATGGTTCCGGTGGTTTTGATCCGGTGGATGATTTTCACCCAGGTTTCGGCAATGGTTTTCCCTTCAATCCTATGTCCGTAGCGTTCCCCCGGCAGGACTGTCGGCAAGGATTCCACTAGGGGAAATTGGAGCGGCTCACCCCAAGCTGGCAAGGATTGGTCAAAGGATTTAGTCAGGGCGACTGTGGCAACCACAGCTTCGATCGCCTCATGGACAGTTTTGACTTCTTGGCAAGCGATCGATTCTCGGAGGTGGTTGAGTGCCTCTAGGCTAATCTCTTGGTCAATAAACCCCGTGACACTAGAATTAATCACCCAACACTCCTTCCCCGTATCACTCACTCCCCTCTCACAACCGTGGGCAAAAAAATCCAACAGGCATTGACAGCCGCCAGCATTGGCATCTTCTCTAGTCGCATTCAGGACAATCAAGTAACGGACATGGGGATTGAGAAGCAAATTCCTAACCAAAAAGCTAATGCCTCTGGTGGGGGAATATAGCTGCCCAATCACAGCATAATCTTCTGGGTTGAGATGTTTAGCAACAAAGTTTTTGACTGTCCAGCCAGTGATGATTGCCGTCTGCCCTGTGCCACAGATTAACTGGTTAGGCTTGTAGACAGGGCGATAGGTAAAAGTTTGTGGGGGAATAATAGCAGGAGTCATGCGAGAAAGTTTAAAAGTTCTTGGCTAAGATATCAAAATCTCTAGGCAACAAATAATACCGTAAATTGTTGACCAAAGGTAGGTTCTACGAGAAAACAACAACTTAGTTAGAACCATTGCGATCGCCATGAGAATCTTCTTTGTTTACTTCGAGTTGCAGATCTCCATCTGGGGAAGTGGTTATTTGTAAGTTGACATTAATATTTATTTGGTTTTTATCCAAAACTATACTAGCTTTTTTGATGATTAATTTAGCTGGCAACTCATAGGCAACGGTGGTTTCTGGCTCTGGGGCTGTTTCTATTTTTGGCTCGCTCTTGTAGCCTGCCTCCTCTAGCCACTCACAGATATTCCGCCAGTTATCAACCTTTACTTCAGCTTTCCCGACAAGTTGCTTTGTATATTGATAGAGGGTATTGGATAGATCTACTTCTACTCCCTTGACGCTCTTCCCGAGGCGATCGGCAATCTCCGCAGGACTAAAACCACACAGCAATGCCCGGAGATGGGTTTTTTCCATAGGGGTTAGGGGTTTATTCTTTGCCAACCCCATGTCTACGTATAGTGTTTGCAAGTCCCATAAGCTTGAAGCTTCGCTAAATATTGCATGTGGTAATTGCATAACTGGAAACCTTAAGAAATTATATTGATTATATAAAAATTATAGATCATATGGGTAAGGGAATTCCTGAATTCATTTATGGTTGAATATTTTGCAAGTAAAATTGATGACTATACTCATTTCTTAAGAAAAAATGATAGATATACTCAGATTGATAGTAACAAAAGTATACAAATACCTAGACATCCTCTATTTACTAATAATTTGCTAATTACAATTAGCAAATTATTAGTAATTTTAGTTAGCAAATTTTAAAGATATTTACATCTCATTAAATATGAGAATTCTAATTAATTTGTAAATTCTAGGCTGAGAAGATTATATCCAGAGAATTTCAGTTTATTAACCTATTTAAATCTATTTAAAATCACCATATAGCTATCCTAAATGGTTTCACCCGCCTTCGGCGGGTGAAACCATTTACTAGAAGCAAGTTGACTTGGCAACTGTTAGAAAATGATTTAGGACTGCTATAGTATAAATGTATATTACGACACTTAAAATTAACTTTTATACAATTTATACAATTTATACAATTTATACAATTTCAATGTAGCTAGTTAATATCTAACTACTTATTTTATTTTTACTTATCAAATCCTATCTAAAACAATACAATAACAATCCATCCATTAGTTTACTTTAAATCTAAAATATTGAATTAATAAAGAATATATATAGCAACCCTAAATGGTTTCACCCGCCGGAGGCGGGTGAAACCATCTGCCAGAAGCAAGCTGACTTAGTAACTGTTCGTAAATGATTTAGGATCGCTATAGTTATCCCAAATGAATTGTGGTGGGCTTCTCACTATGTTAGTCAAAATACATTGTTATACCATTTTGCTAAATAGTCGATACAAATAAGATTTTGAATACCTTACTGCATAGGGATTTAAATCAAAAAAATGGTTGCACCATTTTTTTGATTTGGCATTAAGCATTATCGAGGATATAACTATGGAAGAATCAAATAGCCATAAACCACCATTTCCTTTGTCGCTACATTTAAAACGGGTGACAGTAGAAAGAGATCAGGAAAAACAAATTCAAGTTCAGAAAGAAGAGCCTAAAGTTTATATTTTCTCTCCCAAAACTGATCTAGAAGAAGCAGCGATCGCTGTGGCGATTGAAGGTAGCTCCGGATGGAAAGATGCTTTGTATAGCCTAGATTATGTCGATCGCCATCTAGAACATACCTGTTTTATTTTTGCGACTCGCCCCAAAGAAAGTCGTGATCAACAATGGCTACTAGTTAATCTTGATGGCAAGTCTGGGAGTAAATACTGGATTGTCTTGGGTGAAAAACAATTATCTGAGGTTTACTATGCTTGGGCAAAAGTAGTTCAGAAAACCAATCCCCACTTTAATCCTCATCAGCTATCCTCATAAAGGATAATTTTCCGCCCCCGCCGGAGGCGGAAAATTATCCTTTTCAGCTAGTTGGCGATCTATGTGCCACTGACACCTCAAAATAGAGACAGTGATTACAAAGTGGTGTTACCAAAGCTAAGATTCCTTTATCAAGATTCTGCTGCGAATGTGAAAGGTATTGGCTCTATTCCTACAGCAAGACTTGAACGAAAACTAGGAGAGCTGCCTGATGACGTTCTAATCGAAAGAAAAAGAGCGATCGCCTTTGCTGTAGAACTTGAAGTTATTCCAGAATTATTAGATCATTGAATAGAGTATTTTTAATGGCATGAGATAATAGGATATAGAACCTGACAAAAAGAAATGATAGAGGAATTTGAGACTAGTACCAGCTATAAAACTCTAGATAGTGAGTGGAGAAGTTGGCAAAGTGTCCCTTTTGGCGATCAAAGACTTTTACCATCAGAGTCTGGAATATATGTTGTAGCTGATTCTAACAATTACCTATGGTATGTCGGTCAAGCTGTAGACATAAGAAGACGATGGCTTGACAAAAATCATCATAGATATCCACAGCTAGTGCGCACAAATAAAAGACTAATTCATAGAATTTATTGGCAAGTTTTTCTAATCAGCCAGCTTAATGAAAAAGAACGTTTTTATATAAATTTATTTAACCCAGAGTTAAATCACAGCGAAGTTAAATCTTATCTACCAAAGGCAAAATCAGTTGATGATGAAATTAAGAGATTGTTCAAGGTACTAAATAATCTAACAAGGATTTTTCCTATAATTCGCTCAGTTATCATAGGAGCATATGAGAATGAAGAAGGAGTTCAATGTATTTTAACTGTAATTAGTTTTAACGATTATGATCTACTCTGCAAGTCTGCTACAAAGCACTAACAAATCCGAGTTTTATAGACGATTTGCCTTTGGAAGAAGAATCTAACTTTGTTGGAAGTAATGGCAGGAAACATCTAAAATCCATGGCTTATATTAACCACCGGAAACATCTACTAAACTCTATAATTCTTGAATGAAATTGGAAAATCAGGTTTTGTAGGTTGGATTGAAGCAAGGAAACCCGACAAAAGTAGAGGATAAGTTGTGTTTCGCTATACTCAACCCAACCTACAATTTAAAATAGGAATTGCTGATTTCCAGCATCTTGACTCATATATCTTTCAGTAGTATTAGATAATAAGTAGTAAGTATCTTAAGGAGGGGAGATAATGAGCGAAGAACTTGAAGCCAATGAAAGTCAAGAATTACTAAGCGATGATGTTTTTCAGTTTGATAATGGGAATACATTGACATTAGGAAAACTTAAGGAGTTGTTTCGCAACCAATTTTGGGGAAAGTTTCTAGATTCTTCCAGACATAGAGGATCAAACCATTCTGCGATTAAATCAGATTTAAGTATAATATCACTCGACTCAATAGGGTTTGTATGTAGTGAAATTCAGTGGAAATCTACAGAGGTAACTTGTAAACTTCTTAAGGTCGGCTCTACGGGATGGCAGGAAGGATAATTGATAGTACAAACAAAGGTTATGAATTCATCTCGTGAGAATGGTAGTCTTACAAAATACAAGGATGTTATTCTTGATATTTCCGTGGAATTCTGTCCTAATTTACTGCCAAAACAAACTCCACTTACATAACCTTTTTTACTCCTAGACAAAGTTGGAGAATAATCGGACTATAAAAAGGTTGAGCAAGAATAAAGAATATTTATTTCTTAATTTATGAGCACACCAGTTTTCTAGTCCTAATTTATTGTTTTGATGGCTACATCACCATCCCCCCATCCACATTAAAGACCTGTCCAGTGATATAACTAGCTGCTGCATCCGCTGCTAAAAATCTCACCATTCCGGCAACTTCCTCCGGCTGACCATACCTACCAAGGGGAATATGAGACAAAATATCTGTCGCTTTCACATCCTTGGTCATGTCGGTGGTGATAAAACCCGGAGCTACCGCATTGACCGTAATTCCTCGACTGGCTAATTCCTTCGCTACAGATTTAGTAAAGCCAATTACCCCAGCTTTAGCCGCGCTGTAATTTGCCTGCCCCGCATTGCCAGTTTCGCCAACTACCGAGGTGATATTAATAATTCTGCCAGCTTTTTGTTTAAGCATAATTTTGCTTACGGCTTTGGTGCAGAGAAATACTCCCGTCAGGTTCAGATCAATTACCTTTTGCCAATCCTCCACCTTCATCCGCAGTAACAAACCATCGCGGGTGATCCCGGCGTTGTTCACCAACACATCAATCCGCTGCCATTTTGCCATCACCTGCTCAATCATCGCCTCCACCTCCGAGGCTTGAGATACATCGGCTTTGATGGCGATCGCACCCCCGCCAAAATCTTGAATTTCCTGCACCACCGCTTCAGCAGCTTCGGGAGAGTTGGCATAGTTCACCACCACCTTTGCCCCTTGGGCAGCCAAGACTAGCGCGATCGCCCGCCCGATCCCCCGTGAGGCTCCCGTCACCACCGCCACCGGCTCACCGGGCAAGTTCGTATGCAAATTTTTCATAAAAGCTCCGTATATTCCGTATATAACGATCTTAATCGACTTGTTAAGTGGTTGAGAACGGCTCCCCCGTAGGCTACCGTGTACACACAAGTATGAATTATCTCGTTCAATGGGAAGGATCCCCCTTTTCTTTTATGCCCGGAGGGCTTTAAGCCCCCTTAACAAAAGGGGGACTTCAATGAATTCTCCCCCCTTTTGTTGGCGTAGCCTGTCCAAAGGACATTAGGGGGGCTGGGGGGATCAAACCCTGAAACGTAGTCAGAATGGACTTGTGTGTACACCATAGCCTCGTGAGGGAGCCGTTCTTAACCCAATTTAGGATGGCGATAGTTATCAATCCATCTACAAAAATAAACCAACTACAAAAATAAACCAAAAATAATCATAGCTCCACACCAACTAAGTTTGCTATGCTAGGATAATTCGTACAACGGGTAAGCTACAGGTGATGGAAAAAAACCATGTTTGAACGCTTTACAGAAAAGGCAATTAAGGTAATCATGCTCGCCCAGGAAGAAGCACGTCGCCTGGGGCATAATTTCGTCGGTACGGAACAAATACTTTTGGGTCTGATCGGCGAAGGCACAGGCGTTGCTGCCAAAGTTCTAAAATCCATGGGTGTCAATCTCAAAGATGCCCGGATTGAGGTCGAGAAAATCATTGGTCGGGGATCGGGTTTCGTAGCAGTCGAAATCCCCTTTACTCCCCGCGCCAAGCGCGTCCTAGAACTATCTCTAGAAGAAGCACGACAACTGGGTCATAACTACATTGGAACCGAACACCTGTTATTGGGGTTGATTCGTGAAGGTGAAGGAGTGGCAGCACGAGTGCTAGAAAACCTCGGAGTTGATTTGGGTAAAGTTCGTACCCAAGTAATTCGGATGTTAGGAGAAACTGCCGAGGTCGCCTCTGGTAGTGGTGCTCAGGGTAGAACAAAAACTCCGACCCTTGACGAGTTTGGCTCTAATCTGACTGTTATGGCGACAGAAGGTAAATTGGATCCGGTGGTGGGTCGTGCCAAAGAAATTGAACGGGTGATTCAAATTCTGGGTCGGCGTACCAAAAATAACCCAGTCCTCATTGGGGAACCCGGAGTAGGTAAAACTGCCATCGCCGAAGGTTTGGCTCAACGCATTGCCAACAACGACATTCCAGATATTTTAGAAGATAAGCGGGTCGTCACCCTAGATATCGGTCTTCTAGTAGCTGGGACTAAGTACCGGGGCGAATTTGAAGAAAGACTGAAAAAAATCATGGATGAAATCCGCTCGGCGGGTAATGTCATTCTGGTCATTGATGAAGTCCACACCTTAATCGGTGCTGGGGCTGCCGAAGGGGCGATCGATGCGGCGAATATTCTCAAGCCAGCCCTGGCTAGAGGAGAATTGCAGTGTATCGGTGCCACCACCCTCGATGAATACCGTAAGCACATCGAACGGGATGCCGCCCTAGAGCGTCGGTTCCAACCAGTGATGGTGGGCGAGCCTTCGGTGCAAGAAACCATCGAGATTCTCTTTGGCTTGCGCGATCGCTACGAACAGCACCACAAGCTGAAAATTTCCGACATGGCACTAGAAGCTGCGGCTAAACTATCCGATCGCTATATTTCTGACCGCTACCTGCCAGACAAAGCGATCGATCTGATGGATGAAGCCGGATCACGGGTGAGATTAGTCAATTCTCAACTGCCCGCTGCTGCCAAGGAGCTAGATAAAGAACTGCGCCAAGTCCTCAAGGACAAAGATGAGGCAGTGCGGAGTCAGGACTTCGATCGAGCTGGGGAACTCCGCGATCGGGAAATGGAGATCAAAGCCGAAATTCGGACGATCGCCCAAACCAAGAAAGCTGAACCCAGAAGCGAAGAAATGCCCGTGGTCACAGAAGAAGACATTGCCCACATTGTAGCTTCTTGGACTGGAGTTCCTGTGAGTAAGCTCACCGAATCCGAATCGGTGAAGCTGATGAACATGGAAGAAACCCTCCACCAACGCCTAATTGGTCAAGAAGATGCCGTCAAGGCTGTCTCCCGTGCCATTCGTAGAGCCAGAGTGGGCTTGAAGAATCCTAACCGCCCGATCGCGAGCTTTATCTTCTCTGGACCTACTGGAGTTGGTAAAACTGAACTAGCCAAATCCCTAGCCTCCTACTTCTTCGGCTCCGAAGAAAACATGATCCGTCTGGATATGTCGGAGTATATGGAACGGCACACGGTGAGCAAACTAATCGGTTCACCACCGGGCTATGTAGGCTACAACGAAGGTGGTCAGCTTACCGAAGCAGTCCGCCGCAAACCCTACACCGTAGTGCTATTCGATGAAATCGAAAAGGCTCACCCCGATGTCTTTAACATGCTCTTGCAAATTCTAGAAGACGGGCGCCTCACCGATGCCAAGGGACGGACGGTAGATTTCAAGAACACCCTCTTGATCATGACCTCCAACATTGGTTCTAAGGTGATCGAAAAAGGCGGCGGCGGTTTGGGATTTGATTTTGCCACCGAAGATGCAGTGGAATCTCAGTACAACCGGATTCGCTCCCTCGTCAACGAGGAACTGAAGCAATACTTCCGTCCAGAGTTCCTCAACCGTCTCGATGAAATCATTGTCTTCCGCCAGTTGAACAAACTGGAAGTCAAGGAAATCTCCGATATTATGCTCAAGGAAGTGTTCGGTCGCTTAATTGAGAAAAATATCACCCTCGAAGTGACGGAGAAATTCAAAGATCGTCTCGTAGAGGAAGGCTACAGCCCCAGCTATGGAGCTAGACCCCTGCGCCGGGCAATTATGCGTCTCTTGGAAGATGTTCTTGCTGAGGAAATCCTCTCTGGTCGGATCAAAGACGGCGACACCGCGATCATCGATGTCAACGAAGAAGGTCAAGTTCAAGCCAGCCGTGGGGAACAAAGAGAACTAGTTCTCACCCCTGCTTCTGAAGCTTAGATAGTTTCTTGACTTAATCTCTGATTTTTATATACTTGAACCGGGCTTGTCAAAAAGCTCGGTTTTTATTCTGAACTATAATTGTCTATAAGTTTCCACAAAAAATAAGGGTAGTCTTGCACTGTCTCTAGAGCCGATACTTAAATTTAGTCCTAACTATTTAGCCCTAACTAAGGGGGAACCTACTATTACTACTTATCCTATTACTAACTCCCCTACTGTCAGCATCAGCGATCGCCCTCTTCTTACTAGTATTGCTGAAGCCCTGCTGCCCTTGGCAAAGCCTTTTGGGGTACAGATTAAAGTAGAAGAAGTCCAAGTTAAAAGTAGTCGGGAGAGTTCAACCATGACTTTCCTGAAACTGGGTAAGTCCCATGCGCCAGAGGAAACTATTAATTCCCAACGTCTATGGATTAATTGCTATTGTGATTACCCTCTAGCTCCAGAACGGATTGTGCCATTGTTGCTGCAAAGACTGCGACAGTTAACTCTGGACAACTATCAAGATGTATTGGTATCCGGGTATTTAGAAGAAAAAAATAAGCCTCTCTGGGTAGTGAAGAGTCCCTTAACTCCTGCTCAGGAATTGCTGCGTGCGTGGGCAAAGTGGGGAGATGGGGCTGCTTTAGTAGAATTATTGAATGTTACTTTGGAGCAAGAAGGAATTTTCTTTCGATCGATTACCAAAGAAGCAACTTTGCATCTATTTGCCAGTACGCTGGGCAATATGCTCCCAGAAAAATCCTTAGTGGTGGAGGCGATCGCTCCCCTCCTAAAAGAACTAGTCCCCCCCGGTGTGCAAGCGGTGGTGTTATATGGCATTACTAGCCAAGGGCAGATAGACCCGATCACCGAGACTCCCGCTTGGGTTGAATGGCTTAATCTTGCTTCCTATTCCTCCCATCCAGAACTAGCTAACCCAGACATAAATTTAGAGTTAAACCCAGAATTAAATGCTAAAAAATTAGCTAGGAAAGGAGATGAGGCGGCAATCAAGTTTTTATTGCACAAGGCAATCAACCCAGACTTGAAAATCTATATGGCTACAGGTGGTATAGATGTTTTAATCAAGCATCAGGGCGACCTATTGCATGTCGTCACCGAAGCTCCCCTTTGCCCTAGTCAGGCTGAGGTAGTCAAGCCGATCGTGCGTCGCTTATTATCCCTGAAAATCCCTGCTATTGCTGGAGTTCGCATCTATGGCAGACCAACGGGCAAATCTCATCCAGACTGGCGATTTGGCAAAGATTTCCATCCCCGTGCCAACGACCGCCCTGATAAGCTGCAACAAAACTCCCTGCAAAAATCAGCAGTAGTGGCATCAGGAGAAACCTTAGCCCAGCCACTACAAAGATTTACTCCCCTCCTCAAACCTCTACGATCGGGTCTGACCAGCACGGGAATATTTTGCGATCGTACCTACTCGGAGTCAGCCCACTTAGACTCCAAAGTTGCTCTAGTCTGGGGAGCTTTGGGATTGTTGCTCCTCTTCCAAACCGACTCCCTCTTAGGTATCCTCAGCAAACGTCAATTGGCTCAATCTCCCAGTCCAAATATTTCTGTCCAACCTATTCCTACCCAAACTCTGCAACTACCAAATTCCCCACAAAATTCCAATAATCCTCAAGCAACCCAAGAATTTAATAATTCTGGCTTTACTAGTAGCGGCAATAATGTAGTGGTTGTTGATCAGCAAAACCAACAGGTAAAGTCAGTCAGAATTACCCAAGCCACTTCTACTCTCTTGGCGGCAGGGGAGCATGGCAACCCTTCTTTTAATAGCTCTCTCCTCAACGAGAAACTGCTTCTTTATCAACAACGTATCAAGCAAAATGGTCGTCCTCCCGATGTTTTAATTGTGGGCAGTTCTAGGGCTTTGCGAGGGATCGATCCCCTCGTGTTGCAGCAAGCTTTAGCGCAGGAAGGTTATAAGCAGGTTGATATTTTTAATTTTGGGATCAATGGAGCTACGGTAAAGTTTGTCGATTTTCTGGTGCGACGGATGCTAACTCCAGAACAACTGCCCAAGCTAATTATTTGGGCTGATGGAGTCAGGGCGTTTAATAGCGGACGAGAGGATTTAACTTATAATGCCCTCCTAAATACGGAGGGCTATCGCCAGATTGTCACAGGAGCTTTTCCTCTACAATCTGAAACTACCACTACAACTCCAACTCAATTCTTTAGTCAAAGTTCCTTAGCAAGGTTTAGCTTTGCCATGGGGAACGATCGAATACTCCAGATTTTTGGCGGCCTCTCTCAAAGCTACCCCTACCGGCAACAAATATTCCTCGCCCTCCAAAAAAATATGGGCTGGCTATTACCCGGAGCTACACGCAACTCCCAGTCTCGAAGTTTAGAGCCAATGGTAAATGAATCTGCTATTGATATCGATGGGTTTCTGCCTCTGAGTGATCGCTTTGTCCCCCAAACCTACTATCAAAAATATGCTAAAGTACCGGGAAATTATGACAAGGACTACGAAGCATTTTACTTAGGTGGCAGACAGGACGCAGCCCTAGGAGAATTGATGCATTATCTCCAAAAACAGGGTGTAACTACAGTTTTTGTTAATCTACCCCTCACAGATCACTACCTAGATGAAGTGCGAATTAAGTATGAGCAGCAATTTGAGCAATATCTTCTCGAAAGATCCCAGCAACATAAATTTATTGTCCGGAATCTGAATACCTCTCACCTCAAACAGTACGAATACTTCTCTGATCCTAGCCACCTCAATCGCTATGGGGCTGATCACCTCTCTCGCCAACTAGCTAAAGACCCAGTTATTCCTTGGTCTAGCCGTTAGTCCAGTAGCCTTGGGGTAAGAATTCCCCTCCCAATTGCCGAATTTTCTCCAGTTCCATAACGTAGACCCAAGCCATACCGAGGGTAGTCGCCAGAGCAGGAGGTGAAGCTTCTAAATCAGCAAAAACCTCTAGCAGTCGGCGCTGATAGAGATTATCCTCCGGGGAGCCGTGTTCCTGATATTCCTCTAATTGATCCAATGCATCTAGTGCTTCTGGGGTAACAAAGGTAAGTAGATATCCCTGCACCCAGCTTGCTGTTTCCTCCCAGAGCAGAGCTGGATAGCCAGCCGGTAGAACAAATAGCTGACCCGGAATCAAAGCCGGGATCGCGGAGAGGAGTCGATCGCCACAGTACTCCTGATAATTACTTTCTCCGGGTTTGAGGGTCCCATAAACAAATACTCTCAACATGCCATTTAATCTGTTTTGGAGTCATGGTTCGACTCTACCATCAGCTAGTTATAACGACTACCATAACAATCATTTAACTACAGCACTTTGTGTTCAAATTAGACACACCACAAATATTGAAATACCTATCAAGATTAAGCTTGATAGGTATTTGAACAAAAACTGCTATATGTATTTCTATCTATAGAGACTAAATCCCAATGGAAAAGTAGCCTCTGTTGCAGAATGCAGTACTACAATAGGTGGGCGATCGCCATGATCAATAACTTAATGATGGAAATCACTAAAAAGCCTAAAGTACCTGCTCGCCGATCTATATCACCAATTCATAGATACAAACCAGGGAGATGGGGAAGAGATACTTTAGGCGGAGACAATCTAGTTTAATTACCAGCCTAGGACTTCTTGGGGGAAGGGCTAGCTGCTGGGGAAGCCGCAGGGGATGCACCACCACCTGCAGGGGCTTCACCGCCACCACAAGCACCAAGAGTTGTAGCCAATACAGTCAAGAGGACAAAACCGATCAATGTTTTCTTCATATTCACTCCTACTCCAAAAAAATACGGGCTCTTAATAAATTCTATGCCCATTAGTCGCTTATAAGTCTATCTCATTATTTGACATAATCAGTTAACTAATTAGGAAATTTAATAGGATTATTGATTTTTACCCTTGATTTTCCACTCTTGCTGGCATCAAACAATTAAGGATGCCCCCGACAAGCACAGCACAGGTATCTTGATCTTAAAATCATTACCTTGTAAGACTATTAGGACTTACTCAGTTGGAGGTTTTTGCGGGCTTCGACTCCGATCAGCCTGCAAAAACCTCCAGAATCCTAAATGATGTGCTCACAGTGCGTAAGTCCTAACTCTAAATCATTGCCTGATTAATCTGCTTCTGGCAAATGATTTCCTGCGCTTTCAGCGCAGGAAATCACTTACAGCAGCTACTAAGTCAACTTGCTTCTGGCAGATAGTTTCACCCGCCTCCGGCGGGTGAAACTATCTAGGGTTGCTATAGTTATTTCTAGTAGATATAAAATCTTTAGTTGTCTATAATACAATTTTCTCTAAAATTATCTTCTACTATCTAAACAACTATAAGAATAATTAGTAAAATTTTTCTAGATAAATAGCTGGGCAACAAACCTTATGCACTGGATTGATTCTGCCCTAAGCTTTTACCAAGCTATTCCATCTCAGGGTCTTCTGCTCCATTCTGCATTTATATCTACATTTACATTTGAGACTAATTAGCGACTCTACTCACAAATTGGCAGATCTGCCTTTGTGCTTCTTGTAGTTTCAAAATATCACCTTCTCGGAGGAATTGTGAGTTCTATATTTCATTTGGGTCAATTTACGCAAATTGGTAAGCAACTACATAACTGGATCACCTATCCTCAGCAAGAGACGACGTTGCTGCGAAAAATTGTAGACCGAATTCGTAATTCCCTAGAACTGAAAGTAGTACTTGAGACCGCAGTGAGCGAGATTGCTCAATTACTGGAGCTAGATACTTGCCTATTTCTTTGGTATTTCCAAGATACTCAACGGGTCCAAGTGGTTTGTGAACATTCTATTAGCCCCGATTATAAATCTCGGGTTGGTTACCACCCGATGGAGATATTTGGAGCTTTGGGGGGAGCGATCGCGTCTGGACAGATGATTATTAATGGCGAGGCATTAAGCAATAATCTCACGGCTGTTTCTAAAATTGCCAAACAACTGAATAAATTTCAAACCAAGCAACACTATTCGCCGGAACAAATCCTTGGTGCTAGCTCTAATCTTTTGATTCCTGTCACCGATGAAGTCGGCTGGGTGGGTTTTATTGCCTGTTTGTCAGAGCAGCCCCGGAGTTGGACTGCGGGGGAGATAGATTTACTCCAATCTATTACTGACCCCTTAGAGATTGCCATTCGCCAAGCCCAACTCTATGAAGAAACCCAAAAACAGGCACAACGGGAACATCTAGTCAATCAGATTACTAGCCAAACCCGACAAACCTTTGATTTAGAGATTATTCTTACCGAGGCGATCGCCCAACTTTTAGAGGCGCTACAGATTGATCGCTGTCTTGTCCACTTAGTAGAAGATTCCGAAACTCCAGAGGTTTCCTTCCCCAGCGAACTGTTGGCTCCTGCTGAATCCAAACCTCTATCTTCTGGCAGACAACAACAACATATCTATGAGGTTTGTCGTCCGCCATTTCCGCCCACGGTAGACGAATTTGATACCAGCGGCCCAATTACCCAGTGGGTAGTGCAGCATCGCCAACGGGTATTGATCGCTGATGTGACTCAAGATAAAAGAATTGGCTCCAATAATGAAGAGTATCAAAAGGCTCAGATCAAATCTTCTTTAGTTATCCCTGCTCAAGCTAATGGGAAACTCCACGCTATTTTATACCTCAATCAATGTACTCAAGTCCGTTACTGGTCGAAAAATGACCAAAAATTGGCTCAGGCTGTGGCAGACCAATTAGCAATTTCTATTCAACAAGCTTATCTGTATGGTCAAATTCAACATCAAGCTACCCATAGCGCTGCCCAAGCACAGAAAATGGCAGTGATGCTGGCTGAACTTAAGCAAACTCAAGCCCAACTAATTCATAGCGAAAAGATGTCTAGTCTAGGGCAGATGGTGGCAGGGGTGGCTCATGAAATTAATAACCCAGTTAACTTTATTTATGGCAATATTCCCTATTTAGAGAACTACGTCCGGGATTTAGTTACCCTTGTGAAGGCGTACCAACATGAATATATCCACCCTTCCCCTCGGATTAGCCATTTGTCTGAGGAGATTGATTTAGAGTTTTTGATGCGAGACTTGCCACAAATTTTCCAATCGATGCAATCAGGTGCTGAGAGGATTCATAGTATTGTAGATTTGTTGCAAAATTTTTCACGGCAAAATGAGGCTCCCTTGAAGGCAGTGGATATGAATGGAGCGATCGAAAGTACGCTTTTGATGTTGCACAACCAGCATAGTGGCAGAATTTTAGTGGAGCGCCACTGGGAAGAACTGCCTCTAGTGGAGTGTTACGCCAAGGAAATTAATCAGGTATTTCTCTATATTCTGACTAATGCGATCGAAGCTCTACGTCGTTCCGAAAACAGTGATAAGCGCCTCAAAATTACTACTCAACTCCTCAAATCTACCTCCTCAAAGCAGCAGGATTGGATTCGGATCATGATTGCGGATAATGGACCCGGAGTACCTCTGAGCATTCAATCTAAGGTTTTTGATCCCTTTTTTACCACCAAAGATGTGGGACAGGGCAAAGGTTTGGGTTTAACAGTGAGTTATCAAACTATAGTTGATCAACATAAGGGTAGAATTAATATGCGTTCAACGCCGGGAGCTGGGGCAGAGTTTATTATTGAACTACCAGTTAAACATGATTTAGCTGTTATCCCCGCCTTACAAAAATAGGTGATCGTGCAATAGTATTTTAAGAGTGGGCAGCGATAGTCACCTATTCTCAAATCTGACCTTGATAGGTATTGCAACAGTTATAGTCCATCTCCTTTGAACAAAAACTGCTGTAAGTATTCTATCGCAAGATTTGAAGGCGATTGATGCCCTCTAGGATTGCTATGCACTACCCCAAAATAATTAGGGCTGCAATTGGGATAGAAACATTACCGATTGAAAACCAATGCACATTATCCACAGAAAATATTTTTTATTAGGTAGCTTAATATTTCTTTGCCCGGTAATTTTATTTAGAGGTGGCTTGGTTTTAGCCCAAGGGAATCTGCAAAATCCGCTGGAAATTACAGAAGTTGATCCCCTTTTGCCCACCAGAGGCGAATCTAGAGACCTTACAGGCCAAGAGCGCCGCCAGTTGACAAATAGACTAGGAAGGTTAGATCAGCAGTCTCAGGTATTTTTGCAGGCGGGGGACTTAGAAAATACTGTTTTAGTTTGGAATCGGCTGCTCCGATTGAGTCGATCGCTTGGTACTATCCCAGAAATTCAGGCTTTGGGCAGAATTGGCGATATTGCTTGGAACCAAAATATAACTAAACAGGTAAATACCATCAGCGATCGCCTCCAAGTCATTCAGCGCAGTCAACAGGAAAAAATAGACACCCCAACTCTACAAGCTTTGGGGACAGCTTACCAACAACTGCGATCGCCAAATCTCGCTATTCCCATCTACCGCCAACTTCTTGCCCAGGCAAAAGAAACACAAGACATCAATGCCACAGAAACGAACCTGCGGATTTTGGGACAACTGCACATGGATTGGTTTGACTACCCCCAAGCCGCCCTGACTTACCAAGAATTATTCGATTTCTCCGTCAAAATCAACGACTTTGCCAATCAAGTTAACTATCTAGAAGAACTGGCATACATTTATGATCAATTAAAAGATCAAGAAAAATCCATTGCCATCAAACAAAAATTAATTAATTATTACCAAGCTAAACCAGAATTACAAGTTAGAATCCCTAATTTATTAACTAATATTGGTTCTAGTTATACAATCCTTGGCAACCCCCAAGCCGCCAGAGATAATTACCAACGGGCTTACGAGATAGCGATCGCCGCGAAACAATTCGCTGCTGCTAGAGATGCCCTGCAAGGATTAGCTCTTTTATACCGCACATATAATCAACCAAATACAGCCCTCCAAATCTATCAAATCCTAATTCAAGTTAATCAACAGTCTTATGACTATTATGACTCCATGAATACCTATGACCAGATGGGGCAAATTTATCTCCAACAAAAAGACTATGCTCAGGCTCTGAATGTATTTTCCGAAGGGTTGAAAATTGCGCGATCGCTGCAATATCAAGAACTATATTTTTCTGCCCAAGTAGAGCGGATGCGGACTCTCTTAGCCAATAATTCCCAGTAACAAAAATTTGGCAAATACAGCATTTTGCGTGCAAATGAGACACGCCACAAATATTAAAAGTCCTATCAATGTTGGGTTTGAGATGCTCCCCCTTAACTCTACTTTGCTAGGTTTACTTTAGATATTCTGACTAGATAAAATTGCTTTGATATTTTCTCGAAATAACCGAATAGCAGCTCGCTGCCCAACTACTTTACTTTGCTCAATTAACTGGGGAATTTCTGCCACGAGCAAAGTCGGAAAAGCCAAACTTGTCGGCGATTTTTGATAATCCCCATCTACTAAAAGATAAATCTCTAGATTTTGCTGTTGATAGCACCACAACTCAGGAACCCCTAAAGCAGCATAGAGAGAAAATTTAGATAGAGAAGAATTAGTATAGTCAGATTCAATAGCCAAATCCAGGGGTGGATCGATCCCCAAATCAATAGCAGATTTCTGTCTGACTGCCGCCTCATTTTGAATATAAAAACAAGTATCCGGCTCCACAAACTTTTTTAGGTCTGCCCGTTTCAGACTCGTTGCCCCTAATTTCTTGATTTCTAAATCTAACTCATCAGCAAGGGCTTCGATCGCACTTTCAATCATTCCTAACGGTTCCTCGTGGGCTTGGAGAGGCATTCTGATTTCTAATACTCCTTGGTCATAGGTAAACCTGCTCGATCGATTCTCCCCCACCTCTGCTAGCAAAGTTTGGAAAGTTGACCAGCTAACTCCTTCTAGGGCGACTCTAGATTCTAAAGTTTGTGGCTTTGCTATGGGAGATTCCAGATGGTCTCGCTGCGGGGGATTCGATTCTAGTTTTTGAGCAAGATTAACCATAGGAGCTTGAGCTTAATTAGTAATCCTATTCTAAGAGAACTATGCCGCTAAGATCGCCTCCGGTTGATGGCAGAGCAGATCCATTACCTCGTCTCGGTATGCTTGGAATTGATGGCTGCGTTTGGTTTGGATCAGGCGATCGCTGCCCAGATTAATTTGTAATTCCTGCTTAATCGTACCGGGGTGGGAACTCAGGACATAGATGCGTTGAGAAAGGAACACCGCCTCCTCCACATCATGGGTAATCAACAGAATTGTAGTTTGGGTTCTTTGCCAGACTTCCAACAGGAACTGCTGCATGGTTTCTCGAATCTGCACATCCAGCGCCCCAAAAGGTTCATCCATCAAAAGAATCTTGGGTTTAGATGCTAGAGCACGGGCGATCGCCACCCGCTGTTTCATCCCCCCCGATAGCTCCTCCGGCAAGGCATGGGCAAACTTAGTCAGCCCCACAACTTCTAAATAGGAACCAATTGCCTCTTGGCGAACTTTTTTGCTTGCCCCCTGCAACTTCAACCCAAACCCCACATTATCCGCCACCGTCATCCACGGATAGAGACTATAGCGCTGAAACACCAAACCGCGATCGGCTCCGGGACCAATCACCGGCACACCATCCACCAAAACTTGACCCTGTGTAGGCGTTTCCAGACCCGCTACAATTCTCAGCAGGGTAGATTTCCCAGAACCCGATGCCCCCACTGCGGTGACAAATTCCCCCTCTTCAATGTGCATATTGATATCTTGCAGAGCAACGATTTGCCCCCGCTTAGTCGAAAATTCCTTGGATAATTGAGAAATAGTTAGGTGCATAGATTTTTATAAGTTTTGTTGAATTACTTTATAGCCCATTTGCAAACAGTTCGTTGTAGCAATCGAAACAGGAGATCGATCGATAAGCCAATCAACCCAATTACGATCACCCCAGCAAAGATTTGATCGGTTTTCAAAAAGCGTTGGGCAACGGTGATTTTTCTGCCCAATCCCTCCGTTGCTGCCACTAGTTCCGAGACAATGACCAAGTTCCAAGAAGCCGCCATATTCACCCGTGCTGCATCAATAATATTCGGGACAATAAACGGGGCGATCACCTGAAGTAAGACTTGGATTCTTTTACCTCCTAAGGTATAGGTAGTTTCAATTAATTCCTTAGGCACAAACTTGACTGCATCCATCACCATCAGGGTATTAAAGAACAAAGTACCGATAAAAATCAACAGTACCTTCGGCAATTCCCCAATCCCAAAGTAGAGGATCAATAAAGGAATAAAAGCCGAGGCTGGCATATAGCGAACTAAACCAATCAAGGGTTCAAACATCGCCCGAATACTAGGGAAAGTTCCCATCAGAGTTCCTAGGGGAATCGATACCAATGCTGCCAATAAAAAACCCGACCCGACTCGGAATAAACTAAATACAATATCCTTAGCTAAATCCTCTTTTGTCCATAGGTCTATCAATGCTTGGAACACTTGGGCAGGAGTGGGCAAGAATAACTTATCCACAATTCCGAGATTGGAAATCATTAGCCACAGCAGGAAGGGAAATGCGATCGATAACACCGATAAAACCCGACTCAAGGGTTGAGGAATATCCTCAGCAATTCGCCAGAAAATCGATGGTGCCAACATTCTAGGAGCTGGAGAATCTTGAGAAGTAAAGTTAGGCATAGTTATCAAGAAAACTAGATGAATATTGCAATCTCAATGGAGTTGAGGGAATTTAAGAAAATTCTTTCCCCCTTTTTAAGGGGGGCTAGGGGGGATCGAGGACTAAGAATCAAACAGTAGGCGATAATAACCTTTGCTTTAAGTTGCCACGAGTAAAGGCTTTGCACCCATATGAGGAGAAAGACTTTAAATTAAGTTTGAATCAAGTTTTTTGTTTTTGAGCATAGGCTTTAACAAAGCGATCGTCAAAGATTTTACTCAAGTCCGGCTTTGTCTTCATCAACCCAGTTTCTAATAGGAACTTACTAATTTCTTCGGCAGCAAAGGGCAAGGAAGTCATGTCAGTTCCCGGGGCAAATGCCTTCAAGTTATCTTGAATGCTAAAGATAGTTGTCCCAGTGTTATATTCCTTATACTCTGCCTCAGAAACCCCAGCTCTTTTTGCCATGCTCTTAATAGCTTCTGCTTGATTTTTTTGGATATAATCTAAGGTTGCAAACCAAGTATTGACCATTCCTTGAACTTCTTGGGGGCGGTCTTGTACCATTTTTCTACTCACCACTAGATGGTCAGGAATGGCTCCCGGAAATTCCTTAGAAGTGAATAGAATCTTGCTCTTATCTCGTTTTAAAGCCTGAGTTGTAAAAGGAGCAAATACACCCACCGCATCAACTTGTCCAGCGACAAAAGCCGCTGCCGCCGCTCCAGTTTCTAGGGGCTTAATTTGGACATCATTGGTGGTTAATCCAGCTTTTTTTAATCCTAATAAAAGGAGAAAATGATCCACAGTTCCCGCTTCCACAGCAATGGTCTTTCCCTTCAGATCAGCAACGGAATTAATTCCTTCTTTGACAATAATTTGGTCGTTCCCGGTGGAGTTATCATTCACCAACACAACCACCTGATCTGAACCGGCAGCTACGGAGCTAATTGTGTCATTCAAGGTTTGACTATTAGAATCTAACTGACCAGCAGCTAGGGAATTAATGGAATCTAGATAGCCATCAAACCATTTCAGATCAATCTTGACATTGTTGGCATCAAATATTTTCTGCTCTTGCGCTATCTGCCAAGGAAACCAACCGGGCCAAGCACTAAAACCATGACGGACAGAACTAGTTGCTGGAGCATTGGGAGAACTAGCAGGACTAGTACTAGAGGGAGCTTGATTACAACCTACAACGATGAATAAGCTGAGACAAAATACAGTCATCAGAGAAAATAAACGATTGATTTTCAGATTGATTTTCATGGGATAACCTCCAGTTGTTTTAGAGAATTTGTAGAGTGGGTATCGTCCACCTTAAGAGAAATTTGTAGGGTGGGCATTGCCCACTACAGGAAGGATTTAGTACAGAGGATAGAAAACAGATATCAACTATCTTTGTTACTATCAATCTCAAGTCAAAATAGGTAAATAGAATCCACATAGGTGGGCATTGCCCACCCTACGCAAGTTTGCGTTTTACCTGTTTTTGTAGCCATTGAAACCAAATATCTAAGCCATCGCCTGTTTTTGCAGAAACCGGAATAATTGCCGCGTGGGGATTCATTTGGCGGATATTATTGGTGATGCGATCGATATTAATATCCAGATAGGGAGCTAGATCCATTTTGGTAATCAAAACACAATCTGCTGCTTGAAACATAATTGGATATTTCAAAGGTTTATCCTCGCCTTCAGTGGTGCTTAATAGGGCAACTTTGGCATGTTCCCCCACTTCAAATTCTGCCGGACAAACTAGATTGCCGACATTTTCTACTAAGACCAAATCAAAATCTTGAGGTTGATAATCTCTTGCCAATTGATGAATTCCCCCAGATACCATTTGGGAATCCAAATGACAGGAACGCCCGGTAGTAATAGCAATAACTGGCACACCGTATTGCCTTAATCTTTCGGCATCCAATTCTGTGGTCATATCCCCTTCAATGATGGCAATTTTCATCTGGCTACTCAGGGCAGCTAGGGTTTTTTCCAGCAGTACAGTCTTCCCAGCACCAGGACTACTCATCACATTCAAACAAGTAATTCCCCACTGATCGAAATGAGCACGGTTATGGTCGGCTCCCGCTTGGTTAGCATGGAGTAAATTTATTTCTAGGGCTGCGTCAAAGGTTTGGTGCATTGGTTTAGGTTAGGTATTAAATAATTGGTATGGAAATCCCCAAGGAGTTGTGGTGGATTTCGACTCCGCTCAACCCACCATTGAAGATAGCTTCGACTCCGCTCAGCTATCTTCAATTCCACTCAGCTATCGGTGTTGACACTCTAGGCGATCGATCTTTAGTTCCCGTCCCGATCGAATATCTTCCATGGGTGTTTGACAAGTTGGACAAGCGTAACCAATGCCAATTTCTGGATGGTATTCCTGTTGGCAAACATGACAAAAAGCAATTAAGGGAGTTTCTTGAATAACTAGTTCTGCTCCTTCCAGAAAGGTATTTTTAATCTGGGATTGAAAGGTGAATTGTAAGCTAGCTGGCTCTACACAGGTAAACTTACCCACGACTAGATGTACCTTCTGAATTTGGGGCTGTTCTGGTTGGGATGCATACCAATCTTTGACCGTCATAATTAATGCCTTGGTCATATCAGTTTCATGCATACTTTCTCACCTCCTTGATTTATTTTGATTCTGAACTTGTGTAGCCTTGGCGATTAAAATCGCAGCTACAGGAGCAAAACCTGACGACTTAGGTTGCAGAAAATCCTAGATTTTTCTTAGTCCGCGAAGGCGGACTTTGTTCTTGTAGGCGCGGTTTCAACCGCCTTTTTTAGATCAACTCCAGTTATCAACGGGATCCGGTTGAGCTTCGGTATGAACATAACTAGGCTTAGTTTTGCGAGGTAACTGTCCCGATAAAACTAGATGCGCCATGGCATCACAAATTACTCTGGTTGCCAACAAAGATGTCATATCACTAACATCATAGGGCGGAGAGACTTCCACCACTTCTAAACCACAAACCGGGGCTTTTTGAATGATTTTACCTAATAGATAAAGAGCCTCCCTTGGCATCAAACCACCGGGTTCGGGCCAGCCAGTACCGGGGACAAATCCGGCATCTATGCAATCAATATCGAAGCTGATATAAACACAATCTGTGCCATCTAGAGCGCGCTCTAGGGCAAAATCTACGGCAGCATCTAAACCCCTTTCTACAATGTCGGTTACTGTCAAAATATTTGTGGCTCTTTCTCGACAAACCTTCACTCCTTGGCGGGGAACTTGCCAACCACCAATGCCTAATTGCACCAAGTTTTTGGCGGGGGCATTTTTGATATTTGTGGCATGGAACCAAGGGCAGGTATGCATTCTTTCATCGAGGTCAGTCTCTTGGGTATCCACATGGCGATCGAAGTGAATAATCCCCATTTTTTTGTCTCCTAAATGACGACAAATACCCCGCACTGTAGGAAAGCCAATCGAATGATCGCCGCCTAGGGTAATCGGGAAGGCACCAGAGCTAAAAACATGGGCAATCGCTTTAGAAATTTGATCAAAGGATTTCTCGTTATTCGCGGGAATAGTAAACACATCCCCCACGTCGCATAGAGTAATCTGTTCCCGTAAGTCTACCCCTAGTTCAAAATTGTAGGGAGTATAAAGGGCGGAAATTCGGCGGATACCCTGAGGACCAAACCTAGTACCGGGGCGGTAAGTTGTCCCAGAATCGTGGGGAACGCCCATAATTGCCACATCGTATTCCCCTACCTTTCGCACATCTTCCACATAGGGCGCTTTCATGAAGGTATTAATCCCGGCGTAGTGGGGCAGTTCTCCCCGGGAGAAGGTGGGGATAGTGCGATCGCGAATACTCACTGCCGCCTCTAGACCGTATTCTAAACCTTTAGATACTTCCTGTTGCCAACCCGTCAGGGGTAATTGTGCCTCTAGTTCCAATGCCCGGCTGGCTTCGGTACTAGAGCTATCCAAATCATTACTAGGCTGAGAAGATGGAGATTGTTCACTCATATAATTTGCGATTAGAGCTATTAGATAGGTATAAAAAATTTTGGACTTACTCATTTGGAACTTTATTGTGGGCTGAGGGTCGTCGAAGCCCACAACAAAATTTCATAATCCTAAAATGCAAAAAACCCAGGAGATAACAATAGAAACTAATCTATCTGTTATGTCTCCCGGGCTTTTATCCCGCCGTGTTACCAGTAGTTGAATCTCTTCAATTACTGGCTCGCTTCTCTCGGTGCAGACACCTTATATTCATATCAGAAATAATTCATCAAGAATATTTCAGACAGAAACTAGACCGGAACCCTAGATGCAATTTCTATTTGGTTTTTCTTAGCTCAAACAATAGTCGGTTAAAAGAAAAAGAGTTGTATTCAATGCTACATAAATGTATTTATAGCGATCCTAACTTATTTGTGGGTTTTTGAGGGTTAAAAGAGATGCGCCCTTCGATTACATTTCTTTTAACCCATTGAGGATTGTTATAAAATCAAGAAATTAGGCTTGGCAGAGGATTAGGGCAAACCATTGCTGGGGATCTGTCCATACTTTCAGAGGTTGCAGCTTATAGGCTGCGAGTTGTTGTTGAGTAGTTTCTAGATCGAATTTCCGAGAGATTTCTGTGAGAATTGTTTCCCCAGCTTGAAATGATATTTTGAGATCGAGGATACCTAAGGAAACAGTATGCGATCGCTGACAGTGGAGATACATTTCAATTTGAGCCTCTTTTTGATTGTAAATTGCTTGATGCTTAAATAAGCTCAGATCAAAATCTCCTTGGAAGCGCCAATTTAGATGCGAAAGGATGTTTAAATTAAACTCAGCAGTTACTCCTTGGCTGTCATTGTAAGCAGATTCTAGAATGTCTGGACTTTTCTGGAGATCGATTCCTAGGAGAAAGTAATCACCGGGTTTTAGAGTTTGAGATATTTCACTAAAGAAAATATCAGACTCTTGTTGGTTGAAATTCCCCATAGAACTTCCTAAAAAGAAGATCATTTGAGTCTCTATAAGATTAGCAGCTAAATAAGTTAGAGCTTGGCTATAAGTTCCGAGCATTCCATTAATCTCAAGAGTGGGATATTGTTTTTGTAGTTGCAATAGACTGGCTTTAAGAATACCGTGGCTAATATCAACAGGCAAGTATCGATGGGAATTATTAGTTTTTGTATAGGCATCTAATAAGACACGAGTTTTTGTGGAGCTGCCACTGCCTAATTCTACTAGGGTACAACTATCCGTTTTCTGGGCAATCTCTTCAGCATATTGATTCAATATCCATGCTTCTGTTCGGGTAGGATAGTATTCAGGAAGATCACAAATCTCCTCAAATAGTTCAGAGCCGCGATCGTCATAAAAAAATCTACAGGGAATACTTTTTTGTTTACTAGTCAATCCTTGAATTATGTCTTGGCTACCATCGTTTAATTCTTGACTGCGATTATTATAATCATCAAGAATTATTAAAGAGTTGATATGCATTATTTGATTCCTTAAATTCTCATTGTGTTAAATCAATACTATAAAATCTGCATTAAGTTTACATTAAATGAATCATGGGTAGTTAACTTATTGCTGACTAATAGTTTCACCCATCGAAGGCAGGTGAAACTATATATATAGTGATCCTAAATGATTTCACCCGCCGAAGGCGGGTGAAATCATTTACTAGAAGCAAGTTGACTTGGTAACTGTTAGAAAATGATTTAGGACTGCTATAGTTATCCTAAATGAATTTAGAATTTTAGAGAATTGAGAACGGCTCCCCCGAAGGAGGAGCCGTTCTCAACCCATTGAGGATCGCTATAGATTACCATGATTATGACTAGCTTTTAGTTTAAATCTTGAGCTAATCTAAAACCTACATGTTGATAGAAATAAGGACGAAACCAATTCCGGTAGGATGATAAAGCCATAGAACCATTAGTTGCCCAAGAACCCCCTAACATCATCTGGTGTTTATTATCAAAAAATGGGGCTGATTGGTCTACATAGAGGGGGTGAGGTTGAAATCCGGGGAGAGGATTAAAGGTATCTTGTATCCATTCCCAAACATTGCCTCGGAGGTCATAAACCCCAGTATTACTGTTAGTTAGCTGAAACATACCAACTGGGTTTGGGGAAATGAATTGCAAGTTCAGGTTATGGTTATTTGCTAAAGAATTCTCTTTACCAGTATTGGGGATTGCTAATTCAGATTGATGGCGGGCTTGATGCCATTCTGCTTCACTCATTAAACGGATACCTGATCCTTTCCAGTAACAAAAGGC
This sequence comes from Phormidium lacuna HE10JO, assembly GCA_943370025.1. Taxonomy (GTDB): domain Bacteria; phylum Cyanobacteriota; class Cyanobacteriia; order Cyanobacteriales; family JAAUUE01; genus JAAUUE01. Next base: position 8,486 of record CALRPI020000028.1, on the reverse strand, counting down.
GATCGCTTCGTAGTAGTTAACTTCCACTGGCCAGTCTAGGGGTAAATCCATTTCATCAAAGGTAGCTCGGTAGCGATAGCTGTTGAGTTTTTGGGGGACGGGAAGCCAGAATTTTGGATGTTGGATATTGTGGTGTTGCTTCCATGCCCAAGCTGTGGGGTTCCAGTAGTCGGGATTGTCATATCCACTGGCTGCGACAAATTCTAGAAATTCAGCATTAGTAACTAGATATTTACTAGCTAAAAATGGCTTGACTTCGACCGTGCGATCGCCATACTCACTATCCCAAGCGTAGGTATGATCCTCTAGAGATTTGCCCAATTTCACCACCCCACCAAAAATTTCTCGCATCTCATTTTGGGGAGTATCACCATGATTACTAGGGGCATAATTCCATCCTTGGGGACGCTGGAGTTTATCGGCAGGTAATTGTCGAAATAGCATCGATGATGTCTCAATATGTATGCGTTGATGTTCTATGCTCATCATTAATGCCCACAAAGGATGGGATTGATCAATGGGGAGATTAATGGGGGTATTTTGAATTAATTCAGTAATAGCTGAATGAGCTTGCGATCGATATTCCCAAACCTGCTCTACCTGAGGCCATTTAATATCAGAAATTGCTTGGCTTAATTCTTCTGGAGTTTCTGGATCAACTCCTATTTCAAAGAGAATTTCGTAGTCTGAATTAATCCGCGCTGATAGTAATTTCACCGCAATTAATTTATTGATATAGAACACTGAGGAATGACCCAGATAGAAAATCAGGAAATTTCTTAAGGGGTCAGGATTAAGAAAGAAAGTTTCGTCTTCAAGCAAACTTTTCATGAGTGTATCTTCCAGTTGCCAAGCATTATGGAAATAATCAAGAATAGTTTGCCGATCGCAGTGATCGAGTTTTGGCGGCTCTCCAACTGAGAAAATACTCATGGTTAAAAATCAAGAAACTGGTGTAAGTAAAGATATCAGGCATCGATTGTAGGTTAATATAGCAATTCTAAATCAGTTTGGGACGGCGCACCTACACAGTATGCCTTTCTAAACCAGTAATGTTCTCGAATCACTCATGCATAATTGAGGACTGCTATAGGAATTACGATTTATAGTAAGTGCCATTCTAGTTAGGACGGGAACGTTTTCGAGGGCGCGCGGAGTGCGCCCTCGAAAACGTCCTAATCAAAGCGGCGACCACTATATCAATGGATTTGGATGATACTGATCTAATTTTTCCCCGAAATAAACGAATCGCAACTTGCTGACCAATTACTTTACTTTGCTCGATTAGTTGAGGAATTTCTGCTATGGGCAAAATCGGAAAAGCTAAACTTGTCTACGATCGCTGATAGTTCCCCCTCTACTATCCTCTACTATAAAGATAAATCTCTAGGGTTTGCTGCTGATATTGCCACAGTTCTGGAACTCCCAAGGCAGCACAGAAAGAAAATTTGGTTGTGGGAACCATTACTCTGTCAGGGTTTCCACAACCTAACCTGCTTGGCAACGGCTCTACAGGATAGGTTAGGGCTGATTGTGTTAGATTGAGAAAAGTAAAGTTCTTGCATACTTTCACGATTTAACTACAAAAGAATGATCGCTCTAGGGCAAAATCCTATGTCACCAACTACCCTGCTATCAAAACAATTACCGAGTTTAAGCTATACATTTACCCCCGATCGCTTCGATGAAACTTGGTCGGCTCCCCTGTCTACTCTTCTGGGTTTAGGAAGGGCTGCCGGGGCGGATCTGGTGGAATTTTTCCTAGAGCGGACGAATTATATTAATTGCCTTGCCGAAGATGATGCCATCACCAGCATTACCCCTAGTTTAGCGATCGGTGCCGGAGTCCGAGTGTTTCGGAAACAGGCAGATTGCTACGTCAGCACCAATGATTTATCTTTCTCTGGTTTAAAAACTGCTCTAGAGAAAGCCTTTTCCATCTTGGGTTTAACCTTGCCCAGCGCCACTTCCTTCATCCCAGAAATCAACCTAGAAATGTTCCGGGACTACGCCACCAAAAAAGATAAAGACCTGTGGTTACCCCAAGCTAGTTCCATGACCGAAATTAGCCAAGTTCTCTTAGCCGCCAATAGCGATATTCAAAAGAAAGCCAGCCATATTCAATCCCGCCGGGCTGTGTATTTCCGGGATTGGCAGGAAATCCTCGTAGCCGCTTCCGATGGCACTTTTGCCAGAGATATTCGCCTCACTCAATCCGTGGGCTATAGCTTGCTCTGTGCCGATGCGGATCACCGTTCCTCTATTAGCAAACGGGTCGGCGATACTAGTAATCCGGGCTTCCTGAGTGCGTGGGACTACCAAGAAGATGCCAGCGAAGTGGCAGAATCTGCTGGGAAGATGCTCTACGCTGACTATGTGGAATCGGGGACTTACCCCGTAATCATGTCTAATGCCTTCGGGGGCGTGATCTTTCATGAAGCTTGTGGCCATTTGCTAGAAACTACCCAGATTGAACGCCAGACCACACCTTTTGCCGATAAAAAGGGTGAAAAAATTGCCCATGAAAACCTGACAGCTTGGGATGAGGGCTTGACAGATAAGGCTTTTGGTACGCTGGATATGGATGACGAGGGAATGCCTGTACAACGGACTTTGTTGATCGAGAAGGGCATATTGAAGAACTTTATTAGCGATCGAGCCGGATTCATCCGCACTGGTCATCCCCGCACCGGCAGCGGTCGCCGCAGTAGCTATGCCTACGCCGCCGCTAGCCGGATGCGAAATACCTACATTGCCCCTGGTGAATATGAGTTAGATCAGCTATTCGCCTCGGTAGATAAGGGCATCTATTGCAAAAAACTAGGCGGCGGTAGTGTGGGAGCCACGGGACAATTTAACTTTGCTGCCGATGAAGCTTACCTAATTGAAAATGGCAAAATCACCAAACCATTGCAAGGGGCAACCCTGATCGGTGAAGCGAAGGAAATCATGCAAAAAATCTCCATGTCGTCCCAAGATTTGGGACTTGCCCCCGGTTTCTGTGGCTCCGTCAGCGGCAGCATCTACGTCACCGTCGGTCAACCCCACATCAAGGTAGATTCCATCACAGTAGGTGGTCGATAAAGGTTTCGATCGCAGTATAATCAGGGCGCAAAACCTTCACTGGTGTCAACTTAACGCCAAAGGTAATCCCAGTCTCCTGTTTGATGCTTAGTCCTTGATCCCCCCTAGCCCCCCTTAAAAAGGGGGGGGAGAATTTTCTTAAAGTTCACCTTTTTTCTAGCGCAGCGGCGCGTTAGCGCGGGAATTTAGGGGGATCAAGACTTGACTACGACCTTTATTTATCAATGGTCACAGTATTAATTTGCTGCCAATTAAAGCCTTGTACCAATACATATTCTTTCCTAGCTTTTTTATTTCAAAGGAGTCTTGCGTATGTCTTCTACGGTCACAAAGTTGTTATCGATCGCTGAGTATCTAGCTCTGGAGGAGGTAGCAGATTATAAAAGCGAGTATCTGGACGGAGAAATTATTCCTATAGCTGGTGGGTCAACAAATCATAATCAAATTGCTTTGAATATTAGTAGTTTGCTTAACTTTGCCTTTAGGAAATTAGACTACTACGTTTATATGGGAGATGTTCGATTATGGATTCCCCAAAAGCGTATTTATACCTATCCAGATGTAATGATAGTTGCGGGAGAGCCGGAATATTTTCCTGACCGGAAAGATACGATTCTCAACCCAGTTTTCATCATCGAGGTTCTCTCCAACTCTACAAATAAATATGACCATCAAGGGAAATTTAGCTCCTACCAAACTATTCCCACTTTCCGGGAATATCTATTAGTAGAACAAGATCAAATTGGTGTAGAGCATTACTCTAAGACCAATAATAAACAGTGGTCTTTACGGGAATATGATTTAGAGGATAAGGCAATTGTGCTAAACTCAATTGATTTTACTCTCACCCTAGAAGACATTTATTACAAAGTTCAATTGAAGGTAAATAATGAATCATAGAAATATTGTAGGGTGCATCTCACATTTGCAGCATTAAGGGTTTCCGTAGCGCGAGCGTCTCGCTCGCGCTACAAATGCAAAACTGGGATGCACCCTACTAATAACTGATAACTGGTAACTGATAACTGATTAATTAGGAATGGAATCATGACAGACGTAAAAATATTATTTAACAACGTTAAAGAAAGTGCTACGGAATTGGGTATTAGTAAGTTTGATATCTATGGGGCAACGATCGATAGTAGTAGTGTCCAAGTTTATCAAGGAGAGGCAAAACAAATTAAAGCATCCAGTCGATCGAGCATTATTGTTCGAGTCTGGAACGACAAACAAACTATGGGGGTGACCACTACCACCGATTTGAATCCCTTGGGGTTGAGATTGGCGCTGCAAACTGCCCAAGAAGCTAGTAACTTTGGGGTGACAGAAAACGTCCCAGATTTTAGCCCCGAAGCCACCGCCGCAATGCCGACTTTGCCCGATAGTAAAGTTCCCCATGCCCCTGTGGCTGAACTAATCGATGCCCTCTTAAAAGCAGAAAAAGAACTACTAGAAAGTCATCCAGCCATTATTGATGTTCCCTACAATGGACTGTCTCAGACCGATAGCGATCGCTTCTACCTGAATAGCGAAGGAGCTACCCGTCAAGAGGCTCGTTCCTACGCTTCGGTATACCTCTACAGCAAAACCGAAGAACCGGGGAAGAAACCCAGAGCTGCCGGGGCTTACAAAATTAGCCACAGTTTGCAGGATTTAGACCTCAAAGGCTGCATCACCGAAACTGCCGAGAAAACCATTAGCCATCTCAACTATGAAAAAATCACCACTGGCAAATATCAAGTAGTCTTTTCTGCCGAAGCCTTCTTGGGATTGTTGGGAGCTTTTTCTAATTTGTTTAATGCCCAAAATATTCTCGATAAATTGAGTTTGTCTAATCCAGAATCTCTGGGAGAAGCGATCGCCTCCCCCCTCTTATGTGTAGCCGACGATCCCCTCCACCCCGCCAACCTAGGAGCAGAAACCTTCGATGGCGAAGGCACTCCCACTCGCAAAGTGGAGCTAATTCAAAACGGGGTTTTAAGTTCTTTTCTCCATAGTGCGGGTACAGCAAAACGGATGAATGCCCAGCCTACTGGTAATGCCAGCATTGGGGCAAAGGTCAGCGTCTCTCCCCATTTTTATCATGTCTATCCGGGGGCAAAGGCAGAGCAGGAATTGAGCTTAGAAACAGCAGAAAATGTGGTATTTATTGACGAACTCCACGCCCTCCATGCCGGAGTCAAATCCCTCCAAGGCTCCTTCTCCTTGCCCTTTGATGGCTGGATTGTCAATCATGGCAAGAAAACTAGTATTGAATCCGCTACAGTTGCTGGGGATTTCCGGGAAGTTTTAAAAGCGATCGTCTTTGTGGAATCAGAACCAGAAATCACTCCCGGTGGTTTGTCCCCCAGGGTCTGGGTCGGAGAATTATCCATCACCGGAGAATAATGGAGAACGAGTCACTATGTCCTCAATAGGTCTAGAGCTTGCAGAGCAGAAATTACTAACTCAACAAATCTACCTCCCCCAGATCAGTAATCAGCCCCTGATGGTTAGTTACAAAGATACGGGCGGGGGTGGTATTCCTTTGGTGTTTTTGCATGGCTTTTTGAGTAATCATCACTGCTGGGATCAGTTGATTGCTTTGCTCCAGCCAGATCATCGGTGTATTTCCCTAGATCTGTTGGGATTTGGGGCATCGAGTAAACCCCAGATTCGCTACGATGTGCCGACAATGGTGGCTTTCGTGGCGGAGTTTCTCAGGGTGATGGAGATCGATCGCGCCTTAATCATTGGTCATTCCTTCGGAGCATGGGTCGGGGCTGCCACAGCCCTACATGCCCTAGATCATCCAGGAAATTTGCAAATCGTCGGTTTAGGATTGATTGGCGCGGCGGGGATTCGGGATGATAGTTTTTGTGGCAAGTATGACCAGTATCGCCCCCTGTTGTGGTCTACGCCGCTGGTGGATTGGGGATTAAGGGTAATCGCTCCCTTGGCGAAAGTTATAGGTAGACAAGCTGAGTTAGAGAAAATCCTTTGGTTTCGGGCTGAACTGATGGCAAATCCGGCAGCGAGGTCTTTTGTGGTCGATCGCATCCGTCCCGAAGATGCTGTGGATACGGTAGAGAAAGAAATTTATCGCCTAAATCTGCCAACTTTAGTAATTGCTGGGGAAGAAGATGAGACAATTCCCCTATGGCATAGTCAAACCTACGCCCAAGAAATCACCGGAGCTAAGTTAGCAATTATTCCCCAAGCAGATCATGGCTTGCCCCAAAATTATGCTGAGGAAATTTATCAACTCCTCCAATGTTTTCTGGCGACTCTAAATTAAGATAAGTTCTGGAAAACCTAGAACCTACTACAGGAGAAGCACTATATATCCAAACCCTCTCCTAGAATAGGAATAAGCTCCCGTAGGGTGGGCATTGCCCACCTACCTATTTAGAGTCTGCGGACTTAATTGGGTTGAGGTTAATTGTTACAGAAACAATAGATATCCATTTTCTACTATCTCATGTACCAGATTGCCGATAAGGTGGGCATTGCCCACCCTACTAATAAATAATCTTCCCAGTAAATTATTTTGCCTCCGACCACAACAACTAATATCAGTCATGAATAAATCCTTGAATGACATCAGATTAGCGGTAGTTAATCAGTATAAATTGAAGAAATTAAGCACTATTTTTCTAGTGGTAATTATTTGTTGCCTGACCTATTTAGTCACAGCCTGTAGTGGTCGTCAATTGCTTAATACTGCTGCCGTACCTCGAGTTGTGACGAGCATTTTGAGTGATGTAAAGACTTTTAACTATGCTTTGAGTCAAGAATCACCAAGTATTTTTGGATTGACCTATGTTGGTCTGGTTACAGAAAATCCTTTGACCGGAAAGATAGAACCAGAATTAGCCGAATCTTGGCAGATTGCCGAGAATAAAAGACAAATTACTTTCACCCTTAAGAAAGATTTAAAATGGTCTGATGGCAAACCCTTAACCGTTGATGATGTGGTTTTTACCTATAATGAAGTTTATTTTAATGAAGCAATTCCCAGCAATATTATTGATAGTTTTAGGATTGGGGTAGATCGGAAATTACCCATCGTGAAAAAATTGGACGATCGCCGCGTAGAATTTACCGTACCCGAACCTTTTGCCCCTTTCTTGAGTAACTTAAATACGGCTATCCTTCCTGCCCATGCCCTCCAAGAATCTGTGAGAACTAAAGATAAAGATGGCAAGCCCTTATTTTTAACAAAGTGGGGGGTTAGCACTCCCCCGGAAGAAGTTATCGTCAATGGCCCCTACAAACTAGGCAGCTATGTCACTAGCCAACGGATTATCTTTGAGCACAATCCCTATTTTTGGCGCAAAGATGAACAGGGAAATCAACAGCCCTATATTCAACAAATTGTCTGGCAAATAGTTGAATCTACTGACACTGCATTATTACAATTTAGGTCTGGGGGACTAGATACGATCGGGGTCAGTCCCGAATATTTCGCCCTGCTCAAAAAAGAAGAAGAACGAGGAAAGTTCAATATCTACAACGGTGGAGCAGCTCCGGGGGTCACTTTTATTTCCTTCAATCTTAATCAAGGAAAACGGGATGGCAAGCCATTGGTAGATCCAGTTAAATTGAGTTGGTTTAATAATCTTCAGTTTCGCCAAGCAGTTGCTCATGGGATCGATCGCCAGAGAATGACTAATAATATCTTTCGAGGTTTAGGAGATTTCCAAGATTCACCTTTATCTGTGCAAAGTCCTTTTTTCTTCAAGCCAGAGCAAGGTCTGCCAGTATATAAATATGATCCCAACAAAGCTAAGGAACTCTTGAAAAGTGCGGGGTTTAAATATAATGGTCAAGGACAGTTATTAGACAAGGACGGTAATCAAGTCCGGTTTAGTTTAATTACTAATGGGGGGAATAAAATTCGGGAAGCGATGGCAACTCAAATTAAGCAAGATTTAGCGACGATCGGGATTACTGTCGATGTGGATACGATCGCCTTTGGAGTCTTGGTAGATAAATTAACTAATAGTCTTGATTGGGAATGTCATCTTTTAGGTTTCACGGGTGGAACAGAACCCAATGATGGTTCTAATATTTGGACTGTTAATGGAGCTTTGCATTCTTTTAATCAAAAACCTCAACAAGGAAAACCACCTATTGAAGGACGAGTTGTGCTGGATTGGGAACAGAAAATTTCTGATCTTTATATCCAAGCTGCGGGGGAATTAGATGATGCCAAGCGCCGGGAACTTTATATCCAAACCCAGAAAATCACCCAAGAAAACTTACCCTATATTTATTTAGTTAATCCTTTATCTCTGTCGGCAGTTAGAGATAAAATTCAAGGGATAAAATTCTCGGCTCTAGGGGGAGCTTTCTGGAATATTTATGAACTAAAAATAGCAGAATGATTTTTATTACAGTAGTGGGGGGGGGGGGGGGGG